>CBFIDH010000021.1:0-36036 GCA_965661405.1 Puniceispirillales bacterium (SeqCode)
CAGAGATGATAATTTAATTATCTAAATGGGAGTCATCAAGCGCGGCGGCAAAGTATTTTTCTACCGCCGCATCAAAGTTTGATCCATACTGCTTTTTAAGCCAAGGGTCTGATAAGCTGGCATGACTTAGTTTCTCATCAATTGCAAAGCCAGCCTCGTATTCCTCCTTAAGCCAAAATGCCATGGCTAGATAGGCTCCCGCATCAGGTCGCTTTGTTTCATCATAAAGCCGCATCATGCGTTGGTGCAGGAGATCAGCATCACCTGTCTCATAAAGGCGGCGGGCGATGAGAAGTTCAGCATCGGTCAGCAAATCCACATCTACCTCAACAAAGCCGGTAGTGACGCCGCTATCCTCAACCTTGCAAAGCGTCATCGCGTAACCATCCGCCTTAAAAATTGAGGTGGTTACTTCAGAGCCACTCAACTCACCTTGGCTTTGCCACAGTTTTTGTAACACGCTGATCAGCATATCATCGTTGGTTTTTGCATAAAGACTGGCGGTCATAACACTAGCTTCGGGCGCCATGAGCTGTGACCGACAATAGGGTTCAGAGATATCTTTTGCCTGAACGCCGTCACGCAGACGGACGGCAGCGAGCGCATATCTTGTTGTCCCAATGGCGGTAAAGGTCGCGGCCTTATTTGCGCCTATGTCGTTAATTTCGGTTTCAGAAAATAACCCTGATAAGCCATCATGCCCAGCAATAGCATCTGTTATGACAGATGCCATGTCTTGCCTTTCTTCAGCAAAAGCCAGAGGGATCAGGGGGGGCAGGGGGATGGGGCTAAGATAAATCACAGACCCCATCATGATCAGCATCAGATAACTTGCCCCAAAGATGGCTTTCATGATCAATAGCCTTTCGTGACTGATTCTAGAAATCGTTGCTATCAGAAACCTGTCCAGTTGGGCCTTGTGGGTTGACGCCATCTTCTAACATCCCACCCTCCATGATCATGCCACTGCTGTTGCTTGGCTGTGTGGACATCAGGGGGGTAGGTGTTGCATCAATCGCATTGGCGGCGGCGGCGTTCTCTTGCGCGTTATTTTGGGCCATCGCACGAGCAGATTGCGAGAAAACAGCGATACTGAAATACCAATTCCCATCTGCTGATTCAAAGCTCTTAGTCTGCACACCTTCTGGCACTTGACCACTGGTAACAGCCGCGTAGCTATTGCCCATTGAGATGACATTTAAAAAGGTATCACGATCATCATTGAGAATCTGGGGGTCGCCAACAATGCCCTGTTCATCTACGGGAATGACAAACTGTTCTGTGGATTCTATTTGGTCTTCTTCAAATCCACCCTGCCAGTACAAATCATCACCTCGCAAAAATGCAACCAGCGCATTTCGCGCCCGCACAGCAGACTGATCACGAGACATTTTTTTCAACTTTTTAGCAACATTAGAATTGCTATTTTGGCGGATGATTGAACTACCAAATCCGATTACAATCTGCTCACCTGTTTCGGGATGAGTGATCAGTTTTGCCCCCATAGGCGGGGTCGCATAACTGGTAATTTCGTTCATCACATAAGCAAAAGCGGCGTTGGGGTCTGTGCTACGGATTACCGCTGGATTTAAGCGCAAAAACGCATTGCGAGTTTTTGTGCTGGTCGCGATAGAGATAGATACCTCGCGGTTATCGGTGTCATCATTAACATCATAAACCACATAAGCGGCCAGCATACCAGAGACAGCCTCATCACAAATATCAGTGCTACTGCGGTTGATATTAGCAGCGCTATCCATGCCGGTATCAAGGGCAACCAGATCACTTTCCAGCGCCATATTGCAGGTGCTTCGGATAGGGTTGAGATTAGCAACCAGTTGTTTCTTTGCCTCTAAATAGGCTTCAGCGTAAGCCGCGCGCTTGGACAGCAAAGTAGCGTTAGGATTAGCATAAATCTGATAACCTGCGCTCGCACGTGATATCGTTCCCATGCCTGATACGGTGGATACCACTCTGATACCGTTTTCGTTATCTTCTCTCAAAATATTATGAGCGTAATTCATCCCATCCTGCATAGTTTCTGCATGAACAGTCTCACCATCATCAATAGGGCCGCTCACGACGGTGGGGCCGCCCTGAACCGGAGCGATGAAATCGTTAAGATCAAGCTGTTGGGCATATGATGGCACGGCGCCAATCAAAAATGCCAAGGTGGAAACACCAGCGGTAATCCGATAAATAGGGGAAAACATGATTACTATTACTCCTCAAAGAAATTCTGCTTTTGGGTTTCGATTTTAGATTTAGCCGCTTCCAGTTCTTGCTGGGCATTAAGGGCTTCTGCTAAGGGATCAGGATGAATGGGCCGCAATACCGTCTGGCCGGGCTTCAGAGCATTTCTGCCAGATGGCTCAAGCGATAGGATTTCCGCAGTGGCTTGCTTGGACTGAACATTTGTGATGCGGACGCGGCCAATAATGGTTTCCTTGCGCCCTATGCTTTCACCGCTATAAGGATCGGAAAGACGTTCGCCAAGTGCCACAAGATGATATTCCGTTCCGCGTGTCATGGTGATACCGCCTTGGCCAATTGTTAAATTGGTGCCATCAACGGCGACCACTTGGGCAGGATAAATCGCGTTGGTAATCAACTCACCCACACGAAAGGCGGCGCTGCTATCTAGGGCATCTTGCTTGGGATCAACAGAATACCTCTGGGTTGAGGCGAACTTAATCTGTGAAGTCGCCACATCAATAATCCGGATAGACAATTCCGTTTCATCTCGAATGTCTTGCAGGATATTTGTTGTCCCTAGGATTTGTCTCTCTTTAATGATCCGGCCCAAATCATGAATGCTGAGGATGACCAAATAATCGCTACCTACGCGCTGACCAAGACGCACGCTTTCGCGTGTTGCCATGCCAGCGGTGGCAATCAGATTCAATTCTTTTTGCGTGTCTGACATCATGGCACGATCAATCATGGCAAAGCGGCGAGTTTGGGTCAGATAGTCTTCCACTTCTCGCCGCAGATCACGGGCAAAGCCGGGGGCATCGGCGCGGTTTGCGATAGCGGGATCAAGATAAGGTTCAATGACCGCCAACCGCAAGCGGTTGAGTTGTGGGGAGGTAACAAGCTTGGCAACTTTGACCTTAAGGACGACCTCAACAGCGTTATTAAAATCAGGTCTTGTCCGGGTGGAGACAATAGCAAAGCTGTCAACATGACCATCGGTCGCCGTCGAAATATCTTCAATAAACTCAGCAGATGATAGGAACTGGCTACCCATATCCGTATCAACAACTTGGCTAGACATTCTGGAAATCACTTGGGAAGACACAGACATACCATTCACCTGACCAATGGCGATTTTTAGCGCGTCCATGATGGCATCTCTTTGGGTCATGCCCAGACCTTCGGCGGTGACTTCCACCAGAGCAACCTTAGCCGCCGCAGGTTTGATCAGATGAACTCCGGCTATCATCATGACCAGTGTCATGATCATCATCCATTGTGGGATCATCTTCATTTTTGGTGAGATGGTTAGAACTCTCATAACTTACCCTCAAGGTTTCTCTAGTAAGGTTTCTCTGGCAAGATTTCTCTAGCGGATGCCTTTGGCATCTAACACGGCCACAATTTCCTGTGCTGTTTTTTCACCAGCGTTAATGAGGGCATTGCGGATAGCCATAACATCATCAATACCGCCATCATTAGCCTGAATAGGGCCAAAGGCTGCGACATCACGAGGTAAGCGTTTGCGGATATCAATCACGGTGCCATTGACCGAGGCCGTCACACGATATCCTTCGGATGTTGATGCCTCTGGCAAACCGATATCAATCGTGCCAATGGCAAGAAACTCAATTTCACAATCACGCGCGGCGGTGATAACTGCTTTTCTGGTCTCACGACTCATTTTGCCATTAAGGGCAATTTCCTGTTCTACCAGATCAGGTTCAATGCCTCCGCATTCATTGACAACATCAACATAACGGATCGGCTCAAAATTATTGATGGTTAGGACGCTTGATGTGCTTGTGCCGAAATCCGCAGAGGAAACGACAATATAATTGCGCTCGCCCAGTTCACGCTCGGCGCCCTCTAATATGGTTGTTCCGGATGATTTGTTTTGCGTCATGGTTTCGGTTAAGGTGCTTTCCACAGTGGTGCTGCCATCACTGGAAAAGGTGTTTTCCATGCTATTCAGATTTTTGGACTGGCTTCTCTGATCAACAGTTGGATCATAAATGATCGTTGTTCCATCTTTGATATAGCTGGTTTGGCGTGCGGAAAATATCCACATCATCATGGCGCCTTCGCCAAGATCTGATCCCGCCTGATCGGCAAATAATGCGTCTATCATTTTGGTTTTGACGCGAATGACAATTTGACCATCAAGAACATTCTTTTCAGATGCGTTCTGTTCATGCTGGAATCCCACCACGCTGACATAATTTGTGATATCGGCCAGAATACTGTCTTTCTTGGCCAGATATTGCTTTAGCCTACCATCATCCATACAGCCGCTGATATACTCATCCCATGCCGCTTTGATGGCCAAATCTTGAAGCGCGGCGATATCTTCATCTTTGGGCTTAGATGACAGAAATTTAGGGGTATATTCCATGGACACTTCGGCAAAAGCCTCGGTGACAGACCCGCAAGTCGCATCACTTCTTGCGGTTGAGGCAAGCGAGAGCGTAAAAAGGAACACCGCGCTTATCACAACATATTGAGAAATGACGCTTGGTCGCGCACGTAATAGAGACGAATATTTCATTTTAACCTCACTTGTGGATCACCTAAATAAAAAGCCGGACAAATTTTATCCAAATATTTACATTAACTTATATAACAATTTAGATATTGCTAATAGATTTCAATTGCACCTTCAGTTTAAGCAATGGAAAAATGAGATAAGGAATTGAAATGAAGACATTAATTTTTGCCATTTTAGGGATTATATTTTTTAGCCTTAATCATGCCATGGCCCTTGATCGCGTTATGATTGTTTCTGGTCATCAGATGGTTGCCTCGAACAATGATGCAGACGCCGCTATTTTGCATCGGCTGGAACATGAATTTCGGGCAGCACTTCTTGATCTTGGGATTAGCGTCACTAATCCGGCTTATATAGAACAAGAGGTGGAGGTATCGCTTGATGGTGCTGACATGGACGATATTCTCACCATACTCATCCCTTATCTGGCGACAAATGATGACAGCATCATTCTTGTGGAACTTGGTTTGCTCAAAGGGGCAACAGCGTTCGCTGACCCGTATTTGCTGGCAACCGATGCTAAAACAGGTCAAATTATAGCGCAAGCAACTACCTTGCCTTTGCTTCGGGTGGAAAGCAATAATATTGCGGCGGCGGCGGCGGCCCTTGCCAGAAGCCTTGAGCGGCGATTGCAGCAAAACGGCTATCAAACCAGCCTTGGTGATATTAAGCCATGGGGCGGTAAGGCCCAGTCGATAAGGTTGGCGTTTGAAGGGTTTAATGGCTGTGAGCAGGAAACTATCCTTAATATTATAGAAAATGAGTTTCCGGGGTTTATTGGCGCCACCCTCGACAAGGCACCCAATCCGAATTATGCGATTTATGAGCTTCAAACAACAGCCCAGACACAGCGCATCCGCAAATGGCTTCAACTGGTTATGGTTGAGGCTGGTATGAGCCCTGATTATGATTATCGCCTGTTTGTCAGCGCCGATAATCTCAGATTAAAAAAGCCAGATCACCTACGCAGTTTTCATTTTCAGTGTGGTGAGTGATGGTTAGAAAAAGGAATTGAGATGATGTTAAAACAGCGCGGTTTTCTTTTTGCCTTGGTCATGCTGGGGTTGATCCAGATGATATCAGGTAGTGGTTTTCATCGTCAGGCCATGGCAGAATCTGTTTATCTTCTACCGGGCTCTCCTGCTGCCAGCACGAATATTGGTCAGGTGGCAAGAGATGTTATGGCCTCGCGTCTGAGTAAATCAGGACTAATGGTCAGAGAAATCACGCCTATCATGGCTGATCTTGGCCTAGCTCTTGATGGAAATCGGGCGGCGGTATTGGCCCAAGCGGATGCGTTACAGGCGCGTCTTGGCGGCGGCTTTCTTATTTTTGTGGAATATGATGAGCTGATGGACCCTGCAACCAAAGGCCTTTCGTTACGGCTGGCGGCGCAGATTTACACGACCAGCAATGGGTTTGTTGCAAATTGGACGGAGCCTAGCCGAACCATTCTCTTGCCAGAACAATGTACGCGGATTTGTCTTGATCGTCTGATATTACCAGAAATTGAGGCGCAGGCAGACAGCCTGTCCAGCAGTATTGTTCAGTTGCTGAAACGACCAACAGGTTCATCAGATAGCGGCGCAGCACCAGTGCAAATCTTTGAGGTTGAGATCATTGATCTGGATAGCGATGAGATGCTGGAATTGGTAGATTTGATGGAACACGAGTTTCCCGGATTTGTTGCCATAACCAATAGCGCGTCGCGCTCACCGCGTCTGCGTTTTGATTATCACACCACCGCGTCATCACAAAAGCTGAATGAGTGGCTTCGGATCAGTCTGCAAGAAATTGGTATTGCCCCGGATAGCGACGCTGATCTTCAGGTGATGACAGGCTATATTACCATCAAGAGGTATGACAGTATCGAAAGCCGTGGCAGCGAAGGAAACACGGTCAAATTTAACTAATATGATGGATGCTAACTTAGGATCAGTGGCGAGATTGTCCTATCGACAAAACTGCCGCTGATTTTTCCATTTCTCCTCATGAAGCCTCAACCGCTTAAAGGAGTAATGGAACGATGCTTGCCGATGATGCCAATCCTCTTGCCGAAGTGGCCTTTGCCCTATCCATGGCGTTTTTCAGCCTCATGGTGTTGTTGCTGTTTGCTATTGTTCATCAACCCGAAGACACGGTTGCTGATAAAATGGCAATTACAGAGGCTAGCGAAACTGCGGCGGCACCAACAGAGGCACAAGACCCTCACATCATTATTTTCCACCCTAACGGGTTTTTTAACGCGGATATGGAACCGATTGATCCCTCACGTCTTGATGCGTCTAAACCTCTATTGCTGGCGGTGGAGGAAACTATTCCCATGTCGCGCATCATGGGATTTAAGCGCGAATATGCCAATTTTGAAATTGAGATCGCGGAACTTTCCCCCCAATGGAATGAGGCTATCAAGGGTAATAGCAACAGTGAAAATGGAGCTGAACAATGATGGGTTTTTCTTATCTTAAGCATGGCGGTAAATGGGGTTTGGCTTGGCTGATGCTGGTTGTTACTTTTTCAAGTTTATCATCATTGGCCGCCGCCTCATCCGCCACGCAAACACAGCATCATATTAAGATGATCATTGTTGCGGAAGCATTGAAATCACGCCATGTCTCGCCATCGCTTGCGCTGGCGGTGGCTGAGGTCGAATCTGGTTTTCGCCCCCAAGTGGTCAGTCATAAAGGTGCTATTGGCGTTATGCAGATTATGCCTGCTACCTCGCGGCAAGTCTTTGGCGTCAACCCAAATCGTCTTTATCAGCCAGATCTGAATATCAGATTGGGGATACGGTTTCTTGATGATCTGATCGCAACATATGATGGCCGCGTAGAAATTGCCTTATCACATTATAATGGCGGCTCTCGTGTTAATCGGACTCAGCCGCCTAGCATTATTCCAGCCACGCGTGGTTATGTGCTTAAAGTCTTGGATAGAGCGCAACATTATCAGACGATCTGGCCGGGCATGGTTAATCCGGAAAATCGGCATTTTCCGGTGGTTGTGCCTGTCCATGACACCTTACCAAGTTTTGTTAATATTAAGCCTATTCAAGTCTCACAGGTGACTGTTGACTGGCAGAATCATGTGACAGAAATTAATTACTGGCTGGCAAATAAAGGCCATCCCACCATGACAATTTCTGCCCAGCTATCTCAATCTTCTTATAGTCAGCGGTTGGTGGCGCGAATGCACCAGAACCGCAGTCATCTTCGCCAATGGATCAATCGGAATCCTTAGATGATGTTATCTTATCGTCATATAGAAATGATACCGCCCCCACAGGCTATGGGACGCCATGATCACCGCGCTAGGCTAGGTGCATTATGGTCAAGAAGGGTGGCACGCCAGAGTAACTATGCTACATTAAAGAAGTATCAGTATTGTGACAGCTTTGGTTATGGTCAGTTGATGAATGATCCTAGTGAAATTTTATCTTCATGGGCGGAATTCCGTCTCTCTCCCCCATCCGAGTTTTTATTAACTTGTCTGCGGCATATTCATGATGCCACAGATAGCCACGGTCAGGCGATTTTCTCACCTCGCACCGCCGCTATGCTAACAACCATGATCGCCTCGCGGTCTTATGGCCCGGAACTTTATCGGATGAGTGGCCTGATCGCCGCCGCCTCAGCCTCAGGCATTAATCCCGGAGAGTTGTTGCTTGCTGGCCGTGCCACACCAGCGCGGATCAGGGCGATGTTTTCTGACTCGGATCGTCATGACGCCCTAGAGATCAAAGATGACCAGTTGGTTTTTGCAAACCATCAACCAATATGGCGCCAAGCGTTTTCCCGGACCCCGTTATCACTTGCCTTGGCGAGTTTTCTTGCCGAAGCATTAGGGTTTGATGTTTTCCTAGATGTCTATGATAAGCTTGGTAAAGATTTGGGGGCATCTGCGATTAAGGCAATATCTAACGATCTGTCCAAAAGACTGTATCGGTTTTTAGCTGAACATTTGCCACGTAGCTCTGAACGCCAAATCACCTTGCTGTTGCAAGAATATCTTGAGCAATCTTTATCTCCAGAAGCAAGATTGTCCGAAAGCGATATTACCGATGAGATGATTTTTGATTTCTGGTGTGAGAAAAGCCTAGATAAAGAGGTCAGCCTTAAACTTTATGACACTTGCCTTAGGGCTTGGGTGACTTTCCGGCGCGGCGTTGTCATGGCAAGCCAAGCTAGATTTTCAACGGCTGATAGCCTAACTGATGATGAGCATCGCCTAGATAGGCTTACCATTGATCATCTCTATGGTGAGGATGATGATGATGTCAGCTTTCTTGATGCTGGGCCAAAGATGTTTCAAAGTAGCATGGTGTTATCTGGCGAAACATCGTCTGGAATGAAAGCAGGTTATGACGGCCTTGCCATGCCACCAGCAGACCATATCAAAATATTCAGTAACGCCGAACGAGATAACATTGAATTGCTGGCCCATGCTAATGATCAAGTGTCACCGCTGAAACGGTCCATCCTTCGCGGCATGGTTTTCCCGTCTATCCAGAACCGCCTCACCCAAGCCACGCGCGTTAGCAAAGATCAGCCAGATGTTGATGCCATGATGGCAGATGAAAATCACAATGCTTATCAGGACTGTCTTGAGACATGGAAAGATATTAAGGGTGTTGCCATCGGGACAGCGCGGACCGCGTGTCAAAGGCTCATTGAAGATCAGCAACTGGCCGGGCTTGCTTTATTGGCCGGTATGCTGGATGAGGCAGGAAAGCGTGAGCTGACCAGTTTAATGAATGCGGCTGGAGTTTTATCGGATAGAGTCACACTTTCGGCTGATAGTCTATTTGACCAACTGGAAAATCGCCCCGCCAATAGCGCCCTTAATACCATGTTGTCTGAGCTAAAATCTGGGGCAAGGAAATATCGGCGCGCAGGTCTTAAAGGCCCCCCGACCGATCTGGATGATCATTCTGCATGGCATGATGGGCTTTATCTTGCCGCCGGATACGCAGAAATGATTGCCCATGAGCTTGATCATATCCTGAAGGAAATGGACGCGATCAGCGATACAATGGAAGACCAATACAGAAGTGATCAGGTGATCTTTAAACAACAATTTAACCTCATTTATAAAAGTGAGCATGGCAATGGATAAACACAGCAAGGCCATTCTGTCTGATGCAGGAAAACTATTTGATAAACTCACCGACGCGGATCTGATGCGGCGACATCTGAATGATGATCAAAACGATGCTGACGGATTAGATTTGCATAGTCTTTGGCAGGCCGCAGAAGGACGAGCCAATGATGCCGTGATGCAACAAATATCGCAAAACTTCATGGCGAGAAAACAGTTTAAGGCCATTTTGGAAAAAGGCGCGATAGCTTATCAACCTAGCCAAGCGGCGGCTTCAAGCGCCAGTGACTATCGGCATGGTGGTGATTTTGACATTAGAATTCTGCCTTCGGCAGCTCAAGATGGGCTTGTTTATGTTCAGTTACTCTTTCATCGGGCTATGGCCTCAGACTCAGATAACCCTAATGTTTTAGTATCACACCGAGATGGAGTATATCGACAGAAGCCATTGACGCCGATTAAGGATCAGCGCATACAGCTTTTATGGCATAGTGATGATCCCATGTTGAAGGATTTGAGGGATCCAGAAACGGAACTTTATATCAAGTGACCAAAGTCTATATACCGACGACACGGCATCCGGTTGAGATTATTTCTCTGATCGAAGAAGGTGCGGATATTGAATCGGTAATCTGCCTTGCTGGTAGTTTTGAAGGCTTGCCAGTCAGTGCCTCTTATAATGCCTTTGTTCGTCGCCCCACAGGATTGATTGAAAAACTAACCGGAGTGGCCTCTTTCCGTGCCGATGCCAGCGGTGCCATTGATCAAGGCAACAGTTGGCAATTACCAATGTTGATGGCGCATCGGTTGCATCATCTTGGTCTATTTCGTCAGCCCAACGCAAAGCATATGATATGGGCCACAGGTCAGGTTGATATTGATCAGAATGTCACCCCGGTTCAGCATATTCGTGAAAAACTGGCCTCTAGTCAGGCGCTTTTTGATGATCTTAGCCGCGAGGGCATCACGGTTCATCTAATCATGCATCCAGATAATCTGGCCGAATGTGAAGACCTTAAATCACGAGGTTTTATCTGTCACGCTACTAGCGGCGTTCAAGATATTGATCGCGTGCTAATGAATCCAGCTTTTGCCGCGCCCGCCGGTATCGCCTCAGCCGCTAACAAGCCTGCTTTGCCAGAGTGGTATCAAAAATGGCGCCGCCATTTGTCGTGGTGCTGGCGCTGGCGTCAGGGGATAGCTTATGGTCTCATCACCGTGATGGTGTTTGGTCTGTATCAGCAAATCCCATGGCCATCACTTTATGATGCCATGACGCTTGAGAAAAATGGTCGTCATGTTGAACTCATCCGTGTGTTGAAAAATTATCGGCAGAACCCTGATGTTATCTCACGCATGAGCTTTCGTTTGTTTGAGGAAATGGCCCTTAGACGGAAATCAGATCGCCTCATCCGTGATTTAGAAGTTCACCTTGTCTGGGCTGTACCAAGTGATGGGCTTGGCGGCTGTGAAGATGATGAAATGCGTTGGCATAAGCATTTGGTGGATGGTGAGAATCTGCCGCCATTGCCGGGTAACCGTTGCCAGCTTTATCTTGATATCCGGAATATTGGCTCATCGCGTCAAGCGGTTGCTGTTGCTGTGCGCCAGAGCGCTGGCGGTGATAATAACGCTGAACCTTCCTTATTGATGCAGCCGACACAATCGGCGCTTGCCCCGACAGAGAATATGCGCAGTATGCCTATCGCTGATAATAGCCAACCTCTTGTTATTATGCTGGCAACATCGGATCATCTGGATAATGCTTGGTATCCGTGGTTTAAACGGTGGGTTAGCCGCCCAACGGTCAGCTTCAGAAAAAGATTGCATGATACCGGAATTGGCGCGCGCATGGCATCACAGGATATTCCCTAATGGTCATGACGCATTAATGCGTTAGATGCAGCGCCCATCACCAAGGGCGATGCGCCCTGTTATCAATGTTCCTTTGACTTTGATCTGGTCAATATAAAGTTGGCCTTGGCTTATGATATATGACCCTGATACTTGACCATGGAGCTGATTTGCTCCGGTAGCGTTTAGTAATCCGCCAATGATATAACTATCGCCAACCTTGCTGAACAGTTGGACAGAGGTGCCCTCGCCAAGTTCAGATTTCAGGCGGGCCTGATGGGTTGCCTCAATCGTGTCAATATGGCTACGCGCCCGCAGATAGGGGGAATAATAGGATCGGTTAGCCGCCTTAACCTTGCCATCACGAAAATCGTAAAGCTTACCATTTTTGAGCAGATATCCGCTTGTCATACCAAAGCATTGCCGCAGAATATTAGCCACTTTATCCCGATCTGTTTTATGATCTGGCCAGAACAACTCAAGCTCAAGCTTTTCATTCGCGTCATCCATTTGCTTCATGGCGTGTTGCCGATTTTGCCCAGAGGCGGTTAAGGTCATCTTAGGCTGGTCTATCGTCTCATTGGGATGATCACTTGGTAAGGTCATTGAGACGGGCGGGGTTGGCATGGGTGATGCCGACACTGTGATCATCGGTTTTTCCAGAGGCTTCAAAAGAGGTTTGGCTGTCTTTTGCTTTGGCTCGGAGATCATCTCTTTGCTAGGAAGTGCCGCAAGCGTTGGCTTAGGCTTTAGTTCTAGTAAAAGAGGTTTCGGCAATAATTGCGCCGGAGGCGGTGCTGGTTTAGCCATGCCGGGAGGTGTCATGGGCATCATGACAGAAACAGGCTCTGATGGCAGGTCTTGTAATGGTGTCGCGGTCAATTCTGCCACATTATTTTCTGGTTGCTCGTGATGGATATCCTGATTGGCTTTTGGCGCAACTGTCTCATGCCTTGTCTCTGCTGATGGAGGAAGATATTCAGCAGGCAATGTCACGAAACGGATGCTTGCCAAAAGGGTATCTGCCAATTCCTCATCCGGATCATTTTTAGGTGTTTGCGGCGTTTCTTGCTTGGGTTGCTTGATTTGCTCTTGACCACTGGTGGTCTTGGGCGTGTCTGGTGAAGCTTGATGAGGCTCAAACCAGACGATAACTAAAAACCCAACAATCAGAATAACCGAAGCCAAACGCATGATCAGATTCCCGATTTTTCAAGATAGAATACCTGCATATCAAGCATGAGTTTGCCCAAATCTTGCTGGCGTTCAGCAGGGGTCATATAACGCATTTGATCGGATGTCGTGGTAGCATCAGGGCGCGAGTCAACCATATTTTCCTGATCGGCATCTGCTAATTCTGCAAAGGCGTTGGCGATGTCTTGATCGCTAACAGGAGGATTGTCTTGCTCTACTAACTCAACAGGTTTGACGTCAGCATGATCTGGCAATGGTGCTATCATATTCTCACTGTCAACGGTACTTACCTCAGATTGAGTCTTGGGTTGCAGACCTTCCAAAAGATTGTGCAGGCTTGAGACCTCGGCTTTCAGAGATTTAATCTCCTCGCGCAGCTGATTGGTTTCAGGCGCCGAGGCCATAATTTCAGTCTTGATATCATCTATCAGATCAGACGCTGCTTCGGCTAATCCATGATCTTGGATATTTTCTTTGCCGTCCTGCATGACATGATCCACACCAGCAACAACGGTTTTTGATGTCCCCGTTAGCCATGATGAAAACGATTGATCGGGTGAGGCTGTGAACAAATACCCCAAACAGGCAAGAACACAGACATTAAACATAAGGAAACGCATAAATTATTCTCCTACAACAATAGGGTTGGAGTGATGGATGGGGCGATCACTGCTCATGACTGTGGCGTTCACCAAAATCAGGATTGTACGAAGCACCGCTGAAACAGGTAAGCCAATCACAGACGTCATAAACGCCATGCTGAAATGTTGCGTCAGGTCAGCGATGACATCATTAATCGTGTCAGGTGTTAGGCCGCCATGAGACAAGGAACCAATACCAAGAGAGATACCCAATAAAGTAAAGGTAAGGGCAATAGTTGCGATACCATTACAGGCTTGAAGCCCACTTAATAACCATTTGCGGCGATAACCATCAATGGCATCAGAAGGGTCTTCCCCGCGGGTTTCCAGCAATTTCATACCGCTAAAGATACTGACCAGAATGAGGATCATGGTTAATGACACAAAACCCAAACCAAGAATATCAACAACCCACTTGAAAATGGCACTTGCCGGAAGACTGCTGGCAAAAGAAAACCCTGCCAGCAGGATGACCATACTACCCATAACCAGAGTAACGGCACGGCCACCTAATCCGATATTGTCTTGCCAGACGGACCAGTTCATCTGCCTGCCCTCGCAACCAGAAGATCACTAGTAGAAAGGCCAACGGTTTCTGCCCAATGCTGTGTAATTTTCTGATTCTTTTCGGCGGCGGCATGGCTCAGAAAGGTAAGCTCATAGCTGTTGAAAGCACGCAGGGCCGCGGCTGGTGAGTTGGATTTAAGGGATTTGTCGTTAATGACAATCTTTTCCAGATCAGTCAGCCGACGCCATGAGGCCATCATATGTTCTGAACGCTGGGCAACAGACATATCTGCGTTCAGTATTTTGGATATCGCAATGGCGCGTTCGCGTTCAAGATTCTGAAGCGAATCGGCTTTGGCAGGGGCGGTGATGCCAGCAAGACAGATCACGGCGGCTGAGAGAGATAATAAACGTTTCATGGTAATGTCCTTTCGGATGGGTTTGCTTAGCGATTAATGAAAATGTGCAGATTGTTAGCAGGAGAGTTGTAAATAGCAGGGGCGTATCCATCGGCACCATATTGATATTCTGCCAGATCAACCGAAAAGGCCTTGGCATCAAGCGCTACCAATTTAGCCATATGCCCTAGCACTTCGTCCTCCATATCAAGGATAGCCATTTGCGATTGGATATCGAGAATGGTCAGACGCAATTCTTCTTCGCGGCTAATAGGATTGCCATCAATTGTGCTGATGGTTTGCTGGGATGGGTGGGTGTTGATCGCCTCAACAAGCTGGCTGATGGCGGCCTGATTATCGGCATAGGCTTTTGAAAACTCTGTTTCCGGCATCATGGTATTGGTGAAAAGATCTTCACGCAAGGTGCTATCCACGCTGTTAATCCGGCTGACAACGGCGCTACGGGCGGCGTCAAAACTAGCACTTTGGCTATTAGCCGCGGCACCTTGACGAGCTTTTCGCATCAGGCGTTCATAGATATCAAGTTTTACGGCAAGCCGCTTTTTCTTGAGATCAATTTGTGTGCCCATCATTTCGATATAATCGCGTTTTCCTGCGATAAGCTGATGCCGGGCTTCAAGCCTTTGTTCCCCTTCATAGAGATCAAGGTCATTCTGAATCTGTGATAGGAAATTGATCTGGAGAGATATGTCGTTTTCCAAACCGCCCAACTCATTCGCTAGAGGAGAGCGATCAAAATCCTGTTCAATCGCCGTTTCCAGATGTTCGGATGGCAACATTAGGATTTTCTCACTGATGCTAGGACTCCAACCAGTCTGGTTTGCCATAGCTGGCAGGCTTGAGAGGGATGTCGCGGCCAACACCACCGCCGAGAGAGTATTCCGAATAGTTTTATTCATGATGCGAACTCCTTTTCTGGCGTTTTGGCCTAGTTGTTTTCCCAATACCAAACGCGGCGCACTTCATCCTTTACGGATGGTTTAGCGTTTAGTGAGGCGAGGTTAAGTAGGGATTTCTTATCGCTATGGGCATAAGAAAACATGGCATCATAGGTATCAATGAATGAGGTTCCATCAGCATAAATCAAATCTTTGCCATGAAACGCTGTCTTGAATTGTTCCAGATTCATTTTGGCTTTGGCAACATCACCGCCAATAAAGTAATTCTGGATGCTAAGCGCATAGGCTTTCATCCGCTGTTCTTCATCTATGAGATGAATGCCATCAATGGCGTGATATTCACAGCCTTCAAGAATCTTTGCGCTCGACAGAAATTGGGCCGGATCACCATTATCGCGGGCCAAGCTGTCACGGGAAATGCCTTCCTCAACACAATTTTCAAAATTATTAATGGTTTGCAGATCACCAAGTCGCATTTGGTGAAAGCCAACAACCTCAGCCGAGGTGTTGTTGCCAAGAGAGGCGGGGTTACAAGCCGAAAGCGCGGCCATGGCGCAGACAATAGGTAACATCATTCGGGTTTTCATCAGTCTTCCTCACAAACAGTTGGTTACTGTTTAGGCAATGGAAGGATCAGATTAATTTTTGAACAGAGGCTTTATCACCAGAAGAAATAGATAAATTTATTGAGAATATGTCTATACAAATGACTTTGAATCAGATTACGATAATTGAATATAATATAACTGGAGGGAATCAAATGATCCGTAAACACTTAACATCAATCGTTGCTGGTGTAGGTATGTTTGCCGCGTCTAATGCTTTCGCGGCAGGCGAATTGAACATTTTTAACTGGGGAAATTATACCAGTCCTGAGCTGATTGAAAAATTTGAACAGACCTATGATGTCAAAGTCACCATTACTGACTATGATTCAAATGACACCGCCCTAGCCAAGATTCGCGCTGGCGCTCATGGGTTTGATGTGGCAGTTCCATCGGCTAGCTTCATGCCAATCTGGATTAGCGAAGGATTGCTTTTGCAAACAAACCCTAACCAGATGTCCAATTATGGAAATGTCAGGGATGAGTTTAAGAGCCCAGATTGGGACCCAGGCCATAAATATTCGGTTCCTTATCAGTGGGGTACGGTAGGCGTTGTTGTTGATACATCGGTGTATAACGGCGATATCAATACCTTAGCCGTTATTTTCGATCCGCCAGAAGAGCTTAAGGGCAAAATCAATGTGGCGCCAGAAATGCTGGATTTGATTAACGCCGCGCTGAACTATAACGGCAGCGAGCAATGCTCAAGCAATAAAAGTGAACTGAAAAAAGCGCGTGATACCCTCATCAATGCTAAGCCGCATTGGTTGTCCATGGATTATGGCGTTATCGAAAAATTCGCTGGTCGTGATCTTGGCGCATCTCTTTACTGGAACGGCGCAGCTTTCCGTGCCAGAGAGAAAAACTCTGATGTCCGTTTTGGTTATCCCAGAGAAGGTTACCCAATGTGGATGGATGCGGTTGTTGTGCTGAAAGATGCCAAGAATGTTGAGAACGCTAAGCTTTTCCAAAACTTCCTGATGGAACCTGAAAATGCAGCTTTGGCTTCGGCTTTTGCGCGTTATGCAAATGGAATCAAAGGCTCTGAGCCCTTCATGCCAGATGATATGAAAGGCGCGCCAGAAATTGATATTCCTGCTGAGTTTATCCCTATGGGTTATTTCAGCGAAACCTGCCCACCAGAGGTGCAGGAAATGTATTCCGCGATCTGGACAGAGTTGCAGAAGTAAATCTGTTTCTTTGGAAACGAAATTAAGAAAAGGGGCAGCCAATAGGTTGCCCCTTTTTATATGCGATACTTTATCTGATGTATTTCTTATGATGTGGGATTAATGCAGTTGCCGGATGAGTTCCAGTTGTTTGGCTTGCCAAGGTGCCGCTTCTTCTAGGTCTGCGGCTAATCCCATCAGCGTTTCATCTTCGCCATAGGCCGCGGCAAAATGAAGTCCAACAGGTAGATTGCCAGGCGCCCAATGCATCGGCAGAGATATGGCAGGCTGGCCCGACGCGTTAAATACCGCCGTATAGGGCGAATAACTAAAGACCCCACCGGGGCCATTGCGGTAATCCATAAAATCACTGTTGTCAGGCTTATAGCGGCCAATTTTCGCTGGAGGTTCGGCTAGAGTTGTTGTCATCAGCACATCGAAATCCTGAAAAAGCGCCGCCATGCGGCGTCCAAAACTATGGATGGTATTGATGGATTGCAGATAATCTGCGCCGCTTACCGTCTGGCCTAATTGCACCGCGCCATAGGTCACCCCGTCAACATCGCCGGGTTTCAGATCAGCGATAGCCTTTTTATAGCGCACCGACAATTCCGTTCCCGAAGCCACAATCTTGGTCCATGCCAGCATCATCTCATGCACGTCTTTGGCGATGGTGGTTTGCCAAGAGATGACATCATGGCCCAACGCTTTGAGCAGATGCGCACCCTTATGGACAGCATCACGACATTCGGGATCAATGGGGTTGCCAAGGAAATCTGTGTCAAGAACGGCGATGCGTAATCCTTTGGGCGGCGTTTTCATGGCGGCGCGATAACCAGCTTTGAGGGGCGGCGCGCTATAAGGTGCCCCTAGGTCAGAGCCATGACATAAATCCAGCATCAGCGCGGTATCACGCACAGAACGTGTCAGAAAGCCGTCTATTGCCATGCCAGCCCATCCTTCACCCACACCGGGGCCATCAGGAAGACGCGCACGAGTTGGCTTAAAGCCGACAAGCCCACAGCATGAGGCTGGGATTCT
Organism: Puniceispirillales bacterium (SeqCode); assembly: GCA_965661405.1. Taxonomy (GTDB): domain Bacteria; phylum Pseudomonadota; class Alphaproteobacteria; order Puniceispirillales; family UBA1172; genus UBA12202. The sequence goes on from CBFIDH010000021.1 coordinate 18,171, forward strand.
CACCGATCCGCCCCCGTCCGAGCCATGCGCAAGGGGAACAATTCCTGCCGCCACCGCCGCGCCAGACCCTCCGGATGAGCCGCCAGTGGTATGATCTGTGTTCCATGGATTGCGAGTTGGTTCACCATACACCCCTGCCTCAGTGGTTGGGCCAATACCCAATTCGGGTGAGGTAGTGCGAGCGAAAGGGATCAAGCCTGCCTTGCGGATGCGGCTATAAATGGATGAGTCATATTTATAAACGGTATCACGATAAAGCCGCGAGCCATTATGTGATGGAAAGGCAATCGCCTCAGCCCCTAAATCTTTGAGCAAGGTCGGCACACCTGATAACGGCGCATCTGCAGGTGTTTCATCACAAAGCTGTTCGGCAATCTCTGGCTGTTCATTGACGATAGCATGAAGCGATGGGTTGATCCGTCTGCTTCGGCTGATCGCGGCGGCCAACATATCCTTGGCGCTAATCTCACCTGAGGCGATATGCGCCGCAAGGTCCGTGGCATCACATTCAAAATATTCATTCATGGCAACTCTCCTTATCTCTTTATTATCCTGACATGATCTGATGCATTAAACCAGCATCTTAAAGCACTGTTTGACATCAGCGGTTGCTTGGATAACACTTTATCCGACAAAATATAAAAGTAGAATAAAAAGTAGGGGAGGAAATAGTGAAATCGTCTAAGAATAGTGAAACACCACCGCCTATTATGCAGGGGTTTCCCTCAGATGATTTTATGCGAATTCCTCGGATGGATTGGGATCGGCCGCCATGGAATCGCTGGACCTTTCAACATATAAACGAGTTTATGCCTACCGCTAGAGTATGGCGTGGGTCTGGCCCTGCGCGTGTCTTGCCGCGCCAAGAGGAAGCGATAACAGATATCAACTTTACCCTATCCAATGGCCAGCAACAAACGATTGCTGGATTTCTGGATGATACCTATACCGATGGAATGCTTGTGATGTGCGATGGTAAGATTGTCCATGAAAGCTATCACAACGCGATGCGTCCAGAAACGCCGCATCTGATGCAATCGGTTTCGAAATCCATCACCTCAACCGTTACGGGTATTCTCATTGATCGAGGACAGATTGACCCTGCCGCCACGGTCGTCACTTATTTGCCAGAAATTGCCGATACCGCATGGCGAGATGCCACGATACAACAGGTTATGGATATGACCTCTGGCGTCCAGTACAGCGAAGAATACACACGTCTGGATTCGGATGTTGGTAAGACGGATGTGGCGTCGGGCTGGCGGCCCATATCCCCGGACGCTGATCCGGGTATTGACTGGCCAGAAACCATTTGGGATCAGATTTTGACCTTAAAAACCTGTGACGCCAATCATGGAGAGCGGTTTTTATATCGTTCTATTGAAACAGATCTTTTGGCCCATATCATGATAAAGGTGACAGGTCTGCCTTTGCATGAATTGATCAGCAAAGAGTTATGGCAACCCATGAAGGCAGAAGAAGACGGCTTTTTCACGGTTGACCCTAATGGATATAGCCTTGCAAGTGGCGGCTTTAACGGGTGTTTGCGTGATTTTGGGCGCTTTGGTCAGCTTTATCTCGATGATGGTATGGTAGATGGTAAGCGTATCCTTCCGAGCGCTTGGATCACGGATGTTCGGCGCGGCCCCCATGGGCTGTTTTCTGATGATCGGCGGCGTATTCTGCCTAATGGATGTTATCGCAATCAATTCTGGATTGAGGATATGACCACCGAAGCCTTCATGTGCCTAGGGGTATTTGGTCAGCTTATCTATATCGCCCCGGCCTATAATATGGTGGTTGTCAAACTGTCCACTTGGCCTGATTTTCTGGATGATACCTTTAAAATGGATACGCAATTAGCCATCCATGCTATCGCGGCGGCACTAGGTAAAAAGAAATAAGCAAAAAGAAATAAGAAAGCATTTTTATGACTGATTTATGCCAGATGTCAGCCAAGGCGCTGATTGCAGAAATAAAAAAAGGTGAGCTATCACCTGTCGATGTGATGAAAGCCTCTATCGACAGAATTGAGGCCGTTGATCCGGCGGTTAATGCCATGGTCACACGTGATTTTGATACCGCGTTAAACGCGGCTAAATCTGCCGAAGCTCGGCATCATAAAGGTGAAGATATCGGGCCATTAGCAGGCCTGCCTGTGGCCATCAAAGACCTTGAGGCAACCGCAGGGATACGGACGACTTATGGGTCTATTCCGTTTCGTGATCACGTTCCGGACCATGATGATCTGTCGGTGGCACAGGTCAAGGCGGCGGGCGGTATTGTTATTGGGAAAACTAATACGCCAGAGTTTGGCACTGGCGGCAACACTTGGAATGATGTGTTTGGGGTTACAGGAAACCCCTATGATCCAACAAAAACCTGCGCGGGGTCATCAGGGGGATCTGCGGTTGCCCTTGCCACGGGAATGGTGCCATTAGCGTCAGGGTCGGATTTTGGCGGTAGCCTCAGAACACCGGCAGGGTTTTGCGGTATTGTCGGATATCGGCCCAGCCCCGGATTAGTGCCTGATGTGGATAAAGCTAACGCGCTGGCACCTTTTGCTGTGCTAGGGCCTATGGCTCGTCATGTGGCAGACGCGGCGTTACTTTTGAACGCCCAGATGAGTGTGGATAAGCGTGATCCCTTTTCGCCCGAAACCTTGCGGCTAATGCCTGATCCAATAAAACCCGCAGGTCTGGATGGGATCAAGGCGGCGATGTCTGTTGATTTAGGCGTGGCACCAGTAGCAGAGGATATGCGTCAGCTTTTTTCCGATCGGATGGGTATATTATCCCCAGCGTTCCAATCTTGTCAGTGGCAAGACCCGGATTTCAAAGATGTTCATGATTGTTTTGAGATTTTACGCGGCGTGAGTTATGTCGCCGGGATGAAGGATTTGGTTGATCAGCACCGTGACAAAATCAGCCCCTTGATCATTGATAATGTAGAACGCGCTCTTAGCTATAATCTCGCGGATGTAGCGATGGCGCATCAGACACAAAGCTATTTGGCTAAACAATGGTTAGAGCTGTTCAATCAGGTTGATGTGGTCATCTGTCCGGCGGCGGCGGTTTCTCCTTTTCCGCATTCTAAGAAGTTTATTGATGAGATTAACGGGCAAAAAATGCCAACCTATATGCGCTGGTTGGCTCTTTGTTATGCTCCGACTATGGTCATGGCGTGTTCATTAGTGGTGCCGTGCGGGTTGGATGAATATGGTATGCCGTTTGGCATCCAGTTGCTTGGCCCTCCTGGGGGTGATCAGCGCCTTTTGGAAATTGGTCTGGCGATTGAAACAGAACTAGCAACGCATGATGTCACAAAGGCGCCATTGCCTGATTTTGCTATGCTAACGCAATCTTTAGAGAAATAGGGGCAGATTAAACTTGTAATCTTGGGGCTTTAAGGGAACAATCTCTATTAATAAAGTCGTTTATGGTCATTTTATTAGGGCTGAATAATTGTTGGAGATAACATATGGTTGATGACGCCATCCGAGTTGAAGGGGTGGGGAAATATTTTGGAGCTGAGCCAAATTTGGTCAAAGCTCTTGATGATGTTTCTGTTACCATCCGCCGTAATGAGTTTTTTACCCTGTTGGGTCCATCGGGTTGTGGTAAAACCACATTGTTGAGGCTTATAGCAGGTTTTGAAAGTCCAAGTTTCGGAACGATTCTTCTTGATAACCAAGATATCACCACACTTCCCCCTTATCAGCGCTCTGTTAACACCGTGTTTCAGAGCTATGCCCTATTTCCACATTTGACGGTTGCCCAGAATATTAGCTTTGGGCTAGAGATGCTGAATAAGCCAAGGCATGAGATCAACGAAACCGTTGATGAGATGCTGGCGCTGGTACATATGGAAGAATTAAAAGATCGCCGCACCAATCAGATTTCTGGAGGGCAACAACAAAGGGTAGCGCTGGCACGCGCTCTGGCCCCGAAACCAAATGTGTTGCTTCTTGATGAACCGCTTTCTGCGCTGGATTATAAATTGCGGCGCGGAATGCAAATTGAATTAAAACGCCTGCAACTGGAAACGGGTATCACCTTTATTTTTGTTACGCATGATCAGGAAGAGGCGCTGACTATGTCAGACCGCATCGCGGTGATGAGTGATGGGCATATCCTTCAGATTGGCTCACCTGATGAAATTTATAACGATCCTCAAGAACGCTTTGTTGCTGATTTTATTGGTGAGTCTAATTTTGTTGAGGTAGATATTGTCGGGAAAGCCAAGGGTAAAAATGGTCTTGGCTCAATCCGGTTTGCGAATAGCAAGAAAAGCTATCAAGTCAAAATTCCTCCTAATAAGGCAGATGATAAAAAGGCACTGGTTTTTATTCGTCCAGAACACGCCCGGATTGACGGGAAAACTCGTGGGGCGACTTTAACGGGAACTCTGGCTAATAAGATGTTTTTTGGTACAGACACTAATTATCATCTTGATCTGGATGACGGCACTCAATTTGTTGTCCGCGCCCAAAACACGCTTGAAGGCGGCTTTCAGCCCTCTATTGGTGACACATTGGGGGTTTTTGTTGACGACAATGCCCTCAAGGTTCTGAAGGATTAATCACAGAGATGAGCCGGAAACTTAGCGAACTCGAACAAAATCAGATCAGGCGCAAAACCCGCGCCAATTGGTTGTTGTCAACACCTGCTCTCTTGCTGTTGCTATTTGCGGCATCTGGCCCTTTGTTCATTGTTATCGTTTATTCTTTCTTGTCATCGGGGAATTATGGCGGCGTTATTTGGGAATTTTCCACGGAAGCGTGGTTTAATGTTCTTTATACCAAAGATATTTTTGATGACACCGTATCCCTCTCGGATGCCCATCTGTCTATTTTCTGGCGCTCGGTGCAACTGTCTTTTATGACTACGGTGCTGTGTTTGTTTCTTGGTTTTCCTACCGCTTATTTTATTGCTACCAGACCTCCTAAAACGCGGAATGTCTGGCTATTTCTGATCACAATACCGTTTTGGACGAATCTTTTGATCCGCACTTTCGCTATTCTTGAGCTGATCCGGAATCAAGGTGTTATCAACAATTCTTTGATGTCGCTGGGGCTTATCCAAGAACCGATCCGGATGCTCTATACTGATTTTGCTATTTTGGTTGGTATGGCTTATGTGTATCTGCCCTTAATGGTGTTGCCTATTTATGCGTCAATGGAAAGATTTGATTTCCGCTTTGTTGAGGCAGGATATGATCTCTATGCCTCACGCTTGAAAGTGTTGCGGCGCATCATTGTGCCGATTATCAAGCCCGGAATTATCGCGGGTTCTATCCTTGTTTTTGTGCCTTCACTTGGGGCGTATGTGACACCGCGGGTGCTAGGCGGCGGTAAGCGATTGATGGTTGGTAATCTGATTGAATTGCAATTTGGTCAGGGTAAGAATTGGCCTCTTGGGGCGGCGCTTGCTGTGACCATGTTATTTATTGTCATGATTGCCTTGATTTTCTATGTCCGTCTGGTTCAAAAATCGGAGCAGAAAAATGGCTAGAAGTATCATGGGCGGTGTGTTCCGCAAAAAACCATTTTCAATTACGCGCCAGCATGGTTTCACGACTATTGCTCTGGTTTGTTTTTTCGTGCTTTATGCGCCAATTTTAACACTGGTGTTTTATTCCTTTAACGCAGGTAGCAACCTGATGTTGTGGGAAGGGTTTTCGTTTCATTGGTATATCAAGGCCAGTGAGAACGAAATCGTGCAAGAAGCGGCTATCAGGTCACTGTTGATTGCTGTGTCGGCATCTATGATTTCAACTCTTGTGGCGACTATGGCCGCGCTGGGTACCACAAGAACACAAAAGTTCAAGGGCCAGAGCCTGATCTATGTGATGATTAATCAGCCTCTCATGGTTCCGGAGATTGTTACTGCGGTGGCCTTGCTGATTTTCTTTGCTCTTATTAAAACCATCACCGGATATTATGGTATCGGCTATTTGATTATTGCACATTCGGCGTTTTGCGTTCCGTTTGCGTATTTGCCGATTAAAGCACGGCTTGATGGCATGGATTTAAGCCTTGAGACGGCGGCAAGTGATTTATACGCATCGCCATTTAGGGTATTTCGGCGTGTAACCTTGCCCCTGTTGTTTCCGGGAATTATGGCTGGGGCGATGCTGGCCTTTGTGATCTCGCTTGATGATGTCATCATTACCGAGTTTGTCAAAACCGCCGGACAGGATACGCTTCCTACCTATATGCTAGGCCAACTTCGCCGGGCGATCACACCAGAAATTAACGCGATCTCCACGGTGTTGTTAGGTATATCGCTATTGGTCGTGACCCTATTCTTCCTCGTGTCACGCAAGCGATATTAACGCATCCACCTAGGCTTCGTAGGTAATCTTACCGTCACAGATTGTGGTTTGGGCGCGAGCTTGATCCAATTCATCCGGGGCCATGGCCTCAAGATCATGGGACATGACTGCGATATCGGCCATCATGCCGGGGATAAGCCGACCTTTCCGGTCTTCGTTAAACTCAACCCAAGCATTACCTGCGGTATAACTTTCAAGAGTATCATAAAGACTCTGGGTCTGATCACGCCATGGCGCGGGCATGGGTTTGGGGGCAACGGCAGATTTCACATTCGGCATCACATCAACTGGAATCACGGGCCAATCGGTTGAAAACACAACTGGCGTTCCGGATGAACGAATATCCTGCCAAGCAAAAGCGGTTGGCATCTGGTGGGGATGTAGCATCCTGTTAATAGTATCAGGTGAGAAATAAGCACCGAAAGGGGCGTGCCCCGGTTGAATGGAGGCAACGACACCAAGTTCAGCAAAGCGCGGCAAATCATCTGGATGTAGCACCTCGATATGCTCTATGCGATGACGACTATCTCGTTTGCCGTTGGTGTCGCGGGCCAATTCATACGCATCGAGGGTCTGACGAATAGCCAGATCACCTATGGCGTGAACGGATATTTGAAATCCGCGCCGATCTGCCTCAACACAAGCTTGACGAAACAGCTCTTCGTCAAACACCGCATCACCAATCGTATCAAGACCGGGATATGGCTCTAACATAAGCGCGGTTGAACTTTCAATAACGCCATCAACAAACATTTTAACGCGCTTGCACCAGACATGATCACCAGTAAAGTCACGGCGCATAGCCTCGGCTTCTTCAAAACGGCTTAATGTATCAAAGCTTTTAAAATGAAAAGGAATTTCCGTGCGGCAAAGCAAATCCCCACGATCTTCCAGCGTCTTTAGCAATCCCAGCGTATAGACATTGCCATCCATATTATGCAGGCTGGTGATACCATGGCTGGCGCAATGTTTCATTCCGCGCGCAATCGCATCGGCATCAAGGGCGCGTTCGGCGGCGGTCGCAGCAGGGTCAGGGTCTCGCCCTGTCACCATCCCGATCATATCTCGCCCGCCATAACGTGTTAACCGCAACACTGGCGCATAGGCCCCCGGTTCACGCAATTCCCCTGCTGCTGTGCCGTCTGCCGCCATGACAATTTCCGCACCTTTGCCAGCCTCACCACCATTAAGAATCCCGCCCATTTCCAAGGCTTTGGTATTTGCCCATATCGTGTGATGATCCGCAGCAAACATAGCAAAAGGGCGATCTGGCATGGCTTTATCAAGATCATGGCGCGTCGTCTGGTGGCCGGAGGCAATGATGTTGTAATCTGCTTGAACGGCAAAAATGATATCATCATCAGGACAGGTTTTTGCCCATGCGCGTGTTTTTTCGGTCAGGGCATCAAGACCTTGGACACCAAATAAATCGAGATAATCAAGTTCAGCAGAACCCCCAAAAAGATGCACATGACTGTCGATAAAACCGGGAAGAACCGTTCCGCCAGCAGCGTCAATCAATCGGGTATCGGCTCCGGCCATAGCGCGAATATCTGCTGTCTCACCAATGGCAGAAATTCGTCCATCATGGATAGCTAGGGCCGTTGCGTTAGGTTGGTTTTTATCAAATGTGATCAGGCGACCATTGAGGATAATCATATCAGGGGTCATATTATGTCTCCACTTTGGCAGGATCAAGAATAGCGATCCATGTAAAATCTACTATCCTATATTGCCGTGCCTTGGAGTGATCAGCAAGCGATATTGGCGAAGACGGAAATCAGCCCTCGCCAGAGGTTTGTGTTAACGATATGTTGATATATCATGAAGATAGAGGAGAACATACGATGATCGAATTACCCCAAATGCCATCTTTCACATTGGCAGGTAAGCGGGCGCTAGTCACGGGGGCATCTTCGGGCATCGGTATGGGCGCGGCAACCGCGCTGGCTCATGCCGGGGCTGAAGTGATCTGCCTTGCTCGTGGTCAGGATAGGCTGGACGAAACCGTGGCGGCTATGACGCAAAAAGGCTGGAAAGCCAGATCAGTGGCCGCAGATGTGACAGATATTAATGCCATGGATCACCTGATATCAGGTGAAACGTTAGATATTGTGGTCAACGCCGCTGGTATGGCTAGACACAGCGCCGCGATTGATACGCGGCCTGATGATTATGACACCGTCATGAATGTTAATGTTAAGGCAGCTTATTTTCTGTCAACGGCGGCGGCGCGCGCGATGATGGCAAAGGGTATTAAGGGGTCAATTATTCATCTATCCAGCCAGATGGCCCATGTCGGAGGGATTGAGAGGGCGGTTTATTGCGCGTCAAAACACGCGATTGAGGGCATGGTAAAAGCGATGGCAATCGAATGGGGGGCTAGCGGCATTAGGATCAATACCATTTGCCCGACCTTTATTCGCACACCATTTACAGAGGCGACTTTCCAAAGCCCTGAGAAAATAGAATGGATCACTTCAAAAATTAAGCTCGGACGGACGGGAGAGGTTGAAGATATTATGGGGGCGGTGCTTTATCTCGCCAGTGATTTATCGCGCCTTGTTACAGGCTCGTCACTGCTTGTTGATGGCGGCTGGACCGCGGGATAAACGCCAAGCTTATGATGCGGGGCTTATGATGATGGAAACCGTCGTGAAAGGGACTAATAAAAAGGGGCAACACAGCATTGCGCTTTAGCTGCCCCCGATATTTTCATGATATATCTATGCGTTAGACACCAGCCGGATTATCGAGATCAGCGCCAAGTGCCGCCAGATCACTATACCGATCACCAATACGGTGATGCGGTCTGCCGCCAACTGAACCACCAAAAGCCACAATCAACTCATTGCTATTCGGGGCGTCATGGATATGCATCTGGACGGTCAGATAATGTGACCGGCGGCCAGTATCATTTTTGTCCATTAGCGGGATATTGATCTGGGTATTGGCAGGGCCGCGCGTGTTCGTGAAACCTAAATAGGCTTTGCCGCCAACAGCCTTACGAAGGGAATTGCCATAATTGACGGTATGGATAATCGCAGAGGCGTGTTCCATTTCACCATCAAGTCCTGCCATGGAAGCTTTGCCAATGCCCTCAATCGCATCACCACTTCCGCCAAGCGCCAGCATCTCATCGGTCAGAATCTGGCCTAGCTTTGGGCCAAAGGCTCTGATCTCCGGCATAAGGTCTTCAACAAACCCACGACCAGCCCAAGGGTTTTCTATCACCGCCGCGGCGGCAATCAGCACTAGCGGTGTTGCGGCGGCGCGCCCGCCATCAGATGCAATCACCTCTTTATAGGTAACAATTTTACGGATATTTGGCTCCATGATGTGGTCTCCTTTATGTGATCATGTTTGTTAGATGTTATTCACGTGATTAATAAAACGAATTAAAACAGTATTGAACGCCTCTGGTGATTCTAGCATGGCCATATGGCGAAGGTTTTTGAGAATGCAAAGCTCGGATTTTGGGATTTCCTTGGCGATAGCCGCGCTCATGTCGGGGTTGTTGCCAAAATCTTCATCACCAGTCATGACCAAGGCCGGACAGATAATGGGCGGCTCTGGGTTAATCAATTCCTTCACGCCATCAACAAGCACTTGATAAATCTGGGGATAGATATCGCGGTCATTAGCCTTAACCCACTGCCGCACTTCATCCATAACGTCGGTATGAGTTAAGCGGAAATGATCACTAAACCACCTGATCAGCGCGTCTTCAACCGTGGCGTCAGGGCCATCGGCTTTGGCCTGATAAACGCGGTTTTGTATCTTATCATGGGCGGCTTGATCGCGTTGATGCGGTGAATGCAGAACGGCAATGGCGTCGGCCATGTCTGGATAATCCATGGCAAAACGCCGAACGATCATGCCGCCAAGAGAGAACCCCATGACAATAGCGCTATTGATATTAAGGTGCTGCATCAGGGCTTTTAATTGGCGTGAGAATAGCGTCAATGCTGGTGTTTCAGGTGGCGGCGGTGATTTGCCATGACCATAAAGATCATAACTTAACACCTGATAAAATGCGTTGGCATGACCAGAAAAAGCCTGTGCCAGCGCCTCGGTTTGATGTCGCCACATGGCATGATTCAAACCAAGCCCATGGATGAGGATAATGGCTTTATCCCCCGATCCCTTATCTGATCCATCATCTGATCCAATATTTGTTTCGGGGCCCGATGAATGGAGATGATAGAAAGTTCCGTCTGGGGCGTATCCGATCATGCTGGTAAGGGGCGATAGGCCACCACCTCTACTTCTACCCGAACATCAACCAACAGCTCGCTGATGACCGCAGAACGGGCCGGGGGATCATCTGGGAAATATTCGGCATAGACAGCGTTAAAACCGGGAAAATCTGCCCGATCACGCAACCAAACCATAGCTTTAACAACATCTGACAACTCACATCCCGCCATCGCAAGTGTTGCTTTAATCTCATCAAGAACAACACGGGTTTGATCGCTGATATCGCCACTGGTCATGACGGCGCCATTTTGCATGGGAATTTGACCTGTTAGGAAAACAAAATCTCCAGCGCGAATGGCACGCGACAAGGAAAGCCGCCGTCCATTAATCTCAAGTGGCTCACCTATCACTTGTTTTGTCATATTCTGTCCCTCTTAGATCTTGATCCATGATGCTCTGATTTTATGCCATGGTCACTGGCGTTAGGGAGATTCTTTATCATTTTTTCGCCAAAACATGACAAAAAAATTAATCTTGGTAGTGAGGTCTCATTTACCATAAACTAACAAAAATTAGACGTTACGGCAGGGAGAAACATGATGGGTGAATTAAAACATTATCAGATGCTGATAGATGGAGCATGGGTCGATGCTAGTGATGGCAAGAGGTTTGACAGCATCAACCCCACCACAGAACAGGCATGGTGCGATATTCCCGAAGCCAGCGAGGATGATGTAAATCGTGCGGTTGAGGCGGCACACCGTGCCTTTACCACAGGGCCATGGGCAAAAATGACTCCGACAGAACGAGGTCGTCATTTGCGCCGGCTTGCTGAATTATTAGCTGATAAATCCGAGGACTTGGGACGAACCGAGACTATTGATACTGGAAAAATGCTCAAAGAAACGCGATGGCAAGCTAAGTATATTGCTGAGTTTTTTCATTTCTATGCAGGCTGTGCCGATAAGGTGCATGGGGAAACTTTGCCTATCGACAAGCCTGATATGATGACGATTACCTTGCGTGAACCTCTTGGTGTGGTGGCGGCGGTTGTGCCGTGGAACTCACAGCTCTTTTTGGTTGCCGTGAAAATTGGCCCTGCCCTAGCCGCAGGGAATACAGTTGTTCTCAAAGCGTCTGAACACGCTTCCGCCGCGATGCTTGAGTTTGGACGTCTTATCGAAGAAGCAGGTTTCCCCCCGGGAGTTGTTAATATCATTACTGGTCATGCCGATCCTTGCGGCAGGGTGTTGACGTCACATCCTTTGGTGGCACGTATCAGCTTTACTGGTGGGCCGGGCGCGGCGCGTCATGTGGTGCGAAACTCAGCAGAAAACTTTGCCCAAGTCTCACTAGAGCTTGGCGGCAAATCACCTTTTATTGTGTTTGATGACGCCAATATTGAGAGCGCGGTCAATGGATCAATCGCAGGCATTTTTGGTGCTAGTGGGCAAAGCTGTGTGGCAGGCTCACGGCTATATTTGCATAACCGTATCGCCGATCAATTTCTGGATCAAATGTTAGGGCAGGTGAAAAATATTCGCCTTGGAGACCCATTAGCGGAAGAAACCCAGATGGGGCCATTGGCGACCTTGTCACAGATTGAACATATTGAACATCAGGTTAAACAGGCGAAAGCCGAAGGCGGCGAAGTGTTGAGTGGCGGCAAGCGTCCATCTGATCCTAATCAAGGTTGGTTTTATGAGCCGACTATCATTGCGTCACCTGATCAGAATCTGACCATCGTTGATACGGAGTTGTTTGGCCCGGTATTGAGTGTTTTGCGGTTTGACGACGAAGACGAAGTTCTGGCAAAGGCCAATGACAGCAAATATGGATTAGCCGCCGGTATCTTTACCACCAATCAAGCCAGAGCCATGCGGATGACACGCTCGGTCAATGCGGGGATTGTGTGGGTAAATACCTATCGCATGGTCTCACCTATTGCGGCCTTTGGCGGTTATAAGGATTCGGGCTATGGCCGCGAGAGTGGGATGCAGGCGATCTATGATTATACACGCCCAAAAACCGCATGGATCAACATTTCGGATGATCCTATCGCCAATCCGTTTGTGATGCGTTAGGCCCTTATGTGAATAACGGCATCTGCTGCTATCGCCTCATCCGGGGTAATCATAATGGGGTTAATCTCAATCATGCGAATATTGGCGTCATTTGCCATGATGTGAGTTAATGTCATAATGGCTTCGTTTAGCGCCTTGCGATTTCCGGCGGCTTTGCCGCGATAGCCAGCTATTAACCGTGCCACAGCGAGCTGATCAATAGCCTCATCTAGGCCTGCGGCATCGGTGGGCATGATTACCGTCACGGCGTCTTTTAGTAACTCCACCATGACACCTCCTGATGCCATGGTCAGAATACAGCCAAATTGATCATCTCGCCGCAAGCTTACCATCACCTCTGCCACAGGCGTGGTGATCATTTCCTCAATCAAGATGCCGTCAATGCGGGCATTGGGGGCAAGACGCGCGCAATTCTGGCGAATCGTATTGGCGGCGGTATCGGCCTCATCAGGAGTATTCAGCCCAACCATAACAGCCTCACATTCGCTCTTATGGGGCAGATCGGCGCTGACTGCCTTGACAACAACCGGATAGGAAAGGTCATGAGCTAAAGTGATATTGGGGTCAGGGCTTATGATGCCGTGAGGTGTCATAATACCAGCGGTTTTCAGTAATGTTTTACTATCCCATTCGTTGAGCATCTTAGACGGCGCCTCTGCTGGCGTTACCAAGATCAAGGGTTTAGGTGGTGAGGCCAGAAGACGTTTCCTATTGGTGCTATATTGGGCCGCCGCCGCCATCGCTTTCATGGTGTCACCAATGCCTTGCATCGGGGCAACGCCGTGGGTGATCAATTCTTCGCGTACCTCACGATCAAGGTTCTCGGAAATGGTGCTACAAATCGCGGCGGGGATTCCATGGCGTTTCGTGGCACGAACAAAGGCCATGGCATCGTTATGATAATATATGCGGCTATCATCTAGCCCGGCGGCGGGGTAATCTTGTACCAGTACCGCCATATCCGTATCCTCACGAACCATAACATCAAAAACAGGCTCGGTTTTTTCGGGCATCCCCCAGATCGGAGTCGTATAATCAAGGGGGTTGGACACTGTCGCGGTATGCGGCAATAGAGGTGCCAACGCCTCATGCCGGGCAACAGTGGGGCGCGGATAACGAAGTCCCAACTCCTCTCCATAATCTGCTAGCATAGTGGCGCCGCCACCTGAACAGGTAAAGCCAGTAACTCTCTGGCCTTTCGGTCTTGAGGTGACGGTCAGATATTTTAGTATCTCAATAAAATCCCCCGGCTCTTTGGCGCGGATAATTCCCAACCGATCAAAAAAGGCTTGATAGACATCATCAGTGCCAGAAAGTGAGCCGGTATGACTAACGGTCAATTCTGCACCAATGGCAGAAGTGCCAGTTTTCAAGACAACAATAGGTTTATCAGCCTCCAAAGCCTTGACTGCCGCCGCCGCAAACGCGGCGCTATCTTTGATGCCTTCAATATGAATTCCGATGGCTCTGACTTCGGGCATATCCACCAGCGTGTCGATATAATCCTCAATCCGGATCATCGCCTGATTACCGATTGACAGCATATAAGATAAAGGCAAGGAGCGTTGACTCATAGTCAGATCAGATGACAGCATCCCGCTTTGGGTAATCACCGCGGCCCCAAATCCCGGATAGTAACCGCCATGTTCAAAGGGCCATAACGCGACACGGTCAACATAATTGATCATGCCATAACAATTAGGCCCGATGATCGCCATATCGCCTGCGGCTTTGATCAAATCGGCCTCATGCTGTGCGCCTTCGGCCCCGACCTCGCCAAATCCGGCGGTATAGACAACCGCCCCGCCCGCGCCCATAGCATTCAGCTTGGCAAGGCTGTCAATGCTTGCCGCGATCGGAACGGCAACAAAACACGCATCTGGCGGTTCTGGCAGATCATCCACAGACGCATAGCAGGGATGACCGCCAATCTCATCACGCTTAGGATTAACAGGCCAAAACGGGCCGTCATAACCGCTACGGGCGCATTCCTTAGCAACGGTAATAGCATCTCTACCGCCAATGACGGCGACGTGGCGAGGCTTTAACAGCCGTTTAAGATTAAGCCGTTGTTCCGGCGTCATGCACCAAGTGGCCTCAGAATGGATCGGGTGATAATGTGACGCTGAATTTCAGATGTTCCGTCCCAGATACGCTCCAGCCGGGCATCTCGCCACAACCGATGAATTGGCAATTCTTCCATCAGCCCCATGCCGCCATAAATCTGCACAGTATGATCAGCAACTCGTCCAAGCATTTCGGAACAAAAGAGTTTAACCATGGCGGCGTCGGCGTCGCTCATGGTGCCGTGATTAGCTTTATGGATAGCATCTTTGACCATCAGGTTAGCGGCGTACATTTCTACCGCCATATCGGCCAGTTTAAAGCCTGTGGCTTGAAAACGGCCGATAGGCTGACCAAATTGTTTGCGATTAGCCGCCCAATCGCAGGCCAATTGATACATCCGTTCGGCTTTACCGCAACAGGTAGCCCCAACCCAGATGCGCCCCATGCCTAGCCATTTTCCAGACAGCTCAAGCCCCTTGCCGACTTCACCCAAAACATGAGCCTCACTCAACCTGACATCATTAAAATCTAGCTTAAAATTAAGATAGCCACGATAACTGACACAGTTGTAACCGATATCAATATCAAAGCCTTTCATGCCTACATCCACCAAAAACGCGGTGATTTGCGGACGCTTGGTTTTGCCGTTATCATCATGGCCAGTGACTGCAAAAACAATGGCAAAATCTGGCATGACTGGCCCAGAGACAAAATGCTTTGTGCCATTGAGAATCCAATCCTTACCATCGCGTCTAGCGTTGGTTCGCATAGACATGATATCTGATCCAGCCTCAGGTTCTGATAAAGCAAACAGCTCACGCTTTGCGCCTGTTAGACAAGGCATGAGGTAGGTATCACGCTGATCACCTTCGGTCGCAAGTAAGATTTCTGTCGGGCGAGCAATCCATGAATGCAGGGCATGGGTAGTCTTGCCAAACTCATGCTCAATGATACCCATCTGTTCATAATCCAGACCACCGCCGCCAATTTCGGCTGGCAGATTAGCGGCAAACAGACCCACTTCTTTGGATCGTTCTTCGATTTGGCGGCCTAAGTCAATAGGCACGGCTCCATCACGATCCACCTGATCTTCATGGGGAAAGATTTCTTCTTCCATAAACCGCCGAACGCTATCGGCAAGCAATTGGTTTTCGTGGTTATGCTGATCTGGCATCATATTCTCCTGTTAGGACTGCTTTTTCAGCCCTAGTTTTTTGCGGGCTTCTTCCGGGGTCAGAACGCGGGCGCCCATGCGTTCAATAATCTCACGAGCGCGTTCTACTAATTGGGCGTTGGTGGCCAGCACTCCTTTTTCAAGATAGATATTATCTTCAAGCCCAACACGGACATTGCCGCCCATCGCGACCGCGGCGGCGGCCATTGGCATCTGCATTCGGGAAATACCAAACGACGCCCATGATGCCCCTTGCGGCAATTCATCTTTCATCACTTTCATGGTATCAACCGACTGATCTGCCCCCCATGGAATCCCCAGGCAAATCTGGAACATTGGCGGCTCATCAATCAGCCCTTCGGATATCATCTGTTTAGCAAAACGAATATGCCCAAGCTCAAACACTTCTAGCTCTGGCTTGACGCCCAAACTCTGAACAATTTGTGCCATGCGGCGCAAATAGGGTGGTGTGGAAATATAAATCTCATTACCATCACCAAAGTTTAAGGTGCCGCAATCAAGGCTACAAATTTCTGGTTTCAGCGCGATAACATGGGCCAGACGTTCTTCGGGGCCAATCATATCTGTTCCCGGCCCCGGCATGGCAGGATTGCTCTCATCAGGAACCCAGTCGCCGCCCATTCCAGCGGTGAGGTTGATCACGACATCGGTATCAGATGATCGCACCTTATCAACAACCTGACGAAACAACTCAGGATCGCGGGAGCCTTTTCCAGTTTCAGGGTCACGCACATGAATATGGGCCGCGGATGCGCCTGCCTTGGTGGCATCAATGGCAGCTTGTGCAATCTGGTCAGGGGTGACCGGAACGTGCTCGCTTTTGCCGGTGGTATCGCCTGCGCCAGTGACCGCGCAGGTTAAAATGACTTCCATATTCATGATATGCCTCCCTTAATATCTGTTGAGATGATCCTAATATAATCGTCTTGCCATTATAAATTTTTCGCCATAATCTTCCTTTTTTCGATAATTTCTCTGCCTAGGGGCAAGCCTATGGACAAGTACCCACTGACAAATGTGACGCCGGAGCAATTGATCTGTGTGGTTCTGCCGCGTTTTAATATGGCAAGCCTGACCACTTTGATTGAACCTTTGCGGATTGCAAATTACATTGCTCCTTCGCCGCTTTACCATTGGCGGTTTCAAGCATTGGGCGGTGGCCGGATCACCGCCAGTAATGGCATCAGTCTGGATTGTGAACCATTGGCAGAACAGATGAGTTCAGCCACCGTGGCCCTGTTTGGAAGTTGGGGGGCAGAGCACAACACGGATAGTAAGCTGATTAATTGGCTACGCCAACGGGCGCGGCATGGCTCGCCTCTTATCGGTGTTGAGATAGGCGCTTATATTCTGGCCAGAGCAGGGCTTCTCAATCAAAAACCTGCGACAACCCATTGGTCATTTTTTGCTGGCTTTGCCGAAACTTTTGCCGATGTTATGGCGACAGAACAGCTTTACACCCTTGATCGCCAGATCATGACTTGCGCAGGGGGAACGGCGGGGGCTGATCTGATGTTGCATTTAATGGCAAATACCCATGGCACGGATTTGGCAAAAGAGGTCGCCAGCCAAATGTTGCACCAAAGCATCCGATCTGCCGAAACGATGCAGCGTCCGATTGTTGGCACTAACACAGGTGATGTTAATCCGGTGATCAGAGATACCACACGGTTTCTGGAACGTCACATTGAGGATAATATTTCTATCCCTGAGCTTTGTGAGCATATCAATGTGCCGCAACGAAAACTGGAACGCCTCTTTCGCCGTGATGTCGGGTGCAGTGTGGTACAGTTTTATCGCCAGCTAAAATTACAATATGCGCGCACGCTTTTGGTTAGTACCAACATGAATATCCGTGAGATTTCGGTAGCCTGCGGGTTTAATTCCATGTCGTATTTTTCGCATTGCTTTAGTAAAACTTTTGGTCGTAAGCCGAGCCAGTATCGCATGGCGTGGCATGATGACGAACATGAACCTGTTTGGC
>CBFIDH010000022.1:0-34350 GCA_965661405.1 Puniceispirillales bacterium (SeqCode)
CCCCAAAGCTAAGCGATAAGAAATGCGTAATATAATCCAAGAGGGCTGACACATAAGTGTTCATGGCAAAAATGAATGAGCCAAATATGATAAAGACCGCAAGAAGGATCAATGACAGCACCAGATTAAGGTTGGAAAGGTATTTCACCCCTCGCCCAACACCTGATACCGCAGAGATAATCGACAGTCCCATGATCACAATCAGACCAGCAATCAGGCCGACTTTCCCGGGTTCTGGCGCATTTAGATTTAGATTCATATCCATCATCCATTGCATGCCTGTGATGGCGTAAAGCCCGTTTATGAACTGGCTCACACCAAATCCGATAGTGACCGAAACACCTAGGATAGTGGCAACAACACCCAACACGTCAACGATATGACCCCAAAAGCCATTCATCGCATTGCCGAATATTGGGGTTAAAGCTGATCTGATGGTGAGTGGCATTCCACGCGTATAGGCGTAATAGGCCAAGCTTAAGCCAGTAACGACATAAATTGACCACGCATGAAACCCGTAATGGGCAAAGGTATATCGATAGGCCGATTCTACCGCTTGAGGTGTTTGTCCTGCGACCTCACCCGATATGACCACAGGATTTGATCCCCATAAGCCAAGCGGTTCTGCGGTAGCAAACACCATGAGGCCGACCCCAAGGCCAGCACCAAACATCATCGAAAACCATGAGAAATTGGAAAACTCAGGTTTTTCCCCTTCTACGCCCATGATCCGCCGACCTGTTGATGGCAACACGGCTACCACCAAAAGGAAAAAGGCAAATAAGCCGACAATGATGATGTAAAATTGATTGAAAACATTTAACAAGAGGCTGTACAAACTGCCTAATGTTCCGTTCGCGTTAGCAGGCCATACCAGCGCCCAAAGCACTAAAGCAACCATGATACCCTTGCTAATCAGGGCGATAGGAAGGCTGTTATCATGATAAAATCCGCCCTCCTGTTTTTTAATATTCAACTCTGTAAATGGTTGTTTGATAGACATATTCATTCTCCCCAAACAATATTGCGAAAAACACCTCCTAAACAAAATAACCTAAAGGGTAACCATAACGGATGCAGCGGTGCTGGGCTAGTATAAAACATAGGCAAAAAAAACCGCCATCAGATGGCGGTAACACGAAAGGCATGATGAAAGGGTTGGTGGAGCTAAGCGGGATCGAACCGCTGACCTCTACAATGCCATTGTAGCGCTCTCCCAGCTGAGCTATAGCCCCATACCCTTAAAAATCATGCTATACCTACAATTACTCACCAGCTTTTGGCAAGCATAATTTCATTAATTGTCGTCTTCATCTTCGTCGGTGTCAAGGAAGTCTTCAACAATTGCAGGGTCACCGTCAATCGCTTCATCCTCGTCATCTTTGCTTGGAACCGCAATGATATCGCCGTCTTCATCATCGACATCATCAAGGTTGTCGTCATCTTCGATATCGTCATCAATCTCAATATCATCAACCAATTCAGCTTCTTTTTCTGACTTGACCGGCTTATCTGCCGCCACTGGCTTGATGCGCCGACTTTTGAGAAGCACTTCAGGATCAAACGCCGCGCCGCAAGACGGGCATTCAATTTTTTCCTTATCAAAATCATAATATTTGCTGCCACAGGACTGACAGGTTCTTTTTGTACCTAGTGATGTCACGATATTTCCCCGCCAAATTAATTACGATGCAAGGCATTTCACTTAAAAATGACGTAAGGTCAATAAAAAAAACTGACCTGAGGCACGATTTTCGTTATATCGTGACGGATATTTACCAATATTCTCATTTCATGTAGCATTTTTGGACAGTTAAGCGAAGTTTCGGAAGAACACATCACCCTCATGGATATTTTAATCTCATCTCATTCCCCCCAGCTTATTGTCAATGTTACCTGTCCGGGTGATAAGTCTATGTCGCATCGGGCCTTGATCTTTGGTGCGCTGGCAATGGGGCAAACCAAGGTAACCGGATTGCTGACAGGTGATGATGTTCTCTCTACGGCCTCTGCGCTCCGGCATCTTGGGGTTGAGATCACCAAACCCAAGCAAAATCCACATGGTCAAGTTGAAGCCACCATCACTGGTGTTGGCCTTGGCGCACTGGCAGAGCCACAAGAGCCTCTTGATCTCGGAAACTCTGGCACTGGCGCGCGTTTGCTGATGGGGGTGGTCGGCGGCAGTGGTGTCACCGCTATCTTTACTGGCGATACTTCGTTATCTGCCCGTCCCATGCGCCGCGTCATGACTCCGCTTAGCCAGATGGGGGTTGAGTTCTCTGCCAGAGATGGTGACCGTCTGCCAATGACCGTCATCGGAACCTCCCAGCCGCTTAGTATCTCTTGGCAAAGCCCGGTTGCATCAGCCCAAGTCAAATCCGCTATTCTGTTAGCAGGATTGACCGCACGCGGCATCACCAGTGTCACCGAGCCTGCGGCGTCACGCGATCATACCGAAAGGATGCTTAGGCATTTTGGGGCAGAGGTCACAACAGAGCATCACCAAGATGGCCGTTATACCGCCCATCTCAGAGGTGAGGCAGATTTAACAGCGGCGGATATCATCGTGCCGTCAGACCCCTCATCGGCGGCATTTCCGGTGGTTGCCGCACTGATTACCCCGGATAGTGAGATTACGGTCGCTGGAGTGGGGCTAAACCCGTTTCGTTTTGGACTTTATGAAAGCCTGATGGAAATGGGGGCAGATATTACGATTAGCAATCGCCGCGAGGAAGGCGGCGAGCCTGTTGCGGATTTGATCTGTCGGTCATCTCGCCTCAAGGGGATTGAAGTCCCGGCCAGCCGTTCGGCCTCAATGATTGATGAATACCCTATCCTTTCTGTCGCCGCCGCCTTTGCCGAAGGCACTACCCATATGCCGGGCATTGAGGAATTGCGAGTTAAGGAAACTGACCGTATCGCCATGATGGAGGCTGGCCTGAAACAGGCTGGAGTCCATGTGACCAGCACCCCAGACAGCATGACCGTCATCGGCCAACCTTCTCAGCCACCCATGGGCGGGATTACGATTGATGCCCAGCATGATCACCGTATTGCTATGTCGTTTCTGGTGTGCGGGTTAGCCAGCAAAAACCCAATTACCGTGACCGGCTGTGAGACTATAAACACCAGTTTTCCGGGGTTTGCAAAATTGATGCAGGCCATGGGCTGTGCGATCACTGCACCGGAAACATCGGCTTAATGTCCGGGCCAGCACGTCATCTTATTATCGCGGTTGATGGGACGGCCGCCTCTGGCAAGGGCACTTTGGCAAAACATCTGGCAAAGCGATATGATCTGGCCCATCTTGATACTGGATCGCTCTATCGCGCCGTTTCAATACGGTTATTGCGGCTAGGTATCACGGATGAGATTGACCCAAAATTAGCCGCCATTGAGACCAGCCGTATTGGTATGGCTGATCTCACCGACCCCGCCTTGAGGTCTGAACAAACCTCAGCCATGGCAACACGGGTAGCCAGCCTGCCAGAAGTGCGCGCTGAGCTGATGGCCTACCAACGCCAGTTTGCCAGCCAGCCCCCCAATGATCATAAAGGTGCTATTCTGGATGGGCGCGATATCGGCACCATTATTTTGCCTGATGCGGATTTTAAGTTTTATTGCGACACAGCACCGGAAATTCGTGCGGAAAGACGCTATAAAGAGTTGCTTTTAGCTGGGGAAACGGCTAACAATGCCGACATTCTAGCCGCGATTAAGGAACGCGACCATCGGGATATGACCCGAAAGGTGGCTCCACTTCGTCCGGCGGAAGATGCCATCCATATTGATACGGGGCAATTTACCGTTGAAGGCATGGTGGCAAGGGCGGTGGAAATCATATCATCACCCGACCAATTGTCGCCTGCATGATTTAAGGCCATGCGGGTTTATGTAACTTAACCATAGGCTGGAAACCGCCTTGTGACCTGTGATCCATTTGATGCCTTAACGGTATCACAGGACTTCCCATCCAGCCGGAAGACGGGCTTGCCCGGTTATCACAAGCTGTTAACGGAGATATCGTTTGTCCACTACCAATCCAGGCCTTGATGAGGCTATGAAAGAAAACTTTGCTGATCTTTTGGCAGAGAGCTTTAACGAAGATATGAATATTGAAGGCAGTGTCGTTGTTGGCACGGTCGTTTCCCTAGAAAAAGAAGCCGTCATTATTGATGTTGGCCTGAAATCCGAAGGCCGGGTTGCGTTGAAAGAGTTCACCGCACCGGGGCAGGAACTCAAAGTCAATATTGGTGATCAGGTTGAAGTCTATGTTGAACGTCTTGAAGACCGTAATGGTCAAGCGCTGTTAAGCCGCGATAAAGCCCGCCGTGAAGAGGCGTGGGCCGCGCTAGAAACCGCGCATGATAAACAAGAACGTGTCACAGGGGTTATATTTGGCAAGGTAAAGGGCGGCTTTACCGTTGACCTTGACGGCGCCACCGCCTTTCTGCCCGGCAGTCAGGTGGATATCCGCCCGGTTCGCGATTTGGGGCCATTGATGGGCACACCGCAACCTTTCCAGATTCTCAAAATTGATCGCAAGCGTGGCAATATTGTTGTCTCGCGCCGTGCTGTTCTCGAAGAATCACGGGCAGAAGCACGTTCAGAGCTGGTTTCCAACCTTTCCGAAGGCCAAGTTCTCAACGGTATTGTTAAGAATCTGACTGAATATGGTGCCTTTGTTGATTTGGGCGGCGTTGATGGCCTGCTCCATGTTACTGATATTGCATGGCGCCGGATTAATCACCCATCAGAGGTATTGTCTGTTGGTGAAACCGTCGAAGTTCAAGTGATCCGTTTCAATTCGGAAACCCAGCGGATTTCGCTTGGTATGAAGCAACTTCAGGAAGACCCTTGGGAAGCTGCTAAATCCAACTTTACCGTTGGCAATATCGTTAAGGGCCGTGTCACTAATATCACAGACTATGGTGCGTTTATCGAATTGGCAGATGGTGTTGAAGGTCTGGTCCATGTCTCTGAGATGAGCTGGACGAAAAAGAATGTCCATCCTGGCAAGATTGTCTCCACCAGCCAAGAAGTCGATGTCATGGTGCTTGATGTTGATATGGAAAAGCGCCGTATCTCACTTGGCATTAAACAGTGTATTGCTAACCCTTGGGAAGATTTTGCCCAAAGCTTTAAGGCTGGAAGCGAAATTGAAGGTGAGATTCGCAACATTACTGAGTTTGGCCTGTTTGTCGGTCTTAATGATGAGATTGATGGGCTTGTCCACCTCACGGATATCTCATGGGATGTTCAAGGTGATGAGGCGATCCAATCCTACAAAAAAGGTGATATGGTCAAAGCCAAAGTGCTTGAGGTGGATGTCACCAAAGAGCGCATTTCGCTTGGTATCAAACAACTGACCGAGGATACCGTTGGCGAAACCCTATCCAACATCAAGAAGGGCGATATTGTCACCTGTACGATCACTAAATCCACCGATGGTGGGCTTGAGGTTAGTGTCGGCGACAATCTGCAAGGCTTTATCCGACGCAGTGACCTGTCCCGCGACCGTGACGAACAACGTCCAGAGCGCTTTGCCGTAGGCGAAAAGGTCGATGCACAAGTCACCATGGTCGATGGTAAGGCTCGCAAGCTATCCCTTTCAATTAAGGCTCGTGAAATGACCGAAGAAAAGCAGGCCATGGCCAGCTTTGGGTCATCCGATTCCGGGGCCAGCCTTGGTGATATTCTTGGGGCAGCGTTGGCTAAACGCGACACTTCAGCCAAAGATAGCGAAAGCAAGGATGATGACGCCGCGGAAAGCAAGCCTAAAGCGTCCAAAAGCAAGGCCAAAAGTGACGATAGCTAAACCGTCTCTTTTCTAAGTCACATTTACTAAAATAACTCCACTTTGGTGGGGTTATTTTTTTGTTATCTTTTCTGTCCATATCTTTAGAGAAAAATAAAATAACAAGCGTTTGAAACCGTTGACAAATTTATCAGGCCTCGGCATAGTAACTCGTCTATATGAGGTTAAAATGACCAAATCAGAGCTAATTATTCGTCTGGCTGAGCTTAATCCCAATCTTTTTCATCGGGATATTGAGCGCATAGTAAATTGTTTTTTTGATACAATTACTGATGCTCTCGCTGATGGCAAACGCGTGGAACTACGCGGGTTTGGCGCCTTTTCTGTTCGTCAACGCGACGCTAGACAGGGCCGCAACCCTCGCACAGGCGAATCGGTTAAGGTGGATGAGAAAAAAGTCCCCTTTTTCAAGATGGGTAAATCCATGCTTGAACGGCTTAACCGCAATTCATAATTGACCCGCTTGCCACGGTTTTATTTTCAGAACCTTGACAGAGAGGGTGACATCTTATGTATGCCTTGAAATCCATTTTTGGCGGGCTTATTGGCTTAATCATTCTGGTTTTAGTCACCGATATTTCTATATCAAATAGTCATGAAACCACCATCCGTCTCTGGCCTTTTGGTGAATTGGCGATATTGCCACTATGGCTGATTGTATTAGGGTGCTTTTCTGGCGGCTTAGTTATTGGCGGTATTTTGCTCTGGCCAAAATTATTCTTGGCTCGCCTGCGCGCCCACCAACTGTCACGTCGCATTGCTAGACTTGAAGGCGAATTGCTTGACCAAGAAGATATGAAAGCCACTGATCTGACCACCACGAAAGACCCTGCCGATGGCTGATTGTAAGATTTGCGGGCTGGCGAGTCTGGCTGATTTACAGGTGGCTGACCATGCCGGGGCGCGTTGGGGCGGGTTTGTCTTTTATCCTGCCTCACCTAGGCATATCACGCTCGACACCTCAAAACAGATCGCCGATGATGCTGATCAGGCAGGCTTTACCATTAAGCGCGTCGCGTTAGTCGTTGATAGTGATGACGCCGCGCTGGACGCCATTGTCGCTTCGCTTCGCCCCGCCATGATACAATGTCATGGCAAAGAAACTCCTGACCGTATTTCTGCCATTAAATCGCGCTATCAGCTTCAGGTGATGAAGGCATTACGTATAGCTAATGTGGTAGATATTGAAAGCGCCCTGCGTTATGATGGTATTGCTGATTGGATGCTGTTTGATTCGGCACCGCGGGATGCTGTTTTGCCCGGCGGAACGGGTCATGCGTTTGATTGGTCGCTGACACGCGCCTATAATGGCAATACGCCTTGGATGCTTGCTGGCGGACTTCATATTGGTAATATTGCTGATGCTATCGCTACTAGTGGCGCTGAGCATCTGGATGTATCGTCTGGGGTGGAAAGCCAGCCCGGAATTAAGGATCATGAGGCTATTACAGCCTTTGTCTTAGCGGCGGGGAAATGATACCCCCCTTCATATGCAGGGATGAGTAAAGAGATGAACGAACATAAACTAAATACCCTGAGAGATCAGCCCGATGAGCATGGCCGATTTGGCATCCATGGGGGCCGCTTTGTTGCGGAAACACTCATGCCGCTTATCCTCAGCGTTGAGGAGGCATGGAAAGCGTCTAAAAGTGATCCCGATTTTGCTGCAGAAATGGAGTATTACCGGAAGCATTATATTGGCCGGCCTTCGCCTCTGTTTTTTGCCAGTCGCCTCACGGAATATTTTGGTGGAGCAAAACTCTATTTTAAACGTGATGAGCTGAATCACACTGGCGCCCATAAAATCAATAATGTGCTGGGCCAAGCGTTGTTGGCAAAACGCATGGGCAAGACTAGGATCATTGCCGAAACTGGCGCGGGTCAGCATGGCGTTGCCTCTGCCACGGCTTGCGCGCTGTTTGGGATGGAATGTGAAGTGTTCATGGGCGAGGAAGATGTACGCCGTCAAAAGCCAAATGTTGACCGGATGCGGCTTTTGGGGGCAAAGGTTCATCCTGTTACCTCTGGCACAGGAACGCTCAAAGATGCCATGAATGAGGCTTTACGTTATTGGGTGACGAATGCGGAAACCCATTTCTATATTATTGGCACCGCCGCCGGGCCTCACCCCTATCCTGCCATGGTCAGAGATTTTCAGTCGATCATCGGCGTTGAGGCAAAACAACAAATCCTAGAGGCCGAGGGCCGTCTGCCTGATGCTATTGTGGCCTGTATTGGCGGCGGATCAAATGCGCTAGGGCTGTTTCATCCTTTCCTTGATGATAAAGAGGTGGATATCTATGGCGTTGAGGCGGCTGGACACGGTATTGAAACAGGTGAGCACGCCGCCTCGCTCAAAGGTGGCAAGCCAGGTGTTCTGCATGGCAACCGAACCTATCTTTTGCAAGATGATCACGGCCAAATCAAAGATGCTTATTCTATCTCTGCTGGTCTGGATTATCCCGGCATTGGCCCTGAACACGCATGGCTTCATGAAATTGGCCGTGTCAATTATGTCAATGCAACCGACCAAGAGGCTTTAGAATATTTTGCGTTATGCTCGCGCCTCGAAGGTATCATTCCTGCCTTGGAACCTGCCCATGCGCTTGCCTTTATTTCCACTATGATTGGCAAAATGGATAAAGATCAGATTGTCATCATGAATATGTGCGGTCGCGGCGATAAAGACCTCGAAGCTGTGCTACCGATCCTTGAAAAGCAGGGGAAGCTCTAATGGCACTTGATCGGATTAGCCAATGTTTTTCTTCTTGTCAGGCTGAAAACAGGGCCGCACTCGGTATCTTTATATCCGCTGGTGATCCTGATGCTAAAACCTCTGAAGAATTGTTGCTTGGCCTGCCTGACGCCGGGGCAGATTTTGTTGAACTTGGTATGCCGTTTTCTGACCCTATGGCCGATGGCCCGGTGATCCAAGCGGCGTCTTTGCGTGCCATTAAAGCCGGGATGACATTAGATAAAGTCCTCAAAATGGCGGCTCTTTTCCGTCAGCATCACCCCGATGTGCCACTTATCCTGATGGGATATTATAATCCGGTTTATATCTATGGCGTTGATCGGTTTCTGGATGATGCCATGGCGGCTGGTGTTGATGGCTTGATCATGGTGGATTTGCCGCCAGAAGAAGATAGCGAGCTTTGCCTGCCTGCCACAGATAAAGGTATGGCCTTTATTCGCCTGATCACACCAACCACAAATGACCACCGATTGCCAACAGTGATCAATAATGCCAGTGGTTTTGTCTATTATGTTTCCATCACCGGCATCACCGGCACAGGGAGCGCCTCCGCCGATAGCATTGCCAACGCCATGGCACGCATCCGCAAGGCCAGCGATCTGCCCGCCGTTGTTGGCTTTGGCATCAAACACGCGGATGATGTACGCGAAGCTGGACGCCACGCTGACGGCGTGGTTGTCGGATCAGCCGTGGTTTCTATCATTGCTGAACATTGTGATGCTGATGGAAAAGTTGCACCAGATACTGCCCAAAAGGCCCTTGATTTGGTCAAGCAATTAAAAACCGGAACCCCCCGATAACTGAGGAGCGCAGAAAATGAATTGGTTAGCCCGCACTGTTCTGCCAAAAATTAAGGCACTGGTTTCAACTGAAGAAACAAAAGAAAACCTCTGGGTAAAATGTAACTCATGCGCCCAGATGATCTTTCATCGTGATTTTGAGGAAAGCTGGAACACCTGCACATCTTGCGGCTATCATATGCCACTAGACCCGGAACAGCGTCTCAAACTGCTTTTTGATGATGGTTCTATTGAAACCATCCCTGTGAATATCGCCGACAAAGACCCCCTCAATTTCCGCGATCTAAAACGGTATTCCGACCGGATTAAGGATGCGCGCGGCAAAACCGGGCATGAAGACGCTATTGTTGTGGCGGCAGGGCAAATGGATGGGCAAGGCGTTGTTGTGGCGGCCTTTAATTTTAAGTTCATGGGCGGTTCTATGGGCCAAACCGTAGGTAATGGCATCGTCAAGGCTGTGCATGAGGCTATTCGCCGCCAATCTGCCCTGATCATCGTGCCATCATCGGGCGGGGCGCGGATGCAGGAAGGCATTTTATCACTCATGCAACTGCCGCGAACCATTGTCGCCATTGATGAGCTGAGTGAGGCTAATTTGCCTTATATTGTATTGTTGGCCCACCCCACCACAGGCGGTGTTACCGCTTCATTTGCCATGTTAGGTGATCTGCATATTGCCGAACCGGGGGCCATTATCGGCTTTGCCGGAAGACGTGTTATCGAAGACACTGTTCGCGAAAAACTGCCCGATAATTTCCAATCTGCCGAATATCTGCAAGAACATGGCATGGTGGATATGGTGGTTCCCCGGCAGAAACAAAAACAAACCATCAGCACTTTGCTAAATATGCTGATGACCAGTCGCACGGTTAAAGCGGCGGAATAAATCCATGTCATCCTTCACGCCGCGTCAACGCGCAGAACAGGCGCTTTTGCGCCTTGGCCAGCTTCATCCAAAATTGATTGATCTGGGGTTGGACAGGACTTTTCATCTGCTTGAAAAATTAGGTCATCCGCACCTCGCCATCCCGCCGCAAATCCATGTTGCCGGAACCAACGGCAAAGGGTCCACCATTGCCTTTCTTCGGGCCATGCTGGAAAGCGCAAATAAGAAAGTTCATGCCTATACTTCACCCCATCTGGTGCGATTTCATGAGCGCATTAGGCTTGCCGGGCAACTTATTGATGATAACGCCCTCGCCGATTTGCTTGAGGAGGTTGAAGGCAAAAACGGGTCTGATGTGATCACTTTTTTTGAAGTCACAACCGCCGCCGCTATGCTGGCCTTCTCTCGTGTTAAGGCTGATCTGACCTTACTGGAAACAGGTCTAGGAGGACGCACGGATTCAACCAATGTCATCACTTCCCCACTGGTTTCCATCATCACCCCGATCGCCCGTGATCATGAGCATTTTTTAGGCACGACCATCACCGCTATCGCCACAGAAAAGGCTGGCATTATTAAACCATCCATCCCTGTCATCTCTGCCTCCCAACACCCCGATGCTGAGGCTGTCCTGCGTCAACGCAGTGCAGAATTAAACAGCCCGTTCTATATGCTGGAACATGAGATTTCTTATGACAATCATACGGCTGGCGGTGGTTTTCACCTCACCGTTGAGGGACAAAGCCTGACCGCGCCATCACCCGGAATGATTGGCCCGCATCAATCAGATAACGCCGCGTTAGCCGCCGCCGCGTTAATGCTAACGATGCCGGATATCCAGCAAGCATCAATAGCTGCTGGTATTCGTTCTGCCACTTGGCCTGCGCGAGTGCAAAAACTTGATCAGGGTAAGCTGGTTGCGCTTTGTTCAAAAGGCCAAAGCATCTGGCTTGACGGCGCCCATAATCGTCATGGGGCGGCGGCGCTCGCCAAGAGCCTTAAACAGATACATGATGGGAAATGGGTTATGATTGCTGGGGCATTAAACACCAGACCACCAGCCGATTTTCTCAATGAGTTAAAACCATTATTAGAGCATCTGATCACCGTAACTATCCCTAACCAAGAGGCCAGCCTGACAGCACAGCATCTGGCAGAAACAGCAAATGAGCTAGGGATATCGGCAACACCAGCCCAAGATATCCACGCCGCGATCATCATCGCTCGCGATCACAGCGACAAGTGCAAGCGCCCATTGATAATGGGCGGCTCGCTCTATTTATCTGGATATATTTTAAAAGAGAATGGCACTCTGCCAGATTAATGCTGATCAGAGGGTTTCTTCGACCCATTCAGCAAGTTTAGCCTTTGATGCCGCGCCAATTTTTTCGGCCTTAACCTGACCACCTTCAAAAATAAGCAATGTTGGGATGCCGCGGACGCCATATTGTTGAGGTGTTTGAGGGTTCTCATCAATATTGACCTTTACGATCTTAATCCGGTCACCTAGCTCATCTGACATTTCCTCAAGCGCAGGGCCAATAGCTTTGCAAGGGCCGCACCATTCTGCCCAGAAATCAACGAGAACAGGTGTATCTGATTCCAGCACATCCTTAGCAAAATCATTATCTGTGGTCTTTATGGTAGCCATGATATCATCCTGAATAAATCGACATTACCCTCTATATGTAATTACCACACTCATCGGCGTCAAGAAGTCGCCATATCATTATTTATAATTGTTGTGATAGCGGCCTCTAATTGCGCTGAATCAAGCCAGAATACAAACGGCCCTTCGGTAAAGATTAGGCTTGGTTTCATCCGATGATCGGGGAAAATATCCTGCAAAAGCCGATAATATAACCCCATCTGAACAAGATAAGAACTTGGAATACTATTCATGTCATCTGGCACTTGACCAGTCTTAAAATCAGCAAATATCACGGTATCTTCAGTGATGACCAGACGGTCGATAATGCCGCTAACCACATGACTGCCAACAAGCCCCCCTATGGGCAATTCGGCAAAAGCCTCTGATGTGAACAAGGCCGACAAATTAGGATCATCCATCACGGCTCTTGCTTCATCTAGCCACGCTTTCGCTTCATCCTTGTCAATCTCATCCTTATCAAAGGGTGAAAGATTAGCAGTGATAATCCTAGCCGCCGCCGCGTTTTGCCGATCTGGACTTAGGCCCGGTAATACCTCAAGCAAGCGGTGAATAATCTGGCCCCGGCGGATCGCTTTCTTGCGGTCAACACCAGAAATAGAGGTCGCTTCAAAAGGCGATGAGAACCGTGATGGTGACAATGGACGAGGCGGCGATGCCTCAACAATGGGCGATTGTTCAAGCCATGCCGGAAGCTCTATGTCATCTTTATCTTGCTCTCCATCATGGTCTTGGATGTTTTTGGTTGAGGGCGGCGCGGCATATTTCCCATAAAAGAGGGGTTGATCACCTATCTGTGTCGTATCATCAGCCGTGCCGCTATTCCCAAACTGAACAGCCTCATCAGACTCTCCCGCCGAAGGGTTAAGCGCATCTGTCATGGCAAAATGGAGCCTTTCATACCAGCTTCCTGCAAGCGAACGGCTATTCTTTTTGAGAAACCCACTTATATAAAGCCCATCTTTGGCACGCGTCATAGCAACATAAAGCAGACGATGGCTTTCTTGTATTTCCGCCAGATTTGCGACTAGTTTTGCCATACGCACGGCTGTTGCCCTGATGGGCAAAAAACGCGAAGACGCCGAAAATAACGGCAGTTTCATCCCCAAATCATGACTTTCCACCTCTAGCAAATCTTGGTGTGGGGACCGCGTCTGCATAGCATCTGGCAGAATAACCAACGGCGCTTCTAGCCCTTTGGCACCATGGATTGTCATGATGCGAACAGCTTGAATATCCTTATCGTCATCATCTCTTTTGATCTCGGCTGACGCTGTTTTCATCATATCAATAAATGCCGAAAGTGATGGCGTGTTATCTTGTTCATAGCGGCGGGCGCGTTCTTGAAACTCATCAAGAATATCTAATACGGCTTGCCCTTGCCGCCGGATAAAGGCCAAACGTGTTTCGGTATTCAGAATCTCACTATAAAACCCATGCGCGGTGGTGCGGGCGGATGCCCCCATATAATCCAAAAGTTTTTCATAAGCTGCGTTGACAGCATCATCTTGTTGTGGATTTTTCCTTAAACGTGAAAATAGACTTTCGCCTTTCTGACGATCTCTGGCTAGATGATAAAGCTGATCTTCGTTGAGATCAAACAACGGCGATTTCAGCACCGCCGCCAAAGTCAGATCATCTTCGGGCAGAAGCATCACTTCACCTAATGCCAGCAAATCAAGACAGGCAATATCTTCCATTAACTTAATCCGGTCAGCACCTGCTAACGGCACCTGCTCTATTTGTAATCGCCGATATAAGGCTTCGTATAGCCCGTCACGCTTGCGCAGAAGAACCAGAATATCGCCAGCATGGGCAAAACGCGTCTGCCCCGGATGATCAGGGTCAGCGATAGCAACCTTGCCAATCATCTGTTTTATGACCTCGGTGATACGGCAAGCATGGGCATCAATGATATCAAACCCATCCTTTGCGCTGGTTAGCGTATCAAGATGAACCCACCCGTCCTCATGCTCACGGCTACTGATATGGCGCATGGCAGGGTTATCCGTATGACCACTTACCCCCGAAATTGGCTTAAGTGTCCCCTGTGCCCCCGTGACATGATCAACAATCGTTAAGATCGGCGATACCGTCCGAAATGAGGTATCAAGCTCAATTCTGGCAAAAGGACGGTTAAAGGTTTTGCTGTCGTTTTCTACGCGTTTAGCTTTGGCATGAAAGAGATCAGGTCTAGCCCCTTGAAAACTATAAATAGACTGTTTGTAATCACCCACAGAAAACACACTTCGCGCAGGCTGTTCTTTTAGAGGGTCATCTTTCTGATCATTCATCTGGTCTTCAAACAACTGATCAAAAATTTCCCACTGTCTTGGGCTGGTGTCCTGCGCCTCATCAATCATGATGTAGCGGATACCTTGATCAAGTTTATAGCGAACCCACGCGGCGCTGGCATTTGTCAAAAGCTTACTGGTAGCATTAATCAGGTCATCATAATCCATGACGCCGCGAAGCCGTTTAATGCTGCTATAATGATCATGTTCCACCCGCGCCAGTTGGATCAAATCAAAGCTGTTCTGCGCGGTATCAATCGCGTGAATCTCAGCCAGTGCCTTGATTAGCATATCGCCTATTTCCCACATCTTATCCGTGATGCTTGGCATAGCCTTTATGACCGCTTTGGTCGCCGGATTTTTTGGCAATTCCCCTTTGCCAGTTAAAAAGACAGCCAAATACTGTTTCATCTGGTCTTTTCTAACGGTCAGATCAGCATCCAGCCAGGCCTCTAATTGTGATGCCTTTGTCCGTTCAGTAATGGAGCCGTGATCACGAAAAGATGTCACGATCTGCCTCAACTCTTTCTCAAGATTGGCATCAGGTGAGGCCAGCTTATCAATCAGACCAAGCACTTGTTTAGGCTCACCGGAAAAATCCCCACAATCCATCAAATCAAAAATCGCTTGCTTTACAGCAACAGGATCACGGTTAGCGCGCTCAAGTAACGCCGGATAGGCCGACATTTCTCGCATCAGTTTAATGATATCATGAACATCACGCACCAATGCGAGACGCTCCAGCGCATCGGTAATTTTGTCCATGGATTGATGCAATGTTGATATCAACGCATCTTCTTTGAGCTTTAAGGACTGGTCTTCTTCCATCACGCGGAAATAGGGATTAACCTCTGCCTCACGCGGGAAGCGCCGCAACACCGACTGACAAAACGCATGAATAGTCTCAATCCGCAGAAAGGAGGTGGCATCCAGAAGCCGAGCAAACAGGTTTCGCGCCCGATTGATCTGCTCTTCGCTGGGGTTGGCAATACCGATATCCTTAAGCTCTGTGATCAGCTCTGTTTTTTCTTTATAAGGCCAAGTCGTGATACTCTCATAAATGCGGTTTCGCATTTCGGTGGCGGCGCCTCGCGTATAAGTGATGGCTAGAATCTCCGCCGGGTCAGCGCCATCAACCAAAAGCCGCAACACGCGCCAAGTCAGAACACGTGTTTTGCCTGTTCCGGCATTAGCTGATACCCAAATGGACCTCTCCGGGGATGACGCCTGATGCTGAGCCGCCGTGGCGCGGGCAATAATCTCACTCGTCATGATCACCACCATCATCCTCGCCCGTGATTGACCACTCCTTGACTCGTGCCAAATGGCGGTAATCACTGTATTTCAGATTGTCGTGCATAACCTCTTCGGATGGAAACGGCGTCTTTGGGTCCATCACCTCACCTAGCCGTTTCTCCACCAGCGTGATCACATCATCAAGCTTTACATCTTTGCCAGGTCGATGTTCTTTCTTAGCAGGCGCATTGCTTGTCCCCAACAGCTTCCAATAGGCCAGCTCAATGGTCGTAGGTATCATGCTGATATTCGTAAATCCTCCGGCCTTGGCTATCATCGCCTCAACAATCAACTGACAGTTAATAGCCTCGTTCACTTGGGTTTGTGTTGGCACTTTCCCTGTTTTGTAATCAATGATCCTCATAGTCCCATTCTGCATCAGGTCAATACGGTCTGCCTCTGCCGAGATGATCATATCATGTCCACCGACAGCGACACTGGCGGTGCCACTCGCCTCAGAAAAACTTGCCTCTCTATCGGGGCGGTCAAGGCTCTCATCAGCTATTAACCACGCCGCGATGCGCTTAAAGCGAAGTTGCCAGAACAGCTTGATCCAAGGCGTCCGGTCAAGCGCAGACAGGTGCTTGTCACCTTCTGCTAAAAGGCGATCCAACGCATCATCTGGCAAATCCCCACGGCAATGTTGCGACATAAAACCATGAATGGCACGGTGATAAAGCGTACCTTTAAGCGCTGGATCAGGGATGCTAAGAATCGGGTCTAGCGCCCTTAACCCTAGCACCCGCCGAGCGTAGATAGCGTAGGGGTCACGCATCAGCACTTCAAGTTGGGTAGCCGAAAACTTCATCATATATCGGCGGCGTTCATCAAGGCTGATGACCGGAAACGGACGCGAGGCAGGCGTGATTTGCCCTGCCAGATGATGACGCCGACGATCCCATTGCACTAGCCTTTGTTCTATGGGTGGGTTGAGTTCACTTGCTGTCAACACCGCCATCAACCGCCGCCACCAGCGTGATGGTTCTGTTGGCGACCCGTTATCTTGGATTGAGCGAGTTAACATCACCTTTGGAGCCGCCATGGTCATCATCACATCATGCGCCGCCATCCCTGCCCGCCAAAACGGTGTTGGCAGACCGATAGACCCGCGCATCATCCGGCTCATCCATGGATCAGCTTCGGGTTGTTGCGGTGTTGTTCCCTCATTCATGCCGCCAAGTATCATCAGATCACTGGCCTGCATCCTTGCTTCGACCAGACCCATGATGGATAATCGCGGGTGCAAATCTTCATCAGGGTAAATCGTAACGCTTGCCATAAACTCTTGCAACAGCGTGGTATAGCTAGAGGCATCCACCATCGTCTCACCGCCAAAACGGGTAATACCATCAAATAGTCCTGCTAACCGATTGCCATCGCGTCCTTGCCAGACTTGATAAGGGGTAATGCTGTCTTGGCTTAGTGCCTCCGCCGCCTCAGCATGGGCATTGGCAATGCTGGCCAGATCATATTCTCCTGCCGACAGATCAATAAGAGGCTGGCACGGGCGCATGAGCCGATCTTCAACAAATTTCGCCAGATCAGCCGAGATTTTCGCCGCCCTTTCTTTCAGTCGTGATAATCCACCGCCTTGATATCCATCTTCGCGGCGGCGGATAACCTGTCTTTCAATTTGCCTAATATGATCACGAAATTGCGACCTTTCCATCCCGCCACAGCAATAGGGATGCTGGGCCAAAGCCAATAACCGCTTCGGGCTGAAATCATCTGCCCATGCCTCTGCCAGCAGGCGCAGAAATTGTGCGGCTTTGGTACTGGCCAACACCATACCAGCGCTGGATGGAACGACAATTCCCCAGCGCGACAATTCCATCGACACCATCTGTCCTAGAGCTTGATCTGCGGTGATCAGAGTGGCGGTGCGGTCTGGCGTCTCTAGCGTCTCACGCATGGCGAGAGCTATGACTCTGGCCTCCTCCCAGCGGTCACGGCAAGTAACCATCTGCATTCCTGCCACGGCTTGATTAGGCAAAGGATTAGCACGAAGTCCGTACCATTTTCGGGTTTGGCTGGATAGTCGCATCACCTCACGCAGCAACCGCAATCTGCTGGTGGGATCAGTAGTATCCAGATTTGGTGAAGGCCACGCTGTGATGCTTTGGCGATTGATGGCAATGGCTTTCAGCAAACGTGCCAGTTGAAACTGTGGATGCGTTGCTACCGTCTGATCTGTGCTGGTGGTCAGTTCATCCCATTCCTGATCTTCCATACCCATATCCAGCCCCGGCAAAACCAAATAGCCTTGCGGCAAGGTCAGCACCGTTTTCATCAGTGCTTGTGTTGCTGGCACCGACCCTGTTGAGCCGGCAATGATAACTAACCCTTGCGGCGGATTTTCCTGCCATGCCTTTGCCCTTGCTCGGATAGCGGCGTCACGCCAAATGCCTTGATCCGTTTTCTCACGCTCAGCCAACACATCGGGCCATTTTTCAGTCAGGATTTTCAGAAATGCCAGAATCTTTTGCCAATGATCTGCCAGTTCACTTGTGACCAAATCTGACAGGTCCGTGAAGTTCGCCCCATTGGTTTGCATCTGGTCAAGAAACTCACCCAACGCGCGCGCCAATGCAAAGGCCTCTGTCTGGCTGATTTCTGTTTCTGCGTTTTGACGACGAAAGAGATGAACCAATCTAGCCAGTAAAAATTGGCGCTCCAACGGATCAATGACTGGCGGTAAATCGCCAGCGTCCCACCCTGCAACCACTAGATCGGCATCATCAGCGTCAATATCACCAATAGCCATAAGCCGCGGTAAAATTTGCGGCTTACCAGCAGAATGTCGCAAAAAAGCCAGCCGAACAGCTTGTGTTAAGCGGCGGTTTGGGAGAAGTATCATCGCTGATGCCATGCAAGCAGGGTCATCAACCTTGGTCATTATTCCGGCCACCAAATCATCGGCGAAACAGGCCCCTGCCGGAATATAATGCACCCGTGAAGCGTCAGGAGTAGCCATGTCCAGATTATACCCCAGTGTTACCAAAAAGCCTAGTTAGACTTAAGCATCATGACGTCTTTAACTTGTCATCACATATAGCAATCATAAGCGCGGATAATCGCTTATTGGGATGGGGTTGGCTCTGGAGTTATAGGCACATTAGCCGCCTCAAGAATGCGGCGCCAATGGTCTTGATGCGCGGCGGCGGCATGGAAACTGACCTGTCTCTCATCAGGAGTTTTGCCCTGTTTTAAGTTCATTTGCAAAGCATCTTGGGGGGCGGATGGGCCAAGCTTACTCATCCATTCGATCAAACAAACGGCGTTTGCCATGGCTTCATCAAGCCCGATATCAAAGGCATCTTGCGGCGTATCAAGTCGCCACAAATCAATGTGCCAGATCAGATGATCTTCTGCCCGGCCTGAATTTGCCCGTCCTGAATTTACCCGGCCTGAATTTGCGTGATGCGGGGCGCGCGGATAATACTGCACTAGGGTAAAGGTTGGGCTGGGAATATCCTCAACGGCGATGCCTGTTCGTGTTGCCGCGGCGCGGATAACGCCGCGCGCAAGAACAGATTTCCCTGCTCCCATCTCACCTTCAAGGCCGATCACATCACCAAAATTAAGATGCTGTTCAAGTCGCGCACCAAGTGCCAGAGTCTCGGCCTCACCCGATAGGGTTAACTCCGCCAATGTGACATTAAAGCAAGTCATTTTCTCAAAGTATCATAAAGCCAACGAAAATTGTTTGTTGGCGCCAGCATACCTTAATAACGATATTGCTCTGACTTGAAGGGGCCTGCTTGATCAACGCCAATATAGCTTGCCTGAGTTTCATCAAGTTTTGTCAGCTTGGCGCCAACCTTTTCCAGATGCAACATAGCTACCTTTTCATCAAGATGACGCGGCAAGGTATAAACCTTATTTTCATAAGCCTTAGCGTTGCCCCACAATTCCATCTGTGCCAGCACCTGATTGGTGAATGACGCCGACATAACAAACGAAGGATGCCCCGTTGCACAACCTAGATTAACCAACCGCCCTTTTGCCAGCAAGATCATCTTTTTTCCGTCAGGGAAAGTAATCTCATCAACCTGCGGCTTAACCTCGTTCCACGTCATATTGCTAAGCGCATTGACCTGAATCTCGTTATCAAAATGTCCAATGTTACAGACAATAGCGCGGTCTTTCATCGCCCGCATATGGTCAACATTGATAACATCACGGTTGCCTGTTGCAGTGACAAAGATATCAGCCTTAGATGCCGCGTCTTCCATCGTAACCACTTCATAGCCTTCCATGGCAGCTTGCAAAGCACAGATCGGATCAACTTCTGTCACCATGACTCTAGCACCGCCTTGGCGAAGTGATGCGGCAGAACCTTTGCCAACATCACCATAACCACAAACAACCGCAACCTTACCCGCAAGCATCACATCGGTTGCACGGCGAATTCCGTCCACCAGAGATTCCCGACACCCATAAAGGTTATCAAACTTGGATTTGGTCACGCTGTCATTAACATTAATGGCAGGAAACGGCATTTGTCCGGCTTCTGCCATTTGGTAAAGTCTAAGCACACCTGTGGTGGTTTCTTCGGACACGCCTCTGATCGCGTCACGTTGCATCGTGAACCAGCCGGGGCTAGCCGCCAGACGCTTCATGATCTGGGCCTTGAGAAACTCCTCTTCTTCTGAGGCAGGCTTAGCAAGAACATCCTCACCAGCTTCGGCTCTGGCACCAAGCAGGATATACATGGTGGCGTCCCCACCATCATCAAGGATCATATTCGCGCCCTTACCATCCGGCCACTGAAAGGTCTGATCAACAAAATTCCAATAATCGGCCAAGGTCTCACCCTTAAAGGCATAAACAGGGATACCGCGATCAGCAATAGCGGCGGCGGCCTGATCTTGGGTGGAATAAATGTTACAAGAAGACCAGCGGATATCAGCGCCAAGATCAGCCAAGGTTTCGATCAACACCGCTGTTTGGATGGTCATATGCAAACATCCGGCAATCCTTGCCCCTTTAAGAGGTTTTGATTTACCAAACTCATCCCGAAGTGCCATCAAGCCCGGCATCTCTGTCTGGGCGATTTCAATTTCCTTGCGTCCCCAATCAGCAAGAGACATATCTGCTACATGATAATCTTGTGTCATTTTGTCATCCTATGAAATTCCACCATTACTTAGCAAAGAGTAATGATTATTGCAATGCTACATGGATAATATCCTCTGACCAAAGACGTTTGATTATGCCAATTTATAATGCTGATAATCAGTCAAGACCTTAGCCAGAAAGTTTCTGATGAGTTAACCTGATATCATAGGATTTGCCGCGCAAATATTCCGCGATATATTCCGCCGCGAATACCGACCGATGACGCCCACCTGTACAGCCAAAACCAATCCGGCATTGCGGCCGACCATCTTTTTGATAAAGCGGTAACACCAAATCTAACTGCATTTTCAAATGGTGCATATATTCATCAAACGAAGGGTCCAAACGGATAAAGTCTTGCACATCCTGATCGCGTCCTGTTGCCTCCGCTAGATGCGCTGACCAATGCGGATTTGTCAAAAACCGCATATCAAAAACCAAATCCACCTCATCCGGCAGACCATCACGATAAGAAAAACTCTTTATCTCAACAGGCATATGTTCATGGGTATCAGCGCCGATTTCTTGCAATAGGCGCCGCCGCAAATCCCCCGGAATAGACCCTGTGGTATCAATGACAAGATCAGCCTCAGCATCAATGCCTTTCATGCGTTCCATATCATGAGAAATAGCAGATGCCAGATCAGCAATCCCTTCGCTAGTTGTCAAAGGATGCCGCCGCCGCGCCGCATTAAATCGCCGGGCTAATTCCGCCTCACTTGTGGTCAGAAAAATCAACATGACTTGATCACCAAGTCGCCGTCGAGTATCCCACATTAAGGCCAAAAGACTGTCCGAGGTAAAGCCAGAAGTACGGGCATCAATCGACACCACCAGATGCCGACCATTGACCTCTACCTCACGCGAGATCAGTTGATCAAAAAGAAAAAGCGGCAAGTTATCAACAGCCGTATAACCAGCGTCTTCCAGAAAATGAGACGCCGTGGACAGCCCTGACCCGGACAACCCACAAATCACTACCAGTTTTTTACTTGGGATCATAAAGTCAGATGTTGCATCTTTGCCGTTATGATCATTGCCAGTTGATACCATATTACCTGTCCGATATGAATTATGTCACACTATCCTTTTTCTCACCACTTGAAAGCGGCAATTCTAAGCGAAGTTCAGCACCAGTGACTTTGCCCTCATCATTTCTTCGGTTGCTGGCCAACATCTTGCCGCCATGCGCCTCAGCAATTTTAAGTGATATCGACAGACCAAGCCCGGAATGTTCCCCAAACCCCTCACTTGATGGTCGCTCGGAATAAAAACGATCAAAAATAGCATCTAATTTTTTATCTGGTATCCCCACACCTTCATCACTGACACTGACCACCGCCTGCCGACCCTCCACCGATACGGAAAACACGATATGACCGCCAGAAGCACTAAAACTAGCGGCATTGGAAAGCAAATTATCCATGACCTGAACAATGCGATCTACCGCAACACGAACAAAAACAGGTTTTTCCATTAACGCCAGATCAAGATGCAGGTGATCATGTGATAGCCGCCTTGCCTCAACAAATCCTCGGATCAATTCATTAAGGTCAACGGTTTCGTATTTTGCCTCGGACAGATCGTGGTCAATGCGGCTGGCGGCAGAAATATCAGTGATCAAACGATCTAGTCTGACAACATCTGACTGGATCACCTCAAGCAGTCGTTTTTGCTGATCGGGATTAGTCACACGATCAAGCGTCTCAACCGCGCTTCGCAGAGAGGTCAACGGATTTTTAATCTCATGCGCGACATCGGCGGCAAATCCCGCCGTCGCCACCGCGCGTTCTTGAAGATCTTGTGTCATGAGCGTGATATCCCGCGCCAATTCACCTATTTCATCATTACGCTTAACCAGTTGCGGCAAAGTGATCTGTTTCGTGTTGGACAGCCTGACTTGATCCGCGGCCCGCGCCAGTTGGGCAATCGGCCGCGTGATAGATCGTGATAAGAAATAGCCAATCAAAATAGTAACCACCAACACCCCAAGCGACACCTGAAAAAAGGAATACCTCACGGATGCCACATCCTGTTCAATCTGATCACCTGATGCCGTCAACAAAAGCGCACCACGCACCACGCGCAGATTTCGAATTGGTACCGTTACCCCCAAGATGACCTGATCATTTCGGTCACGGGCAATAAACTGTTCAGGATCACCAGCTAGAGCCTGTTCAACACCTGTATAATCTTTTGCGAAAGGAGATTGCGTTTCTCGCCAAGCAGGATAATCTTCTTTGCTGGATAGCATAGAGGCAATCCCATCCACCGCGTCTTTAATCCATCCTGTTAGGCGATTTAATCCGCCTTTGTTGGAACGAGGTGTTTCTGTGGTAATAATGCTGGGTGGGGCGGCAAGACCAATCGCGCTTACGCTATCTAGCAGTAATGTGCCATCAGGTTGAAATACCCTTATTCGTGCATCAGGAATACTGGCTATCAGTTGCGCCGCCTGTTGCATCGTCTCGCTTGATATCTCACGCCGCGCTAGTTGGGAATAACCGGCGTCTGTCCAGCCAATCGTCTGCGCCAAAGTCTCACCCTGACGCTGTAATGCCATCAGCTCTGCTGAAAGTACCGTCTCACGGTACTGATCAACATAGAATAACCCGATGAGAAAGGCTCCCACCGGAAAAATAGCCACCGCGATAATACGGAAGCCAAGCGAGAAAAAGAAAAAGCGATGGCGTTTGCTATTGTTCAAGATATTTATAGCCTACCCCATAAAGCGTCTCAATCTGATCGAATGTGGGGTCGCCCTCACGAAATTTACGGCGAAGTCGTTTAATATGGCTGTCGATCGTGCGATCATCCAGATAAACATTTTCACCATAAGCGGCGTCTAGCAACTGATCACGGTTTTTGACAATACCGGGGCGGCGAACCAACGCCGACAAAATCAAAAACTCTGTCACCGTCAGCTTAACATCCTTGCCCTTCCACTTGCAGGAATGGCGATCAGGATCAAGGGTCATATCTCCAAGCACCACCATTTGATCACCACTGCTAGTCACCGATTGATCGGCACGGCGCAGAATCGCCCGCACCCTTTCCAGCAAAAGCCGCTGCGAAAACGGTTTGGTGATATAGTCATCTGCCCCCATGCGTAGCCCCAAGGCTTCATCAAGTTCATCATCTTTGCTGGTCAGAAAGATCACAGGCATCGCACTAGATGTTCGGATTTTCTGAAGCAACTCCATGCCATCCATGCGCGGCATCTTAATATCAAGGATAGCCAAATCCGGTGGTCGGCGTTTCAGCCCTATTAAACCCTGTTCCCCGTCAGAATAGGTATCAACCTCATATCCCTCAGTCTCAAGCAGAAGCGATACCGAAGTGATAATATTCTGGTCGTCATCTACCAACGCAATTCTTGACCCCATTCCTATGTCCTCCTTGACAATATGCTTATCTTAAACCACTTGGAATAATGATGCTACACCGAAGGCTGGGGCGTCACTTTGTTCAGATCATGGCAAAAAGAAGCCAGCAGAGGAAAAGTATCATGACCGAAACATCAAAACCCGATATGATTGCGATCAGTTTGGATTTAATGGCGCGGCTGGGCAAGGCGAGTCTGGCCACCATTGATCAGAACACCGCCGCCCCTTATGCCAGTCTGGTGCTGATGGCTAATTCCGCCGAAGGGATGCCTTTGCTGATGATATCTGATCTGGCGGATCATACCCAAAATCTTAAGGTCGATCATCGCGCCGCCCTTATGTTGGATGGCACGAACAGTTCAGAGGATGGCAAAGGGGCATTAAGCGGCGCGCGGTTAACCATTCAAGGTGAAATAGAAAAAGATGACCGCGAAGATAGCCTCAATCGGTTTCTTGCTCGCCATCATGAAGCCAAACTTTACGCCAGCTTTGCTGATTTTCATGTTTATCGGATGATCCCAAGGCGGTTTCATCTGGTAGCTGGTTATGGTCGTATCATCTGGCTTGACGCTGATGAGGTGATGCCCCGTAAAGGTTAATGCACCTCATCCCAACTGTCGCCTGCCGCCGCCTCAACTACCAATGGCACAGAGAGATCAAGGGTTGGCTTTGCCGCCGCTTCCATGACTTGAGTGACTAGCGCGATGGCGTCTTCGGTTTCGTCCTCAACGCATTCAAAGATCAACTCATCATGCACCTGCAATAACATTCTGGCCCCTAGCCCGGATTGCGTTAATGCCTCCGGCATTCGCACCATTGCTTGTTTAATGATATCCGCCGCGGTGCCTTGAATTGGGGCATTAATTGCTTGTCTCTCGGCAAACCCGCGCTGAGCCTGATTGGATGAGGTGATGCCGTTAATATGCAAACGGCGTCCGAACAAGGTTTCGACATAACCCTGTTCATGCGCGGCCAATTTTACTTCATCCATATAGGTTTTGATACCGGGGAAGCGCTCAAAATAAGCGGCGATATAATCTCTTGCCTCACCTTGTGGGACACTCAACTGCCTTGCCAGACCAAAGGCGGAAATCCCATAAATAATGCCAAAATTAATAGCCTTGGCGCGGCGGCGTGTTTCTCCTGTCATCTCATCCAGTGGCACTGAAAACACCTCAGACGCTGTTTGGGCATGAATATCCACCCCCTGCCGAAAGGCATTGATCATGGTTTCTTCTTTGGCGATATGGGCCACAAGCCTTAGTTCAATCTGTGAGTAATCCGCCGAGATTAATTTATGCTCCGGCTCTGCCACAAAAGCGGTACGAATGCGCCTGCCTTCATGTGTGCGGATCGGGATATTTTGGATATTGGGGTCACTAGATGACAAGCGACCAGTCGATGCCCCAACCATAGAGTATGAGGTATGCACCCGCCTTGAGGCAGGGTGAATGGCTGATACCAAGGCATCGGCATAGGTGGATTTAAGCTTAGCCAATTGTCGCCAATCCAGCACTTTCTGGGCAATATCCGCCCCTGCCGCCGCCAGATTATCCAGAACATCCGCGCCAGTTGACCAAGCACCTGTCTTAGATTTCTTACCACCTTGAAGCCCCATTTGTTCAAACAAAACCTCACCTAATTGTTTGGGTGAACCGATATTAAAACTGGTTCCAGCCAGATCATAAATCTCAGCCTCTAGGGTTTTCAGTCTCCCTGCGAAC
This sequence comes from Puniceispirillales bacterium (SeqCode), assembly GCA_965661405.1. GTDB lineage: Bacteria > Pseudomonadota > Alphaproteobacteria > Puniceispirillales > UBA1172 > UBA12202. The sequence goes on from CBFIDH010000022.1 coordinate 25,750, forward strand.
TCTTGGCTAATGGTGGCAAGCCGTCCAGCATCAACCTTAATCCCTGCGATTTCCATATCAACAAGCACCGAGATCAATGGGCGTTCCAGACGTTCATAAACCCGCGTTTTGTGTTCTGTTGCTAATCTTGGTTTCAATATTTGCCATAGCCGCAAGGTCATATCCGCATCTTCAGCGGCATAATTCAACGCTTCTTGGGGGCTAACCTCATCAAAACGGCGTTTGTTTGCGCCCTTGCCACAAATATCCTGATAGCTGATCATCTGATGGCCTAAATGATGGGCTACCAAATCATCCAGCTTATGCCCGATGCCTGTCCCTGCATCCAGAACGAAGGAAAGGCACATCGTGTCATCAACAGGGTTTAATCGAACCCCGCCATTAACCCCGCGCGAAAAAATATGATCATCATATTTGAGGTTATGACCAATTTTAATAATATCCTCTGCCTCAAGCACAGGCCGAAGCGCGGTGATCACTTCATCTAGCGATAATTGATCTGGCACAAGCACAGTTTCGTTAAGACCAGCCGCATCATTGGCGGTATCGTCCGGTGCCTTGGCGTTATCATCACCATGCGCTATGCCAAGATCAAGCTGACCCTGACCCTGTCCCTTAGTTTGGGCTTGGCAATGGCGAAGCGGAATATAAGCGGCCTTGCCGGGGGTCACCGCCAGCGCAATTCCGACCATCAATGCCTGTGATGCGTTGAGTGAAGTGGTTTCGGTATCAACTGAAACCAATCCGGCCTTGGTGATCATATCCACCCAAGCCGCTAATTGATCTGGCCGGGTAATCAATTCATATTCCGTTTCCGTCACGGTCGCAGGAACGGCCACAGGAACGGCCGCCGCCTTATTCCCGGACTCAATCTCCCCTATTTTCGTGTCACCCTTTTGGGTATCCGTGGCAGGTTGTGAAAGTGCAGTCGTTGGCATATGACCCGCGAGCCGTGTTAGCAGTCTTTTGAAATCCTGAGCTTTGAGAAAATCTGTTAACGCTGTCATGTCATAGGGCCGCCGCGCCGCATCACTAAGATCAACAGGCATCGGGGCATCTTCTCTCAGCCGAACCAACTCACGTGACAGGCGCGCTTGATCTGCAAAGGTAAGCAGGCTTTCGCGGCGCTTAGGTTGTTTGATCTCACCCGCGCGATCAAGCAAGGTATCAAGATCACCAAAGGTATTAATCAACTCCGCGGCGGTTTTGATCCCTATTCCCGGCACACCCGGAACATTATCGGTGGAATCCCCGGCTAATGCCTGAACATCTACCACCCGTTCTGGGCCAACACCGAATTTTTCAAACACTTCGTCGCTGCCAATGCGTTTCTGTTTCATCGGGTCTAGCATATCAACCCGCGGTTTGACCAACTGCATCAAATCTTTATCCGAAGACACAATAACCACATCAAGGTCTTGTGAGATAGCGGCGCGGGCATAGGTGGCGATCAGGTCATCTGCCTCAAATCCTGGGGCCTCTGCAACTGGCAGATTAAGAGCTTCAGCCGCCGTTCTGATCAATGGGAATTGGGGTTTTAGCTCCTCTGGCGGGGCATTACGATTAGCCTTATAATCGGCGTAAATCTCGTTGCGGAAAGTTTCCCGCGCCTGATCCAGAACAACAATCACATGGTCAGGTTGCAGATCATCCAGCAGTTTCATCACCATGCTGGTAAAACCAAACACGGCATTAACTGGCGTGCCATCGGCGCGGGTCATCGGCGGCAGAGCAAAAAATGCCCTGAAGATATAGGCCGAGCCGTCAATAAGCGCGAGCTGATGCCCCATCAACCTTGTCCGTTATCCGTATCCTCAACATAATGACGCGAGCAATAGGGACAGCGTACATCACGGCCTTCTTCATCAAGAGTTAACCAAACCTGAGGATGCCCAAGCGCGCCGCCGCCGCCATCACAAGACACGCGCAGACCTTTTACAGGGATCATATCATTCACTTCCGGCACCGGATGTGCTGGTGCAAGATCGGTGGCTGGGGCTTTTATAAGATGTGTTGTCATGATCATGTTCCCGGATTTCAGATATCGTCTTATCATGACAAGATGCGGATTTTTTGCAAGCCCTGCCAGTGTTGAAATTTATCGCCATTTGTCCTATGTCGACAATGATGGTTATGATCCCATAACCCTTTAGATGCCCCTTAGAGGCCCCATAGAAAGACTAATATGCTGGATTCACCCCAATTTACGCCATCACCAGATGGTCTGGCAATCACTATCAGCGGTCTGAACAAGACCTATCGTGCCAAGCATAAACGGCCACCAAAACAAGCGCTGAGTGATATCTCTCTCAAGATACCTGTTGGTTGCGTGTTTGGCCTGTTGGGGCCTAATGGTGCAGGGAAATCAACTCTGATCAATATTCTGGCAGGAACAGTTATCAAAACCCAAGGTGAAGTCCGAGTTTGGGGAACGGATATCGACCAAAACCCAAGGCAAGCGCGATCAAATATCGGTATTGTGCCGCAGGAGTTGAATATAGATGCTTTTTTCACACCACGGGAAACGCTGGAAATACAAGCCGGAATGTTTGGCGTACCAGCCCATGAACGCCGCACCGATAATATCCTTGAATTAATCGGATTGACTGATCAGGCCACGGCCTATGCTCGCACGCTATCTGGCGGAATGCGGCGGCGTCTCTTGGTGGGCAAGGCCATGGTGCATCAGCCACCTGTTTTGGTGCTGGATGAGCCCACCGCCGGTGTTGATGTGGCGTTGCGCCAACGACTATGGGATATGATCCGCGCCCTCAATGCTCAAGGTGTGACGATTATTCTGACCACACATTACCTAGAGGAAGCGGAGGCGCTCTGTGATGAGATTGCCATTCTTAATCATGGCCGCGTCATTACCCAGCAACGGACGGTGGATTTGCTCGCCGGGGCAGGAATAAAGCAACTCACCTTGACGCTGACCAAGGCTCCGGATAATGCCACTCATGCCAGTGATCTTGCGGCGTTTCAGGCGCGGCTGGATGCGCTCACCAATGCTGCCCCCCCTGTGGTTGAGGCAGATGTTAACGGTGAAGCCGGAGATAGACCCCGGTTAAATATCCGCTATGATCCGGCGGCCCTCACCGCAGGTGCTATTATCGCCGCCGCCGCCGAAACTGGATTTCATATCGCCGATATCAGCACCTCAGAACCCGACCTTGAAGATGTGTTTCTGACCCTCACCCAAGACGCATAAGACAGGTTATGCGCCAAGCTTGCACTAAGCCCGAACCAAGATAGCGAGGGCAAAGGCCAAAGACGGCAAAGCGCGTTTGTCAGGTTTCCTTTTTGTCAGGGTATGGTATAAAGTGGGGATAGGCACCCGTAGCTCAGCTGGATAGAGTGCTGCCCTCCGAAGGCAGAGGTCGTGAGTTCGAATCTCGCCGGGTGCGCCATAACTCCCTCATCAAGTCATAACGCCCTCATCAAGTCATAACGCCCTCATTAAGTCATAACGCCTTCATTAAAATGACTCAGGAAAAGATCTAAAGAGGTTCAATGATATCATGTTGTTTAATGATGCCGCTTTTAACAACTCTACAGTTTAGACCTGACCTGTTATATAAAGGCAAAACCAGACGACGATTGAGCAACTCTTCAAGATACTTACAAGGGAAGTTTAATCTTCCGCCTTCTAATACCGCATCTCCAATTTTAAATTGCTTTCCGACAAGATAGTTTAGCGGAACACCCTCAGTTGTGAGGTTTCTTCGGTGTTCATGAGGTTTTAATATAATGCTTTTATCCTGCAGTGGTGGTTGATTTTCCTCCAAAGCATCAAGCACTTCTTTTTCAATTAAGGTGACATCCCTTACGTCCGGAATATCAGAATATTTTCCTGTTCCCTTAAAGTACCTATCACCTTTGATCCCTTTATCTTTAATCAGTTCAGCAAAAGGTAATTCTTTCATATCTTCAGATGCGGCATCCGCGATATGTATGAATAATAATCTGCCAGGTCCCCATTTCATAATTCACCTATATCTGTTGTAATCACATCGAATGTTGTGCATTCCCTATATAGCAAATAAAACCCTCACCCTTTTAATATACAGGTTAATATACAGGCTTGATTGTTGAATAGTGATATCAACAAGGGGCCTATAAATAGCTCTCAACCCGATATGAGTTTGTGTAAATGATCTGGGCGTTAGTAATAAAATCACCATCTTGCCATGTGTCACGATTAACAATAAAAACAGCTTCATTCGCTTGCAAGCCAAGCAATTTTGCCTGCTCGTTTGTGGCATTGGCGGCGCTAAAACCAACTAGTCCAGAAGAAAATGGCGTATTGAGAACAAGCCACTCATTTGCACTCACCTTATCAAGATTTGCGTCTAAAATATCTGGCACGATATGATGATTTACCCAACGTTCCTCAAGAGCATGGGGGGTATCATCTGCATAATGCACCGCCCTTATAAAAAGACATGGCTGTGTTCCTGTTTTATGCGGCGGCATTTTTATATCTTGTTCTAGCAATTTATACCCATATGCTTTTCGTGATGCTTCGACCTCATGCCTGATGATCGGTATCTTGACCACCGCGCGGCGAACCGGATGTACAGCAACAAACGTCCCGGCTTTGCGGCGGCGGATCAGATATCCTTCTTTTGCAATTTCACGCAAGGCACGATTAAGCGTCGTTCTCGCCACGCCATAATCCCTTGCCATAATTTCCTCATTGGGAAGTTTTTCTCCGGGTAACCAGTGACGGGAGTTCAGTTTTTCCATCACTTTTTCTTTGATATTATTCCAACTCTGACGTGTCATGATAGTTTCAATTGCCGTAAATGTTTTACCTGTTTTGAATACCGTGCCGTGATAGCATCGCGATGGATATGCTGGCCTGATGTTACCATATGCCGGCCCGCTGACCATACCTCACTTATCATAGATTTATCACCTGCCGCGACCAAACTATCAAGGATGCGATCACCGCTAAGGCCTATCAAATCAAGGGCCATATGATCCAAAGCAACCAGATCTGCCCATGCACCAGCACAAATCACCCCTCCTTGCCTGCCCATTGCCTGATGCCCGCCACTATTAACTTTTTCCCATAACATCCTGCCGACTGAGGCTTGTTCTGTTGCCATGATATTCCGTTTTTTATCACGAAGACGTTGCGAGTATTCAAGAGTTCGTAATTCTTCAACCAATGATATCCGGATATTAGAATCTGATCCCACACCAATCTTACCGCCATGTGTTACATATCTTTCACCATCAAAAATCCCATCACCAAGGCTTGATTCGGTGATGGGGCAAAGTCCAACTACTGCACCTGATTTTGCCAAAGCCAAGGTTTCGGATGACGTCATCTGGGTTGAATGGATGAGACAGAACCGGCTATTAACATCCACCTGATCTAGCAACCATTCTGTTGGTCTGGCGCCTGTGTGGGCTTTAACCTCATCTACCTCTGCGAGTTGTTCGGCGAGATGGATATGAAGCGGTGCATCTGGCAGCATATTAACCAATGCCAGCAACCCATCATGCGATACCGCCCGCAACGAATGTGGGGCAACACCAATACACGCATCATCAGGCAGATTCTTGATCAGTTTCGTTGAGGCGTCATGAAGATGATAAAACTGATCAATCTGGCTGCCAAAGCGCTTCTGCCCCGGCCCTAATGGTCTCTGGTCGCACCCGCCATATTGATAAAGAACAGGAAGCAAGGTCATGCCTATGCCTGTTTCTGTTGCGGCATCTGTAATGGCGGCGGCCATTACTGCTAGATCATCATAAGGAGTACCATCAGCCTGATGATGCAGATAATGAAACTCACCAACCGCGGCATAACCAGCTTCAAGCATTTCCATTTGAACCAAAGCGGCAATAGCACGCACATCTTCAGGTGTTAGTGTTTCGAGAAAACGGTACATCAACTGTCGCCATGTCCAGAAACTGTCTTCGGGGTGATCGCCTCTGAACTCGGTTAATCCAGCCATTGCGCGTTGAAAAGCATGACTATGAAGATTACATGGGGCAGGTAATAAAATCGACACATGAGCATCTGATTTGGTGTTCCCGCCATGCTGGTTCCGCGCTGTGATGGTATCAATTTTTCCATCAATAATTGTCAGCTGAATATCGTTTTTCCAGCCCTGATCAGTGAGTGCCGTATCCGCTGTTATCGTAAACATATTTTTCCATCTTCTCGCAAAAATGATATCTGTAACGTAAAGGCTAGCGTGATCGTTTAGCAAGAGATATTGGGAACAGCCTCATAAAGCAAAAGGAGATATGGGGCTTTGTCATGTCTGGTTTCTTGCTTGATCTCACTATTTTTATGTGCATACATATTAAAAGGGGAAAAGAAAATGAAAGCAAGGAAATATCTGTGATCATTATTCATAACGCGACCTTGGTGACCTTAAGTCATGATGATGATTATGGTATCATTACTGATGCGGCATTAGCCATTAATGGCCCATTTATAGAATGGGTCGGCGCTTATCAGGATTGCCCTTTTTTAAATGATGAAAACAGCACATCAATTTCAACATATGATGCTCAAGGTGCGTTAATTACTCCAGCATTGATAGATTGCCATACGCATATCGTCCATGGAGGTGATCGCGCGGTTGAGTTTGAAATGCGTCTAAATGGGGCCGGATATGAAGAACTCGCTCGCGCTGGCGGCGGCATTAATTCTACGGTAAAGGCCACCCGTTCAGCAACGCTGGATAATCTGATAGATACAGCATTATCAAGATTGGATCATCTCATATCTGAAGGGGTTTCGGTTGTCGAAATCAAGTCTGGCTATGGCCTAGATGTGGAAACAGAATGCCAGATGCTCCGCGCCGCCCGCGCTCTTGCAGACAAAAGAGACATTATTGTTAAAACAACATTTTTGGGGGCTCATGCCCTGCCAGATGAATACAAAAACAAACCTGATGAATATATTGATAGGGTGGTCATCCCGGCGTTAGAAATCGCCCATGCCGAAAATCTTGTTGATGCCGTGGATGGGTTTTGTGAGGGGATTGCTTTTACGCCAGCGCAAATAGCCAGAGTATTTGATAAAGCCAAGGAACTTGGCCTTCCTGTAAAACTTCATGCTGAACAATTATCCCATCTTGGGGGGACAATGCTGGCCGCAAACTATCAGGCTATATCTGTTGACCATCTGGAATATGCCAATGATGAAGACGCCAAGGCTTTAGCAAAAGCAGGTTCAGTTGCTGTTATTCTGCCAGGTGCATTTTATACATTACGCGAAACACAATTACCGCCAATTGCCGCTTTCCGCGAACATCATGTACCAATGGCGGTATCAACCGATTGTAACCCCGGCTCATCACCCATGACATCCTTGCTGCTGGCCATGAATATGTCAGCAACATTGTTTCAGATGACACCCCAAGAGGTTCTTCGCGGGGTTACGCATCACGCTGCAAAAGCATTAGGAATAGATAATCGTGGGCGTCTGGCGAAAGGCTATATTGCTGATCTCGCCTTGTGGGATATCAAGCATCCCTCTGAACTTAGCTATCGGATAGGGTATAATCCATTGATCAGGCGAGTTGTGAGAGGACAGTTATGACCAAAGAAATATTTATGATGCGGTCAGGAGAAGTTACTCTCAAACAATGGGAACATCTGTGGCGACATGGGATCATGATAGAAATTGACCCCTCGGCCAAAGATAGGGTTGATCAAGCTGCTAAAATAGTTGCAAACGCCGCTGATGGTGATGTGCCTGTTTATGGTATCAATACAGGATTTGGCAAGCTGGCATCCGTCACGATCAATTCGGACGAAGTGAAAACGCTTCAGCGTAATTTGATTTTATCGCATTGCGCGGGTGTAGGTGATCACCTTGAGGAAACATCAACACGATTGATGATGATGCTTAAAATCAATTCTTTGGCGCGAGGGGCATCTGGCGTTCGCTGGGAAACCATAATCATGCTTCAAAATATGTTAGCAGAAGGCGTGATTCCCGTCATTCTTGAACAAGGGTCCGTTGGGGCATCTGGTGATTTAGCACCATTGGCGCATATGTCTGCCGTTCTCATTGGTGAAGGAGAAGCCTATTATAAAGGCAAGCGTATGTCAGGTGGTGAGGCCCTTCAGAAAGCTGGTCTTAACCCATTAACTCTAGCACCTAAAGAAGGTCTTGCTTTGATCAATGGCACGCAATTTTCGACCGCAATGGCTATGATCGGGTTATGGAAAACTCAGCAATTAGTCAAGACCGCGATCATCTCCGGTGCTTTGACAACTGATGCGATCATGGGATCAACATCCCCCACCTTACCCGGTATCCATGCCTTGCGTGGACTCAAAGGTCAAATAAACGTCGCGGCAGAAAGTCGGCGGCTATTGGCAGGATCAGAAATAAGAGAAAGTCATCGGAATGACGATCACCGCGTCCAAGACCCGTATTGTATTCGTTGCCAGCCTCAAGTGCTAGGGGCGGCGGTTGATATTCTCAATTCTGCGGCGGCCACACTAGCTATTGAATCAAACGCTGTTACTGATAACCCGATTGTTCTTGTTGAAGAAGGCCTGATTGTATCAGGTGGAAACTTTCACGCTGAACCAGTTGCTTATGCCGCAGATCAAATA
>CBFIDH010000023.1:0-34176 GCA_965661405.1 Puniceispirillales bacterium (SeqCode)
CCTTTGCGCTTGGCATCACCTTATTTGTTATGACTTTGATGTTGAATATGGCGGCCTTGAGCGTTTCACGTCGCATGGGAGGCCGATATGAGTAACCCTATCAAAGCGATGTCAATTGATGACAGACTTGCCCAGATTTCCAAAAGTTTGCACAAAAGGCATAAACGGGAAAAACGGTTAAAAATAGCAGGCATTGCCGCGATAACTCTGGCGATCGGGTTTCTGGTTGTTCTGATGGTCAATATTTTTTCAAATGGATATACAGCCCTGCTTCAATCCGAGGTTCGGGTGAATCTTGAAATCCCAAAAGATAAGATTTTTGGTGAAGATGGTCAGATTGATCCGCAAAAATCGCAAAATTTTAACTGGAGTGGGTTGGTTAAAAAATCATTCCGAAAAGGGTTTCCTGCGGTCAAAGGAATGTCTGATCAACGTATGCTTAATGATCTGGTGTCGGATAACGCTGGCTATGAATTGCGCCTAGCTATTGAAAAAAATCCTGACCTAGTTAACCAGACCTCATTTTGGGTAAAGACATCTGATGATCTTGATATGTTATTAAAGGGTCGTATCAATACCTCACTGCCTGAAAAATTACGCCGTATTAAAGACAATCAGCTTGATTGGATCAATCAGTTGGAACAACAGGGTGATCTGCGCAAGGTCTTTAACTCTACCTTTTTCACGAGCGCGGATTCAAGAGAACCCGAAAGCGCAGGTATTCTTGGGGCTGTTGTTGGCTCAGCCATGGCATTAATGGTCACGATCATCATTGCGCTTCCTTTGGCGGTGATGTCTGCTATTTATCTTGAATATTTTGCCCCGCCGGGGCGGGTGACCGATTTCATTGAAGTCAATATTAACAATCTGGCGGCGGTTCCATCCATTGTCTTTGGCTTACTTGGTTTAGCCATTTTCTTAGGGTTATTTAATATGCCGCGATCTGCGCCTTTGGTTGGGGGTATGGTATTGGCTTTAATGACTTTGCCTACTATCATTATTGCTACCCGCGCCTCAATTCGTGCTGTTCCGACATCTATTCGGGACGCCGCGTTAGGGGTAGGCGCATCACGGATGCAAGCCGCGCTTGATCATGTTTTGCCCTTAGCCGCACCCGGAATATTAACAGGCACAATCATTGGCATAGCCCAAGCGTTAGGCGAAACAGCGCCATTGATCATGATCGGTATGGTCGCCTTTATTGTCGATGTTCCAACATCAATTACGGATCCTGCAACCGCATTGCCAGTTCAAATCTTTATTTGGTCAGATAGCGCCGAACGCGCTTTTTATGAACGGTCCTCGCTAGCGATTATGGTGTTGCTGATATTTTTGATTTCAATGAATTTACTAGCCGTGCTCTTGCGTAAGCGGTTTGAAAATAGATGGTAAGAAAAAGGTCGCAATCATGACAAAAACAACTAAATTATCCACCCATGATCTGAATGTGTTTTATGGTGAAAAACAAGCCATAAACAATATCAGCATGGCGATTGAGTCGAATAAGGTCACCTCTTTTATTGGGCCGTCCGGATGTGGAAAATCGACTTTTTTGCGATGCTTTAACCGGATGAATGATGTGATCCCTTCCTGCCGTGTGGAAGGCCAAATTATCATGGGTGATCAAAATATTAATGATCCTAAACTTGATCCTGTTTTGTTGCGGGCGCGGGTAGGGATGGTGTTTCAAAAACCAAATCCTTTCCCTAAATCCATTTTTGAAAATGTGGCTTATGGCCCACGTATTCATGGTCTTGTGTCCAATAAATCCGAAACCGCGGATGTAGTAGAAGACAGCTTGAAAAGATCAGGTTTGTGGAATGAGGTACATGATCGTTTATCTGAGCCAGCCACAGGGCTATCCGGTGGTCAACAGCAACGGTTATGTATTGCCAGAGCTATCGCAGTTAGTCCCGAAGTGCTATTAATGGATGAACCTTGCTCCGCGCTTGACCCCATTGCCACCACAATTATTGAAAACCTTATCAACGAATTGCAAGAACGCTTTACCATCATCATTGTGACACATTCCATGCAACAGGCGGCGCGTGTATCACAAAAAACAGCTTATTTTCACCTTGGGCATCTGATCGAGTTTGGTGAAACAAAAGATATTTTCACCAATCCGAAAGACCCACAAACCGAAGCCTATATTTCGGGCAAAATTGGCTAGGAGAACAAAATGACCACGCGACATATCAGCACCGCATTTGATAACGATTTAGATGAGCTGGATCGCCTGATAGGGAAAATGGGCAATCTAGCCTTAAGCCAATTTATCGCCGTCATTGAGGGGATTGGCCAGAAAGATGATGATCTCAAGAGCCTTATTGCTAATGATCGTCTCATCGATCATATCGAAATTGAAGTTTATAATAAGACGGTTGAAATTATTGCCATTAGAGCGCCACAAGCTAATGATTTGCGGCATATTATTATTGCGCCCAAAATTGCTTCATTTTTTGAGCGTATTGGGGATTATTCCAAGAATATCATTAAACGCCGAAACATGATGGTCAGTGAGGGTGGTGATTTGGCTGTCTTGGAAAAACTAGACGATATAGCACAAATGGCCAGAGATATGCTGGTTGATGTGTTGGATGCCTTAACCCATGGTGATGCAACAAAAGCCAAACAAGTTTGGAACGCGGATGTCGAGCTAGATACCCTTCATGGCCAAGTCTATAAAGAGGTTTATAATGCCATGGTGGACAATGGAGCTAGCCCATCAGGAATTCATGCCCTCTTTATCGCTAAAAATATTGAGCGCATTGGTGATTTCTGTACCAGTATCGCGGAACAAGTGTACTTCCTTGTGCATGGGGAAATGCTGGATGCTGATCGCCCGAAAAGCGATATCACTTCATCCTAACAAAAACCTCCCTTGAGGCTTGGGGCGGCATAGGGAAGGCCGCCATAGGGAAGGTTGCCATAAAGAGATAGGGAAAATGGCGGATGGGGTGGGATTCGAACCCACGATGGGCTTTCACCCATGCCGGTTTTCAAGACCGGTGCATTCAACCGCTCTGCCACCCATCCGCGATGGAATTTGATATATCACCGGATGATAAAGAAATAAAGCCGCAATCCACAAACCATTGTGGTTTTTAAGAAATTATTGCGTTCTTGGCCTAACGGGGATTGCCCAAGCTTTGTTGAGGTGATAGGTCAGAAGATAATAAGCAATGATGAGAATATCTCAACATGATCGAAGCCTTAACACTTTCTATCCCATTTTTTGCGGTGATTTTCCTTGGTATGGGATCGCGTGCTATCGGGTTTTTTGGTGGTGATGCCGTCAAAACCTTGTCACGCTTTGCCTTTTTTATTGCGCTCCCTGCCTATATGTTCACCAATGTGGCCAATAGTGATGCCAGTCAATTTTTTAATCTGGGGTTTTTGTGGCGTTATGAATTAGCAACTATCATCATTTTTCTTGCTAGCGCATGGTTAGGCATTTTGCTGTTTCGCCTTAATATCCGAGAAACAGGGGTGTTGGGCTTGGCATCGGCTTATCCGAATTATGGCTATATGGGGGTGCCATTAGCGGTGATGGCATTCGGGCCGGAGGCGGCTTTGCCAATCGCGGTTATCCTTTTGGCGGATACTGTTGTTTTGCTGGCGTTAGTGGCTGGTTTTGTCGCGCCCAGACAGGGAAATTTTGGTTCTGTAATCCTTAATATCATCCGCACCATGATCAGCAATCCGTTATTGGTGTCGGTGGTTGTTGGTCTTGTGTTCGCGCTGTTTGATCTAAAACTACCGGAAGTGCTAGATAGTCTTGTTGTTATGCTATCCGGGGCGGCGGCGCCGACGGCGCTATTTGCCCTTGGTATGACGCTGTATGGTCAACCCATCCGAAGTTCTGTTGGCGAAATTAGTATGATCACCATATTCCGACTATTTGCCCACCCCATGTTGCTGATGATCATTTTTTCAATGTTTCCGGGGCAGGATGTTTTGTGGATTAATGTTGCTATTCTTAGCGCTTGCCTGCCTGTTGCCGCAAATGTCTTTATGCTAGCGCAACATTATAATCATTATGTTGGGCGTGCCGCGACCTCTTGTTTGGTTAGCACCTTGATTGCTACGGCTACGGTTCCACTCTTTCTCTATCTGTTGATGGAGGGTAAGTTATTTTTTCATCCATAACATACCATTGATATTGTCATTTGGCCGCATAAGAGATACAACATATAGTATCAATACAAAAAAGCGGAGGCATATAAGATGCGCATCATTTTAGCAATCGGTTTTATGCTTTGGGCGCCATTCGCCTTTGCGGATGCGGCCTTTGATGATTGGCTTTTGCAATTAAGGAAAGATGCTGTCGCTGATGGTATCTCTAATGCGACCCTTGATGCGGCGCTTTCTGATGTTAAGCTGATTGAAAGGGTTATTGAACTTGATCGTAGCCAGCCTGAGTTCACCCTAACCTTTGCCGAATATCTTGATCGCGTTGTTCCGGTTTCGCGCCAGAAACGGGCGAGGGCAAGATTAAATGAACATCGTGACCTGCTGACGGAAATTGGTCAGACTTATGGCGTTCAGCCGCGTTTTGTTGTGGCGCTTTGGGGAATTGAAACAGATTTTGGCCGTGTGCAAGGGGGATTTAAGGTTATTCCTGCCCTAGTGACGCTGGCTTATGATGGCCGCAGATCAAAGTTTTTCCGCAAAGAATTGATGGATGCTCTGCATATTATCGAAGAAGGCCATATTACCGCCGCGGATATGAACGGAAGCTGGGCTGGCGCCATGGGGCAGAGCCAGTTTATGCCATCTTCGTTCCGCCAATATGCCCAAGATTATAATAAGGACGGGCATAAAGATATCTGGACCACCCAGTCAGATGTGTTTGCCTCTGCCGCTAATTACCTTGCTAGTGTTGGCTGGCAAGATGATATGACATGGGGGCGTCAGGTTAAGCTCCCTTCAACTGGTATCGCCAGCCCGGAAAAGGCAATGGCTTTCCATGATAGCAAAGCCAAAAAAACTCTACCGGAATGGGCAAAGCTTGGCATTTTAAGCGCGGATGGCTCGGCATTACCCACCAGGCCCCTTAATGCTAGATTGGTTCTTCCGGGTGGCGCGGATGGCCCTGCTTACTTGGTTTATGCTAATTACGAAGCGATCTTGAAATGGAACAGGTCAAATTACTTTGCCATCGCTGTGGGCACATTGGCCGATAGTATGCGTTAGGATTAATCATGCGGTCTTGGGTTTGGATTTTAAGTATTTTGGCTGTTTTTGTGGTGTCTGGCTGTACAACAAATATTGAGTTGGCGGCCACCGCGATCAAGAAATATAGTAAATCTCAAGATGCAGGCACTTCCCAACCCACTCCGCATTATAAAATTGGCAATCCATATGAGATTTTTGGGGTTTGGTATTACCCTGAGCGCGACCTAGAATATGACGAAACTGGTATTGCCTCATGGTATGGTGAGGCGGATGCAGGCAAGCCAACCGCAAATGGTGAGATTTTTGATCCTAGCCTGATTTCTGCCGCCCATAAAACCCTGCCTTTGCCCTCAGTGGTGAGAGTGACCAATCTTGAAAATGGCAGATCTATTGCTGTGCGTGTGAATGATCGGGGACCTTTTGTAGCAGGCCGCATCATTGATTTATCGGATGAGGGCGCGCGAGTTTTAGGATTTTATAAAAATGGCGTGGCAAAGGTGAGGGTGCAAATTTTAGTCGAGGAAAGCTTACGTCTTGAACGCGAGGCCAAAAAGGGTAATTTCCCCATGCTTGCCGATCTCACGAAGCCGGAATTGCCGGAAACCCAAGCTGCCGAAGTTCCTGCCAGCACCCTTGTGTTGAATAATGGTCAAACGGTGGGCGGCAACGGTACGAACTCAACTATTTCTGCGATTGATCTGATTAACAATTCAAGCTCTCCTAATTTGCTGACAGGTGACGCGCTTCCGACAAATATTTGGATACAGGTGGGCGCTTTTAGTAGTAAAAATAACGCTATTGCGGTGATGGGGCGTGTCTCTGATATAGCAGATGGGGAAATATCTAGTTTTGATAACGGTATTAATGTTCTGCATCGTGTGCGTCTTGGCCCAATTTCCTCTGTTGAGGAAGCGGATCATGTCTTGATGTCTGTGATTGAAAAGGGATATCAAGGATCAAAGATCATCCTTGAATGACCATATTCTAACCACAAGATTGCCTCAGCCTTTAGGCATTTCTGTTGGCAGATGACCCATAAATAAGGAAACACCATGTCTGTATTTTCACATTTCACCAAGATTGCTGTCGTTCTGGCAATGTCCATATTGATGTCGGTTCCTGCACGGGCAGAGATCATATCAACATCAGAATATGTCATGATCATGGATTTTGATAATGGCGATGTTTTATTTGAGAAAAACGCCGATGAGCCTATGAAACCAGCCTCAATGGCAAAAATCATGACGGTGTATTTGCTTTTTGATCGCCTCAAGAATGGTGGTCTATCCATGGATGATACTTTTCTTGTTTCGGAAAAAGCATGGAAAAAAGGTGGGTCACGAACTTTTCTGGAGCCGGGAAGCCAAGTTAAGGTCAGCGATTTGTTGCGAGGTATCATTGTGCAGAGTGGAAATGACGCGGCGATTGTTGTCGCGGAAGGTCTGGCAGGATCAGAAGACGCCTTTGCTGAACGCATGACAGAAAAAGCCGCTGAACTAGGTATGAGCAATACTGTTTTTGGCAATTCAACAGGTTGGCCAGATCAAGTCACAACGACCACGGCGCGTGATCTTGCCATCTTAGCAAGGGCCTTAATCACGGAGTTTCCGGAATATTATGGTATCTTCAAAGAAACAGGTTTTACCTATAACAACATTACTCAAGGTAATCGCAATCCATTAATTTTTGGCTCTGACGGGGCAGATGGGCTGAAAACTGGTCATACCGAAGCCTCTGGCTATGGTCTTGTTGGGTCTGCAATGCGTGATGATCAACGCATGATTTTGGTAGTGAATGGACTTAATTCATCCAAAGAACGCAAGAACGAAAGCATCCGTTTAATGGATTTAGCCTTTCGGATGTTCACTCGCTATGAGCTGGTCAATCAAGGTGATGTGCTTGGTTATGCCTCGGTCTGGATGGGGGAGCGCGGCATTGTTCCTTTGACGGTGTCTGAGGATGTTGTCAAGGTGTTAAGCCGGTCATCTGCTGATAGTGTAACGACCACAACTGACTGGCCTTCAAGTGTGTCCGCGCCGATTGCCAAAGGGCAAGAATTGGGGCAAATAAGCTTAAATATTGATGGCAAGATATATAACTACCCCTTGGTTGCGGCGGAAGCGGTTGAGGATCTGGCATTTTATCGTTATCCCGGTGCCTATCTGCATTATCTGATCTTTGGGATGGAAACCAAGGCTGTTGGCAAATGACAGATGGTGTATTCATTTCCCTTGAAGGAGGTGAGGGGTGCGGTAAATCAAGTCAGATCACGCTATTGAGAAACTGGCTTGATCTGCTTTGGCCTAAGCCTGTTATCTCTACCCGTGAGCCTGGCGGCACTATCGGCGCAGAGGAAATTCGTCAACTGCTTGTCACTGGTGATCGTGATCGTTGGGATGCGGTGGTTGAAGCCTTGCTTATGACCGCCTCAAGGCGCGATAATGTGACACGCTTAATCAAGCCTGCGCTGGAGAGAGGTGAGGCCATTCTTTCCGATCGTTTTTTTGATAGCACCACGGTCTATCAAGGTATTGTTGGCGGTGTTAAGACTGATTTAATCGCTATGTTGAATACGCGCTGTCTCGATAATATCGTTCCTGATGTTACTATTTTGCTTGATTTAGACCCTGCTATTGGGCTGAAGCGTGTAGATGGTCGAGGAAACGACAAAGAAACCAGATTTGAAAGCAAAGGTGATGTCTTTCATCAAAAGGTGCGTGAAGGCTATCTGATGCTTGCAAAAGAAAATCCGGAACGCTTTATCGTCATTGACGCCAATCAAAACGAAAATAAAGTGCATCAGGATATCATCGCCTCGCTTGAGCCGAGATTACGGGCATTGCTTTAATCATGGCAGAGACGATAACGGATCAAAATGAATATCTATATCCGTTTGATCGCTTCGGGCTCAAAGGTCATGCTGGTATTATCGAACAGATTCTTCAGCCTGCAAATCGCTCGCACCCGGCATGGATTTTGGCAGGGCCAGAAGGTATTGGAAAAGCAACGGCGGCGTTACATTTAGCCGCGCGCTTGTTGTCCTATCAATCTGATCCGTTGTTTGGTGATGATGACGCGGCAATGATTGGCCAGCCTAGGGAGGCGGTTAACCAGTTGATCAGGGCTGGCTCGCATCCAGACCTAAAGATTATCACCCATGGCGAGGACGCAGGGCGAAAAACCATTAGCATTGATCATGTCAGGGAAATGACCAGTTTTCTGTCGATGACGCCATCTATGGGTGATTGGCGTGTTGTGGTAATTGATGCGCTTGATAATATTGGTGTTAATGGCGCAAATGCTATGCTGAAGACGCTGGAAGAACCCCCGAAAAATAGTATAATTTTCATCATAAGCCATTCTCCGGGTTCAATTTTGCCAACCATTCGGTCTCGCTGTCGCCTGATCCGCTTTGATCCCCTTGATCATACTGACTGCAAACAGGTTATTGGCCAAGTTTATCCTGATATTGATGCCGAATGGATGGATATTATGGTGCATATTGCCGATGGCGCCCCCGGCAGAGCTTGTATGGCCGCAGAAACTGGCAGTATTGAACTTTATGCCGAGACCCTTAAAGCCCTAACAATGTCATCATGCGATAAAGTCATGATTGAACGGCTGGCAGGGCAATGGGGGGCGGCAGGTATCCGCAATCGCGACCGTCGGCATATGGCTATGCTGTTGTTTGAGCGTCTGATCGGCCTTGCGGCAAGCCAAGGCAGCGGATGCGGTCATCCGTCCACACTGGCATTAGAGCAATCCGCGGTGGCGCATCTAGCGGCAAGGCATAGCGCAGATCAATTGGCTGAATGGCATCAGGATTTTTTGAGGAATTGGCGGCGGGCAGAATCCCTTAATCTGGCTATGGTACCATTAATGTTGCAGATGCTAATATCCTTATCGCAAGGTTAAGTGTTGTGATGGCTGTCTAAGACTTGCGAAGCCGGACGGCAAAAGGTACAACACAAGTGACCTTTTTCTCAATTTCAGGCGAGATCATGCCAAGTTATTATTTGACGACTCCTATCTATTATGTGAACGACAAGCCTCATATCGGCCATGCCTATACGACATTGGCCTGTGATGTCTTGGCACGCTTTAAGCGGCTAGATGGATATGAGGTTAAGTTTCTGACAGGTACGGATGAACATGGACAGAAGGTTGAGAAATCTGCCGCTGATCGTGGAATGGACCCGCAATTATTTACCAATGAAGTTAGCCAGAATTTCCGTGATCTGACAGAACAGCTTAATTTTACCAATGATGATTTTATCCGGACAACGGAAACCAGACATAAAGACACTTGCCAAAAGATTTGGCGACAAATGCTTGATGCTGGTGATATTTATTTGGACAGTTATAAGGGCTGGTACGCGGTCAGGGACGAAGCATATTATGCCGAAAGTGAGATTGTTGATGGCAAGGCGCCATCTGGCGCGCCTGTGGAATGGGTCGAGGAGCCATCTTATTTCTTTCGTCTGTCGGCGTTCCAAGACAGATTGCTAGAACTTTATGATAGCAACCCCGATTTTGTTGGCCCTAAATCGCGCCTAAATGAGGTGAAAAGCTTTGTCAAAGGCGGATTGCGTGATCTATCAGTCAGTCGCACCAGTTTTTCTTGGGGTATCCCTGTGCCAGATGATGAACAGCATATCATGTATGTCTGGCTTGATGCCTTGACCAATTATATTACCGCGGTTGGTTATGGTGATGAAAATAATCCTGAATATGCAAAATTCTGGCCCGCAGACCTGCATATGGTAGGTAAGGATATTCTGCGGTTTCACGCCGTATATTGGCCAGCTTTCTTGATGGCAGTCGGCGCGCCATTGCCGCGCCGGGTATTTGCTCATGGATGGTGGACGAACGAAGGGCAAAAAATATCAAAATCATTGGGAAATGTGATTGATCCTGTTGTTTTAGCGGAAACTTACGGACTTGATCAGATGCGGTATTTCTTGATGCGCGAAGTTCCTTTTGGCAGTGATGGTGATTTTTCAGCCGCGGCGATGACGCACCGCATGAATGGTGATCTGGCTAATGATTTAGGAAATCTTTGCCAGCGTGTGTTGTCTATGGTTTTCAAAAATTGTGGTGAGGCTATTCCTGCTAAACCTGATCAGCTTGAGCCTGCGGATAATACCATCCTAACCAAGGCCTATGCTTTGCTGGAAAAAAACCGCGTGCAATACGACACGCAACAATTTCATGAGGCATTAAAATCTATCTGGGATGTGATTGGTGATGCTAATCGCTATGTTGATGAAATGGCTCCATGGACGCTTCGCAAAACCGATCCGGAACGGATGGCAGATGTGTTATGGGTGCTTTGCGAGGTGATTAGGGTTGTTTCAATTCTCATTCAACCTGTGATGCCGCAAGCGGCGGCGCGGTTATTGGATCAGATTGCCATATCACCATCTGAGCGTGTGTTTTCTTCGCTTCATGCTGATGCTAGCATGGCTGGAGGGCAGGGGATCAACAAACCTGAACCTATTTTTCCGCGCTATATTGCCGAAGAACAGGACGCCACATGACTTTGCCATCCATGACTTTGCCATCATTGAGTGGTGTTATTGATAGCCACGCGCATATTGATTTTCCTACTTTTGCGGATGATCGCGGCGATATGCTGGCGCGGATGGAAACGGCAGGGGTAAGTGATGTGATCTGCATTGGCACAACACTGATCCATGCCGATAGCCCTCGCCAGATGGCGGAAATGGCAGATAATATCTGGTTCACGGTTGGCGTTCATCCTAATCATGCTGATGAAGAACCACGATTTGATGATGCTGAGGCCATGCGTGATCTTGCTAATCATCCAAAATGTGTAGCGATTGGTGAGGCTGGACTAGATTATTTCCACAAAAAAGCAGACCCATTGCGACAACGCCGTAGCTTTGAAGTACAGCTCAATGTTGCGTCAGAACTAAGCTTGCCGATTGTTATTCATTCGCGCGACGCAGATGAGGATATGATTGCCATGCTTGCTGATGCGTCGGCAAAGATGCCTATTACCGGGGTTATGCATTGCTTTAGCAGTGGGGAAAAACTAGCTGAAAAGGCTTTAGAAATTGGGTTTTATATTTCTTTATCAGGTATTTTAACTTTCAAATCTTCTGATTGGCTTCGTGAGATTGTCAAAGAGGTTCCCCTTGACCGATTACTGGTGGAAACCGATGCCCCATATCTCAGCCCCGAACCTGTCCGCAAGATTAAGCGTAATGAGCCATCTCATGTTGTTCATACTCTTGCCTGTCTTGCAGAGGTTAAGGGAGTTCCTGTTCAGGATATGGCTGATCAGACAAATGCCAACACGAGACGGCTATTTCACCGCATGGGGGCAGGGGCGTGAAAATTACCATGCTAGGATGTGGTACATCGGTTGGTGTGCCTACGGTTGGGCCTGCTGGCTGGGGGGCTTGTGATCCAAACGAGCCACGGAATTATCGCCAGCGCTGTTCCATTTTAGTCGAAAAAGATGATTTTGTTCTTTTGGTAGATGCCGGGCCTGATATTCGCCATCAGTTATTAACCCATCATGTTAAGAAAATTGATGCGGTTTTGATTACACATACTCATTCTGATCATGTCGCGGGGCTGGATGATCTGCGCCCATATTATTTTACCAAGCGCGAGAAAATACCGCTTTATGCCACGGCCCATGATTTAGATACCCTGCGTGAGAGGTTTGATTATCTATTTATCAAAAGCAGCGATTCCCCTTCGTATTTTCAACCTGTGCTAGAAAGCAATGTCATATCTGCGGATACTAGCTTTACGCTTGGCGGTATTCATATCCAGACATTGTTACAGTTTCATGGACGTGTTACTAGCCTTGGGTTCGTTTTTGATGGGCGTTTTGGCTATTCAACAGATGTTGTGGATATGCCGGATGAGGCATTTACCTATCTCACAGGGCTTGATTTCTGGATTGTTGAAATGCTTCGTGATGAACCGCATCAGGCGCACGCTCATTTTGATCTAACGATGGAATGGATTAAAAAATGTCAGCCAAAACGCGCCGCTTTAACTCATCTAGGGCTTGAAAGCGATTATCAGACCTTGCTTGAAAAATGCCCGGCGGGTGTTGAACCTGGTTATGATGGCTTAACGGTTACGATCTAACCTATATATTCTTTAGGCCGTTACGCTTTAGGCCTTTGGGCTTTGGGCATTGCGCTTTTGGACAATATATTCTTGCGATCCAGCGCGATATGCTTCGGGCATGACAGACCAAAATAAAACCTTAATCTCTTATCGCCGCGGTTTTTCATTAATTGAACTTCTTGTTGTGGTTGCCATTATTGGTATTCTGGCCAGTGTTGGCGCGGTGGGATATAAACGTTATTTGGTTAGCACCAGAATTGATGTTGCCGTTGGTAATTTTACTGAGCTTAATCGGGCTATTAACAATGATATCATAACTTTTAATGGTGATATTAACACTTCATCTGAATTGAATTCCGGTCGAGAAGACCTGACCGTCTTTGGTGCAGATCAATCTATGCTTGGCTCTTGTGAGGTCTTTGCCATCACCATTGTCACCGCAATTAATGCCAATCTTGACAAGTGTATGCGTCCTTAAATTATACTTTAAAAAGTATTTTTAAGTTATTGTTATATATGGGTATATATAAAATTACATAACTATTATTATGCGACAAATGGAAAATGATAACTAAGGCTAATAACGGCTAACAACTTCATTTTCTCACCTGCTCCCTTGCTGGTTATATCATAGGCGCCCCCTACGCTATCAAACGCTAAACATATATATTGGCTATGATATAAGAACAAAACGAACCGCGCCTCCCATCCCAAATGACATATCTTATGAATGCGTCTGTGAATGCGGCTTGAAATTCTCATTAGCGATATGTTAGAACAGATTTAACACTCTTGGGGTGCTTGATATGGGCGTTTTGTCTGCATCAGGCTGAGATAGTCCCATGAACCTGAACCAGATAATGCTGGCGGAGGAATGAGTTAGACCTATGGTCAAGGCACCACAAATGCCGGGACTTTGTGCAAAAGCAAATAGGCACCCTCTTTACTTTCGGCAGCATCCTATCATCGTTAATAAGCAACGGAGATCATGATGCTAACCTTAAAACAACTAAAACACACTATGATGGCTGCCATCCTTGTGACAGGAGTATCGGCTAGCCTGATATCAGGCATGACGGCAACGCCAGCTTCAGCCGAGGAAAAGCCAGAGGTCATTGTCTATACCTATGATAGCTTTGCCGCAGATTGGGGCCCCGGCCCACAGATTCAGGCAGCGTTTGAGCAAGAATGTCACTGCAAACTGACTTTTGTGGGGTTAGATACCTCATTAGCGGTATTAACCCGCATCAGATTGGAAGGTGATAATACCCCGGCCGACATCATCCTTGGGCTGGATACATCGCAATTAGGCGCGGCTAAAGACAGCCTAAACCTTGCCCCGCATGGCATTATTGAGATTAACCCCATGCTGGATTTGCCCGAAACGGTAGGCCCGTGGCAGGATGATATCTTTATCCCCTTTGATTGGGGGTATTTTGCCTTTGTTTATGATGCCTCAAAGCATGATCAGGTTCCATCATCAATGGATGAATTGATCTATTCTGATCATCCTTGGCGCATCGCCATTCAAGACCCCCGGTCATCAACACCCGGTTTTGGTTTAATGTTGTGGATGAAGGCCATTTATGGTGATCAGGCCAGCCAGAATTGGCAAAACCTCATGCCAAAAATTACCACAATAACAAAAGGATGGTCAGAGGCTTATGGGCTATTTCTTGATGATGAAGTGGATATGGTGCTGTCCTATACAACCTCGCCTTCTTATCACCGTGTCGCCGAAGAACAGACTCAATATGATTATCTGGCTTTTGCCGAAGGTCATTACACACAAATCGAAGTCGCGGCGATGCTAGCCTCAACCGACCAACCGGAATTATCACGGGATTTTTTGCAATTCATGCTGACCCCAGAGGCGCAATCCCTCATTCCAACGACAAATTGGATGTATCCGGCGGTTAAAGATATTACCCTACCTGATGGGTTTGAAGTCAGTGATAAACCTGAAGGCTTGTTGTTGGATGATGCCATGGTTGCTAGCCAGCAGAACATCTGGCTTGAAGAATGGATCGTGGCGGTAAGTCAAAACTAAATGCTATCCCCTACCCCCAAAAAAGTGACTGATCCTGATCTCAAGTTTCAGGGTCAGTCCTCACAGAAAGAAAGCAAGGCAGGCCATAGGCTCGTTATCTGTGGCGGCGTGTTTCTGGTGATAGGATTGTGGGGGTTTTTATTTCTAGCTTTATTTGCCATGCTTGCCATGTCATCAGGGGATATTACACAAATACCAGCAACAATATGGCATAACCCCCGGATCGGAAGCATTTTATGGTCTGCCGTCAGTCAGGCGTTATGGTCAGCGTTATTATCCTTATGTGTTGCCGTTCCTGCCAGTGTGGTTCTGGCTAGGCGTTATGATTGGTTTGGTATGGGCCTGTTGCGGATGCTGACAGGGCTTGCCTTTGTGATCCCTACGACGGTGGCGGCAAGTGGCCTGCTTGCGATATGGGGGCGGCATGGGGTGATTAATCAGGGCATTGATATGATTAACACCGTCATACCCTTTATCAGTCTTCCAAATTTGCCATCCTTTTTTGGCTTAAAGGCAGTGATCTTAGCGCATAGTTTTTTCAACGCACCCTTAATGATCAGGGTGTTTTTACCTCGATTATTATCGGTGCCGGACAATCATTGGCGATTGGCGCGTATGATGGGGATGACTCCATTTCAACAATTCCGCTGGGTGGAATGGCCTGCCTTAAAACCTATGGCCTTGCCCTTGATGGGATTGGTCTTTTTGTTTTGTTTTAGCTCCTTTGCGTTGGTGCTGATGCTTGGTGGCGGGCCGCGAGTCACCACCCTAGAGGTTGAGATTTACGCCGCGATCCGCATTGCTTTTGATCTGGATTTGGCGGTTGGGTTGACTGTTCTTCAAGTGATGATTGCTTTCGCGGTTCTAGGGCTAATGCTGTTGCATCCGATGATGCGCCAAACTATGCCGCAGGCCGTGATGACAATGCGGCCGCCGGGGGCATTTATGTTGCCCTCGCCCTCACCTCTGTTAAGGGGCGCGGATATGATCTTTATCTTTGGGCTTACTGTGTTGCTTTTATTGCCATTGCTTGCTCTGATGATTAAGGGCATTGGCGGTGATATGCTATCGGTAATCAGTAGCGTCAAGTTATGGCGTGCTATGGCAAATAGTGTCGCAATCGCCCTCACCTCCGCCATTTTGGTAACTGCGTTTGCTATGGTGTTGGCAGAGTGGCGTGTGTTATTAGCATTTAAGGCTGTCAGCCCTCATCACTCAAGGCCGTATCGCGGTAAATATGGATATGATGTGATAGTGATGGTGATGGAATCTAGCATCATGATTTACCTCATCCTGCCTGCTATCGTTATGGGAACAGCGTGGTTTATTCTGTTGCGAGGTGTTGCCAATGTTTTTGTGATCGCCCCGTTCTTAGTGCTAACGGCGAATGTCATGATGGCATTGCCTGTGGCGTATCGGTTGATCATTGGAAAATGGATGGCGATGCGTCAACAGGATGAACGCTTGCGGCTGGCCTATGGTATTCGTGGTTTTAGGGGGTTTCGCTATTTGACCGTGCCGGTGATGAGTCGTGAGATTGGGTTGATCTTTGGTATGGTCGCGGCAATGTCCATGGGTGATCTTGGCGTGATAGCTCTCTTTGCCAGTGCAGATTTTGAAACATTGCCATGGTTGTTGTTTCAACAAGCGGGGCGTTATCGCGTTAATGAAGCGGCGGCAACTGCCCTCATCCTAATGGTGGTTGTTGTGATGCTTTTTAGCCTTGGTCAAGGGCTTGGACACTGGTTACATCAGCCAAAATCACTTCATAAGACAGGATCTCGCCATGCTTGAGGTATTAGATATCCGCTTTTCCTATTCAAATCATCAGCCTCCGTTTCATTTTCATCTGACTGTGCCAGAACATACGGCCCTAGTTGTCGCCGGGGCATCCGGGACAGGTAAATCCACATTACTTGCCTTGATTGCAGGATTTCTTACCCCTCAATCTGGGGATATTCGGTGGCATGGCCAATCTCTCCTCGCATTACCACCAGCAGATCGCCCTATTTCTATCCTTTTTCAGAATGATAATTTATTTCCTCATTTAGATGTCTGGACGAATATCGCCTTGGGCATCGATGCCGCGCTAAAGCTGACACCAGCAACGGTATCTTTAATCCGCGAAAGCATGGCTGACCTTGGTATTGGCGACATGGAAACTCGTGCTATTCCCACACTCTCTGGTGGCCAGCAACAACGAGTAGCCTTGGTGCGGGCCTTGGTGCGGGCTAGAATGAGCGACGATCAGCAAGCTAGAATAGCACGACCATTATTACTGCTGGATGAACCTTTTAGCGCACTTGACCCCGAAACAAAGGCAAATTGCCTTGGTGTTGTTCGTCATATGGTCGATCAATTTGGCATCACTGCGGTTTTGGTCACTCATGATCCGTCAGATGCCATAACACTAGGCGCGGATGTTTTTTCCTTGAAGCCTGATGCCTGATCCGTCATCAATAGGATAGGAATAACATAAAAAGATAACAGAGGGTTATCATGTCTAAAATTGCTGGTCAGGTCATTGTAGATGCATTGGAAACTTACGGCGTTGATCGCATTTTCTGTGTTCCGGGTGAGAGCTTTTTGCCTGTTCTTGATGCGCTTCAGGACAGTTCAATAGAAACGATATTAGCCCGGCATGAGGGCGGCGCCGCGATGATGGCAGAAGCTGATGGTAAAATGACCCATCGCCCCGGAATTGCGCTGGTAACTCGCGGCCCCGGCGCTTCTAACGCTTCATCAGGGGTGCATATTGCCCAGCAAGATTCCACGCCTATGATTCTCCTAATCGGTCAGATTGCCCGCGATATGAAAGGTCGTGATGCGTTTCAAGAAGTCGATTACCATCAGTTTTTCGGCGGCATGGCAAAACAGGTTTTTGAAATAACTGACGCCAGCTCAACGCCGCATATCATGGCTAAGGCGTGGCAGACAGCCCTATCAGGTCGTCCTGGGCCAGTGGTCATCAGCCTGCCCGAAGATATGCTTTATGATGAAGTGGACGATCCGTCTATTTTGCCTCTTGATCCGGTATCGCCAAAGACCAGTCATGTTGATACGGAGTTGGATCAATTAGCGGCAATGCTAACCTCTGCGGAACGTCCTGTCCTGATCGCTGGTGGCCCTTGCTGGTCTGATGCGGCTATCGCTGATCTGGAAAAACTGGCAGTTATGGCTGATTTGCCTGTTGTTGTATCATTTCGTCGCCAGCGTTTGATGAATAGCCTTTGTTCAGCTTATGCAGGCGATTTAGGGCTGGGGTGTAATCCCGCCATCCTATCACGCATCAGAGAAAGCGACCTTGTGGTTCTTCTTGGTGGCAGGATGTCAGAAATCCCGTCCCAAAGTTATGAGCTGTTTGATATCCCTAAACCGCAAATGCCATTTGTTCATATTCATCGCGATCAGCATGAGATTGGCCGCGTTTATACCCCTACCCTTGGTATCGTAAGCACCGAGGAAGCGGCGATAGCAGGATTACTGAAACGGCTATCACCTGTGGCGTCGTCGCCTCGCACCGCCTCTGCCCATGAAGCTTATCAACAATGGGTTGCCACGTTGGAACATCAACCAGGTGAAGTCAATATGAGCAAAATAGTCACATGGTTGCGCGAGCATCTTCCGGATGACGCCATAATGACAAATGGTGCTGGAAATTATGCGGTATGGCTTCATCGGTTTTATCATTTTCGCCATCCATCAAGCCAGTTATCACCAACGTCAGGATCAATGGGATACGGAATACCAGCTTCGGTGGCGGCTTCGCTGCGTTATCCCAAACGTCCAGTGGTGGCCTTCGCGGGTGATGGCTGTTTTCAAATGACGATGCAAGAGTTAGCCACAGCGCGGCAATTTGGCGCCAAGCCTATTATTCTAGTCATTGATAATGGAATGTATGGGACTATTCGGATGCATCAAGAACGGCATTTCCCCGGCCGCGGAGAATTAACCGGCCTCATCAATCCTGATTTCTGCGGTATCGGTGATGCGATGGGTGCCATCACCTATAAGGTGACACGAGATGCGGATTTCCCTGATGCTATGACGGCGGCGCTTGCGGCAGATCGTCTGGCCGTTATTCATATCATCATTGATCCAGAATCCATCAGCCCAAGTATGAGCCTAAGCCAAATCAGAGCAAAAGCAGAGGCTGACCGCAAGGCAAGCTAGGTACTAGGATTTATATACTAGGATATTGATCATTAATCTTTGGGGGTTAGGGGCATTTTTTCAAAAAGAAAAAATGGTGAGCGCGACAGGATTCGAACCTGTGACCCAGTGATTAAAAGTCACTTGCTCTACCAACTGAGCTACGCGCCCCCACTAAGTAGTCGCAACCTATGAAATCTCGGCCAATAGTGCAACTAGAAACATAAGATTTATGCAATTTTATTTGATTTTTTCTAATAAAGCGGCTTTTACCTCTTTGGGAACAAAGCTGCTGATATCACCGCCAAGCAGAACAATCTCTTTTACCATGCGCGAAGATATAAACTGGTTGGTTTCTGACGCCATTAAAAAGGCTGTTTCAATTTTGGGATTCAAGCGGCGATTCATGCCTGTCATTTGAAACTCATAATCAAAATCGGTCACCGCGCGCAAGCCGCGAAAGATCATTTTTGCATTTTGTTTTTCGGCAAAATGCATAAGCAGTCCTGAAAATGGTACAACTTTGATCTCAGCCATTGCCCCCCCATTGCTGGCGCGGACACCCTCAATCTGCTGGTTGACCATGGCAACACGCTCATCCAGTGAGAATAAGGCCGTTTTGCCACCATCACTTGCAACACCAACAATCAGATGGTCAGTCATTTGGGCGGCGCGAACAATGATATCCATATGGCCGTTTGTTACCGGATCAAAAGTTCCGGGATAAATTGCTATATGCGTCATGTCTCATCAATCCCCGGCATCATCATTCTGGTCATCAGGGTTAGCGGGTTCGCTTCCGGCTTGTGTTTCAACAGGATTGGCTCCTTCTTGCGGCACCTCATCCTCTGGCGTCATATCTTGTGATATGCTGTCATCGTCATCACCTTGATCTTTTTCTTGGATAACGCCAACGGAAACTAGCTTTTCATTCTCATCAACAGAAAACAGGGTTACGCCTTGAGTTTGCCGACCAGCAACGCGAATATTATCACCTTCCCCGCCAGAAACGCGAATACGTATCACCTTACCCTGATCAGTAGCCATCATAAGCTGGTCTTCTTCGGTAACGGCAAAGGACGCTACAACCTTACCATTCCGGGGTGAGGTGACAATATTGGCAACACCTTGACCGCCACGGTTAGTAACACGGTAATCGCTAACTTTTGTGCGTTTGCCATATCCGTTTTCAGTGACCGCCAAGATATATTGCTCAATCATTTGATCGAGGATAGACATGGACACCACCTCATCATCATCTTTCAGGCGGATACCACGAACACCAGTGCTGTCTC
Source organism: Puniceispirillales bacterium (SeqCode) (assembly GCA_965661405.1). GTDB lineage: Bacteria > Pseudomonadota > Alphaproteobacteria > Puniceispirillales > UBA1172 > UBA12202. Next base: position 19,795 of record CBFIDH010000023.1, read on the forward strand.
TGCCACGGAAAATACGAATTTGATCAAGGCCAAATCTGATCGCTTTACCATGCGAGGTTGCCATCAAAATTTCTGCCCCATCATGACAGGGCATGACTGAAATTAATTGATCATTTTCAGCAAGTTTCATGGCAATCTTGCCATTTCGCTTTATGTTTGTGAAATCCGAAAGCATATTGCGGCGAATGTTACCTTTTGCCGTGGCAAAGACTACATTCATGACATCCCATTGATCTTTATCCTCTGGCATTGGCATAACGGTTTGTATGGTCTCATCAGGTGTGATCGGTAACAGATTAACCATGGCCTTGCCCTGTGCCTGTGGTGCAGACAGGGGCAAACGATAGCATTTCAACTGATAAACCAAACCTGTGGAGGTAAAGAACAGAATCGGGGTATGCGTATTGGCAACAAAGACACGGGTAACAAAATCCTCATCACGTGTTTTCATGCCTGAACGCCCTTTTCCGCCACGCCGCTGGGCGCGATAATCAGATAAAGGCACGCGTTTGATATAACCGCGATGGCTAACGGTTACGACCATGTCTTCAACGGGAATCAAATCTTCGTCATCTTGATCACCAAGCTGGTCTGAGATTTCGGTTCGCCGCGGATTATCCATTATGGTTTTAGTGGCGGCTAATTCTTCAAGCATAATGCGGGTCAAATGCTCTCTGCTGGAAAGAATAGAGAGATATTCCTTAATCTTTTCCGCAAGTTCGCCTGTTTCTTCAGCTAATTTATCGCGCTCCATACCCGTAAGACGCTGTAACCTTAATTCCAGAATGGCGCGAGCTTGTGTTTCCGACAGGCGATATTTTCCATCTGTCACCATATGACCGGGATCATCAATCAGATTGATAAAGCCTTCAACCTCTGCCGCAGGCCAATCTCGACCAGTCAGCTCATGACGCGCGGTTTCCGCATCAGGGGCGCGGCGTATAAGGGCAATGACTTCATCAATACTGGCAAGCGCAACCATCAATCCCGCCAGAATATGCGCCCGGTCACGCGCCTTGGTCAGCAAATGACGTGTGCGTCGAGTGATAACGGTTTCTCTGAACTCACAAAATGCTTGAACAACTTGCTTTAGCCCCATTTGCTTGGGGGTGCCTTGATCCAATACCAGCAAATTAACGGCAAAGCTGGTCTGCATTCTGGTATGACGGAACAACTGGTTGAGAACCACATCACCTTGGGCGTCGCGCTTCATTTCAATAACAACGCGCATCCCTTTTCGGTCGGATTCATCGCGGATATCGCTGATGCCTTCAACGATTTTATCACGAACCAACTCACCAATGCGTTCCAGCAATTGTGCCTTATTCACCTGATAGGGTAATTCATGAATAACAATCCGGTCACGATTCCCTGCGGTTTCAATTTCTGTTTTGGAGCGAATAGGGATTGACCCTTTTCCCGTTTCAAACGCGCTGCGGATACCACTGCGCCCCATGATAATGCCGCCAGTAGGAAAATCAGGGCCGGGAACAATATCAATCAATTCATCAAGTGTGATATCGGGGTTTTTGATATAGGCCATGCAGGCCTCAATCACTTCGGTAGGGTTATGAGGCGGGATATTTGTTGCCATCCCCACAGCGATCCCCCCTGCCCCATTAACAAGCAGATTAGGGTATTCTGCTGGTAGGACAGATGGCTCAAGCTGTGTTTCGTCATAATTAGGGATAAAATCAACGGTATCGCGGTCAATATCCCTAACTAGGCTTTCGGCCACTTTCTGAAGTCTGGATTCGGTGTAACGCATCGCCGCGGCAGGATCACCATCAACTGATCCGAAATTACCCTGACCATCGACCAAGGGAACGCGCATGGAAAAATCCTGCGCCATCCGCACCAGAGAGTCATAAATAGCAGAATCCCCATGCGGGTGATAATTACCCATGACATCACCGACAATCCTTGCGGATTTACGGTAAGGTTTTGACCAGTCATAACCGCCTTCCATCATAGCATACAGAATGCGGCGATGAACTGGTTTCAGCCCATCCCGAACATCTGGAAGCGCCCTTGAAACGATAACGCTCATGGCGTAATCAAGGTAAGATTTCTTTAGCTCATCGGTGATGGAAATATTTTCTTCGCCACTCCGTAAAGGTGGGGCAGAAGGTGGATTTTGATCTGACAAGAGCCGTCCTCAATTCAATGTGTTAATGCTAGATATAATAGCACTTTGTTCACAGAAATACTAGATATTGTGTCAAAATCACAAAATCTGATCCTGTGCATTATAGATGAATGAGGTGAAGCAGACGGACAGCCTAAAATGGCACATCATCATCAAGATCATTACCCATAGGTGGTGCCACAGATGGGCGATCATTTCCGCTGACAGCACCGCCGCCGCCGCCACCACTCATGCTGTTATTCTGATAGTCACCGCCGCCGCCGCCTTCACTGCGACCACCAAGCATGGTCAACTCACCGCGATACCGTTGCAGAACCACTTCAGTTGTATATTTTTCAACACCAGACTGATCTGTCCATTTCCGGGTCTGGAGCTGACCTTCGATATAAACCATACTGCCTTTTCGCAGGTATTGTTCGGCCACACGCGCCAGATTTTCATTGAAAATGACAACGCGGTGCCATTCGGTGCGCTCGCGTGCCTCGCCGCTGTTTCGGTCTTTCCATCGCTCAGAAGTCGCGAGAGACAAATTAACCACCTTGTCGCCACTGTTAAGAGTTGCTATTTGTGGGTCATTGCCTAGGCGACCAATTAGGATAACCTTGTTGACGCTACCGCTCATATGTTTTTCTCCAAGTCAGGTGTTTCTTATTGAATAGTCGCCAATTGGCAAACTTGTTCTCGTCAGCGATTGAAAAATGCGAAACTAATCCAATGTTGTTAGAATAACCTTATAGTATTTTGCCTTTTTTGAAACCCCAATTTATAGTGATCTCATGCCAGAAACAACCATCCCTTCATCACCTGCCCAAGCTCTGAAAAGCATTAGTGTTAAAGGCGCGCGTGAACATAATCTGAAAGATATTTCCGTCGATTTCCCGCGGGATCAATTCGTTGTGATCACTGGACTATCTGGGTCTGGCAAATCCAGCCTTGCTTTCGATACCATTTACTCTGAAGGCCAGCGCCGTTATGTCGAATCCCTATCGGCTTATGCCCGGCAATTTCTGGAAATGATGCAAAAACCTGATGTTGACCTGATTGAAGGGTTATCACCAGCCATATCAATTGAACAGAAAACCACCTCACGCAATCCGCGCTCAACTGTTGGAACAGTGACGGAAATTTATGATTATATGCGGCTGTTATGGGCGCGTGTTGGCATCCCCTACTCTCCGGCTACTGGTCTGCCTATCCGAAGCCAGTCTGTTAGCCAGATGGTAGATAGCCTTTTCGCTATGCCAGATGGGACGAGGCTTTATTTAATGGCTCCAGTGGTGCGTGGCCGTAAGGGGGAGTACCGCAAGGAGCTTGCCAGCTATCACGCCAGCGGATTTCAGCGCGTCAAAATTGATGGTGAGATGTATGAAATGGACGCTCTGCCAACATTGGATAAAAAGAAGAAGCATGATATCTCGCTAGTGGTTGATCGGATTGTGATTCGTCATGAAGACGAGGATTTACCAACACGCTTAGCGGATTCCACAGAAACTGCGTTAAAACATTCAGACGGTCTCTTGATCGCCGAAGAAGCCGATAGCGGTGCAGAACACGTGTTTTCTGCCAGATTCTCATGTCCGGTGAGTGGGTTTTCCATTGATGAGATTGAACCGAGGCTATTTTCTTTTAACAATCCTTACGGGGCTTGCCCGGATTGTGATGGACTTGGGAAAACAAGTCATTTTGATTCTCAACTGGTGGTTCCCAATACCACAAAAACCCTTTCAGATGGGGCGATTGCACCATGGGCATCAGGAACAGCGAAATATTATCAGCAAACCTTAATGTCTTTGGCGCGGCATTATGGATTTACCATGACCGCCAGCTTTGATTCTCTTGCCGAAGAACATCAGCGAGCCATTCTCTATGGTTCAGACAATGTGCCTATAGTCATGGAATATGATGACGGCTTGCGATCATACCGGAACAAAAAACCATTTGAGGGGGTTATCCCTAATCTTGAACGCCGGATGCGTGAGACAGATTCGGCATGGATCAGAGAAGAACTAGGCAAATATCAAGCTGATCACCCTTGTGATAGTTGTGGCGGTAAGCGTCTTAAGCCAGAATCGCTGGCGGTTAAGATCACAGATAAAGATATTGCCGAGATTTCCACTTTATCAATCGGGGATGCGCTGGATTGGTTTGGTTCTGTTTCCCAAGATTTGAGCGAACAAGAAAATCTTATCGCCAGCCGTATTCTAAAGGAAATATTAGAACGCCTGACCTTCCTTTCGAATGTTGGGCTTAGCTATCTGTCTCTAGGCCGTGCTTCTGGCACTTTATCTGGGGGCGAATCCCAACGCATCAGGCTGGCCTCGCAAATTGGTTCTGGCCTGACAGGGGTTTTATATGTGCTTGATGAGCCGTCTATCGGTTTGCATCAGCGTGATAATGATCGTTTGATCAAAACCCTCAAACGACTTAGAGACTTGGGTAATACTGTTCTAGTGGTTGAACATGACGAAGAGGCTATCTTGGCCGCAGATCATGTTATAGATATGGGCCCCGGCGCAGGGGTTCATGGCGGTTTTGTCGTCGCCGAGGGGAAGCCAGATGATATTCTGGCTAATCCCAAATCATTAACAGGTAAATATCTCTCTGGACTTGAGGAAATTGCCATCCCCGAAAAACGCCGGAAACGCACAAAAAGACGGATGATCAGCCTAAAAGGGGCGCGAGGTAATAATCTGAAAAACCTGAATGTGGATTTTCCACTTGGCATCTTTACTTGTGTTACGGGGGTATCTGGCGGCGGTAAATCCACGCTGGTATTAGAAACCCTATGGAAGACAATGGCCCGAAGGCTACATAATGCCCGTGAAGTGCCAGCCCCACTCGACCGTATCGAAGGCTTGCATCAGGTGGATAAGGTGGTCGATATTGATCAGTCCCCTATTGGCAGAACACCGCGATCAAATCCTGCCACTTATACAGGTGCTTTTACCCCTATTAGGGAATGGTTTGCAGGGCTTCCGGAATCGCGGTCACGTGGATATAACGCAGGCAGGTTTAGCTTTAATGTCAAAGGCGGCAGATGCGAATCTTGCCAAGGTGATGGTCTTATTAAAATTGAGATGCACTTCTTGCCAGATGTTTATGTCACTTGTGAAAGCTGTAAGGGCAAGAGATACAATCGTGAGACGCTGGAAATCACATGGCGGGATAAATCCATTGCCGATGTTCTTGATATGACCATTGATGATGGCCTAGCCTTTTTTAAGGCTGTTCCATCGGTCAGGGACAAACTGTCAACTATGCAGAGGGTTGGGCTTGGTTATATCAAAATCGGTCAACAGGCCACCACCCTTTCAGGCGGTGAGGCACAGCGTATTAAACTATCAAAGGAATTATCGCGCCGCGCCACAGGCCGGACGGTTTATATTCTGGATGAACCTACCACAGGCCTGCATTTTGAGGATATTCGCCGCCTGCTTGAGGTATTGCAGGAACTGGTCGAAACCGGGAATACGGTGATTGTGATCGAACATAATCTGGATGTTGTTAAGACCGCGGACTGGATCATTGATATTGGCCCCGAAGGTGGTGATGGTGGGGGTGAGATTGTAGCCACGGGTACGCCGGAAGATATTATCAAGAACGCTAAATCCATCACTGGTACTTACCTGCAGATTTTAATGGATAGACAGGCCGAAAGAGGACGCTATAAACGCGCCATGACCGGGTCATGAACAAAAACCAACCTGTTCATATTATTGGCGGCGGTTTAGCGGGAAGCGAAGCGGCGTGGCAATTAGCCAATCAAAATGTCCCTGTGATTTTGCATGAGATGCGCCCAATCATATCAACGGATGTTCATAAAACTGATCATCTGGCTGAATTGGTATGTTCCAATTCTTTCCGTTCTGATGATCATCAGGCCAATGCCGTTGGTGTTCTGCATCAGGAAATGCGGATGCTGAACTCAATCATTATGAAAATGGCAGATCAACATTCTGTTCCTGCTGGTGGTGCGTTAGCGGTTGATCGTGACGGCTTTGCCCTTGCGGTTGAACAAGCGATAAACAGCCACCCCATGATCACCTTACAGCGTGAGGAGATTACATCCTTTGAACCCTTTGGCGAGGCGCAAGTTGTTATTGCTACCGGGCCATTGACCGCGACCTCTCTTGCGAACGCTATTCGCGAAGCAACAGGTGAAGAAGATTTGGCCTTTTTTGATGCGATTGCTCCGATTGTCTATCGGGAAAGTATCAATATGGATAAGGCATGGTTTCAATCACGATATGATAAAGGAAGCGGCAAGGATTATATCAACTGCCCCCTTGAACAGGATGAATATTCAAACTTTATCGCGGCAATGCTAGACGCAGAAAAAATCAACTTTCATGAATGGGAAGAAAACACCCCTTATTTTAATGGCTGTATGCCGATTGAGGTGATGGCAGAACGCGGTCATGATACACCTCGTTTTGGCCCCATGAAACCTGTGGGGCTAACTAACCCCGTGACTGGAAAACGGCCACACGCGGTTATTCAACTGCGGCAGGATAATGCGCTAGGCACGCTTTATAATATCGTGGGGTTTCAGACAAAAATGAAATACGCGGATCAGGTTAGGGTTTTTCGTATGATCCCCGGCTTAGAAGACGCTGAGTTTGCCAGACTTGGTGGATTGCATCGGAATACTTTTATTCGTTCGCCGAAATTACTGGATGGGCAATTGCGATTAAAATCACGTCCTAATCTTCGTTTTGCTGGGCAGATCACCGGTGTTGAAGGTTATGTGGAATCCGCCGCCATTGGATTAATGGCAGGCCGGATGATCGCGGCAGAATATCATGATGAGATATTCTCTCCGCCACCACCAGAAACCGCCCATGGTGCGCTTCTTGAACATATTACTGGCGGGGCAGAAAGTGACAGTTTCCAGCCAATGAATATCAATTTTGGCTTGTTTGCCCTGCCCCCAGAAGATCAGATGGTTCAGATTACCGCCAATGGTAAAAAGCGAAAACTGAAAGGCGCAGATCGAAAAGCTGTATTGGCAAGGCGCGCTCTTGCCGCTATGTCCTCTTGGTCTGGCCAACCTCAACCTAATTAAACGCGCCGAAACAAAATGGCAATCATCATGTTTAGGGCTAACAAAGGTCTTTCATCAGGATAGGCAAGCTTTGACGCATCAGACAAAAGCCAACGCATCAACCGAAATGGCAAGGCGATATCACTGGCTTGGGGCAATGATTGGTGATTACCATGATCAAAAGCCATTAAAATCTGTGCCACCATCGCCGCGTCAGATGGCGTATTGATGGTTTTACATAACAGGGTCGCTATGGTCTCATGCCATTGTAGCACCACATCCCCTGCCCCGCCACCGGCGAGATCGGAGATCATCTGATCCAACACCTCTATTAACGGTGCCAGATCGAGTGTTTTGCGGGTATGATGAGCAACAAGTCGCTCTGCTAATGGTACAGCTTGAGTGTTTTGATCTTTGATAGCATCACGCCACCACGCCAATCTAACGGCGGCAATCATGCCTTCATTTGCGTTTGCCGCGCGCCGCCCCTCAATCCATAACAACAGAAGATCTGCAAAAATATAGCGATGCTTGTGATTGATAAAGCCTGTGATTAAGGCTAGGGCCGGAAACTCATGCCGCAAACGAAGAACACCGTTTTCAGCCATTGTCCCCTTGCCCTATGCTATCAGGTGCTTTCGTATCAGGTACGGCGATAAATGCCACTTTGCGACCTTCGGAAAGGAGAAGATTCCAAGTTCTGCAGGCGGCACTTGTTGGCAGAATCTCACCCTTGAGACCAATATTGATCAATTTTTGGCGTATATCATAAAAGGGATGTGTCATCACCTCACCAATACCGATCACCAGCAAATGTGGGTCTTCGGCGAGATCAGTAAAAATATTCAGATCATCAGGTGATAGGGACGATGCCGTATCAATACCAGTGATGGCATAACCGTATTTTTCTGCCCCCAAAACCGTAATCGCCCCATCAAAGCGGATATGATCCACAACAAAACCTTGCTGATCATATTCTGTAATGATTGGTGTGTCGGTGTGATGAATATCAGGCATTCCGTTCATGTTCCGGAAGCATATCATCATCATCACTTGGCCTGAGATCAAATAATGACAACAACGCCGATGCTACATAAATGGACGAATAAGTCCCAATAATAACCCCCCAGATCATAGCAAAGGCAAAACCACTCAACACAGCGCCGCCAAAGAAATAAATAGCAAGCAATGCAATTAAGGTGGTCAGTGAGGTCATCAATGTCCGCGATAAAGTCTGATTCAATGAGAAATTGATCACTTCAACATTGTTCCATGATTTGTACTTTCGCAGATTGTCACGAATACGGTCAAAAATGACCACCGTATCGTTAATAGAATACCCGGCAATCGTTAGCAAAGCCGCGACGGTGGCAAGATTAAACTCAATACCAGTAAGGGCAAATAAACCCACCGTTGTGATGACATCATGCGCTAGGGCAAGAATGGCTGATATGGCAAATGGCCATTCAAAGCGAAACCAAATATAGATCATGATCGAACCAAGCGCCGCGAAAATGGCATAAATGGCCTTTTGCCGTAATTCTGAACCAACCACTGCGCCAACATATTCTGTACGCCTGATCTCATAAGCGTCACTAATGGTTTGTTGAACCAGTTTAATGGCTTCTTTATTCAGGTCAGTGATACCATTGTCGGTATTTTCGTCCTGTGATTGGATACGAATTAACACCTCACGCTCACTACCAAACTCTTGCAAACTGATATCACCAAGGTCAAGATCACCAAGTTTGCCGCGCAAGTCTTCGATATCTGCTGGGCCAGACAAGGATTTCACCTCAAGCACAAAACCGCCGCGGAAATCAATACCTGTATTCAGGCCAGCAATTAGCCACAACAATACCGAACCAGCAACTAAAATAACGGAAATTATTGCGGTCAGGAATTTCAATTTTAAGAATTGAATAGTCAGATTTTTGGGAAGCAGACGCAACAATGGCATAATCATACCTCCTGATGAAATAAACGGCTTGGCTTAGTGATATTGATCCACAATGCCAACAGTAACCGGGTTATAAGAATAGCCGAAAACATAGATGAGATCACGCCAACTGAAATGGTGACGGAAAACCCTTTGATAGGGCCTGATCCGATAAGGAATAGGCAAAGGGCCGCCGCCAATGTTGTCAGGTTCGCATCAATAATAGTGCCAGTGGCTTGATTGAAACCTGTCTTAAAAGCGGTCGCAACCTTTCGCCCTGCGGCCAATTCCTCTTTAATGCGTTCAAAAATAATGATATTGGCGTCAACCGCCATGCCAATAGTCAGAACAATCCCGGCAATACCCGGCAATGTTAATGTTGCCCCAAGGATGGATAACTGCCCAAACAATAACAACATATTGGCAAAAACCGCAATGACCGCGATGATGCCAATAACGCCATAATTAATAATCATAAAGATGGCGACCCCGATAAGGCCAATGATAGCCGCCACTTCACCAGCTTTGATAGAATCGCTTCCTAAACCGGGGCCGATAGAGCGTTCCTCTACAACCTCAAGCGGCGCGGGCAACGCCCCTGATCGCAATAACAAAGACAGATCGTTCGTTTCCTCAACCGAAAAATCACCAGAGATTTGACCATTAGCAAAAATCTGCGCCCTGATCACAGGGGCGGATATCACCTCATCATCTAAAACAATAGCAAACTGGCGTCCTATGTTTTGACCAGTCACCCTGCCAAAACGTTCTGCCCCAGCGGAATTGAGGGTGAAAGAAACCACGGGTTCATTGGTGTTACCGTCAAAACCCGGTCTGGCATCCTCAAGCATCTCTCCACTAACCATGACACGCTTGTTAAGCAGATAAAATACATCCGGATCATCGCGTGATGGCAATAACTCTGCGCCCGGAGGCACGCGACCAGATGCCTGAACATCAACCGCAGAAGAAGATATATCCACAAGCTGAAATCCTAATTTAGCGGTCTGTCCTAGCAATAATTTCACTTGGTCGGGATCATCAATACCCGGAAGCTGAAGCAAAATGCGGTTGTTGCCTTGGCGTTGGATAATCGGCTCTTTTGTGCCAGTTTCATCAACTCTTGCCCTGACAATCTCAATCGCTTGACCAACTGTTAGCGTCGTTAATCTTTGGCGCCCAACCTCATCAAACCCGATGACAAACTGATTTTCTGATGGTGTGATAACCATATCGGCGGATATCAAACCATTTAAGACTTCACGCGCTTCAATAAAATGGATGGATTCGCGCAACGCAAAGCTGACTTGATTATCATCAGAAGCCAGATTGCTAATCCCAATACGCTTATCACGCATTTCTATGCGGATAGTTTCCGCCAAACTGGACAAGCGTTCCTCAATGACGGCGTCCATATCGACCTCAAGCAAGAGGTAGGAGCCGCCCTGCAAATCAAGCCCAAGATTAATGCCAAATGCGCTGTCATTCTGGCGTGGCATGAGATTGCTTATCGCCATAAATCCAAGCGCCGCCACTACGAAAATGCTCAGGCCATAATGCCATGAAGGAATGCGTATCATGTAAAAATTATCCGTTCAGCGGCTGATTTACTTTTTCGCGTTGGCGGATTGTGTTTGTTGGGCATTGCGGGATAGCACCTGACCATCTTTATCACGGCATTCAGTAATAAAATGACGCAGAACAGCAACCTTCACACCTGTTGCGATTTCCACATCAACGGTTTCATTGCCTTCGGTGGCTTTAACAACCTTGCCTTTAATACCGCCAGAGGTAATCACCATATCACCTTTTTTCAGGCTATTAACCAATGCCTGATGCTCTTTGGCTCGTTTTTGTTGTGGCCTGATTAAGAGAAAATAGAAAACAACAAAAATAAGAATAAAAGGCAATAAGGCGCCAACAATTCCGCCTGTTGCGTCGGCACCCTGCGCATAAGCTGGGGAAATGATCATGAATAGCTCCACATTATTGATAGCTGAATATGGTCAACAACATACAATGCCGCAGGTCAGAAAACAAACGCAAATCCATGTTTTTTGTTCCTCATTTAAAATGAATAGGCATTGACCAAAACGCCAGCAAGACGATAGATATAAGATCATGTCATCTAATCAAAACGATATCCTTAAAGAAGTGCGCCGTATCGCGGATGCTCTTGACCGTATTTCTGCTTCAACCGTGCCGCCAGCCATGGAAGATGAGCATCAGGCATTTGTTTGGAATACAGGCCCCGACCGGTTTCAAGCTGTTCCGCGGGTTAGTCATGTCCCTTTGCATTTGCTGAAAGGGATTGATCATCAAACTGACGCGCTTTATTCCAATACCAGCCGTTTTGCCCAAGGCTTGCCAGCCAATAACGCGCTGTTATGGGGGGCGCGTGGAACGGGGAAATCTTCTTTGGTGAAAGCGGTTCATGCGGATATCGCCTCCTCATCAGCTTTGACTTTGATAGAAATACACCGCGAAGATTTAGAGAGCCTGCCTCGCCTGCTATCGCATCTCTCGACAGAGAAGGACCGCCGCTTCATCGTGTTTTGTGACGATCTCGCCTTTGAAGGAGCAGAGACTTCCTATAAATCGCTGAAAGCTGTGCTTGAAGGCGGTATTGAGGGCAAACCCGAAGGTGTCATTTTCTATGCCACTTCAAATCGCCGTCATCTGATGTCGCGTGATATGATAGATAATGAACGATCAACTGCTATCAACCCATCCGAAGCCGTTGAGGAAAAAGTCTCTTTATCAGATCGCTTTGGATTGTGGTTAGGCTTTCATAGCATTGATCAAGACACCTTTCTTATCATGATAAATGCCTATGCTGATGCTATTGGCCTTGCGACTTCACCAGATGAACGCACAGAATTGCACCGCGCTGCCCTTGAATGGTCAGTCACAAGAGGAAGCCGTTCGGGTCGGGTCGCGTGGCAATTTATCACCGATATGGCTGGCGCCTCTGGCGTAAAAGTGCATCTTAGCTAATTTTGGCTTAACTGATTTTGGTGCAACGACGCCCGCTTATCCTAGCCAGCGATATTTTTACCGGTGTTATTTTCCTATGAAGACAGATAAGTCATAGGATTAACAGGTTTGCGTGATTGCCGTATCTGAAAATGCAATTGTGGGCTGGTTACTTTGCCTGTTTGCCCCATGATACCAATGACGCCGCCACGGGGAATAGCCTGACCTTCCTGAACCTGAATTTCTCCAAGATGGGCATAGGCGGTAATCCAGCCATTTTCATGCTTGATCAGAATCATATTGCCAAAGGATTTCAGATCTCTGCCAACAAAAGCCACTGTCCCATCATAAGAGGCATAAATAGGATCACCTAAATTGCCAGCAATATTGATGCCGTCGTTTTGAATGCCACTGCTAACCAGACCAAATTGATCAATCACCTGCCCTCTGGCTGGCCAAGAGAAAGCCAAACTTCCCGGAGGCGGTACAGCAACAGCCGCGGTTTGTGTTGACGTGGCCGCAGGTTGTTGAGGCAAGGTCGAGCCTTGTAACACCTTGATGTTGGAGTTTGGCGCAATTCCCGGAAAATCCAGCATGGAATAATCGAGGGATTGGGGAATGACAATGTTTGTGCCGGGGATCAGTTGATACGGCTCATTGAGTTGATTTAGACGTATCAATTCATGCCGAGTCACTGCGTATCTGGCAGAAATACTATCAATGGTATCATCAGGTTTAACCCGATGATTACGCGGCTTAGGTAAGATCAAAGTTGTCAGATGGTTTAGGCTATAAGGCGGCGTCAACTGATTCCCAAGAATGATTTTTCGCGGGGTAACACCATAACGATTGGCAACAGTGTAAATCGTATCACCAGGTTGAACTTGCACAATCCCATCCGGCGGCACCTGTTCGGCTATAACGCGATTAGGTGCAGTGATCACTGGTAAAGCTGATCTTTCACCGCCCAAAGGCTGACATGAAGACAAAATGCCGCCCAAAAGCAAGGCCATGAACAGATGAAACGATGAATATTTTTTTAACGATCCTAGCATTTAGCCATTATCCTCAACCACATCCGATAGCAACGGAACAAAGCGAACATCTATCATATCCTCAACAACAGGCGCACTTCTATCCTCATTCCATGTTACTTTTTTCAGCTTCTGGTGTCCACCGGGGCTGTCCACAGGAACAATCATGATGCCATCATCCTTTATTTGCGCCAGCAAGTGAAGCGGTATTTCCGCCGCGCCGCAAGTCACGATCACACGGTCAAACGGTGCCGCTTCAGGCCAACCATACTGTCCATCACCAAGTTTGGTAGTGATGTTTGTCACCTTTAGAATCTTAAAACGGCGCTCTGCTTCAACCAGTAATGGCCTAATGCGTTCAATGGTATAGACCCGGCGGCAAAGATGCGACAGCACAGATGCCTGATAGCCACTCCCCGTTCCTATCTCAAGCACCCTTTCTCGCCCTGTCAGTTCTAAATTAGCGGTCATTAACGCCACAATGAATGGCTGGCTGATAGTTTGTCCATGGCTAATTGGCAGGGATACATTGTCATAAGCGTGCTGATGCAACGCGCTAGGAATAAACGCTTCACGAGGTGTTTTTTCAATCGCGGATAGGGTAGCGGTATCGCGCATCCCCATCCCGCGCAAGGTCATGACCAAACGAGCCCTCGCGGCAATCAGCTTATCGTCGTTATTATTCTGACCGTTCATCGAATAATTGATTGAGATCATGAAGGGTATCTTGATGCGTCATATTCAATGCCAATGGCGTTACGGTGATATAATCATTCATCACGCCATAATAATCATCATTCTGCGTCACTTGCCTGCGCTGTCTCAAAAGACCGATACGAAAAGCGTTTTCAGCATCCGAAGGCACAATTTCATCAGAGGCTTTATGACGACCAACTTGAAAGGCTTTCGTTCCCTTTGGCGTGTCTGATGGAAAGTTGATATTGATGATGATATCGTCTTGCCAGCCTTTTTTGATCAAATTTTGTAGCAGTGGTGTCGCCTCATCTTGAGTGATTTGATAAGCATCAATAGGATCAAGAGGCATATTCTGACGATTAATTTTTTGAGATAAAGCAATAGCAGGAATGCCATGAACCGAGGCTTCCCATGCCGCCCCTATCGTACCAGAACAGGTGATATCATCGGCTATATTCATGCCTAGATTAACCCCACTCAAAACCAAATCAGGGGTATGTTTAGCCATAAAGTGATTAAGGGCAAGGACCATGCAATCCGCAGG
>CBFIDH010000024.1:0-32835 GCA_965661405.1 Puniceispirillales bacterium (SeqCode)
CAATCCACAGAACATAGATCATACAAAGCAAAGTGGTAGCCATAGCGCCGCGCCAGAAAAAACGAAAAGCGCGATAAAGCCAGATCGCATCAATGACAATAATGGCCGGGCCGATCAGGTGCAAATAATATTCCTGATGCCAAAGAGGGGTTTTGTCACCATTCACCAAGGCAGGGTCGATAAAATAAAGTCGCCAATAGAGAAAGACGACCAGAAGATTTAATACCGCCACCATCGCCATTAAGGCATAGCGTTGATCAGGCAAGCCATTCTTGCGGCTTCGCCAATTCAGAAAATGCATGACCATAGCAAGGCTAAGCCCCCAATGGGTCAGAAAACGGAACTGCATCCCAAAGGCGTCTGGGTTAGTAGCAGAGAACTGATAAAGCCAATACCCAAAAGCAAGCATAAAACCTAATTGTGATATTCGGATTTTAAGCATGGGCAGAACTCTTAGCAATAAGGGCTATGAGGAGGGCTATGAGGGGCTATGAGGCCCGTGACGCTTTCTTGCGCTCATGCGGACATAGCAAGCGCTTGCGGAGACGCAAATGATTTGGCGTTACCTCAAGCAATTCATCATCATTAATGTAAGCCATCATATCTTCTAGGGACATCAACCGTGGCGGGACAAGGCGCACGGCCTCATCACTGCCGGAGGCGCGAACATTAGTCAGCTGTTTGCCTTTGAGAACATTAATTTCAAGATCATTTTCACGGTTATGCTCACCAACAATCATGCCTTGATACACCGCCACTTGCGGGCCGACAAACATATCGCCGCGATCTTGCAGATTAAAGAGGGCATAGGCGACACTCTCACCGTTATCGGTGGAAATCAACGATCCGTTCCGGCGACCATCAATATGCCCCTTGAATGGGCTATACGCATGGAAAATACGGTTGAGAACACCTGTGCCGCGCGTCTGGGAAAGGAACTGGCTTTGATAGCCGATTAATCCGCGCGAAGGCACATGATAAATCAGCCGTGTTTTGCCTGCGCCAGCGGCACGCATATCCTGCATTTCCCCTTTGCGGCGGTTGAGATGATCAACAACAACGCCGGAAAACTCATCATCAACATCAATGGTAACTTCTTCCACTGGCTCAAGCCGATTACCGCTTTCATCATTTTGGAAAAGCACTCTAGGGCGTGAGACTGTTAGCTCAAAGCCTTCGCGCCGCATCGTTTCGATTAAAACTCCTAATTGTAATTCCCCGCGACCACCAATTTCAAAGGCATCTTTGCCGCCGCTTTCGCTAAAGGTGATGGCGACATTGGTTTCGGCCTCATCCAAGAGCCGTTTGCGAATGGCGGTGGAAGTTACCTTTTTGCCGTCACGACCAGCCAGTGGCGAATCATTAACCGTGATGGTCACGGACATGGTCGGGGGATCAATCGGGGTGGAGGCGATAGGCTCACTGACTTGTGGGGAGCAAATGGTATCAGCCACAGATGCGGTGCTAAGTCCGGCGATGCAGATGATATCTCCGGCTCGGACGCTATCAACAGGTACTCTTGCCAAGCCCTCAAAACGCAACAATTTGGTTAGTCTTCCGCTTTCGACCACTTTGCCATCCAGATTAAGGGCGCGAACGGTTTCATTGACCTTAGCCGTCCCTTGCATAACGCGCCCAACCAGACAACGCCCCAAATAAGGATCAGCATCCAGCAAGGTAGCAAGCATAGCAAAGGGAGCATCAACCGGTTCCGCAGGCGCTGGGACATGATCCAGAATGATATTAAGCAGAGGGTCAAGATTAACACGGTCATGCGCCAGATCTGTTACGCACCAACCATCACGTCCTGAAGCATAAAGAATAGGAAAATCCAACTGGGCATCATTAGCGTCCAAGGCAACGAATAGATCAAATACCTCATTAACGACTTCATCGGGGCGGGCATCACCGCGATCAATTTTGTTGATGATCACAATCGGACGCAAGCCTTGTTTCAGGGCTTTGCCAAGAACGAACTTGGTTTGCGGCATTGGCCCCTCGGCGGCGTCCGTCAACAGAATAACGCCGTCTGCCATGCCAAGCACGCGTTCAACCTCGCCGCCAAAATCTGCATGACCTGGGGTGTCAATAATATTGATGCGTGTATTTTTCCAAATCACGGAGGTAGGTTTTGCCAGAATGGTAATGCCGCGCTCTTTTTCCAGATCACCTGTATCCATCAGCCTCTCATCCACTTGCTGATTATCACGAAAAATCCCGCTTTGTTTCATGATGGTATCAATAAGCGTGGTTTTGCCGTGGTCAACATGGGCAATGATGGCGATATTACGCAATTCTTCAGACATTTCGGTATCCTGACAATATATTTTGCAATCCCATTATCGGGATCGTGCCCCATAGCTACTGCGAAAAGGTAAGAAAGCAAGAAAAATTTGCATTTTGGATCAAAAATGCTGTCTCTTGATAGCAGCAAGGCTTAGCCTAAACGGCATCTTTGCAAGGTTTAGCTTGTGTTTTCGGCTTTATGATATCGTGGTTAGGTGATATGTAATCCCGAAAGGGAGAGCTTCATGTCAAAAAGATTACTACATCACGGGCCAAGTTCTGCTCCTGTCTGTTATGAGCTTGATCAGATCGCAGCCATTGGCAGAATAGCCGCAACGCAGAATCTCCTTGCACGCAATCATCTTGATCATGTTTGTTAGTGATGCCCAGACACGCTTCACCATCACATCACGGCAAATCACAACATAGTCAATCGCATCGGGGAAAATCATCTGGACGCAAGAGATCTGGTCGCGGAAAAGGCCAGTCATCCGCGCCATCATTGTCACATCTGCCCCCCATGCAGGTCACTATTGATCGCCTTGGTGCCTTGGGTGATGGCGTCGCGGTCATTGTGGAAGATGATAGTGAAACCCCAGAGATCGTTGATACGACTGATGCTATTGATCAGCGGCTTTTTGTGCCGAACGCTCTACCGGGTGAGGATATGATCGTTCAGCCTCGCCGCCAGTGGTCGCATGGCATTGAGGCAAAGATTGTCAGTATCACATCACCATCACCATATCGCAAAGCACCAGATTGTGAAGTCTTCGCCACTTGTGGTGGGTGCCAGTTTCAGCATATGGAAATGGCATTTTATCAAGACTGGAAAGAACAGCAAGTCGCCAGCTTTCTTGACATGGCAGGAATATCTCCTGAACAATGGCTGACACCTTTTCGTGCCAAGCCCCAAAGTCGCCGCCGGGCGCGGTTTGCATGGCAAGCCCGGAAAAATAGGCTTGTGATAGGGTTTCGTGGTCGCCACAGTCATGAAATCAGCCCATTGACCGGATGCGTTATTCTCCATCCTTCGTTAATGCAAGGCTATCATCTGATGCGGGATCATCTGTTACCTTTGTTGGTTTCAGACCATGGCAGGGAAAACGCTGGTGAGGTTGAAATTAATCTCTGTGATAATGGGATGGATGTTGTCCTTCGTCTGGATGCGCCACTTAGCCGGGCCGAAATGACCGCGCTAATTGCCGCCACAGGCTCGGACGAGGCATCGTCTATCGCCAGACTGTCGCTTATGTTGAGTGATGATGAACCGGAACTTGTGTTTCAACGCGACACGCCAGTCATGGTGTGGCCCATGCCTGATGGAGCCAGTCGGGATCAGTTGATATTTGCACCGCCAGCGGGCGGGTTTATGCAATCTGTGGCTGATGCAGAAACGATCATGCGTCAAGATTGTTTTGATGCTCTGCAAGGTGCGAATAAAGTTGTGGATCTGTTTTCGGGTGCTGGTTCTCTTGGCCTTGCCTTAGCCTTTGCCGCGCCAGCACCAAAGCAAATCGCGGCCTATGATGTTAGCGCATCTGCTATCTCTGCCCTTCAGTCTATGATCAGATCGGCGGCACCGGATTTGCCGCTTCATCTCACCGCTAAGACACGAAACCTGTTTCAGGACCCTTTATCTCTATCAGAATTAAGAGCGTTTGATGGTGCTATTGTTGATCCTCCGCGCAGTGGTGCAGGGCGGCAAATGCCGTTATTGGCGGCAAGTGGGATGCCACGTGTGGTCATGGTATCTTGTGATATCAAAAGCTTTGCTCGTGATGCTGAAATGCTGATCAGTGCAGGGTATAAATGCCGTTGGGCACGGCATATTGACCAATTTCTATTGACGCCGCATTCCGAACTGGTCGCTTGTTTTGAGCGCTGATTACGGGCGCTAGTAAGGCGTCAACAGGTGGCGATAACTCCACCTTACTGTGACACATTGATAGCATCATCACCCATGCTATCATTACCCATGTTCTCATTGCCCGTGCCATCATCACCTATGCCATCATCAGGATAGAGAAGGCCTCGTTTCGTCATAGGCCACAGTAAGGCCATGAAACTTATCGTAACGATGGGAAAGACAAATACTTTTGTCAGCATCCAGTTGGCTTCGCTCAACCCGCGCCACGCCATTTCATTTGCCGCCGCCATCAGCAGAAAAAACCAACCCCATCTTAGGCTTAGTGATCGCCATGTTGCCTCGGTTAGCTGAAATTGGGAAGAAAAAAGCCGTTTCATCATAGGGGTCTGTCCGGCGTGACCAAAAATTAAAATGACACCAAAGAACAGATTGCTGACACTAGGCTGGACTTTGATAAACAAGGTTTCATTCAAAATCATGGCCAAGATCAAAAACACCAACGAAAACAAGATGGAAATAACGATAAATCCGGAAATGCGGTTTTCACGAAACCAAGTGATCAGAAAAAGGATGATTCCTGCGCTAACGGAAAGGATCGCCGCCAGATAAAGGCCAGAGAGATTAAAGCCAACAAAAAACAAAATCAGTGGGATCAGCTCACCAAAAAAAGATAGCCATTTGATCGGTTTTGTTTTCATGACAGATAATGCTACAAGCTACTAAACTAAAAGACGCTGGAATTCTCAATGATGAATTCTCAATGATGTTGTGGCGGTGACCTTATCGCAACCTGCCAGTGATGAAAACTAGTTTTAGCAATTATTATATTTTCTTTAACGCATCGTCATAATCGTTCAGGCTTGGCATTTTCAGCGGCGGCTCATCCTGAATACTATTGAGACGCTTTTGATAAGCGTCAAGAATAGCCGCGCGGCCATCATCGTTGAGATATGGCACATGGTAACCAAAAAATGGTGCCAGAACATCCATCCCCACATAGCCAAGCGTGCCTTGCAAAATATGTTTTAGCATAATCTCTGTTTCGCCATGAATACCATCGTGATCAAACATATGCTGGCGACCGCCAAGCGTGCAAACGAGCAAAGCTTTTTTGCCTTTGAGTGGCCCGCGATCATATAACCTCTTACCGCCATAAGTGACCCCCGCTAACAAAACCCGATCAAACCAACCTTTGAGAATGGCAGGTACGGAAAACCAGTATAAAGGAAAGTTCAGGATAACGAGATCCGCGGCCATCAGTTTTTCAACCTCTGCCACAATATCTGGGGTAAGGGTTTGCGATGCCCATCCTTTGCGTTGTTCCAGCGCGTAAGTCAGATAATCCGGATTGTCACGAGTGATAAAATCTGCGGCAGAGGCGACCGGATTCCATGACATTGCATAAAGATCACTAATAGTGACCTTATGGCCCTGTTGCCCCAGCGTGATAGCCGCCATTTCTGCCATGGCAGAACAAAACGATTGTGGTTCATGATGCGCATGAATGATGAAAGTATTCATGTTTTCCCCGGATGGTTCTGTTATCAACGATAACACCTTATCATGAGATTAAAGTCTCATTGAGGAAAATAAAAAAGCCAGAAAAAATATGACCAGAGGTTACAGGGAAAGAGGCCGCCCTAACGATCAAAACCGATCACAAGTAGCGGTGATAACCTTGATACTATCGCTGAAAATATCGGTGTAATAAAAGTTCGGTTTAACATATCTAAAGACCGAATCTTTATCTCCACCATAAAACTCATCAGCGCTGAAATAATGATAAAGATTGATGGAAGAATCTTCAAAATAGCCATTACTGCCGAAAATAATCTTTTCCGGCGTGGTCATAAACTTAAACTGATACCGTTCAATTTTTTGAATGTTGTGGTTTTTAACATCAAAATTTTCCTTGATATCACAGAAATAGACTATCTCTTGCGCTTGCACGGCTAAAGGCGAAAAACTAAAGAATATCGTCATAACCAAGACAGCGAAACGAGGAAGTGATGAATGTCGCATTAAAAACTCTCATGCTAATTTAATTATAAAAAAGTAATATAATGAATAATGCTGGTCGTGATGGCAAACTTATAAAAGGGAAATAATCTCAAAACAAAATCATGTCCAGTTAATGATTCCAATCATAAGATTTATAATTTATATATATGTTTATTAGATTATGACTATTAAGGATGAGATAAATGAACCCTTTTGAATATGCTATTCTTCCTTTTAAGCGCTATGTTGATTTTAAGGGTAGGTCTTCAAGAAGTGAAATTTGGTGGTTCTTTCTACTGACTTTTGTGATCGGGATGATCATTCAGATCATAGCGATTGCGACCTTTGATCCATGGTCATATAGCAGTTTCCGCTTTATTGATATCATCAGCTGGGTATGGTCTCTGTTTTTATTGCTGCCTCAAATCGCTGTACAAGTGCGCAGGCTTCATGACATCAACCGGACAGGTTTATGGCTATTATGCTGGGTCGGCCTATATATTCTGGCTATTTTACTCATGGTGCTTGGCGGTGTGCTCGTTATTGAAGGGGCATATGCTGGTTTTGCTATCATGTTGATTCTGACTATCGGGATTTGTATTGGATGTTTTGTATGGCAAATCGTCTGGTATTGCTTGCCGCCAGTTGATGACAATAACCGTTTTGGGCCTAATCCTCTGTTGATGCCCAATTCCGCGCCATCTATGCGCGCGCCAGCACCAACGCGAGGCGGTAACAATCCTATGCCTACCTCTGCCCCTATCTCTGAAACCTCTTCTTCGTCCTCAGTCAATGATCGGCTTAAAGACCTGAATAAAATGTTTGAAGATGGTCTGATCAATGAAAAAGAGTTCAAAAGCAAAAAGAAAACATTGCTTGATGAGCTATAAATAGTGAGGTGATAGATCCGGCCGTAACATAGGAACACTTGTTGCGGTGATGATCAGGAAAATCCATTGCGGCCGGGGAAATCCCCGGCCAATTTGCGTGCTTGGGGCATTTTCAGCCAAAGCCGCAGTTTTTTCCGCCTCCGATTCTCATCCTCATGATCTTCAAACGCGGTCCGTGAATGCAGAACGGCGTAGTTATTGGCGAACTGGATATCACCCTGTTCCAGCATCATATCAACGCGCATTTCAGGCCGCATCATAATATCATCAAACAGATCAAGAGCTTCGGTTTCGATGCGTGATAAGGGTATGCCCATCTGATCATAACCAAGTTCAATATACTGGCGCAGATAACGGCAACTTAACTTTCCTTCATGAAAGCTGAAAATTGGTGACATTTTATCCTCACCAAGATGGGCATAACAAAACGGACGATAATATACGCCCAATAATTCTGGCTGTTCATCTATGATAGCGTTATAAATCGCGCTGGCACTTACCAGACTACTCATCCCGCCTTGTTTTGCCTTTCTGACGCATAACAAGCCAACAACATCTGATGGGTCGGTGTGATATGGCAGATAAAGATTGGTTTCATAAACCCGCGTGTCTTTTTTGGTAATATCGCCAACATTCATCACTAATCCCAACAGATCACCTCTTGGGTTCTGCTTGACAGGCTGTCCCATATAAAGACCGATAGCGTAATAAACCTGATTGATTTGCTCGTCGCTATATTGATCAATGGGAAGTCCGCGCAGTAAGGCAAAGCCCCGACCTTGTTCCAGATCAGTGGTAATAGCATCTAATGTTTTTGCTATTGGCCCGATGGAAATATCATCACGAGTCATTTGCGGTAACGCCAACTGGCGATCAGTTAGATAAGTCAACATCTGATCAAGCCCAACACGGTCGGCTTCGGTCAAGGTGTAAATCCAGTTTGGATCACGCGCGATATCTTCACCCTTCCAAACAGAAGGCCCGGTGATTTTATTTGTTTTCATTATGGTCATAAAGATAAACTCCTGACAAATCGGAAATAGCTTAACATAAACCTAGGCCGGATATGGATCACGCCCCATCCCAAATGATGCCATAAACATTATCATCAAAGCTGAAATCACAGAAGCCGCAAAAGAAAAATGGAGCTTAAATCATGTCATGGATTTACGCCGACGATATATTGGTTTAATCATATCTGCGTTATGTTGGCGGTGATTTAGTGACAGTGTGATTAGTAAGTATTCAGTCCATTAATTCTCTTTCAATAAAGATAGAACCTCTGAAGATGACACAAATCAAATTCCAAGATGTGTTGCGTGACGCTGTCCAGTCTCTGTTCGGGACTAACCCCTCTGCCCAAGAGATTATTGATGCTTATCCAACAGCTCATCTCACGGGTACGGCATCTGTTCAAACAGGCGGCGGAACATTCTTTGATATCTTTGCCAAAAAAGGGCGCAAGGAATGGGACGAGGTTGAAAAGCTGGTCACGCATTTTAAGCATTTAGGGGTCAAGCAATCTGCGCTAATCAGAGGAGATTTCCTCTTTGGATATGAACCACAACCCTATGATGTCATAAGGGCAATGGTGTTTGAGTTTGCCGCCATGGGCATTAATATCCTGCAAAACTTTCATGGGATGAATGATGCGCGTTGCTTGATCGGGGTGGCAAAGGCGGTTAATGAGGCAAGGTCAGAAGGGCATGATATCACGGCCCAAGGAACCCTTTGTATTGAGGATAATCCCAATATTACCGTGGCAGGTTGCCTTGATTTTGCACATGAGCTGATCGCCATGGGGCATCACGGGTTTTACTTGAAATCTGCTAGTGGCCGGTTGTACCCTGATTTTGTTTATCAACTGGCTTCTGCTCTTTATCAGCACTTTCCCGACCAAGACTTAACCATTCATGCCCATTCCACTTATGGTGAGGCTCCTGCGTGTTATATGGCGGCCGCCCTAGCCGCGGTTGAGCATGGTAAAGACATCACCATGGATGTTCAGCATCCGGCGCTTGCCGGGTCTACGGCACAACCCAGCATGAATAAAATGGTAGGCTTGATCGAAAATCATCCTGACCCAAGGATCAAATCCAGCGCGCCAAAGCTCAACATTGATGCCATTAAGGCCAGTATGTTTTCGCTTTATGGGATGCGGTTCCGCTATCGCGAATATGAATCGTCATATCATCCAACACTTGTTGATGCGATGTATGTCGCGCGAACCCCTGGCGGTGCATCCGCGACTTTGAAATCAGTGCCGGGTTTGGTTGAGACATTGGGGAGGTTGTTGGGAAGTCCCGAAAAACACGCAGAATGGGATCAGATACAGACAGAGATTTACAAAATGCAGGCGGAGATTCTTGAAGATTTGGGACAACCGACTCAAGTAACGCCCTATGCCGCTAATACCACTGGTCAGGCGGCTTTATCTTTGTGGCATCACCTTGAAGGCCGTGATAAATACCACTCGTTGTTTCCCGGCATTGCGGATTATCTTGTTGGTCGTCATGGAAATATCCCGCCGCAGGTTAATCCTGATCTCATGAAAAAGGCACGAGACCAGCTTGGGTTGAGCGAGAATGTCACTTACACAGTTTCAATAGATCGGCCTGATGGTCTTCCTGCCGCAAAAGAAAAATTGATAAAGGCAGGGCTTGAGAATCCAAGCTTGCGCGAATGTTTATCAGCGGCGTTGTTGCGAAACACAGGCCAGTTTCAGGCCATCCCCCATATTGTCGCCTGTCGTCATAACAACAATATCCCACAGGAGCGACCCGAATTACCATTTTATGCAAGGGCGCCAAGGCCGATGCCGCGCCCAGATGGTACTGGATTTAATCGTGATGTGCGTGACGCCGTTAATATCGTTGGCGGCTATTCAAAATTGCAAGAGATCGCCGAGAGAGCATTGCATCTCAAGCAATTGGTAGATCGCCATTATATCTTTCCCGAAGGCGAGGAAAATATCGAAAAGGATTGGTATTTTTCCAATATCAATAAACTGGCTGATCTCTTGGATCATATTCCAGTCTTGTTGGGTGAGGCCAATTTTTCACAAGGCCAGAAAATGATGATGCTTAGTCATGACAGCCCCAACAGTATCCATCTGGCGATTAAGGATGCTGTTGATCAGAAGGCGGACGGGCTTTATGATTTTATGGTGCATCAGATTAACTTGGTAAAAGCATCAGAGATAGAGCGCAGAGAAACGAGTCTTGCCTGAAGGTGGAAAATTTCACATGATATTGAAGTTGCATCAGGGGGGTGATAGGGTTCACTTGTGCTTGTGTGATATTTCTTTATTTTACCATCCTGAAAATACCGACCTAAATATACCGGCCTAAATATACCGGCCTAAATATACTGGCCTAAATATAGCGAGCTAAATATACCGACCTAAATATAAAGGTGAAAACTAATGCGAAACATCTTCATGCTGACTTTTCTTTTGGTGATGACTGCTTTAACTCCTGCCATGGCAGGTGATATTGAGGCTGGCGAAAAAGTGTTTAAAAAATGCAAAGCCTGTCATGTGGTGGATCAAGAGAAAAACAAAACCGGCCCGCATTTGGTCAATATTTTTGGTCGCGCCGCCGGGTCTTTGGATAGCTATACGAAATATTCCACTGCCATGAAAGAAAGCGGTATTGTCTGGAATGATGAGACCTTGGACGCCTATCTGGAAAACCCCCGGAAATATGTTAAAGGCACCAAGATGGCGTTTGGCGGCCTCAAGAAAGAAGAAGACCGCCTCAATGTGATTGCCTATCTCAAGAGCTTTTCTGAATAACCGCGCTCGCCTGCCGCCAAGCCCGCGATTAAGGGCATAACGCCTTACCTTGATTTGGTGGGTGGTGTTAGGGGTGCTGGTATGTCTCTATCGCCTTCAGTCTTTGAAAACGGGTTTTTTTCCTGTGGTTGGTTATTGGCTCTATTCAAGGGGCAAGCTTTTACGAGAGTAGTTTAATTTTGCGGTGTTGGCTATACATTACTTAAAAGGTTCCTATAAAAGATAAATTAATGTGAAGATATTTTGATGTATTTGAGTAAGTGTGTGTTCAAGTATTACTTCGTGCATTATTTACACTTTCATTCATTTGTTCTGATTTTACCTTAAACAAAACAAATGGGATTGGTGCTGACAAAAAGAATGTAAATGGTATCAGAAAACCAAGCAGTTTCTTTATTATGCATGATAGAAATATATATTGTGATAATTCAACTATAACCATTAAACTTAATGTAATCATATATAAATAGAATAGTAATATGAAATAGGCCAGACGGGAAACGTTTTTTTTCCCATAGGTCCATGTGGTTATCCAATTCTTTTCCTGATGATTTCTTGAGCCAATGACAGACATGCTTGTTATTATTGCGGCTGTGAATATTGAGTATATTAATCCTACTCTTTCAAATGCAACATCAGATGCTGCTAATTTAGTACCAAATCCAAAGACAGCCAAGCAAACTGATATAAGAAAAAATAAAACTAAAATGAAGGTACGCAAATTCATGAGTCGTTCAATAAATTGCGGTTACACAGATTTGTATACACAACCTCAAGATTGGAAAATGTGTTTGGTATGTCTAGAAGTCTTTTATCTCCGATTACATTAATGCTTTCTCTTACCATTAGAGTTGACGTTTTAATTCTAATGCCTGTTTTGGTCACAATAGTAACCTCCTCGACTTCATTAACATTTTCCATTGCTTTGATAGCAATGTTTTCAAGATGTGTTCTAATTGATTGGACGCTCCAAAGTTTACCAGGCCTAAATGAAATCCTAGTCTTCATCTTATCCATAGCATCACTGGGGTTTGTATCTGATTTAAATAGACTAGATAGATGTGTAATGAAACCTGCGCCTTCAACTTTGCCATTCTGCTGGACATATTCAAAGGCTTCACGATGTCCTTCTAAATCCAAATCAATTGAGCTAATCCCATCCGTTAGTAGTTCTTTAAAATTGTCTGGATCAGCAATTGCTATTAGTAAAATTTGTGGAAAAGTCTGCGAGCCTAAATAAGTCTCCAGTAATTGCTTTAAAAGTGCCTGGATTGTTCCAGCACGTAGTGGCTTATTATGCGATACCCACAAAACATGATTTCCTTTGCAAAGGATAAAAACTTGGGCTTCAATATATTCTCTATCATTTGGTGGTGGTGCTTGATTGATTTCAACTTTACTTGAACCACTGAGGGTAGCAACTACTGCTGCACTAGCACCTTGCTCATAAACTATTAAATGTATTTGGGTCTTATTATTGACAGTCTCATGACTTGCAATCAAGCATTCGGATTGATCAAAAAACTGAAATGTAGGGAAGGGGTCATTATGGTATTGGGTTTTACACTGTTGCAAATGTTGCTCAAGGGTTGAACCTCGTTTAATTGGAGGGATACTTGTGTCGTCATAGATAATGTTAGCAAATCTATAATGCGCAGTTTTTGGTATAGTCATATAGTTTTTCTCCGAACAATTAATTTGCTATTTAACCACAATCTTGATGAGATTCAAAATATTGTAATTATTGATAAAATTATATAAACGTAATATTAAAATGATATCAACTGATTAGGCTCAAAGAAGGATAAATGACCCATCGTAATATGGAATTAGAGATGACGAGAATCGTTTGTGGCATCACTCTCGTCTATGGGATGTTTATAGATGTTCAGATTAACCAGAAGTAAACAGCTTTGTACAAGCCAATCTAACCCCAACACGAACAAGCCATAAGATCAATTCAGTGGTGCCCAGGAGATAGGGAGATACCCCTGTCAGGAACACAACCAGACTGAAAAGTCAGTAATTCCTTAGTGTTATAATCTTCTTTGGGTGTGTCAACAGGCACATTTTGTACGTCAATTTGTGCGTCAGTGGGTGACAAACAGAAGACACAAATACCCCTGATACCCCGATGTGTGTTAATGGAATCTCCAGCACTGCTGACGGGCTTTGTGTGCTTGTCTGTGATAGTTTATTCTGAATAGCCTAAACAGCCTGTATGCATCTTATATGGCGATTGAGAGCATGTCCGGGTGGTAAGGAATCCCTTAGCCAATTTGCTTGGGATTTGAAGGGCTAGTTAGTGACACCCCCACCCAAAGAAATGGTATCAGTTTGTGTATATAAATATCAGTGGATACTTGGTGACAAAATATAAGGGATGTTCACCTTTAAAGAAGCAGTAATAATTAGTAACAAGAAATCTTCGGGTAATGGAATAAGTGTATCTGTTGTTATATACTGATGTTATGACAGAAAGAGATTACCAACATTCAAGACCTTTAGATGTTCATCGTTGGTCTGATTACAAAGAAGTGAACTAATTTGTAGATAGGAGTAAATAAAATTATGAAAAATAATTTTCGTTTACGAAGGTGGTTGTTCGGTGAAAATAGAAGAAATCATTTTGTTAAATTTTTAGCAAAACAGTGCCAAAAAAATATAAATCATTTCAATAATGAAGACAGAAACCATTTAAGAAATGGAGAGTTCTGGCTTCAAAAAACTTTAATGAAATATTTTAATTTAAAAGGTAAGTTACCAATTGTTTTTGATGTTGGTGCTAATAATGGTGAGTGGTCTTTGAATCTTTTAAAGCATAACCCTGAAACTTATATACACTGCTTTGAACCATCAGATAAAACGTTTTCAATTTTATCTAATAAATTATCCTCTTATTCAAATGTTTCTATGAATAAAGTAGGACTTTCTAATAAAAATCACTGCATTGAATTTTTTGAAAATGATGCACCTGACGTCACCTCCTTATATCAGAGATTTAATTCAACAAATAAAAATAAAATATCTGTAAATCTTATTAAAGGTGATGGGTACTTAACGGATAATAAAATTAAAAATATTGATTTTTTAAAGATTGATATTGAAGGTATGGAATATGATGCTTTGCTTGGATTATCTAAGAGTTTACAAAATAATTCTATCCAATTGATACAGTTTGAATATGGAGAATTTAATATTCATTCCGAGAAAATGTTAAAACATTTTTATCTATTGCTCTTAAATTTTAAAATTGGAAAATTATTTCCAAATCACATTGAATTTCAAGACTGGCATCATGAATTAGAAAATTTCAAACCTGCAAATATAATTGCTATAAACAAAAAAAATACTGAGTTGATAAAATTACTTAATGGGTAGATGTTGTTTTTAATTCTTAAAATGTTTTGAGTGATTAATTTGTCTTATTTTATAACCATTTGACGGTTTATTTTTGAAAATGTTCAAATACATATCGTAGAAGAACTTTCTGAATGGGATTACCAAAATGACTCTTACCACAATCTTGATGAGATTCAAAATATTGTAATCATTAATAAAATTATATAAATGTAATATTAAAATGATATCAATTGATTAGGCTTAAAGAAGGATAAATGACCCATCGTAATATGGAATTAGAGATGACGAGAAACGTTTGTGGCATCACTCTCGTCTATGGGATGTTTATAGATGTTCAGATTAACCAGAAGTAAACAGCTTTGTTCAAGCCAATCTAACCCCAACACGAACAAGCCATAAGATCAATTCAGTGGTGCCCAGGAGAAGACTCGAACGTCCACGACCTTGCGGCCACTGGCACCTGAAGCCAGCGCGTCTACCAATTCCGCCACCTGGGCAAGGGGCAATCTGACATATCCATGATAGGGGGCGGTAGTTCCCCCGGATAAGGGCGACAGAATAGTCATCGCGCCCATCTTGTCAATGGATATTACTCAACGCTAACATAGCGAAAAACCTCCTCGCAAAATTGGCCTCAAACGGTTATAGAAAAGGGAGTTATGTTTCAGGCGAGGGATAAGATCACATGAAGCTCAATCAAGCCACCATCGCGGTCATCGGCGGCAGCGGATTTATCGGCAGGCAAATTGTTGAAAAATTGGCACGCGCCGGGGCACGGTTGAAAATCCTAACCCGAAATGCCGATAGAGCCAAGTTTCTGCGCCCCATGGGTGCGCCGGGGCAAATCACGCTGATCTCTGGCAAGGCCACCGATGATGCGGCGCTGGCAAATGTTCTGGCTGGCGTGGATGCCGTGGTAAATACGGTTGGTATTCTGGCAGAGGGTGGCGGTCAGCGTTTTGCCGCGCTTCAAGCTGAGTTACCTGCCCGGATTGGTCAGATGATGGCAGAGGCCGAGGCTTCCGCTGACAAATCTTCACGCCGCCAACAGGCGCGCGTTATCCATCTCTCTGCTATTGGCGCGGATCACCAATCCCCTAGCCGCTATGCCCGAACCAAGGCGGCGGGTGAAGAGGGATTGCAAGCGGCGTTTCCCACAGCCACCATTTTACGGCCTTCGCTGGTGTTTGGTGCAGGTGATGGGTTTTTCAATCGTTTTGCCGCCATGGCGGTGACCGCACCTGCCTTGCCTGTTATTGGTGGCGGCACAAATCGCATTCAGCCTGTTTATGTTGGTGATGTCGCTAGTGCCGTGGTCGCGGCCCTTGAGGATCAAGCCAGTGCAGGAAAGATTTATGAACTTGGCGGCCCGGATGTCATCACTTTTCGTGAGGCGATGCGCTTTCTTCTTCAGTCCATTGGTCGCTCGCGTATGCTGATGTCGGTGCCTTTTCCGGTGATGGGACTTGCCGCTACGGCGATGTCCATTTTGCCAAACCCGCCAGTGACCCGTGATCAGCTCAAATTGTTGAAGATTGATAATGTTGTATCTGCTGATGCTTTGGGATTGGCGGAATTAGGCCTCGTTCCTACGGGGATGGAACTGATTGTTCCAAAATATCTTGAACGCTATAAGCCGGGCGGCCGCTTTTCGGTAAAGTAACGCCCTAAAGCCGCATCAAGGCGATGTCTTTACATATGATAGGCAATCGCGATCAATAACAGCCCAAGCGCCACCCGATAAATGACAAAAGGCATCATGCCGATGCGTTCAATTAATCGCATCATTAAGGCAATAGTGATGAGAGCAACAATAAAGGCTAATCCCGCCGCCTTGAGGGCAGGGTCCATTATC
Organism: Puniceispirillales bacterium (SeqCode); assembly: GCA_965661405.1. GTDB lineage: Bacteria > Pseudomonadota > Alphaproteobacteria > Puniceispirillales > UBA1172 > UBA12202. The sequence continues at coordinate 16,059 of CBFIDH010000024.1, forward strand.
TCCATAGAGCCATCAAGGGCGATATCTGATGCGGATTTGACGCTTGCCCCTAATATCGCCGGAATAGACAAGATCATGGCAAACTGAACCGACGCGGTGCGGTTAAGCCCTATCATTCGGGCCACGGTCATGCAGATTCCAGATCGGCTAGTCCCCGGTATCAGGGCTAAAGGCTGGGCCAAGCCTATGACAACCGCATCAAACATGGTCAGGGTGGTTAATTGCCGGCGACCGGGTACCCGATCAGCAACTGCAAGCCAAATCCCAAAGAAAATGGATGCACAGCCAATAACCATCATATGCCGTAAATACAGCTCAATAATATCATAACGACTAAAAAGATAGCCGACCAAAACCAGTGGCAGTGAAGCCACAATAGCAATAATGGTCATTGGGAACATATCACGGTATCGGCGACCAAAGGTTATCAGCGAAACGCCCATCGCCATTAACATCCGCAAATTATAGATAATGACGGCACCCAGACTGCCAAAATGGACAGCGATATCGATGATGATCCCTTGATCTTTTTGACCCATTAAGGTCGGAAACAGGGCAAGATGCGCAGATGAGGAAATGGGCAGGAACTCAGTAATACCTTGAATGATGGCAAGCGTGGCTAGGTATTCCATTTGTCGCTCCTAAACTAACGAAAGTAACATATCAGAATTTGCTGTTGTCGGGGCATTAATTTTTTGTGAAAGGCCAAGGCACGCCTAATGCCTATATAAATTGCCATTAAATTAGTACCGATATGGAACTAATTTTACACTTATTGACATGAATACTACCCTTGGCAACAAAAAATATGCCTGAAATTCAAAATTAGGGTAAAAATATTGACCTATTTGCTAAAGCACGCTAGATAATACCCAAGCGGCAATCAATAAGGCCGACCATCACCGATGAATTGGGGATCAGCTATGACAACAAAATCCATGTTGCAATTTGTAACGCGCCACAAAGAAATGCCTGATAAGAGGACGGCAGAGCAACGGCGTCATGATTTTGATGAAATTTATGCTGATTTTAACGCCGATGCCGCCGCGGAACAGGCCGGGCGTTGTTCACAATGTGGGGTGCCGTTTTGCCAAACCCACTGTCCACTAAGCAATAACATTCCTGATTGGCTCATGCTTACCGCAGAAGGTCGGCTTCAGGAAGCGTATGAGGTGTCTTCTGCCACCAATACCTTTCCGGAAATCTGTGGCCGCATCTGCCCGCAAGACCGCTTATGTGAGGGGAATTGCGTTATTGAAAAGGGATTTGAGAGCGTTACCATTGGGGCCGTAGAGCGCCATATCACTGAAACTGCCTTTGCCGAAGGCTGGGTTAAGCCGCCTCACCCGATGTCGGAACGTGATGAGAGCATTGGTATTATTGGCGCAGGTCCAGCGGGGCTTGCCGCCGCAGAACAACTGCGCCGCCAAGGGTATCAGATTACGGTCTATGATCGCTATGACCGGGTGGGTGGTTTAATGATTTATGGTATCCCCGGATTTAAACTTGAGAAAGATGTCGTGCAACGTCGCGAGGCCTTGCTTCGTGAAGGCGGCATTAATTTTGTTCTGAATTGTGCCATTGGCACCGATATCAGCTTTGAAGATTTGCGTCAGAAACATGATGCGGTTTTAGTCGCCACTGGGGTGTATAAGGCCAGAACACTTGATTTTGATGATAGCAAAGCCGCGCCTGCCGCCGATGCGGAGCATAAAGGGATGGTGCCTGCGTTGCATTTTCTGACCACCTCAAATCGGGTTGGCCTTGGTGATAAGGTCGCGGCATATGATGATGGCTCGCTATCCGTCAAGGGGAAGAATATTGTTGTCATTGGCGGCGGTGATACCGCCATGGACTGTGTTCGGACAGCTATTCGTCAAGATGCAAAGAGTGTAACTTGTGTTTATCGCCGTGACCGCGCCAATATGCCGGGTTCTGCCCGTGAAGTCATGAATGCCGAGGAGGAGGGCGTTCGCTTTGAATGGCTCTCACAGCCTGTCGCTATGAATGAAGACAAAAACGGTCACATCACTGGTGTGGTTTGTCAGAGAAGTCGCCTTGGTGCGCCAGATGCCAGTGGCAGACAAAGCCCAGAGGCGATTGAAGCCTCTGATTATACCCTTGAGGCCGATATGGTGATTATGGCCCTTGGGTTTGATCCCGAAGATATGCCAAATATGTTTCATGAACCTCGCCTCAAAGTGTCGCGTTGGGGGACTATCAGCATTGATTGGAAAACAATGATGACCAGTCTGGATGGGGTTTTTGCCGCAGGAGATATTGTTCGCGGTGCCTCACTCGTGGTTTGGGGCATCAGGGATGGGCGCGATGCCGCGACCCATATTGATGACTGGCTGACCAGAAAAAAGGCTGAAGCCAGCATAAAGGCAGATCAGAAAGTCGCGTCTTAGATCAGACCCATGTTCAACCCAAAGATAACAGCAACACCATAATCCGATTAACCGCCCTGACTAACTGCCCCGATTAACCAATGAGGATGAAAACAATGACAAAATCCCATGATTACACTGCCTCTAAGACCGCTGATCATGCTGGTGCATCTTGGCTAAAAAATCGTCTTGATATGCAGGATCGCTTGAAGGAGGGGGGCGTCTGGTCACCGGATCAGGAGCATGATGCCTGCGGTGTTGGCATGGTGGCAGCTATTGATGGCAAAGCATCAAGGCAAGTCGTGGAAAAGGGGATTGAGGCCCTGCGCGCGGTCTGGCACCGCGGCGCTGTTGACGCGGATGGTAAAACAGGTGATGGCGCAGGAATACATCTGGAAATCCCGCGTGATTTTTTTGTTGAGCATATTGCCCATACTGGTCACGACGTTGATGATGGGCGTATTGGTGTTGGTATGGTCTTTCTGCCGCGAACCGATATGGCGGCACAAGAGCGTTGCCGCTGTATTGTTGAAGATGAGATTCTTGCCGCAGGTTTCAACATTTATGGCTGGCGTCAAGTGCCTGTGGATATTTCGGTCATTGGTATGAGGGCAGAGGCAACCCGTCCAGAAATTGAACAAATCATGTTTTCCACGCCGATTGATCAAGAAGAAGATGTGATTGAACGCAAGCTTTATGTTATTCGCCGAAAGATTGAAAACGCTGTTTTGGCTGAGCGTATTATGGAGTTTTATCTGTGTTCCTTTTCGGTGCGTTCCATTATCTATAAAGGGATGTTTCTGGCAGAACAGGTTTCAGATTTCTATCCTGATCTAAAAGATGAGCGCTTTATCTCTCGCTTTGCTGTTTATCATCAGCGCTATTCCACTAATACTTTTCCGACATGGCGTCTGGCGCAACCGTTTCGGGTGCTTGCCCATAATGGTGAGATTAATACCTATCGTGGCAATCTGAACTGGATGTCTTGTCATGAGGATAGGATGTCCTCGCAACTTTTTGGCGAAGATGTTGAACACCTCAAGCCAGTGGTTCAGGGTGGGTCTTCGGATTCCGCGGCCCTCGATGCGGTGTTTGAATTGATGCTGCATGGCGGGCGTGATCTGCCTATGGTGAAAACAATGATGGTGCCAGAGGCCACTGGTGATGATGCTCCAAAAGACCTCAAAGACCTCTATGGTTACTGTAACGCGGTGATGGAACCTTGGGATGGCCCGGCGGCATTAGCCACAGTTTCGGGTGATTGGGTGTTGGCGTCGGTTGATCGAAATGGTCTTCGTCCCATGCGCGTCACTATCACCAGTGATGGCTATATTATCGCCGGATCAGAAACCGGGATGGTGCAGGTGGATGAACAGCAGATCGTTGAAAAAAGCCGCCTTGGGCCGGGACAGATGATTGCCGTAAATCTGGCAGAAGGCAAAGTTTATCATGACGCTGAACTCAAGCAGATGCTGATTAAGCGGCGTGATTGGGGGCGTTGGCTTGGGCGCTCACAAGTGATGGATAATCTCTTGGCTGATAGCAAAAACCTCTCAGAGAACAATATGTCTGGTGATGATTTGCGTCGTCGTCAATTTACGGCTGGCTGGACGCTTGAAGACCTGGAATTGCTGCTTCAACCCATGGCTGAGGACGGCAAGGAAGCGATTGGTTCCATGGGGGATGATACGCCATTGGCGGTGCTTTCAAATAAATATCGCGGCTTGCATCATTTTTTTCGCCAGAACTTCTCACAAGTCACCAATCCGCCGATTGACTCACTGCGTGAACGCCATGTCATGACCTTGCGGACAAGACTAGGCAATCTTGGCAATATTCTGGACGAAAGCGCGGAGCAATGTGACCATCTTTTGCTTAATTCGCCTCTTTTGACCACGGCAGAAGAACGGTCACTTCAAAAATGGCTAGGTGAGCGCGCCGCGGTGATTGATGTCACTGTTGATGCTGGAATTGATGCTGAGGGTTTTCAGCAAGCCATAGATGATATTGAACGCGCCGCCGAGGAAGCGGTGCGTGGCGGGGCAGAACATTTGATGCTTGATGATCGCAACACATCTGCAAGTCGGATTGCTATTCCGTCTATACTTGCGGTTGGCGCCGTGCATTCGCATTTAGTCCGGAAACAATTACGAACCTTTACTTCAATCAACATAGCTAGCGGTGAATGTCTGGATGTCCATCATATCGCAGTTCTGATTGGCGTTGGCGCAACCACCGTGACACCTTGGCTGGCTGAAGCTTGCATCAAAGATCGTCATGAACGCGGTCTTTTCAAAGGGATGAGTCTTGATACCGTGATCGACAATTTCCGGACAGCGATTGAAAACGGCCTTTTGAAAATCATGTCCAAGATGGGCATTTCTGTGCTGGCGTCATATCGCGGCGGCTATAATTTTGAGGCTTTGGGCCTGTCACGTTCGCTGGTTTCCCGGTATTTTCCGCCTATGTCTTCCCGCATTTCCGGGCTTGGACTGTCGGGTATCTTTAGCCAGATAAAGGCATTGCATAGAAAGGCATGGTCAGAACAACAGGCGGTTCTTCCGGTTGGTGGCTTTTTTCGGTTCCGTCAATCTGGAGAACATCATGCTTTTGATGCGAATGCTATCCACGCTATGCAGAGAGCGTGTGACACTGGCAGTTATGAAGCGTGGAAAGCTTATAGTGATATTGTGACTTCCGCGCGACCTGTGAATTTGCGCGACTTGCTGGATTTTGTTCCAAAGCATGAGGCCGTTAATATTGATCAGGTGCAAAGCATAACAGAGATACGCAAGCGGTTGGTTTCGCCGGGAATTTCACTTGGTGCATTGAGTCCGGAGGCTCACGAAACCTTATCTATCGCCATGAACAGAATTGGCGCGAAATCCGATTCCGGCGAGGGCGGCGAAGACCCGGCACGGTTTGTCTTGCGTGAAAATGGAGACAATCCATCCTCGGCAATCAAACAGGTGGCTTCTGGTCGTTTTGGTGTCACGGCCGAATATCTCAATAGTTGTGAAGAGCTTGAGATTAAAGTCGCGCAAGGGGCAAAGCCCGGTGAAGGAGGGCAGTTGCCCGGCATTAAGGTGGATAGCCTGATTGCCAGATTACGCCATTCTACCCCCGGTGTGACCTTGATCTCACCACCTCCGCATCATGATATCTACTCAATTGAGGACCTTGCCCAGTTGATTTATGACCTAAAGCAGATCAATCCTAACGCCCGTGTTTGCGTTAAACTGGTCGCCGCAACAGGCATTGGCACGATCGCCGCAGGTGTGGCCAAGGCCAAGGCCGATACGATTCTGATTTCCGGTCATGGCGGCGGCACAGGGGCAAGTCCACAATCTTCCATTAAACACGCCGGGTTGCCGTGGGAAATGGGCTTGTCCGAAGCTCACCAAGTCCTAACCATGAACGGTTTGCGGAATAAGGTGATTTTACGCACAGATGGCGGCCTGAAAACTGGTCGTGATGTGGTCATGGCCGCTATGTTAGGGGCTGATGAATATGGTATCGGCACGGCATCATTGATCGCCATGGGCTGTATCATGGTCAGACAATGCCATTCCAACACTTGCCCTGTTGGGGTTTGTACCCAGCGTGAGGATTTGCGTGCCAAGTTCACAGGTACGCCAGAAAAAGTTGTCCAGCTATTCACCCATATCGCTGATGAGGTGCGTGAGATTTTAGCCTCGCTTGGGGTTTCCAGTCTTGATGAGGTGGTAGGCAGGACCGATCTGTTACGCCAAGTCAGTCGTGGTGACGCCGCGCTTGATGATCTTGATCTTAATCCTATTCTGGTGCGCGCTGATGGTACCACCCATGGCCGTAAGCCTAATCATGAGCGTAACGAAGTTCCAGATACGCTTGATGCCTTGATGCTTACTGATGCTCGAAACGCGCTTGATCGTGGGCAACGGATGCAGCTTTCCTATAATATTAAAAATACTCATCGCGCTATTGGCACGCGCCTGTCGTCACATATTACCCGCAAGTTTGGCATGACAGGATTAAAAGAAGAAACCATAACCGTGCGTTTGCGTGGCTCTGCTGGGCAATCGCTTGGGGCATTCGCTGTGCAAGGCATAAAGCTTGATGTGCGTGGTGATGCCAATGACTATGTTGGTAAGGGCCTATCTGGCGGTCTGATTAGTATTCGTCCTATGGCGGCGTCGCCATTGGTACCGCAAGATCATACCATTATTGGCAATACCGTGCTTTATGGTGCGACTTCTGGCAAGCTGTTTGCCTCTGGTCAGGCTGGTGAGAGGCTGGCGGTTCGCAACTCTGGGGCTATCGCCGTGGTTGAGGGATGTGGTTCTAATGGGTGTGAGTACATGACAGGGGGCGAGGTTGTGATCTTGGGTCATGTCGGCTCTAACTTCGGGGCCGGAATGACAGGAGGCATGGTCTTTGCTTATGATCCTGATGGTAAGTTTGAGAGCAGGATTAATTCCGAAAGCATTGGGCTTTATCGGCTCGTGACATCGCATTGGTCAGATCATCTCAAGGCCAGAATTGAGGAACATTTCCACCATACCTCATCACAGATCGCAGCAAAAATGTTGTCAGAATGGGATAAGGCGGTATCGCAATTTTGGCATATTGTCCCGCATGAAGTGTTGCCGCATTTGTCGCATCCTGTTATCTTACCTCAAGGTGGTGAGGCGATGGCCTGATCCCTTCTATTATGGTCAAAAGACCTTGGTTAAATAACACTCTTGGTCAAATTAAAAAGACAACGCCATGGACGCTGCCGCTTATTCTGATCCAAATCTATCTGCTGTGTTCAGACAACAAACCCCTGATGATATCGCTGAGATTGAACGGTTAATGGGTTTGGGGTTTGATTCTAGCCACGCCGGGCGGAATATCTGGCGCCTGCGTGAGGGCGAGGCTTTGGATGAGCTGTGTTTGGTGGCAGAGGCAAAGTCCGGCAATCTTTTAGGTTCCATTCGCTATTGGCCTATCACGATCGCGGGTCAGCCATCAATTCTGCTGGGGCCATTAGCGGTTGACCCTGAGGTTCGTGGGCGCGGTATTGGCGTTCAATTAGTGCGGCAAAGCCTTGACCGCGCCATGGCTGGGCCTTGGCATTGGTGCTTTATCTCTGGTGAGCCGAATTACTATCTCAAGTTTGGATTTAACCCTGTGGGTTATGATGATGTCAGCTTACCTGCCCCTATTGAAGAAGAACGGTTGCATTTAATGCCTCTATCCAAAGCAGACCATAAGGCTATGCCGCCGAAACCATGGCCTGTTTTTTCCATGACTAACCTGTCGATTGAGGCTAAGTGATGCGAGTTCTGCATCATTACTGGCTATCATCGGGGTCACGATTTGTGCGCCTATTTCTATCAGAGCAGAAGCTAGATTTTCTGCCTAAGCTTGAAGAATATTGGCGGTCGGAAACGGCTTTTTTGAAACTGAATGTGGCAGGAAGTGTGCCTGTTCTTGTTGAAGATGACGGCGCGGTTCTGTGTGGCAGTTATGTTATTGCGGAATATTTTAATGATGTTCTGCCAGATGGTCATCTGTTGCCCGGATCAGCATCAGATCGGGCGGAGGTGAGACGCCTTTTTGATTGGGCCGCGGGGCGTTTTGAGCGTGAGGTGGTGCAACCTCTGGTTCATGAAAGGATCATCCGCCGCATGACTGGCGATGGTGTTCCATCTTCTGTGGTGATCCGTTCTGCCCTCACCAATATGGGTGTGCATCTGGCCTATTTTAATCATCTGGCTGAACATCGGCAATGGCTGGCTGGATCAAAAATGAGCATAGCTGATCTGATGATCGCCGCCTCATTGTCTATCCTTGATTATATGAATGATATTAATTGGGAAGATTGGGATGAGCTGAAAATGTGGTATGCGCGCATCAAGTCACGGCCCTGTTTCCGGGTCTTGTTATCGGATCAGGTGACAGGGATTACACCGCCGCCGCATTACACCAACTTGGATTTTTAGGTCGCGTTATCCGCGTTTGGTCTGGCGAGTGATTTCCGCCAGCGTAGCCAGCAAAGTATCTAACTGATCAGGTTCAGAAAACCGGTGATTGGAATCCGCGTCAAACAACACTTGCACATCATGATGCGGAATGGCATCCGCGATGCGATTAGCGGTTTGCCATGGCACTTCTTCATCTTTCATCCCATGCAGGAGACGCACAGGGCAGGATATTTCCATCTTTCCCCCTAGCACCAAATGATCACGCCCCTCAGCAATCAATTGATAGGGATAGATGACCTCGCCCTCAACATAAGGGTTGGGGATGGCGATTTGCCCGCTAGTTTTCATGGCGTGCTGCTGGTCTTTGGTTAAGGTGTTCCAGATCAGCTCCTCGGTAAAATCAGGCGCGGCGGCAATCCCGATAAGCCCGGAAATCTGATCCGGCCTTGCCATCGCCGCCAATAGCATAAGCCAACCTCCCAAGGATGATCCCACCAGATAACATTCTGCGGGAACGAGCTGATCAAGAACGGCCAGACAATCCTTTTTCCATTGACCAATAGTGGCGGTGAACATATCGCCATCTGATTGACCATGTCCGGTGTAATCAAAACGGATACAGCCGAAATTCTGATGCTTGGCCCATTCCTCAACCACTAGGGCTTTGGTGCCATCCATGTCTGACCCATGACCATGAAAAAAGACGATGGTGGGTTTATCCTTAACCAGAAACCCGCGATAGGCTAGTTTTTTGCCATCATGTTCCAGAAACGATAGGGGGGTGGCGGTATCCATTGTCATGACGCGTCCTTCCTCTGAAGGGATGCCTATCGGCCAATAAAGCGATATACAAGAGGCCGATGAGGCGTTAAAACCTTATCAATCATTATTATTAATTTATGTCAGCACCCTATCCATGCCATCACCTCATCTCAAAGGCAAGACTATCATGCAAATTCTGCCCAGCCTTAATCAGGGCGGGGTAGAGCGCGGTACCCTAGAAATAGCAGAGGCTATTCTAGCGGCAGGCGGTCGGGCTATTGTGGTCAGCACAGGAGGTGTCATGGCAACACGCCTGCACCGCATGGGCGCAGAACATATCACTTTGCCTGTGGCATCTAAAAACCCTCTGCGCTGGCCATTTATCCGCCGCCGATTGCGGCAAGTTATGATCAAGGAAGGTGTTGATTTGGTTCATGTCCGGTCAAGGGCTCCGGCGTGGATTGCTATGGCGGCGGCGCGGGCTATTAAGGTGCCTGTTGTATCAACGATTCATGGCCGTTTTAAAGCTGGCAATATCTTTAAGCGATATTACAATTCTATTATGGTGCGTTCAGACTATATCATCGCGATTTCACGCTATATCGCTGGATTGGTAAAGGATCAGTTCCCACGTGTTACTGATCGTATCACCACCATTCATCGCGGTGTTAATGTTAAGATGTTTGATCCTGCTGAGGTATCGGCGCAGAGGGTGATCAACGCCGCGCGTCATTTGGGAATCCCTGATCATAAAAAGGTCGTGATGTTGCCTGCGCGACCGTCTCTCTGGAAAGGTCAGCAGATTATTATTGAGGCTATGGCACAATTAAGCCAGAAGGACACGATATTAGTATTGGTTGGGGCGCTATCAGGCACAGCATCCTTTCAACAACGCCTTACCGCCAGCATTTCCCAACTAGGACTAGAAGGCCGAGTGAAACTAGCGCCGGAAAGTCAAGATATGCCAGCGGCAATGATGCTGGCTGATGTTGTGGTTATGCCTTCACTAACACCTGAACCTTTCGGTAGAGTGGCTATCGAAGCACAGGCCATGGGGCGTCCGGTGGTGGCGTTCAACCATGGTGGCGCGGCGGAGAGCATTATCGCTGGTGAGACAGGCTGGCTGGCGATGCCGGGGGATGTTGGCAGTTTAGCAGAGGCTGTTGAACAAGCGCTTACCCTTAAAACACGTGAACGCAAGCAATTTGCCAATCGTGCCAGACAACATATTGTTGCTAATTTCTCAACAGATTTGATGATATCGAAAACGCTTCGTATTTATGCCAAAGCATTGAAATCAGCTTTGGTATAGAATTTGAAGGTGTTATCTCTTGAATGGCTTGGCTCAAAAGGCTAAGAACAGGTATCTGTAATTTTGATTTTTATAAATCATCACGATACTGATGAGGATATGATGCCAGTTATCACGCTTCCAGATGGCTCCAAGCGCCAGTTCGATCAGCCAGTTACCGCCTATGAGGTAGCGGCAGATATTGGCCCCGGTTTGGCTAAAGCCGCACTCGCGGCGCGTATGAATGGTGATTTGATTGATCTTAGTATGGTTATCAAAGATGATGTAAGTCTTGCGCTGGTAACAGCAAAAGATGATGATGCGCTGGCCTTGATCCGTCATGACTGCGCTCATGTTCTGGCTGAAGCTGTGCTTGAGCTGTATCCCGAAACTCAAGTCACGATTGGCCCCTCTATTGAAAATGGGTTTTATTATGATTTTTATCGGGAAACTCCCTTTTCAGAACAAGACCTAGCGGCGATTGAAACCCGAATGCATGACATTGTTGACCGGGATGAAGAAATTACCCGTGAAGTCTGGACTCGTGATGAGGCGGTTGCGTTTTATCGTAAAAATAATGAGCCGTTCAAAGTTGAACTGGTGGATGCGATCCCTCAAGATGAGACAGTCACATTTTATCGCCAAGGTGATTTTATTGATCTTTGCCGTGGCCCACACGCCCCTTCAACGAAAAAGATCGGTCATGCTTTTAAGTTAATGACGGTGGCCGGGGCGTATTGGCGCGGTGATAGCACGCGCCCAATGCTACAACGGATTTATGGCACGGCCTTTTTCAGCGATAAAGACCTAAGCGCGTATCTGACCATGCTGGAAGAAGCGGAAAAGCGCGATCACCGCAAGCTGGGCAAGGCGCTTGAGCTGTTTCATATTCAAGAAGAAGCCACCGGCTCGGTGTTCTGGCATCCCAAAGGCTGGACGATGTACCGCGTCATTGAGAGCTATATGCGTCGCAGGCTGGATCAGGCTAATTATAAAGAGGTGAAAACCCCGCAACTGATTGATCGCTCCCTGTGGGAGAAATCTGGTCACTGGGACAAATTCCGCGAAAATATGTTCACCGCCGAAAGTGAGGGTGATCGTATTCTTGCCCTAAAGCCAATGAATTGCCCCGGTCATGTTCAGATCTATCGCCAAGGCATCACATCATATCGGGATTTGCCACTGCGAATGGCTGAGTTTGGGTCGTGTCACCGGAATGAGCCATCTGGCGCTCTGCATGGGATCATGCGGGTTAGGGCATTTACCCAAGATGACGCCCATATCTTTTGCACCGAAGATCAAATTGATAGCGAAGGCAGGGCGTTTTGTGATCTCTTGCTCGATATTTATCGTGATTTTGGCTTTGATGAGGTGCGGGTGAAGTTTTCTGATCGTCCCCCGGTTCGGGCAGGTGATGATGCGACATGGGATCGCGCTGAGGCGGCACTTCAATCTGCCACCAAAGCGGCAAAGCTGGAAACAACTCTTAATCCCGGAGAAGGGGCATTTTATGGCCCTAAACTAGAGTTTGTGTTGCGTGATGCGATTGGTCGAGATTGGCAATGCGGCACTTTACAGGTGGATTTTGTTCTGCCAGATCGTCTTGATGCCGAATATGTCGCCGAAGATGGCTCTCGCAAGCGTCCTGTGATGCTTCACCGTGCTATTCTGGGGTCTATGGAACGCTGGATTGGGATTCTGATTGAACAATATGCAGGCCGGATGCCGCCGTGGTTGGCGCCGGTTCAGTTGGTTGTTGCCCCGATCACCGATGCCGCGAAATCCTATGCCGCGGAAGTCAGAGAACGCGCCGCCACCATGGGTTTCAGGGTAGAGTTTGATGGTCGCAACGAAAAGATCAGTTATAAGGTGCGCGAACATTCGGTTGCCAAGGTGCCGTTTATTATCGCGGTAGGCGAAAGGGAAATGGCTGAACGCAGTATTGCTTTGCGCCGTCTTGGTGAGAATGGGCAAGAAACGTTGCCAATGGATGAAGCCCTTGCCACACTTGCCAAAGAAATTACACCGCCAGATATGAAAACCTCTTGATTTTTGTTGTTATTTTATGTCCATTCTTAATTAATGTAATATTCATGTACTCGAAAAGGAGATACTTCAATAGCTCGTCCACCAATAGGCCCGCAAAAGGGCGCCATGAGTCGTAATGGTCCTCGTGTTAACGATGCCATTACTAATCCGACCGTTCGCTGTATTGACGAAAATGGTGAACAATTAGGTGTTATCAGTTTGAGAGATGCTCTGCAAAAAGCGGAAGATGTCGGTCTTGACCTTGTTGAGGTTCAACCGAATAACGATCCTCCTGTCTGCAAGATTCTGGATTACGGTAAGTTTAAGTACGAAACCCAGAAACGCGCCAACCTCGCCCGTAAAAAGCAGAAAATTGTTGAGGTCAAGGAAATCAAACTTCGGCCCAATATTGATGAACATGATTATCAGGTGAAAATGCGTAATGTGCGCAAGTTTATTGATGCTGGCGACAAAGTTAAGGTGACTTTGCGGTTTCGTGGCCGTGAAATGGCTCACCAAGAACTTGGAGCGCAAGTGCTTAGCCGTGTTCGGGACGAAATGGAAGAAATCACCAAGGTTGAGGCCATGCCAAAGATGGAAGGCCGCCAGATGGTCATGGTTCTGGCACCAGCCTGATCTGTTTCTGATTTTTGCACTTTTCTAATCTCTGGTGCGATTGATGTTATCTTAGATGATAAGCCTTTTATGGCTTGCATTTGCCGTATTTTATGGCTAAAACCCGACCATGTTCCGCGACCGGGCGTATAAGGGCATGCCCGGCCGGTTGATGATTAACCTGGTTGTTTATAACAGCCATACCCGAAAGAGGATGAAATGCCCAAAATGAAAACCAAAAGCGGGGCGAAAAAGCGTTTTCGTCTGACCGCTTCGGGGAAAGTTCGTGGCAGTGCCGCTTTTCTCCAGCATAATCTCCGTCGTCGTTCCCAGAAAATGAAGCGCCAAGCGCGTGGCACTATGATCCTCAGTGATGCTGATGCTCGTATCGTCAAACGTTTTCTGCCTTACGCCTAACCATTAGGAGATTGAAATGGCTCGAGTAACTTCTGGCACGACTTCTGCCAACCGTCATAAAAAAGTCATCTCTGCCGCCAAGGGCTATTATGGCCGGCGCAAGAATGTTTTTCGTGTTGCTAAACAGGCTGTCGATAAGGCACGCCAATACGCTTACCGTGACCGCCGTGTGCGTAAGCGGGAAATGCGGGCATTATGGATTCAGCGTATTAACGCCGCTGTCCGGCTTTATGGTATGACTTATTCCCAATTCATGAATGGCATCAAGCTTGCCGGGATTGAGATTGACCGCAAAGTGATGGCTGATCTTGCAGTGCGTGATGAGGCGGCGTTTAAGGCGCTGGTTGATCAGGCTCGTAAAGCTACAGCCTAAGCGGAGAATAAACCTATGGCAGGTGCCGATCCGCAAGCATTGAAGGACACTCTCCTTGCGGCGATCGGCGCCGCCGATACCCCCGATGCGCTTGAGGCTATTCGTATTGAAGCTTTAGGCAAAAAGGGTGAGCTGACACTAGCCATGAAATCCTTGGGCCAGTTGGATGGTGATGCCCGCCGTGAGATGGGACAAGCCCTCAATGCGGTCAAGGATGCGGTCTCGGAGGCTTTAGATCAGCGCCGATCCATCCTTGCTATGGCAGAGCTGAACAAGCGGCTAGAACAGGAAAAGGTTGATGTATCGCTTAGCCATCGGCCTGAAACGCTAGGCGTTATCCATCCCTTATCACGAACATTAGAAGAAATTCTGGCCATATTTGCGGAGATGGGTTTTGTGGTGGCCGAAGGCCCTGATATCGAAACCGATTATTATAATTTTACCGCCCTTAATATGCCCGAAGATCATCCGGCTCGGCAGGAACATGACACTTTTTACATGACCCCGAATGAGGAGGGGGCGCGTAAAGTGCTGCGTACCCATACTTCGCCAGTGCAGATACGCACCATGGAAAAAATAGCACCGCCCATCCGCATTATCGCGCCGGGGCGCACTTACCGGTCAGATCATTCTGCCACCCATTCGCCCATGTTCCACCAATGCGAGGGGTTGGTTATTGGTGATGGTATCACTATGGGGCATCTCAAAGGGTGTTTGATTGAGTTTTGCCGCGCTTTTTTTGATGTTGATGATCTGCCTGTGCGATTCCGGCCCAGCTATTTCCCCTTTACGGAACCGTCGGCAGAGGTGGATATTGGATGCAACCGTGATGGCGGCGGGTTGACGATTGGGGCTGGCGCCGATTGGTTGGAGATTTTGGGTTGCGGTATGGTTAATCCAAGGGTGCTGGAATATTGCGGCATTGATCCCAATGAACATCAGGGGTTTGCCTTTGGCATGGGGCTGGAACGGTTGGCGATGCTAAAATACGGTATTCCTGACCTGCGCCCATTTTATGATAGCGATTTGCGCTGGATGCGGCATTATGGCTTTATGCCATTTGATCCGCCATCTGTGCATCTTGGTCTTTAGGGGGCTAGGAAGGCGATGAAATTCACCTGGTCATGGTTAAAAGATCACCTTGCCACAGACGCGGAGATGGGCGCCATCCTTGATGCGCTTCCGATGCTTGGGCTTGAGGTTGAGAGTGTTGTTGATCGCGCTGAGGCGTTAAAGCCATTTCATATTGCCCGCATTGTTAAGGCAGAACCCCATCCTAACGCAGACAGTTTGCGGGTTTGTCAGGTTGATACTGGCGAAGGCATGGTTGAAGTGGTTTGCGGCGCGCCTAACGCCGCCTCTGGCCTTGTTGGTGTATTTGCGCCAGTGGGTGCGTATGTTCCGGGAATTGATCTGACCTTGACTGAGGCAGATATTCGGGGCGTCACCTCACGAGGGATGATGTGTTCTGAACGCGAAATGATGATTTCTGATGAACATGACGGCATTATTTCATTGCCTGATGACGCGCCTATTGGCGCTTCATTTGCCGCTTACGCAGGTTATGATGATCCGATTATTGAAATTGCCATTACTCCAAACCGTGCTGATTGCCTTGGTGTGCGCGGAATTGCGCGTGATTTAGCCGCCGCCGGATATGGTGAGTTAATACCTCTTTCTGATCATAAAATCGCATCCAAGGGCAAGAGCGATATTTCATGGAAACTTGATCTGCCTGCTGATCAACATCAGCTTTGTCCTCTTGTCACAGGCCGGACTTTTCGGGGGTTGACCAATGGGGCGTCACCAAAATGGATGCAACAAAGGCTATCTGCCGTAGGCCAACGCCCTATTTCTGCCTTAGTGGATATCACCAATTATGTGATGCTTGATCTTGGGCGTCCCCTTCATGCCTATGACGCTGACCGGATAAAGGGTGATACGCTTACTATACGGCTGGCTAAATCTGGCGAAGACATGACGGCATTGAATGAAAAAACTTATGCCCTCAACGATACCATGCTGGTGATCGCTGATGCGGATGGTGCCGATGATTTGGCTGGAATTATGGGCGGTGAGCGCACAGGCGTAACCGATACCACCAGCAATATGTTCCTTGAGATTGCTATTTTTGACCCGGTTTCCGTGGCGATGACAGGGCGCAGTTTGAATATTCATTCTGATGCGCGGTATCGGTTTGAACGCGGACTGGATGTAACCTCACCTGATTGGGCGATGGATTATGTGTCCCAGATGGTGCTTGATATCTGTGGCGGTGAGGCCTCTGACATTGATCGCAAAGGGGCAGGCGCCAACTGGCAGCGCCAGATCGCTTATCGTCCTGATCGGGTCAAGGAATTGACCTCGGTGGTTATTGCCCCTGACAAACAACGTCATATCCTTACCACCCTTGGGTTTTCTGTCACTGATGATGGTGATCATTGGCAAGTGATGCCGCCACCATGGCGCGGTGATATTGTTGGTTCTGCTGATCTGGTCGAAGAGGTGGTTCGCGTTAGCGGCTATCATCAGATCCCGGAGCTATCCTTACCGCGTGAGCGTGTGGTCAGCCAGCCTGCGATATCGGTGGAACAAAAACGCCCCTTTATTTTGCGGCGGTTAATGGCAGGGCGCGGATTAAGCGAAGCTGTTAGCTTTACTTTCTTGGATGCCGCCACGGCGGAGCGATATGGCGGCGGTGCAGAGGCGTTGCGGTTGGTTAATCCGATCAGCACGGATTTATCCGTCATGCGCCCGTCACTCATGCCTTTGCTGCTTAATGTCGCCGCGCGTAATCAAGCGCGAGGTGAGGGCGATGTCGGTGTGTTTGAAATTGGCCCTGTTTTCACAGGTGATACCCCTGATGATCAGCATCCGGTGCTGGCAGGTTTGCGTTGCGGCATGGTAGCCCCGCGAGAATGGACAGGTTCCGCAAGACAGGTGGATTGGC
>CBFIDH010000025.1:0-32690 GCA_965661405.1 Puniceispirillales bacterium (SeqCode)
CAACATCGCGTCTGTTAGATTGGTGGCTTCCCATGTGAATGTGCCGGGGCCAGCCTCGTCGGGGTGTCTGCCAAAATGACCATAGGCTGCGGTCGGCGCATAAATCGGCGCGTTCAGCTTTAGGGTCTGACGGATACCTCTTGGTGATAAATCCATGATATCCGGCAGGATATCGGAAAAACGACTGTCTTCGACTTTACCGGTTCCCATAGTGTTGACATAAATCGACAATGGTTTTGACACGCCAATAGCATAGGATAGCTGGATCACACATTTATCTGCTAACCCTGCCGCTACTACATTTTTTGCCAGATAGCGGGCAGCGTAAGCGGCCGAGCGATCCACCTTGGTAGGGTCTTTGCCACTGAATGCTCCACCACCATGCGGCGCGGCACCGCCATAAGTATCGACAATGATTTTCCGGCCAGTTAATCCCGCGTCACCATCCGGCCCACCAATGACAAACTTGCCTGTTGGATTGACATAAAACTCATCTTCATCGCACATCCAGCCATCAGGAAGCACCTTCAGCACATGATCACGCACCAGATCACGGACTTTGTTTTCACTGCCTTCAGTATGCTGGGTGGAAACAACAATGCTTGATGCTCGTGTAGGAACCCCATTTTCATAAACACAAGTGATCTGTGATTTGCTATCAGGTCCAAGAATATCAGCTTGTCCATTATGCCGCGCGTCGGCCAAAGATTTCAATATCCGGTGCGAATACAGAATTGGCGCTGGCATCAGCACATCTGTTTCGGTACAGGCATAACCAAACATAATCCCCTGATCGCCTGCGCCCTCATCCTTATTACCATCCGCATCTACGCCTTGGGCAATATGCGCAGACTGTTTGTGCATGAAGTTTTCGACAATCATCTTTTCCCAATGATAGCCCTCTTGTTCATAGCCGATATCGCGCACCGCTTTTCTGGCGAGCGCAATCACCTCATCCATATCAATAGACTCACGGCAACGAAACTCACCACCAATGATCGTCCGGTTAGTGGTGGCAAAGGTCTCGCAAGCCACCCGGCTTTCGTTGTCTTTGCCAAGCATCAGATCAACCACTTCATCAGAGATGCGATCACAAACTTTATCAGGGTGTCCTTCGGATACAGATTCGCTGGTAAACAAATGGGTCATTAACCAAGTCCTTGTTGAAATATTTTCGGCTATTCTAGCCACAGACAAAAGAGCGTCAACCCAATATGATGTCCTAAGTGATATCCTAAGTGATATCCCAAGTGCTATCTTGTTGTCTGAAAACAAAACCAAGACTCAGAATAGTCATCAAAAGCAAGACAAAACCTGTCTCACCCCAATTAGAATAAAGTGTTTTAGTCCGGCCTTTTATGACGGCATCATGCGAGCCATTTACATCATAACCGATACTGGCGACAATGTTACCATAGGGGTCAATGACGGCTGATATGCCTGTCGTCGCCACGCGCACCATGGGAAGCCCTAATTCTGCCGAGCGCATTCGGGCCATCGCCAAATGTTGACGCGGGCCTATACTGTTACCAAACCACGCATCATTGGTCACATTCACTAACAGATCTGCGTTATCGCTTGCCTGTCTTGTGCTGGCTGGATAAATGATCTCATAACAAATCAGGGGCGCGAGTTGAACAACACGGCCATCTTGTCGTTGCAGAGGCAAAAGCACCGGCCCTGATCCAGCAGAAAAATCGACTCCACCAACAAGCTTATCCACAAAAGGAAAGAGGTGGCGGAGGGGAACAAACTCACCCCAAGGCACCAGAAATTGTTTATCATATCGCCCAACGATACGGGCGTCAGGTGACATCAAAAACATAGAATTGTAATAGGCCGGGTCGGGATTGAGGTCTTGGCGATAGAGGCTTCCTAACACAAGCCATGACTTCATTTGGCTCGCGGCACGAAACGCCTCACCAAGATAGGGCAGATCGGTTTCTAATACCCCGGCATAACTGACCTCACCCCAAATGATGAGATCAGGTGCGAGTTCCGCATCAGCATCAGCCAGATTGTTTTGAGCAAGTTTCTGATCAGATAGGCTAAGGGCGATATGCTGTTGCAAATGTTCTGTCCGCAATGACCGATCCCATTTTTCCTGTTGAGGGATACTTGGTTGAACCATGCGGATACGAAGACCGCTTGCCGCCGTATCCTCAAGCGGACGCCCAGATACCAATACCGCCGCGCCTAGAAAAATCATCATGATTATTGCCGTTACGACTGCCATTCGCACCCCGCCAAGACGTTGACGCCAATAAATCATCACAGGCAAAAGCCCCAGCAGTATCGCCGCCACACCGCAACCATAAACCCCAAAGATGGAAACAAGATCAAAACCGACAGGCGAAAAGGCAAAGGCCATGCCCGGTGTTTGCCATGGAAAGCCTGTCAAAATAGTGCCGCGAAGCCACTCCATCACCATCAGCCAAAAACATAATCCGGTAAGGCGACTGGCAGGGCTGGTGAAACAGCACCACGCCAGCAAGAACGCAAATCCCCAGAATAGCGCTAACCCCGCTGGCAAAAGCAACGCCGCGAACGGGATCATCCAGTAAAACGCCGAACCACCCGTGACCAAAGCATTGCTGATCCAATATAATGAGACCACGAACCAGCCAATCCCTGTCCCCCAACCTATCAAGAAAGCTGACCGTTTGCTTTCTGCGTTCAACAGCATGGCCGCTGGAACAGAGAGGAAAAAAAGCAACGGAAATATATGGATGGGGGGCAAAGCTAGACTAGCCAATATGCCAGCAAGAGGCACAGCAACAACCGGCCGCGTCAAAGCCTTCATGATGACGACGTGCCGCCAACGCGATTAAGACCGCGAATATTTACCATTGAAACATGGCGGGGATCACTATCTAAGATTTCGAACTCAAGCCCGGTGGGATGGCGAATAATCTCACCTCGTCCAGGCACACGCCCTGCCAAAGCAATGACCAATCCGCCAACGGTATCAATTTCGTCTTGGTTTTCATCACCCAGCAAAGGCCCTGTTACCGCCTCAAGTGTTTCTATTTCCAGCCTCGCCTCAGCCAAGGCCGTACCATCACCTGCGATATCAAACACCGGGGATGTGTCCTCATCATGCTCGTCATTGATTTCACCGATGATTTCCTCAACCAGATCTTCAATCGTGATCAGCCCATCCGTGCCGCCATATTCATCAACCACAAGCGCAAGATGAAGTCGTCTGATCCGCATTTCTTGAAGCAAATCTAGCACCCGCATAGCAGGTGAAATGAAAATGGGTTGCCGCAACAATGATTGAATATCCACAGATTCATTGCCATGCAAAACACGAAGCAAATCCTTGATATGCAGAATGCCGCCAACCTGATCCAGATTACCGTTCACGACGGGCACTCGCGAATGTCCAGCACTCATCATTTTTTCAATGACCTGTTCCAAAGGATCAGAGCGATCAACATAAAAAATATCCGCACGCGGCACCATAACATCAATCGCCGTAATATCCCGCAAGCCCAGCATATTTCTAAGCAAAGTGCCTTCATGGCTATCAAAACTGACCGTGGCACGAATAGATTCCTCTAGTAACTCGGTAATTTCTTCCCGTGCTAATGGGGCAGAATGGCCCGGCAAAAGATGCTTAAGCTTGGATGAGATAGCTTGCCAGATACCCATGATTTATGCCCTATCCACAGGTTGAGATTGATAGGGGTCAGCGATATCAATAGCGGCCAAAATGCGCCGTTCTGTGGTTTCCATTTCCTCAGCGTCATTATCAGAGAGATGATCATAACCCAACAAATGTAAAACCCCATGCGCCAGCAAATGCAAGAAATGGTCTGCTATGGGTTTGCCGCTTTCTTTGGCTTCACTAGCAACGATTCCAAAACCCATGGCAATATCACCAAGATGCGCGCCAGTATCCGCCGCGGGAAAAGACAACACATTAGTCGGCTCAGCTTTGTCTCGGAATTGCTGATTAAGATCAGCCATCTGACGATCATCACCAAGAAGAACAGCGATTTCCACCGGTCTTTCGTGAAACTCACCCTCTATCAGGGCAAGGCGGATAACCTCAGCCAAGTGATCTTTATTCAAGGCTGAAAACATAGGTTTCCAGCTCGCATCAGTGAGTGAGAATTCCGCTGATATTCCTGTTTCTATCGGAATGTCAAAACTTTCGGCTTCGCCGTCTTCTTCTTTGCCTTCCGGTTGCCTTTCGGCGGTGCTGGTCATCTTCTGGATCACGCTTTCTTTTTCTCGTCTCTTTTATCATACGCGGTTAAGATACGGGCAACAACCGGATGACGCACAACATCTTCACCTGTGAACTTGGTGATATCAATCCCTTTAACACCATCCAGCAATTCTACCGCTTCGGCAAGCCCTGATGTTTGCCCACTAGGCAAATCCACCTGACCCAAATCGCCAGTAATAACCATTTTGGAATCATCCCCAAGTCTAGTTAACACCATCTTCATTTGAACAGGTGTTGTATTTTGTGCTTCATCAATAATGACAAACGCTTGGGCTAAAGTCCTGCCGCGCATAAAGGCAAGAGGGGCAATCTCTATTTGACCAGAGGCCAGCATCCGATCCATTTTATCAGATGGCATCATATCATATAACGCGTCATAAAGTGGCCGCAGATACGGGTCCACCTTTTCTTTCATATCACCGGGCAAGAACCCTAATCTTTCACCAGCCTCAACCGCAGGCCGTGACAGGATAATGCGTTCGACCTGCCTTGCCTTTAACGCCTCAACCGCTTTTGCTACGGCGAGATAGGTTTTCCCTGTTCCCGCAGGGCCGATCCCAAAAGTGACATCATGGCGGTCAATCGCCTCAACATAATCTTGCTGGGTTTTGCTTTTGGCAGTAACCGTTTTTTTCCAACTGCTGATCGCGCCAGTGTTATTCGCAAAGCGCGTCATCGCATGGGGAGTTTCGGATTTAGCCAATCTAAGAGCATCATCAATCATGCCTTTTGACGCCTCCATGGTCTTTTCTGTTTTTGACATACGTTGATAAAGTGCCTTAAGCGTGTTGCGGGCAGTTTCCATATTATCTTGCTGGCCAGAAATCTGAATAATATTACCAAAGGAATCCAGTCTGACATCAAGTTCTTTTTCAATATGGGCCAGATTGCTGTTGTGATGACCATAAAGCAGGGGAAGCACCTGATTATCATCAAACTCCAAAGTGATGCGGTTGATGGTATCGTTATCTGATTTCACGCTGGTCTGTTCCTGCAATCTCTTTCTACGCGGTTGCCTCAGATGAGGTTATCCGTTCACCTGCGAGGCTATTTTGATGAGCGGCGACAATCTTCACAGGTATTATATCACCAATTTCACCAGATGACTCGCTGAAATGTACGGCCTGCATCCATGGGGACCGTCCTGCCTTTTGGCCCGCGCGACTTGCTGGTCTTTCGATCAACACATCCATCACTTCACCTAGCTTAGAATGATTGAACATCTGCTGTTGTGCGGATAGCAATTGTTGCAGGCCAGCAAGACGTTCCGATTTGACAGCTTCATCAATTTGCTCTTCGTGACCCGCGGCAGGCGTGCCGGGGCGCGGGCTATATTTGAAAGAATAGGCAGACGCATAATTCACCCGATCAATCAGATTGAGGGTATCGGCAAAATCACGATCTGTCTCACCCGGAAATCCAACAATAAAATCACCGCTTAGAGCCATATTAGGACGCGCCTCCCGCAAGCGATCAATAATCCGGAAATAGGTGTCGCGATCATGGCGCCGGTTCATTGCGGTTAGTATTCGGTCTGAGCCAGATTGCACAGGCAGATGCAGATAGGGCATAAGTTGAGGGATTTCCGCATGGGCGCGATAAAGCTCATCATGCATATCCAAAGGATGTGAGGTGGTGTAACGAATACGTTTTAATCCATCCAGTTCCGCCAGCGCATAGAGCAATCTGCCAAAACTCCAAGTCTGGCCATCTTCGGCCTCACCATGCCACGCATTAACATTCTGCCCCAACAGGTTGAGTTCTACCGTACCGCCTTCGATCAGGCGCCTTGCTTCTGCTAGAATGCTTTTGACAGGTCGTGAAAACTCTGCCCCGCGAGTATAGGGGACAACACAGAAGGTGCAAAATTTATCACATCCTTCCTGCACTGATAAAAACGCCGCTGGACCGCGAGGGGTATGTTCTTCGGGAAGAAAATCAAATTTATCCTCAACTGGAAAATCCGTATTAATAACCGCCTGACGCGAGGCAGGGTCAAGCTTACTGACCAGTTGCGGTAAGGTATGATAAGCTTGTGGGCCGACAATCACATCAACCCAAGGGGCGCGGCGGGCAATTTCCTCACCCTCAGCCTGTGCAACACAGCCCGCCACCGCAATTGTCATATCACGGCTTTCGTTTTCTTGGCGCGCGGATTTCATCTTTCGCAATCTGCCCAATTCTGAAAAGACCTTTTCGGATGCTTTTTCACGAATATGGCAAGTGTTGATGACGACCATATCGGCATCATCCAGATGAGATGTTTCCACATAGCCCAGTGGCAAGAGCGTATCTGCCATCCGTGCCGAGTCATAAACATTCATCTGGCATCCATAGGTTTTGATATAAAGCTTTTTGGTCATCATTATCTTCCTGTCTGCTAACCCTTTATCATGGCGGCAACAGGTGTCAAGGCGCATCCACCTTGACTAATCTATTATATTGCCAAACCGTGTCATGCGCACCGCATCATCCGCATGGGCCGCCCCCTTTTCTGACGGATAATAACCGCGCCGCCGCCCTGTTTCCACAAAACCAAGCGATTGATAAAGCTGACGCGCCGGATGATTTGATGCCGCCACCTCAAGATGTGTCATTTCTTGACCATGTCCATCGCAAAACCGCGTTACCAATTGCCGGGCAATGCCTTGCCGCCGATAGGATGTTGCTACTGCCAGATCAATGATATCCGCCTCACCCATGAGGGAGAATCCAGCAATGTATCCGACAGGCAGATTTGCCGTAATGGAAAAAGCCATGATACCAGCAAAAGCAGGCTGATCCATCATTCCTGTCAAGCGCGCCGCGGCATTGGTGCTGATCACCGCAATAGCGGCAAGGTCAGCATCTGTCATCTCGCTAAACCTGATTTGCATCAGCCGTCCGCCGGCTTTGCTTTAAGAGGGCCAAGTAATGGTGCGGAATGATAACGCGGCGTTGCCGGAAAATCTGACGCTAAAGCCCCATCCATAAGTTGTGAGGTCACCATCTTTGCGGCCATGATAGCATCGGGGTCTTTATCTTGAGCATCCATGATAGCAACACCGCGCTGTGTTAATATTCCGGCGATCTCAGTTGCTGCGAAACCATTAATACGACACCCCGCCGCCCCAAGATCATGATCACCACTGATGAGGGCAGGGATATGATCTGCCAATTCATCATGAGGAACATCCACAACATCGCTAATCTCTCTGCCGCCAAAAAACCCTTGAGCAAAAATATTTCCGCGTCGGGTGTCAATAAGCGCGAGGGACAAATGATCCGCTTCATCACTTGCATGACTTCCATGGGCTAACGCCGCCAGTGACGATACTCCAAGAACAGGAATATCCAAACCTAGCCCATAACCATGCGCCGCCGCCAAGCCAACGCGAATTCCAGTAAACGATCCCGGCCCACAACCAACAGCAACATGACTAATCGCAGCAAAATTGGATTTTGCATCCGCCAATAGCTGATCAACCATTTCCGTGATCCAGCTAGCGTGACCATGACGATCAGGTCGCGTGACTGAGGCCAGCGTATGTCCTGCCTTAACCAGCGCCACAGATGCGCTGTTACCACTTGCTTCTATGCCAAGGACCAGCATGATGATTTGCCTTTTCCGATTGATGCCGTTGCTATCGCCATGCTAAATCTATCACAATGAAACAGCAAGGTGCGACAATGAGCAGTGTTTATATCCCCATTAAAATAACAATATTGAAGCTGATCACCGCCGTGATGTTAGCGCCAATTCTGTTTTTTCAATTTCCTGTGGCAAAAGCCCTAGCCAGTGATGACGCAACCATTATCATGTATCATCGTTTTGGTGAGAGCCGTTTGCCTTCCACCAATATCTCACTGGAAATGTTTGATGCCCATCTTGCCACGATAAAAGAAAATGGCTGGGTTGTTCTTCCACTGGCTGAGATTGTGGCCAAATTGAAATCAGGTGAGACATTGCCAGATAAAGCGCTTGCCATCACCATTGATGACGCTTTTTTATCGGTATATGAGGAGGCTTTTCCTCGCCTGCAATCCTATGGCTATCCCTTTACCATTTTTGTCGCCACCAAGGCCATTGATCAAAACCTCAAGGGCTATGCCACATGGGATCAGATCAGGGAAATGAAAGCGGCTGGTGTAGAAATTGGGTCGCAATCTCATTCTCACCCTCATATGCATCAGATATCCCTTGATGAAGCACGGCAGGAAATGATCACATCCAACGCCAGGTTCTCAGAGGAGCTAGGCGAGGTGCCAGTTTTCTTTGCCTACCCTTATGGCGAATATAGCTTGGCGGTGCGTGATATGATTAAAGACATGGGTTTTGAAGCAGCCTTTGGTCAGGCCTCAGGCGTTGCCCATGCCAGCATAGACAGTTACGAATGGCCGCGCTTTGCCTTTAATGAAAATTACGGTGATACCAAGCGGCTAACCATGGCCGTTGAAGCCAAAGCCCTGCCCTTTTCTGATATGACGCATCCTTCAATGATCTTGGAGACCAATCCCCCAATCATCGGTTTTACCGTGGATGAGGGGATTGAGCCGCTAAACCGCCTGATTTGTTTTGCTTCTAGCATGGGGCGTGTTGAAACAATCCAACTGGGTCGCCGGATTGAGATCCGTTTGCCGCAAGCCATCACCTTACCTCGGAGCCGTATTAACTGCACCATGCCAGTATTGGAAAATGGCCAAGAAACAGGTCGTTTTCGCTGGCTAGGACGACAATTTTTGACGAATTGATCTGCTGATCTTCGCGCCAATTAATTTAATTCCGATAACCGCGCGGCATTATAATATTGCAGATTATTTGTGCGGATAATGTTATCCAATTTACGAATATAGACCTGCCCGTCTTCGGAATATCTTTCAAGTTTGGGGATTAACAGCATGGTCAATGTGTTTTGATCAACATCACGGTTTTGGATACGAACATCACGCCAATCCGAATATGCAAAATGGGTGTTGAGATTGTGCATATAGGCGCGAACAGAATCAAAAAGTGAGGGAAATGACCTTACCACCGCGCGATCATTGCTAGGCTCATAAGGTTTAATCCCTTTATGTTCAGACCATGCCCATTGCCCAAAAAGGGCATTACCTTGACGCGCAAAGCGTGACGTTCCCCAGCCACTTTCTACAATCGCCTGAGACAAAGCCAGAGATACCGGCACTATATCTACCCGCAACATTAGCGCTTCGTATAATGCGTCAATATCGCCGCCTTCGTCTATATCATCAATCAGATACAGTTCAGCCCAGCGCCGCAGTCGCGCTTCATTTCCTTGAGCATAATCTCTTTTAATGATTTGCCGCCGCATCAACAGCTCTTCATTTGCCCGCAGAATTAATGGTAGCACCGAAGCAATAAATATCTCTTTGCGTTCCTCAACATCCATCATACGCAAGTCTGGCAGGTGTTTAATATAGTCAGGGGTAACGGTGAATAGGTTTTGTGTTGTAGATGTTATCTCTTGTGAGGACTGGATATTATCAGCCACGACATCAGAGACAGAAAGCGATGCCATATCATCAGTCTGATTGTTGGCTAGGCTTTCTGTTTGCGCGTCATTATCCAAAGTAGCGGCAAAATCGAATTCCGGGGGCGCATCAGACCATACCAAAAGCGGTGGTGGAGCCAACTGTTTTTCCAGCCATAATAATCGTTCGCGTGACGGTGATAATGTATCACTCTGATCCGAGACGGCTGGTTCATAATAACCTGATTTAATAGGCACATAAGATATGCCTGCCCATTTAATCAATGTCACTTGACCAATGATAGTGATAAGTAAAACACCAAGAAGCCATGATAAGACCGACCAGCGCTTATGTTCAGAGTTCAGGTCTGCCATTGGCGTGTCCGATCCTGTCAACTACTAACCGTTATCGGCCATCACTTCCTGTACCTCAGGGATGTAATGCCGGAGCATATTTTCAATTCCTATTTTCAAGGTTGCCGTTGAACTTGGGCATCCTTGACAAGCGCCGCGCATATAGAGCGTAACGACACCTTCTTCAAAAGATTTGAAAACAATATCACCGCCATCCATCGCCACCGCAGGACGGACTCTGGTATCGAGCAGATGCTTAATCTGGGCAACGGTTTCGCTGTCTTCACCATCTGTCTGATCATGGTCATCGGCTTCACCCTCGATCACTGGCATCCCACTGGCATAATGTTCCATAATCGCGGCCAGAACACCTGGCTTTATCGTGAACCAGTCATGGCTTTCTGCCTTGGTAATGGAAACAAAATCATGACCAAAAAAGACTTGAGTAATGCCATCAACGGCAAATAAACGGCGCGCCAGAGGAGAGGATGAGGACTCACCAATAGAAGAAAACTGCGCTGTACCCTGTTCCATGACAGTTTTGCCAGGAATAAATTTCAGCGTCGATGGGTTGGGCGTATCTTCGGTTTGGATAAACATTGTCATCTGACTCCCTTTGGATTCATATATGCTTTTTTCGCAAAGTTACAAGTTTGGCAAGACATCAATCTCCACCATTTTTTCATTTTTGGTGGCTTGTTTAACCCAGACTATTGCCAAGAAAGCCAAGTCTTTGACGAATATCCTGCATGATCGGCTTAGCGATGGCATGGGCGCGTTCAGCGCCATCATCCAGCACTGCCAAAACATGGCTCTGATCATCCATATATTGCCGCATCGCCGTGGTCACAGGTGCCAGTTTTGCAACAGCCACATCTATCAGCGCAGGCTTGAACACACCAAACCCTTTGCCAGCATATTCAGTTAGCACATCTTGGGCCGTGCATTCCGCCAAGGCCGCATAAATCGTCACCAGATTTCTTGCTTCAGGACGATCATCAAGACCATCCATGGTTTCTGGCAAAGCATCGGGGTCTGTCTTGGCTTTACGGATTTTTTGGGAAATGGTGTCGGCATCATCGTTCAGATTGATGCGTGAATAATCAGATTGGTCAGATTTGCTCATCTTTGAGGCACCATCCCTCAAGCTCATCACACGTGTCGCCTGACCAAGGATCTGCGGCTCAGGCAAAGGAAAAAACTCCTCGCCTACCATGGCATTAAATGCACCGGCGATATCGCGGGTTAGCTCCAGATGCTGTTTCTGGTCTTCGCCTACTGGCACATGGGTTGCTTTATAAGCCAAAATATCAGCAGCCATCAGCGCCGGATAAGCAAAAAGACCTACGCTGGCGTTTTCCCGGTTCTTCCCTGCCTTTTCCTTAAATTGCGTCATCCGATTAAGCCATCCAAGCCGGGCCACGCAATTAAAAATCCATGCCAGCTCAGCGTGTTGTGGGACTCGGCTTTGGTTAAAAATAATAGCCTGTTTTGGGTCAATTCCTGCCGCCAGAAGACTTGCTGTCACTTCAATGGTTGATGTCCGCAACAGCACGGGGTCTTGTGGCACAGTAATAGCGTGCAGATCGACAACACAGTAAATCGATTCAAACTGATGCTGTAATTCAACCCAGTTTTTGATTGCCCCTAGATAATTGCCAAGGTGCAAATTTCCTGTTGGTTGTATGCCAGAAAAAATCCTGTTCATCTTCTCATCCTGCGTCGCTATGCGGTTTTGTCTTATATTGTCGCAAATACCTTGCTTCAAACCTGTTAGGCTATGGTGCGTTTCTGGTCAAGCCTTTAGACTGCGCCAGACACCTGTAACATAGATAAGGGGAAGATAAATACCTGCGCTAGAGATCATCAGAATGATCAGTGTCTGCCATGCCGCCAGAGTTTCTAGGCCATAACGAATAAACCAAAGACCTGCCGCCATCACCGCCGCCGCCGCCGCTATTTTTACAATAGGATAAATGACAGAGATATCCAGACGATCACGCCGCCATAATATCAGCATGAGCATAAGCGTTGATACCCATAAGCTGATTGAGGTCGCAAGCGCCAGACCTGCCGCACCGATAACCTGCATCAGCATAATACTGAGAATGATATTAATCACCACCGATATCATAGTGATCCGCATAGGGGTAGTGGTATCCCCGGCGGCATAAAAAGAAGGCTGAAAAGTCTTCACCAAAACAAAGGCTGGTATGCCCGCGCCATACGCCATGAGAACGCTGGCTGTTGATGACACCATGGCCGGATCAAATGCTCCATAGGCAAATAACCCCCTGATCAAATCTTCGGAAATGACCATAATACCTGCCAGCGCCGGAACCGCCGCCAGCATCCCTATGGTGATGCCGCGACTAAGCACTTGCTGAACCGCGGCTTTATCCACCACTTCGACCTGCTCAAGGCGTGACAAGGTTGGCAATAAAGCAACGCCAAGGGCAATGCCAACAACGCCAAGCGGCAACTGGGCAATGCGATCCGCAAAATAAAGCTGTGAAATAGCACCTATCGGCAAGAGTGAGGCAAGAATGGTATCAATCAGCAAATTGATCTGTGTGCCAGCAGAACCAAAAGCCGCAGGCCAAAAGCGCCGCCATAGTTTTCTGCTGTTCGGGCTAAGCCGAGGAATGAGGCGTATCGGAGGCAAAGCTTTCATGCGCCAGAGCATCGTGCCGATAACCAAAAGTTTAATCACACCCCCGGCAGTAACCGATAAAGCAATCACACTTGCGCGTTCAAAACCAACATGATCTTGATCAAGATCAGGCCACATCACCCACGCCAAAAGCGCGCCAGAAATCATGACCATATTCATGATCACTGGAACCGATGCCCCAAGAGAAAAGCGCCCATATACATTTCCAATAGCAATCCATAGCGCCAACAGCGATATCATAGGCAAATATGGCATGGTAAGCCGCGCCAAATGAACGCCGCCATCAAAGCGACTGACCTCACCAGCAATGGAAAAGCCAGGGGCCATCGCGGTGATGACAAACGGCATGAATATTTCAAACACCACCAAGATTAACAACAACACCCAAACCAGCATGGATTGTATTTCACTCGCCAGATTTTGCGCCGCTGCCTTACCTTCGGCTTGTTCAACCCCGGTATAGCCCGGAATAAAAGCACTGGTCATGGCGCCTTCGGCGGTTAATCGGCGAAACAGGTTAGGTAATTTAAACGCCACGAAAAACGCATCTGATACTGGCCCAATACCAAGAACCGCCGCCAATATGATATCGCGCGTAAATCCTAATATCCGGCTGAGTGCGGTGAATACGCTGATCCGGCTAAACGCCGACAACAGGCCTGATGCAGTGGTCATGCCGCCACCTGATTGGCAGGATCACTATCTTCAAGCACTTTAAGCAGAGTTTCCCTTATGGTTTTAATGCGGCTTTCGCGTTCAATTTTAAGCCCGAAGCTGTCCTTAACATAAAAGACATCCACCACACGATCACCATAAGTAGAAACACTAGCGGTCTGAATCTGCACCCCCAGATCAGCAATGGTGCGAGTGATCCGGTAGAGCAAGCCGGGCGCATCCTTGCCATTAATTTCCATCACCGTATGGGTGGAGCTGATCTGGTTATTAATCAGCACCCTAGCAGGGGCAGATATACGGCGGATGCGTGAAGGGGTTTGCCGCCATCTGGCCTCAACCGCGGAGGTGATATCCAGTTTGCCGACCATCGCTTTTTTCAGGGTTGTTTTCATCCGCGCCAGCACCGCCTTTTCTGTGATCGCCTGTTTATCGGCATTCTGAACCCACAACACATCAAGGGTCAGCCCATCTTTGCGAGTGGTGATGCGGGCATCAACAATGCTGGCACCGCAAGCGGCAACTCCGCCAGCGATGCGTGAAAACAGCCCCGCGTCATCCGCCGTAATAATCGCAATCTCCGTGGCATTTCTGGCTTGATCTGGAGTCATGCTAATTCCCACAAGATCACCAGACTGGCTAAATTGGCGGCACATTTCGGCATGGCGCAAACATGAGGCCAAATCAAAACTGCCCCAATAGTCGGGATAGAAAACCCCAAGATGCGCGCCGATATTTTCATCTGACCAATAAGAATCTATCGGTTTAAGGGCGCGGCGCAATTCCTCACCAACCTCTACCGCCATGCTATCCGCGACCGCCGCGGCATCGCCGCCAAGCAGAACAGCCATCGTTCGGTTATAAAGATCACGCATCAAGGCAGCTTTCCAACCATTCCAGACATTTGGGCCAACCGCACGAATATCCGCCACCGTCAACACTAACAGTAAATTAAGACGTTCCGGTGATTGCACCGCTTCGGCAAAGCGTTCAATCGTTGCCGGATCATTCAGATCATATCGGAACGCGGTTTCGCTCATCAGCAAATGATATCGCACCAACCAGACCACTGTTTCTGTTGCCGCTTCATTCAACCCAAGACGCGGACAGACCTGCCGTGCCACTTCTGCACCAAGGACAGAATGATCACCGCCGCGCCCTTTGGCAATGTCATGAAGCAGCATCGCAACATAAAGTTCGACACGTTCTTGAACATTGCTGATAGCGCGCGAAGCCACTGGTGCTATATCCTTTAGCTCACCTGTTTCAATCTGATGAAGCACCCCAATAGCAAAAATCGTATGCTCATCAACCGTATAACTATGATACATATCATATTGCATCATCGCGACAATACGCCCGAAATCTGGCAGGAATTTGCCCAAAACACCAACCTCGTTCATCAATCTCAAGATGCGGTCTGGGGGTTTTTTATGGCTTAGGATAGTGATAAAAATAGCGTTATTTTCGGGATCTGCACGAAAATCATCATCCAGCAAACTCAGCTTACGCGCAATCTGGCGCAGGGTTTGGGGGTGAATATCCTGATCGGTTTCGAGCGCCAAAAGAAACACATTCATAATCGCTTGTTGATGATCCGAAAACCGTAATCCCGGTTTAAGCGCAATCATGTTGCCTTGAATAACAAAAGGATGTGGGGGGGTTGACCAGCGCATCCTGTCGCGGAAACTGCGAGCTGAATTATTGAAATCATCAGCAATCGCGGCACAGAAAATGCGCGTAAGACTACCCACCGTTGTTGCCGTCAGAAAATAGTGGCGCATGAATCTCTCAACGCCCTTGCTGTCGCTTCGGTCGGAATAATCAAGCAAGCTGGCAATATCCATCTGGGCATCAAAGCTAAGCCGATCATCTTCGCGGCCACTTCGTAAATGCATATGACAGCGCAAAGTCCAGAGAAATCTCTGCGCGGTTGAAAACGCCCGCGCTTCTGTATGAGTCAGAATTTTTTTGTTAACCAGATCAAGGACACTGTTGGCATCAAAACCATATCGGGTGATCCAGAACAAGGTATGCAAATCTCGCAAACCGCCTTTACCATCTTTGATATTCGGCTCAAGCATATAACGGCGAGCGTCACTGCGTTTATGTCTGGCGTCCCTTTCATCCAGTTTGGCAGAAATAAAGCTTCTGGCCGTTTTCGCCATGATATCGTTGCGAAACTGCTCCATGAGCCGATCTGATAAAATGCGATCACCAGCCAGATAACGACCTTCCAGCAACGCTGTGCGGATGGTGAGATCATCTTTGGCAGAACGGATAGCCTGCCGCAAGCTACGGCTGGCGTGTCCAACATCCATCCCCAAATCCCATAACAGATAGAGAATAAACTCAATCACCTGAATATCTTCTGCTTCGGGTTTCACCTCGGTTAAAAACAACAGATCAATATCCGAATGGGGGCAAAGCTCACTGCGGCCATAACCGCCAGTGGCAAGCAAGGCAAGCCTTGGGCGCCTTGCTGTGGGATAGGTTTTCATCATGCTGTCATGGATTAACCTGATGAGAGTATCAACCAGCATCGTGTGTCCGCCCATATAAGCGGCGCCATCATTATTGGCCATAAAGGATGTCTTCAACATATCCCGGCCAGTCTCATACATCGTTTTCAGCACAGGTAAAAGTTGGTCTCTAAACTTAACTGGATTTTTAAAAAGCCGGGCGTGTTCAACCCTGATCCGGTCAAGTTTTTCCTTCATCGCTTCGGCCTCACCACCGTCACGAATATATTCTAATGGATGGAAAGCCAGCATCCAGCTTGGCAAAACGGTTTCATCAACGGCCATCGGGCTTCCGCTCTCCTAGGGCAAAACTGAACCTTATCTCTCGAAACTATATCCGATCCGCGCCTAGCGTGTCCATTTCTCTCTATCTATGCGTCTTCATCATCCAGTAAAGCTCGCAAAGCATAGAGATGATGAAGCGCTTCAAGCGGGGTCAGTTGATCAGGAATAATATCCCTTAATTTTTCCTCTGCCTTTCTCACCGCTGGGCTCACTGCTGGGGTGGGATGAACAGGCATCTTAGAATCAAATAACGGCAAAGATTCCATTAAGTCGGTGGGTGATTTTTCTTCTGACAATGTTGCTAAAACCTGCTCGGCTCTAGCAATAACCATTGGCGGTACGCCTGCCAGCCGGGCAACATGGATACCATAAGATTGATCCGCCGCCCCAGCACCTACTTCATGAAGAAAGACAATATCACCTTGCCATTCGCGCACTTTCATTGCGTGACAGCTTAACCCCTCAAGACGTTCTTCTAGGGCTGATAATTCATGATAATGGGTTGCAAACAATACCCTTGCGCCAACCACATCATGCAAATGTTCCACCACCGCCCAAGCCAAAGACAACCCATCAAAAGTTGCTGTACCTCTACCAATTTCATCAAGAATAACTAATGAGCTTGCGCTAGACCTATTAAGAATGGCGGCGGTTTCCACCATTTCGACCATAAAGGTTGATCGCCCAGAGGCCAGATCATCCGACGCCCCAACACGGCAAAAGACCCTATCCGCCATGCCAATAACCGCCGATGTCGCCGGAACATAAAATCCTGCCTGCGCCATAATGGTGATGAGGGCATTTTGGCGCAGAAAAGTGGACTTCCCCGCCATGTTTGGCCCAGTCAACAGCCACACCCTGTCATTTTTGGCAAGCTGGCAAGAATTGACAACAAAAGGATGATCTTGGGCAGAGGCCAGCATTTGTTCTACCACCGGATGCCGTCCTTCGGTGATCTCAAAAATAGTATCCTCACGAATATCCGGCCTGCAATACCGCCATGTTTCCGCTAATCTTGCTATCGCCGCCGCCACATCCAACTGTGCCGCCGCGTCCGCCATGGCTAACAACTGATCCTGACAGGCCATGACCTCATCCACCAGTCTGGCAAACCATTCCAATTCTAGGGCGGTGGCTTGATCGGCGGCTTTCGCCATAGATTTTTCCAAATCCGCTAGTTCAACCGTTGAGAATCTGACCGCCTGTGCCGTCGTCTGGCGATGGATATAAATGGAATCTGTTTTTTCCATGAGTTTATCAGCATGATTGCTTCGCACCTCAATGTGATAACCAAGCACATTGTTATGCTTGATCTTGAGGCTGGCTATGCCGGTATCATCACAATAGCGTTGTTGTAGGCCAGCAATCAGGCGGCGCGATTCGTCTCGTAAGGTAAAAAGTTCGTCCAGCACCGGATCACATCCTACCCTGATAAAACCGCCATCACGTGCCAGCAGGGGCAGATCATCCGATAGTGACTGGCTAAGTGTGTTCACCAGATCGTCTGCCTCCGACAATGTGAGGACAAGATCAGCCAATTGATCATCAGCAAGACCAGACGATGTTCGGGCCATCAAAGCGGCGGAAATATCACGCGCCGTCATAATGCCAAGCGCCATGGCCGCCAAATCACGCGGCCCACCATGACCTAGCCCCAAACGGCTAAGCGCACGCTCCAAATCCGGCATAGATTTAAGAGCTTCTCGGATCCGATCCGCCATCTGCATATCTACCAGCATCGCTTCGACCAAATCCAGCCTTGCCAAAATAGGGTCTCTGGTTTTAAGCGGTGTTGTCAGACGCGCTACCAAAAGCCGGGCACCGGCGGCGGTGATGGTACGATCAATCGTCGCCAAAAGTGAGCCTTTTTTATCACCTCCCATGGTCCGGGTTAGCTCTAGCGAACGGCGGGTAGCCGGATCAATTTCCAGATAATGGTCACGGCTGACTTGACGCACTGGCTTCAGATGAAGATGGCGGCCTTTCTGGGTATCATCAAGATAGGCAATCAAACCGCCAAGCGCCGCCAATTGGACGCGATCCAGCTCTGCTATGCCTTCTAAGGTGGTCACTTGATAAATTTGCTCTAATCGCCTCTGTCCGGACTGGCTATCAAAATAGCGCGCTGATCTGACGCTAATGCAACTGTCTGATGACGCCATCCGATCCTTGAGGGGCATTTGCCCGTCACTGATGACAATTTCCGCCGGATTAAGCCTAGCCAAACAATCCGCAAGCTGGGCTGGCGATACTGTTTCGGCAAAAATATCACCTGTGCTGAGGTCCACCGCCGCCACCGCAATGTCAGCAGATTTTGACCGTGTGCCTGTTGCCGGGCTTGGTGCCTCAAACATAGCGACCAGATAATTATTTTCCCGTGGCGGCAAATAAGCATCCTCAACCAGTGTGCCGGGGGTAACAATACGCACCACATCGCGTTTTAACGGGCCTTTGGATTTTCTTGACTTGGCCTCCTCTGGGGTTTCGCTTTGCTCACAAATCGCGACACGATAACCTCGTTTGATCAGCCGCGTCATATAGGCATCAACCGCGTGATACGGGACACCACACATAGGGATATCTTCGCCATCTGCCTTGCCGCGTTTAGTTAGGGTGATATCCAGCGCGGCGGCGGCAATTTCCGCATCATCAAAAAACAGCTCATAAAAATCCCCCATCCGATAAAATAGCAAACTATCGGGATGCTCGGATTTTACCTCAAGGAATTGCCGTATCACTGGCGTCAGGCCGGGCGTATCGGATGACGGGCGTTTGGAGGTTGCAGGCTGCTCATCTGGCATAATGTTAGCTCTTTTTGTGCTGACAGATTATGACCCTATCCTACCCCATAGCCATCAGAAAACCAGTAGCAATCATGATATTTTTCAATCCTTGAATAAAGCGGGAAATTGCTGGCTTGTCATCGCTTTCAGATCTGTTTGTGGGCGGGCGCCAATATGGCTGATCACTTCGCTTGCGGTTATACTGGCAAGACCGATAGCATCCTGAAGCCCTGCGCCCTGATGACGGGCATAAAGATATCCAGAGGCATAGAGATCACCTGCGCCTGTGGTATCCAGAACTTTTACATCATGATCAGCATCAATTTCCGCCATGTCTTCGCCCATAAATGCCAATGATCCATTGGGGCCATCGGTGATAGCCGCCTCGCTGACAATCTGGCGAAGCGCAGTGATGGCATTATCCTTATCTGTCTGGAACAGCAATTTTGCCTCATCCAGATTACACATCACGATATCTGTGTGGTTGGTGATAAAATCAATCATGGCGCCGCGGTGACGATCCACACACCATTCGTCAGAAAGCGATATGGCGATCTTTGTTTCTGCGGCCTTGGCGGTTTTAACAATTTTATCCCAGCACGCCGGGCCAGAAGGCGCGTCATAGAGATAACCTTCTATATAGACGATATCCGCCGCCGCGATTGCCGCCGTGTTCATATCATCAGGTTGCAATTCAATGGATGCGCCGAGATAGGTATTCATGGTGCGTTTCTTGTCTGGTGTCACCAGAATATAAGAACACGCCGTCTGCAACTGGGGATCAATAGCAACATGGAGATCAACACCAACAGCCTCAATATCATGGCGGAATATTCGCCCCAAAACATCTTCACCCACCTTGCCGATAAATCCGGCACTGCCCCCCAAAAAGGCGATGCCAGCGGCGGTGTTGGCGGCTGACCCACCAGAGCTTTCCGTGGCAGGGCCAATGGCATCATATAATTGGTCAGCCCGATCAGCATCAATAAGGTTCATGGCATTCTTTATCATTCCCTGTTCTGCGACAAAATCATCTGTTGCTTGGGCGATAACATCAACAATTGCATTACCTATTGTTAATATAGAAGCATAGTTAGGGGCAGAACTTGGCATGGATCATTTCCTTAAAATTCCAAAAAACAAACCTTAATGTTGAATTATTATGATTGCCAATATAATTTCAACGCATGATTTTGAGATACATTACCTTTAGGCAGATATTTGGGTGCATATTGCTCGTCCTATTATCGGCCTGTCAGACCCTTGATGAGGTGAACTCTTCCCTGATTTCGGGCGTTTCAGATATTATCATTCCGACTAATGAGGATCTGCCAGACCTTGATACGGCAACACCTATTAATAATGCCGTAAGCACCGCAGAAGATAATATGCCAACCCATGTTCCGGCAAAAGTGCCTGAAACCACCCTAAGCGCGCTTGATACCGCCGCCATTGCGCCGCCACCATCCGCACCAGAGCCACGATTTTATCCGGCTAATAGCATGGGATGGGGCCGAGAGGAATTGATCACCACACTTGGCAACGCCGATTATATTCGCCGCGATGGGGCAGGTGAGGTGCATCAATATCGGCTGGCATCATGTATTATTGATTTTACGCTTTATCCACGCCAATCCCGAATTGAGATTATTGCGTGGCACGGAAGAAGCCGCACCCAGAATCAGAATATTGACGCTGAAGCGTGCTATCGTGATCTGGCGCGCCGTAAAGCTGGAAAATAGACCCTGTTACTAGTCTATTACTGGCCTGCTATTGTGGCGTTGTTGTTTTTGTCCGGTAACGACATAAATCCGCAATAACACAATCACCACATCTTGGTTTGCGCGCCACACAGCAATATCGGCCATGCAGGATCAACCAGTGATGAGCCTCTTTCTTGGCTTCTTCTGGAACAACCTTGAGCAGTTTCTTTTCAACCTCAAGCGGAGTTTTTCCCGTCGCCATCCCGGTGCGATTACCAACACGGAAAATATGCGTATCTACCGCTATGGTCGGATGACCAAAGGCTTCGTTAAGAACAACATTAGCCGTTTTTCGGCCCACCCCCGGCAAGCGCTCAAGCGCCTCACGATCTTCGGGAACCTCGCCGTCATGCTCATTAATCAGAATTTCTGCCATCGCCATCAGATTTTTGGCTTTGCTGTTAAAAAGACCAATTGTGCGAATATGGCTGATTAAATCATCCAGCCCTAACCTCAGCATATCAGCTGGTGTTTTCACAACCTCAAATAAAGATTTCGTTGCCTTGTTAACACCAACATCTGTCGCCTGTGCCGATAATGTCACCGCCACCAACAAAGTGTAAGGATTAATGAAATGTAATTCCGTCGCCGCCTCTGGCATTATTTTGGCAAATCGAGAAAACACCTCAGCGATAGTCGCCTTTGTCATTGGCGGTGATGGTTTTTCTGCTTTGGCTACCATGATGACCTCATGCGTTGGTATTGACCCGGCTTTGATCCACTCTATCATAAGTTTCATGCAGATGGAAAACCAACACCAGTCAGAACGAATAGCGTCAAAAATTAACGATAACCGCGGCATTACCCTATGGCCCTATTGCAGCTTATCACCTCGCGCGGCGATGATATTGATGACCGTAATAACAGGCGCTGGCATCGCTATGTCCTTGGTGTTTTTTCTGCTTGGGGCGTGGCCTGTCATTGGTTTTGTCGGGCTTGAGATCGGATTAGTGTTCTGGGTTTTTAGAGCCCATTACCGAGGTACAAAACGCCGCTATGAACGCATCACCACCATTGACCCTTCGCTTTATATTGAACGCGCCGATACAAAAGGCCGTGTTGAGGTGGAAAGCCTTCCCTTATCGTGGCTTAATGTCCATCTTGAGGCTACCGATAAAGAAAATCTGCCCGAAGATGATCGCCATCTTATCACCCGGCAAAAGCTTTTTGTTACTTCGCGCGGGCGCAAGATTGAAATTGGGGGGTTTCTGCCTTATCAAGAAAAGCCTGCTGTGGCTAAAGCCCTGAACAAAATGATCCGTGAGAGAGGACAGATCTGATCCGTGATCAATCTAGGATGTTAGGACATCATCCATACTATAAAGACCCGCAGACTGATGGGTGATCCAACGTGCCGCGCGCAAAGCCCCGCGTGCAAAAATCACCCTATCATTCGCTCTGTGGGTTAGCTCAATGCGCTCAGAATCACCATAAAAAATAACACTGTGTTCTCCTGCTACATCACCGCCACGCATCACGGCAAAGCCGATATCACCATCGCGTCTGGCCCCATTGCGGTCGATTGAGGAAACATCCTCCAACGATACCCCGCGCCCTTTGGCGGCGGCATGACCTAGGGCTAACGCTGTGCCAGATGGAGCGTCAACTTTATGCTTATGATGAGTTTCTGTGATTTCAATATCCCAGCCATCGGTCAGTTGCTTTGCCACTTGTTCCACTAATTGGCCTAATAAAGTCACCCCGACAGATGTGTTTGCGCATAACACAATAGGTATCTTTTTGGCGAAGGTGGAAATAGCCTCACGGTCAGTTGTGCTAAGACCTGTGGTTCCTATCACCATGGCCGCGCCATGTTGTGCCGCCATTTCTGTATGCAGAAGTGTTGCAGATGGCGACGTGAAATCAATGACCACTTGAGGAGAATTGGCAAATAACGCCTTTGCATCTGAGGATAACATTACACCCATTTCAGGCATATGATTCATCAGCCCCAAATCCTGACCGATGGCTTCAGCGTTGGGATGGTCGCTAGAGGCAATAAGATCAAGCTGATCATCCTCAACAATGAGGCGAGTAATCATGCGCCCCATGCGGCCTGCGCCGCCGGGTAACGCTATGCGAATGGGGTTTTGGGGTTTTGTGCTGGTCATAGCAAATCTTCTCTCACCTCTTTGATTGGCAATGATAGCCGCGAGAGGGGAAGTATGGCAAGCATCAGGTCACTATCACATGGCAGATATATTGATATTCTTCTTTGGCTAGGGCCTAACCTTCGCCAAACATCTTTTTAATACGCTTGACGAAAGAGTCTGATTCCGGATTTTGATTTTTTCCGGCTTTTTCCATTTCGTCTAATAGCTGTTTTTGACGAGCGTTCAAATTCACTGGTGTTTCAACATGGATATCGACATACATATCGCCGCGCCCACGTCCTTGCAGACCTGGCATTCCTTTGCCTTTAAGACGCAGACGGTGGCCTGATTGCGTGCCTTCATCAAGTGTCACCCGTGCCATTTTGCCATCCAGATTAGGAATATCAACCGTGCCGCCAAGAATGGCCTTAACCATTGGAACTGGCATAGTCATAAAGAGATTATTGCCTTCACGAGTAAAGAGACCATGGTCTTTGACATTAATGAAAATATAAAGATCACCAGATGGGCCGCCGCGCAAACCTGCCTCGCCTTCACCTGAAAGACGGATGCGGGTGCCTGTATCAACACCTTTTGGAATATTCACATTGAGAGATTTGTTTTTCTGTATTCGCCCTTGGCCACCACATGATGAACATGGTTGGCTAATGACCTGACCTTGTCCCTGACAGGTGGGGCAAGTGCGTTCGACCGAGAAGAACCCTTGCTGAGCGCGGATTTTACCATGACCATCACAAGATGAGCAGGTGGTAGGCTTACTGCCTTTGGCGGCGCCACTGCCATTACAAGACTCGCAACTGGCTGGAACAGGGATCGTGATTTTCGTGGTATCACCATCAAAAGCCTGTTCTAAGGTTACTGCTAAATCATAGCGCAGGTCAGAACCTTTACGGCTTTGTTGACCGCGCCTCTGGCGACGACCACCACCCATGAAATCAGAGAACATTTCATCGAAAATATCGCTGAAACCACCACCAGAAAATCCAGAAAACCCAGCACCACCCGGTCTGCCACCACCATTGTTGCCATCAAAAGCGGCATGACCGAATTGATCATACGCGGCGCGTTTCTGATCATCTTTTAGCACATCATAGGCTTCGGTGGCTTCACGGAATTTTTCTTCCGCTTCCTTATTATCCGGATTGCGATCCGGATGATGTTTCATGGCTAATTTGCGGTAAGCCGATTTGATGGCTGAAGCATCGGCGCCTTTATTGACACCCAACACATCATAAAAGTCTCTTTTAGCCATGAATAATAAACCCGGTTACGCATCAAGCGCATTCTGCCCCAATCATGATCATTGCTAATCAAAAGGGCAGAATGTTATGTGCTGTGATTTAAGATGATGCCGATTTCTTATCGTCACCTTCATCGACTTCAGTGAACTCAGCATCGACAACACCGCCGTCATCGGCATTATCATCGTCACTGTCATCACTGTCGTTGGCATCGTCGGTCTCTTGTTGCGAATAGGCAATCTCACCAAGCTTCATCATCTGAGCGCTAAGCGCCTGTGACTTCTCGCCAATTGCCTCATCATCATCGTCATCAATCGCTTGCCTGAGTTCAGTAATGGCATCCGTTGTGGCAGATTTCAGATCATCATCAATCTTGTCACCTAAATCAGACATGGTTTTTTCTGCCCCATGGATGAGGGATTCGGCCTGATTACGAGCCTCGATCTTCTCCCGGCGTTTTTTATCTTCATCAGCGTTGCTTTCGGCGTCTTTGATCATCTGTTCGATGTCATCATCATTGAGTCCACCTGACGCTTGAATTTTGATCTGTTGTTCTTTACCAGTGGCCTGATCTTTGGCGCTGACATTAACGATACCATTGGCATCAATATCAAAAGTCACCTCAATCTGCGGGATGCCGCGTGGAGCCGCCGGAATTCCAACCAGATCAAACTGACCAAGCAGTTTATTATCTGCGGCAATCTCGCGTTCCCCTTGGAATACTCTGATTGTCACCGCGGTTTGGTTATCATCAGCGGTTGAGAACGTCTGACTCTTTTTCGTCGGAATGGTGGTGTTACGATCAATCAATCTCGTAAAGACACCGCCAAGCGTTTCAATGCCCAGCGAAAGTGGGGTCACATCAAGCAACAACACATCTTTGACATCACCCTTCAGAACACCGCCCTGAATAGCCGCGCCAGCCGCAACCACTTCATCAGGGTTAACCCCGCGATGAGGTTCAGCACCGAAAAACTCTTTTACTCTTTCCATGATTTTCGGCATCCGTGTCATACCGCCAACCAAAATCACTTCATCAATATCGCTTGCCTTCAGGCCAGCGTCTTTGAGGGCATCTTTGCAAGGCTTAAGCGAACGTTCCACCAGATCATCAACAAGACTTTCCAGCTTGGCACGGCTCAACTTAACATTAAGGTGTTTTGGCCCGGTTTGATCTGCGGTGATAAAGGGCAGGTTAACCTCGGTCTGGGTGCTGCTTGACAGCTCAATCTTGGCTTTCTCGCCAGCCTCTTTCAAGCGCTGAAGCGCCAGTTTATCAGACCGCAGGTCAATGCCATTTTCTTTGTTAAACTCATCCGCTAGGTATTCAATAATCCGCTGGTCAAAATCTTCACCACCAAGGAAAGTATCACCATTGGTTGATTTCACTTCAAAAACACCATCACCAACCTCAAGCACGGAAACATCAAATGTCCCGCCACCAAGATCATAGACAACAATGATGCCCGACTCTTTTTTATCAAGACCATAGGCCAGCGCGGCGGCTGTTGGCTCATTGATAATCCGCAACACATCCAGCCCGGCAATTTTACCAGCATCTTTAGTGGCCTGACGCTGGGCATCATTAAAATATGCGGGAACTGTGATCACGGCCTCGGTGACCGTTTCGCCCAGATAAGCTTCGGCATCTTCTTTGAGTTTGCGAAGAATAAAGCTAGAGATTTGGCTAGGCGAATAGGTCTCACCATTTACTTCAACCCAACTGTCGCCATTATCGGCTTTGACCGTCTTATATGGCATCAGCTTGGCAAATTTTTTCGCCGCCGCATCGTTATGCCGCCGACCAATCAGCCTCTTAATCGCATAAAGGGTGTTTTCCGAATTGGTTACCGCTTGGCGCTTTGCTGATTGTCCAACCAGACGCTCGCCATCATCAAGAAAACCGATCATAGAGGGGGTTGTTCTTGCCCCTTCGGCGTTTTCAATGATTTTTGCGGATGCTCCATCCATAACGGCAACACATGAATTTGTGGTGCCAAGGTCAATGCCAATTACTTTTCCCATGATTAGCCTCTTTCATTCTTCAAAACCCGATCAATTTCCATTACCGGGAGGTGTCTTTGGTAAAAACTCTTACCGTTCTTTAATACTAAGCCTCATATAGGTAATGAAACTTTGATTGCAAGATGACTTATTAGTTGTTGTTAAGATTGCTTTTACGCCTATTGTTTCATCACGATTTGTTGTTGTCTTATTCGTCCGCGTTATCAGTCGGGGCTTTTGCCACCCCCACCATGGCAGGTGTCAAAAGACGGTCATGCAACATCCAGCCAGATTGCGCGACCTGAACAATATTGCCTGGCTCTGCTTCACTGGTGGGGACTTCAAACATGGCCTGATGGCGGGTTGGATCAAATTTCTCACCAAGTGGCATGATGCGGGTAATCCCATGGCGTTCCAGCACCGTTTCCAACTCGCGTGTGATCATCTCCACACCAATTACCAGATTCTTCATCGTGTCATCAAGATGATCACGCTCCTCAGGCAAAACCTCAACCGCGCGTGACAGATTTTCTACCACTGATAAAAGATCTCTGGCAAAGCCAGTATGACCATATTTCCGGGATTGCGACACATCACGCTCTGCCCGGCGACGAGTGTTTTCCATTTCTGCCACCGCACGCAATAACTGATCTTTAAGATCGTCGCGTTCAGATTGCAGCGTTGAAAGCGGGTCAAGAATATCATCAATATTGATATCACCACTGATGGCGGCGGTATCATCTGCGGTTTCCTCGGCGGCAATATCAACATAAGGATTTTGATCCTCTGATGAATTGTCTGTGGGCGCATCAGCAGAATTGTTGTTATCAACCTGCTGTGATTCAGCCTTTTGTTTTTTCTCTGTGCCGTCTTCCGGCTCATCAATAGGCGTATCGTTCATTTATGATATTCCTCAGGTATTTTTGATTTCTGGAGTTATGTAAGAAGCGAATTGCTATTTCCAAGATGGGGAATGGCAATTTTGCAGAAATTTAGGTGAAAATCATCAAAATATGCCAAAAATCATCTAAAAACGGGATGCCAGCATTTTGCTAATCGCCGCAGAAGTATGATTAACCATAGGGATAATACGCGCATAATCCAACCGTGTCGGGCCAATCACGCCAACAGCCCCGATAATCATATTATTACTGTCATGATAAGGTGCGATAATAGTGGTGCAGTTAGAATCCGTGAAAAACCTGTTTTCAGAGCCAATGAAAATCTGCACGCCTTCCGCTTGTTGCATCGTTGCCAGAACATCTAGGGCATTGCTTTGTTGTTCAAGCTGATTAAACAGCAAACGGATATGTTCCAATTGATCCACTGCGGTGACATTATCCAGCAGATTGGCTTGGCCACGCAAAATAAAGTTTCCAGCTTGCCCTGAATTTTTACCTGTCCAAATCGCTATACCACTGGCTGCGACCTGTTTAACCAGATCATCAATCATGGCCTGTTTCATGTCGATCAGCTCTTGCAGCATCGCTGAGGCTTGGGAGAGGCTTTTGCCAGCTAAATGCGAATTGATGAAATTACCAGCCTCAATTAATGCCGATGGTGGCAGGCCCGGCGGCGTTTCC
The DNA here is from genome assembly GCA_965661405.1 of Puniceispirillales bacterium (SeqCode). Taxonomy (GTDB): domain Bacteria; phylum Pseudomonadota; class Alphaproteobacteria; order Puniceispirillales; family UBA1172; genus UBA12202. The sequence continues at coordinate 27,704 of CBFIDH010000025.1, forward strand.
ATAATGCGGTTTTCAACCTGTCCGGCGGTAGAGACCAACACCACCAGAGCTTTGTTCGTTTCGATAGGGATAAACTCCACCTGTTTAATGATCATGTCACTTTTGGGCATCACTACCAGCGCGGCACATTGCGACAGTCCCGAAAGCATGGCTGAAGTCTCTGATAACGCATCATCAAAGCTAAGACCTTGCGATTGGCAATTCACATCCAGCATCATGCGTTCACTATCGGTAAGATTGCCGCCAAGTTCTAAGAGACCATTAACAAACAGCCGTAAGCCAGATTGTGTGGGAACGCGGCCTGCCGATGTATGAGGTTGAAACAAAAGCCCAGCCGTTTCCAGATCAGCCATAATGGCCCTGATTGATGCGCTGGATAACATATTGTCCAAATCACCAGCGATCAGTTTAGAGCCAATAGGAGACCCTGAAGACAAATACCGATCAACAATGCGATTAAAAATCAACCTTGTCCGTTCATTCAAATCCAAAACCGTTTCATCCGCATCAGCCGGAGTGTGCAATCCTTTTTGTTTTGATGATGTCAGATTATGAATAGTCATGTGATTAGGATAAATTTTGATGAGCGCGCGGTCAAGCGGTCGCCTTGATCTGTTGACTGTGTTATTGTGTTTTTCCTTATTGATAATGAGATTTACTATGACATCTTTTTCACGCCCCTCCCTTCGCAACCATGATGATCTGCGATCCATTGAACTGATTGCAGGGTATTCTCGCTATGCTGAAGGCTCATGTCTGGCAAAGTTTGGCAATACCCATGTTTTATGCACAGCTAGTGTTGATGAACGCGTACCGCCCTTTCTTCGCAACTCTGGCAAAGGATGGGTAACGGCAGAATATGGAATGTTGCCGCGCTCTACCCATAGCCGCATGGATCGTGAGGCTACTCGCGGCAAGCAATCTGGTCGAACACAAGAAATTCAACGTCTGATCGGACGCTCGTTACGGGCAACCATTGATTTAGCTTTGCTTGGCGAAAGACAAATCAAAATAGACTGTGATGTGCTTCAGGCAGATGGCGGCACGCGCACCGCGGCGATTACCGGATCATGGGTTGCACTTCGTGCCGCAACAGAAAAGCTATTGCTTGATGGGCTGATCACCCGCCAGCCTGTCACCAGACAAGTGGCGGCGATATCATGTGGGATTCTTGATCAAACCGCTTTGCTGGATTTGGATTATGACGAAGACAGCAAAGCCGAAACCGATGCTAATTTTGTTCTTACCAATGATGATGGCATTGTTGAGGTTCAAGCCACGGCAGAGGGCGCACCTTATACCCAGAATGATCTGCAAGTGATGCTTGGTCTGGCGCGGAAAGGTGTTGATGAGTTGTTCCAGCACCAGCTCAAAGTGCTGGATTTGCCAGTATTATGACCAGAGTATTTACCGAAGATCGGCTGGTTGTTGCCAGCCATAATAAAGGGAAAGTGCGCGAGATCACGGCCTTAATGGCGCCTTATGCGATTGAAGTGATCAGCGCCGCCGATCTTCAACTTCCAGAACCCGAAGAAGACGGTGATAGCTATATCGCTAATGCCACAATCAAGGCTCACGCCGCGGCAATCGCATCTGGCCTTCCTGCGTTATCTGATGATTCTGGCTTTGAGGTCATGGCTATTAACCGCGATCCCGGACTTTATTCGGCACGTTGGGCAGGGCCAGATAAAGATTTTTCTGTCGCCATGGCTAAGGTCAATGACGCGGTTGAGGCAAGCGGCAACGCAGATCGCAACTGCCGTTTTGTTTGTGCCTTGGCGCTATGCTGGCCCGATGGAGTTTGTGTGACCACAGAAGGTTATGTCGATGGTCAATTTATCTGGCCACCTCGCGGTAATAAGGGGTTTGGTTATGACCCTGTGTTTCAGCCTAATGGATATGACCTCAGTTTTGGTGAGGTTGATCAAGACTGGAAACATTCTGTTAGCCACCGTGCTAAGGCGTTTGAGCAACTTATCGCACAATGTTTTCAGGATACCAAAAGGCGGTCATGATGACGAAAACACCCCAAAACCATGCCAAATGGCAAGCGGGGTTCGGGGTCTATATTCATTGGCCTTTCTGCCATAAAAAATGCCCCTATTGCGATTTCAACAGCCATGTTCGTGATCAGATTGATCACAATGGTTTTGGTGATGCTCTTATTACCGAGCTAACCACGCTGGCAGAAATATCCGGATATTACGGCAGAACACTGGATAGTGTGTTTTTTGGTGGCGGCACTCCGTCACTCATGGAACCTGACATTGCAGGACATATTCTGAAAGCGATCACCTCTATTTTTTCACTATCAGAACAATGTGAGATAACACTTGAAGCCAATCCTACTTTTCTTGAAGCGGAACGTCTTAGTGGTTTTTATGATCAGGGCATCAATCGCTTATCCCTAGGGATTCAGTCCTTAGAAGATGAACAATTAGCATTTCTTGGTCGGCAACATTCCGCCGCCGAAGCACGTGCGGCGTTGATCAAAGCGCAAAAGGTGTTTCCGCGTGTTTCTGCCGATTTTATTTATGCTTTACCAGATCAGACCCTCAAGGATTGGCAACACCAACTGGCGCAAATTCTTGATCTTGGTTGCCAGCATCTGTCGCTTTATCAGCTCACTCTGGAACAAGGTACCGCCTTTTACAGTTTGGCTAAACGTGGACGATTGACCATGCTTGATGATCATACGGCACTAGATCAATTTTTGCTGACGCAAGAGATGTGCAACGCGGCAGGGCTACCTGCCTATGAAGTGTCCAATCATGCCAAGCCCGGCCAAGAAAGCCGACATAACCTTATCTATTGGCGGGGCGGGGATTGGCTAGGGGTCGGGCCGGGAGCAGTAGGGCGGTATTGGGATCAAGCAACGGGGCATCAAGCAACGGGGCAACGCATGGAAACCCGCGCCCGCAAAGACCCCGATGCGTGGCGTGATGATGTTAATAAGAATGGTCATGGCCTATCACAACAGAACGGCGAAAATGCCGCCGATTTTGCCAGTGAAGCCGTCATGATGGGATTGCGGCTTCAAGAAGGGATCAGGTTGGATAGGATTGAGACCCGCGCAGGCCCACGCGCAGAATGGCTTAATGAAGATGAATTACAGCATCTTTGCCGCCAAGGTTTGCTTTCTCTCAATGATGATCATCTTGCCCTGACCTATGATGGTAAGGCCGTTATGAACACCGTCATTGGGCGTCTTTTGACATGATCAAAAGCTGTTATCCGCAGGACGAACAACGGTAGATTTACCAGTATTGATGATCCTTACCTCAAATTGGCGGCGATTACTGCCATCTGGATAAAGACGAAACACACCACTAAATCCGGCAAAGCCTGTGGGACGCAACAAAATATCTTCGGCTTCTGTTTCTGGTTGAAGCAAGCTCGCAACTGCGACCGCATCAAAGCCAAGTGGCGCAAGTTCATTTGCTGTTTCGCCAAAATATTTTTGCCACGCCGCCTGAAACCGCAATCGGCGATCGCGCGGAACGGTCGCATATAACCCACCTTGAAGTGATGGCTCAGAAATGATGTCTGGTCGGCTCCATTGCGATGGCCCAATAAAACGAACCTGTTTTGGATCAAGATCATGCCAAACCAGCACAGGTGCCACGCGCAAGGTAAAATCCGCATCACCTGCTAGAATAACCATGTCATAAATCGGATCAGGGTTTTCTTTTGTCCAACGTGTAAATTGTCTTATGGTTTGCCGCAAACGTGCCTCATCATCCAAAATAGTATTATCAAGCAAAAGCCGAGACACTTGGGTAACGCCTGTTTCTTGCAAGCGGCTAAGGCTAAAGTCGCGCAATTTATGACCATAAGCGGTATCGCTAGTAACAACCGCAACCCTGATATCTTGGCGCGGGATACCCTCAATCGCTGTGAGCGATGCTAACCCATAACTAAGCACGGCATCCAATTCTTGTTCTGGCTGTTGGCCAAGAATCCAGACGCCGGGGGCGCTGATACTACTGTTATTTGAAAACGAAAGAATTGGGATGTTGTATTCGGCGGCAAGCGGGGCAACTTCGGCGGTTTGGTTGGAAAATAACGGGCCAATAATCACATTCGCACCAGCCGCCACCGCTTCGCTTGCCGCGGCCCTTGCATCATTGGCGGTATCAATAAAAATAACTTCGAATTTTGGCCGTGCCAGACTAATCACCGCCATATCAACCGCGTTGCGTAAATCTGCCCCAAGCTGGCGATATGGCCCCGTCAAAGGCAACAGCACGGCCGCCCGCTGAACCTCATCAGATTTCGGCGGAAACCGAGACGGGGCAGGAATAGCGACTGTTTCCAGATCAGATTTATTGATAATAGCAAAAACTTCTTCAAGGGTTGAAAAATCAAAACCCTCATCCAAATCGATCTGATTGTCCGATCCATCTGCGATAATATCATCCGGCGGCGCGGTGTTGATCCGAGCCGTGTCTTCAGCTGAAATTTCCGCATTTTCCGATACTTGGTCTGTCTGTGGGAGATCAGCTTCGGATGAAATCGTGGCAATAGGATTGCCGTTAAAAATCCATTCAATAGCAACATCAACCTCATCAATATCGGTTGATTCTTCGGATTGAAGCGTGGCTAGGGGCAGGCCGCTATCAACATCAAAGCCAAATACCTCTTGGTTGAGAATGTTTAAGTCTGGTTCAACACTCACTGGTTCAGATTTTTGATCACGAAAGGTCTGTGATGGGTCAAGCTTACCATCCCCAATGTCGATATCATCTTCTGTTAATGAGGTCAGTTGAGATGATGGGATACTCGCCCCCGAAACATTCCCCGAAACATCCCCAGATAGAGAGGAAGCAGGGGCGGTATTGTCTTTGATATCGGGGTCTTCAGCCAAGACAACTCTGTTTTGGGATATAGCAACATTCTGTTGGTCAGGGGTACAGGCCGAAACAACCCATATCACTGCCATCAATGTGATCCATCTCAACAGGTGATGGAAGCAAAATGGCAATAT
>CBFIDH010000026.1:0-30199 GCA_965661405.1 Puniceispirillales bacterium (SeqCode)
CATTTTAGGCCTGATCCTGCTGGTTGTGTCATTGATTTCCATGTTGATTTTGAGTTTCGCTCACGGTTTTTTCAATCGGTGATAGAAACGCTTTTCTCCGAAGCTGTTAAACGCATGGTTAGGGCATTTGAGGCTCGCGCTGATGTGCTTTACCCAAGGGTTGAGGCACTTAAATCTCTTGATTAGTAGAGAGCGCGATCAGGTTCTTTAATGTGTCTGCCATGTTAGACAGAGCATCATTGACCGTGGCAATACGCACCTCTTGGCGATCACCTTGGAAAACAGACTTCCAGCTTTTAATCTGAATATCACCGTGCCTCGTGCGTAAGGCTTGCCCAAACCAGACCAATCCCACAGGCTTATCAGCACTGCCGCCGCCGGGGCCGGCAATCCCAGTAACAGAAATAGCAAGATTACCGCCTCTGCCTTGGGCTGACTGCTCGCAAGCACCCTTAGCCATGGCCTCGGCGACAGGCTGGCTCACCGCCCCAAATTGCATAATCATATCCATAGATACACCCAACAATTCACATTTAGCGGCGTTGGAATAAGTAATAAAACCGCGATCCACCACATCGGATGATCCGGCAATATCGGTAAGACCGCTGATTATCAGGCCGCCAGTACAGCTTTCTGCCGTGGATAGCATGACGCCAGCCTGCCGTGCCAGTGATAGGATTGCGGCGGCGTCTGTCATGGGATGATCACCGCGTTGATAAGTTGCATTCCCCCCATAATCAACACCCCAGCCAAAGCCCCAGCCATAACATCATCGGCTATGACGCCTGCCGCGCCGGGCAAATCTTCGGCGGTAGAAACAGGTGGGGGCTTTAAGATGTCAAACACCCGAAACAGAACGAACCCTAAAGCCACTAGCAAAAGATAATCCCTCTCCCACATAGGAGAAAGAGGAATGGCCAATAATACGAGCCATTGACCAACAACCTCATCAATAATGATTTCCTTGTTGTCATGCTTGCCTGTCATGGCGTGATGGGCATCAATAGCAGGAAAAGACAACAGCGTTGCGATAACAATCATGACAACCAATGTCATCATCCCAAAATAAATGGTAACGAAAGCGCCAAGAATGACGGCAACAAGTGAACCTGCCGTTCCCGGAGCAGGAAGATAACCTATCGGGCCGAGTGTTGCGATAGCAGACAATAAACCGGAAAAGCGGTGTGGGGTAATGTTTTGAGGTGTCATGATGATCCTGAAGGAAGTAAGACGCTAACCATAGCATGAGCAGCAATACCCTCACCACGACCAATAAAACCCATGTTTTCGCTTGTGGTTGCCTTGATTGATATTCTGCTTATCTCAATGCCCATGATGCCGGACAAGGTTTGCCGCATGGCATCACGGTGAGGCGTGATTTTTGGGGCTTCAGCAATAACCGTAATGTCACAATTAACAATTCTGCCATGCTGATTTCGTAATCGCTGACAAGCATCTGCCAGAAACTGATCTGAAGATGCGTCTTTCCAGCGTTCATCTGATGGCGGGAAGTGAACACCAATATCACCATCACCAATCGCGCCTAGGATGGCATCTGTCAACGCGTGAAGCGCAACATCACCATCAGAATGGGCAATGATCTGGTGATCATGGGGAATGGCAACACCGCAAAGCATGATATGGCTGTTTGGGGCGGCGGTATCGTTGAACTGGTGAACATCATAACCATACCCTGTTCGATTTTCCATAACAGGTCCGGGGAAAAGTCGCTGTGCCATAACCCAATCTGCTTCAGTTGTGATTTTAAATGTCTCTGGTGCGCCTTCTACCACATAAACCGGGATACCTGCTTTTTCGGCAAGGGCGCTATCATCGGTAAAGTGGCTTCCGGCATATTGTTGGTGCAAATCATAAATCATATCAAAGGCAAATAATTGCGGGGTCTGAACACGCATCACCTGATCGCGGTCAACCTGACCTTTTACCATATTATCATGAACCGTTTTTAAACTATCACCTGGTGGCAGGGCAGGGATCACGGCGTGATGCCCCTTTGCAGACGCATGGGTTAGTCGATCTAATAGCGCGGTGTCGATAAATGGCCGCGCCGCGTCATGGATCAAAACGCTATCAGCCGATGCCGTTTTCTGTCTGGTTTGATGTAAGGCTTCTAAACCTTCCCGAACGGAATCTTGGCGTTCTTTGCCGCCAGTGACGACAAACCAGTTGTTAAGCTGATATTTACCAAGTTATGCCGAGTGGTATTCATTTTCACCATCTGGGCATACAATGACACCGCCCTGACAACCAGCATATTCTGCTAATGCCAAAACCGAATAAAGCCAGATATCCTGACCATGTAATTGGCGATATTGCTTGGGGGTGCCGCCAAGACGCGCACCTTTTCCAGCCGCAAGAACCAATCCATAAAATGATGCGCTTACCATGCTACCTTTATAACGAGAAAATTGAGGATTTACACCCTTAAGCTATTGCTTTTATTTATAGCAAAAATATCCAATAGGAAATGCAGGCTTGTGGCAAATGGGCGAAATATGCTAAACATTGCCTAATTTTTAAGCATTTTGGGCATCCCATGAAAATTGGCTCACTAACACTAGACCATAAGGTTATTCTTGCTCCTATGTCTGGGGTAACTGATTGGCCATTCCGCCGGATGGTTCGCCAGTTAGAGGGCGGGCTTGTTGTATCAGAAATGGTGGCAAGTGAAGCCATGATCCACGGCGTCAAAAAAGAAATGCGTAAGCTTTCCACCAACGCCTCGGCAGAGTTTCCTTTTGCTTTACAACTAGCGGGATGGGACCCTCACATGATGGGTGAGGCTACGCGCATAGCCTGTGATCTTGGCGCGGCGATGATAGACCTCAATCTTGGTTGTCCTGCGCGCAAAGTGACTGGCAAGTTATCAGGATCAGCCCTGATGCGAGACGAAGCTACCGTTGCCGCTATCTTTCGCGCTGTGATGGCGGCATCTGATCGTCCTGTGACCGTGAAAATGCGGCTGGGCTGGGATGACAGCACCCGAAATGCGCCTGCTATTGCTCGAATGGCCGCTGATTGTGGGCTGTCTATGGTTACGGTGCATGGACGTACACGGTGCCAATTCTATAAAGGTGAGGCTGACTGGCAAGCTGTGGCTGAAGTTGTTGATGCGGTTGATCTGCCTGTGGTGGTGAATGGGGATATTACCTCAGCTGAAACCGCTCGTGAGGCATTGGATGCTTCCGGGGCTGAGGCTATCATGATTGGCCGTGCCGCGATTGGCAGGCCATGGTTGCTTGGCCAGATTGACCATTGGCTTCGGCATGGGGTGATGCCCAAAGACCCAGATATTGCCACGCGCCATGCGGTCATGCGGGCGCATCTTGATTTGATGCTGTCGCATTATGGCTCGCATGGCTTGCGGTTAGCCCGAAAACACGTCAGCGCCTATGCTAATGGCTTGCCTTACGCCGCGGAAATGCGGCAAGTAGCAAATAATTCCACCGATGCTAAGCGTGTTTTTGCCGCGATGGATGCTTGGTTTGTTCGGCTTCAGGATTGGGATGAGGCAGCGTGATGACTATCATGCCAGTATCAGATTTGTCGGATATTGTTCTCAATTCCATCAATTTTCCTGTGTTGGTCGTGAACAGCCAAAACCATTTGGTCGATATTAACACGGCGGCAGAGGAGTTTTTTCAGTCCGGACGAAAGATTCTGACACGGCAGAATATTAGTGATCTGTTTCCGTCTTCCTCACCTCTGCTTGATATGATTACCAAATCCAGGCTGAGTTCAGCCAGTGTTAGTGATCAAGGCATAGAAATTGTCAGTCCTATTCTTGGTAATCGGCTGATAAATATCCATATATCGCCACTGATTGAGAGGCCGGATCATGTGGTTTTGCTGATCCAAGAACGCTCACTGGCAGAGCGTTTGCGCGGGCAGGAGCAGTTTCGCGGATCATCACGGCGGATGTCATCCTTTGCCTCATTGCTGGCACATGAGATTAAAACGCCTCTTGCTGGTATTCGGGGCGCGGCAGAATTGCTTGATGGAAGTGATGATGCCGAAGGCCGCCAGCGTCTAACAAATCTGATCATTGCCGAGGCTGACCGCGTTACCAGCCTGATTAATCGGATGGAATCTCTTGCCGTGGGTAATGCCATTAGCCGCCAACCTCTTAATATTCATGAGATTATTGATCATTGCCTTGCGGTTGCCAGCCAAAGTTTCGGGGATGGCTATGTGTTTGAAAAGATATTTGATCCCTCTTTGCCGGAAACCTCAGGGGATCGGGATTTGCTTATTCAAGCATTAATAAACTTAATTAAAAACGCTTGTGAAGCATCTGATAAAAATGAAAAAATTATAATTAAAACTATATATAATCTAGGGGCAAAATTAAAGATATCCGATCAGGATGACAGCCAAATGTCGATGCTTGGCGTTATCGTCATCAATCGCGGGGCAGGGATACCAGAGACGATTAAATCCCGGTTTTTTGACCCGTTTGTTACAAGCAAATCGGATGGGACAGGTTTGGGGCTATCTCTTGTTGCTGGCATTATTGCTGATCATGGTGGGTCTGTTGATGTGACTGATCAGGATGGTGAGACAGCCTTTCAAATCAATCTGCCCATTACGAGGGCGATATCATGACTAAGAGTAATGCAAAAATTCTTTTAGCCGATGATGATCCATCGCTTTCTTTGGTTCTTACTGAGGCGTTGCGGCGTGAAAATTATCGCGTTGAAACTGCTGCGACGATTGCTGAATTGCTAGCCCAAATATCTGATCAGGATATCGCGGTTCTGGTATGTGATGTGATGTTTCCTGATGGTAATGCCCTTGAACAGATGAAACAGATCAAGGCCGCAAGAGCTGATTTAGCAATCATTGTGATGAGCGCGCAATCAACGCTTTTAACCGCGGTAAAAACCCGTGAACATGATGTTGACGCCTATTTGCCGAAACCCTTTCCCCTTGAAGATTTGATCCGGGTGGTGGCTGATTTGATGCAAAAGAAATCAGACGAAATGTTATTTTCCGAAAGAAGCCAACCTCTTGATACGTCTGAGACGTTACGATCAACAGGACGTGAGAACGTGGCATCGGATCATCCACATATCTCTGATGCCAACGCTTATGCTAATGATAAACCGAATGGGACGAGCCAGCCTCGCCCATATAAGCAAGCCCCCAACCCTATGATTGGTAAGTCGCGCGCGATGCAAGAGATTTACCGCACGATTGCCAGATTGATGCCGACTGACCTGACCGTCATGATCACTGGCGAATCTGGATCAGGTAAGGAAGTGGTCGCCAGAGCTATTCATGATCTTGGCGCTCGCCGGGAGCAACCTTTCTTAGCGTTGAATATGGCGGCGATCCCCCATGATTTGATTGAATCTGAATTGTTTGGCTATGAAAAAGGTGCTTTTACCGGGGCGGATAGAATGGTGACAGGCCGCTTTGAACAAGCCTCTGGCGGCACGCTGTTTTTGGATGAGATTGGTGATATGCCTATTGATACCCAAACTCGTCTGTTAAGAGTTTTGCAGGATGGTGAGTTCACCAGAGTCGGCGGCCGAACGACTATCCGTGCCAATACCCGAATTATTGCCGCGACCCATAAAAATTTGCACCATCAGATTGATAACGGGCTGTTTCGACAAGATTTATTCTATCGTTTGAATGTTGTTCCTATTGCTTTGCCGCCACTTCGGGACAGGCCGGAAGATATCCCTGATCTGATTGAGCATATTATTGAAAAATCTCAACATCATGGATTACAAGCCAAGACATTTACCAAGCCTGCCATGGCAAGCTTGAAACGCTATGATTGGCCGGGAAATGTGCGGGAGTTGGAAAATCTGGTGCGGCGGCTTTTGGTTTTGGTCGATGATGATGTGATTGATCTGAAGCATTTGGATATAGCGCTGACCGGAAATGGCCATGCGGAAAAGGCTGATAAGACCTCGGATGAGCAAAATCTCTCACAATTAATCTCTCATCAGATCGGCCGGTTTTTTGATGCTCATGATGGCCAATTGCCTATGAACGGTATTTATGATCGTTTCATGGCAGAGGTTGAACGTCCCCTGATATCCACCACATTGTCTGTCACGCGTGGTAATCAACTCAAAGCGGCGGAGGTTTTAGGGATTAATCGCAATACTTTGCGGAAAAAAATTGTCGCGCTTGGCATTGATCCTAAGGCTACCCGAAGCGAGGATGGATTATCATGATGCCAGTCTTGCGGGTGATTAAACAGATGGTAACCGAAATTCGGCTTGCCTACGCGTCTATTGTCATAGCGTTAGTTTTGGGCATTTTTACTTACGCGCTGTTGTCTAGCCCTCAGTTTCTGGATGGTCAATCTGATGTCACGATCATCCTGCTAGTTCTTGATGTCACGGTTCTTTTCATTCTTTCGATCTTTGTTTTTCGCCGGATTATCAATCTCTTTCGGGAAAGAAAACGACGTCTGGCTGGGTATCAGTTGCATTGGCGGCTGGCGATTTTATTCAGTATTATTTCTGTTTTGCCCTCATTAATTGTTATGGGTTTTGCCATCTTTGTTCTGGATTATTCGCTTCGCGGTTGGTTTAACGACCGGATTTCTACCGCGGTGGAAGAATCGGTGACCATCGCCAATTCCTATCTTGAAGAACATAAGCGCTCGGTTAGTGGTCAATTGCTTGCCATGGCGAATGATATTAACCGTGAAGCCCCTAATCTGATTGGCAACCGAAAGCGATTTGATCTCTTTTTGACGAATCAAGCTGGGGTTCGTAACATGACAGAAGCACTGGTGGTTGATTCTACTGGACGGGTTCTGGCGAACTCAAAATATGCTTATGCGATTACATTTTCTAATCTGGATGATAATTTCTATAATAAGGCCAAGCAAGGTGAAGTTGCTATTGCAGATACGGAAAATGATAACCGTATCAGGGCAGGGTTACGCCTCAACCAATTTGTTGATGCTTATCTTTTAGTAGGGCGGTTTGTTGATCCAACGGTGCTGGCGGCGGTGGATAGAACACAGTTTGCGGCTTCGACTTATCAGTTGCTGGACATTCAACAACTTGATCTTCAGGTCAGTTTTGCTGTCATGTTTGGCATGGTATCGATGTTGCTTTTGCTGGGGTCTGTCTGGCTTGGGTTGAACTTTGCCAATGCTATTGTGACGCCCATAAGCTCCATCATCAGTGTCGCGGATAAGGTGCGATCAGGTGATCACGCGATCCGTGTTGGCATATTAAAGGATAGTGGTGAGATTGGTGAATTGGCGGCGTCTTTTGATAAGATGCTGGATGAGATGAACAAAAATCGGCAGGAGCTAGTTGAAGCCAATATCCAACTTGATAAACGGCGCGAGTTCACCGAGGCGGTTCTAGCAGGGGTATCGTCTGGCGTTATTGGGATTGATAATAATCAGATTATCACTCTGCCTAATCTGGCGGCGCAGGTTATGCTTAATCTCACGCCGCATCAGGTCATAGGCAAAAAGCTGGTGGATGTCGTGCCAGAGTTTTCGGATGTGCTTAATCGTGCCGCTAATCTAGGGCAGAGAGCCCCTGAGGTGAATATTGATATTAATCGTGATAATATTCAGCTAACTCTGCTGGCAAGGGTGACTCGTGAAACTGTTGCTGGACGGCTTGTTGGTTATGTTGTGACTTTTGATAATGTTAGTGATTTGATGGATGCACAGCGCAAGGCGGCTTGGGCAGATATTGCTCGCCGTATCGCGCATGAAATACGTAATCCTCTCACGCCGATCCAATTAGCGGCGGAAAGATTATCTTCAAAATTTACGATATCAGATGCCAAGGAACACGCTAGTTTCGCCTCAAATGTTGAGATGATCATCAGACAGGTAGATGATATTCGCAGGCTTGTTGATGAATTTTCGGCCTTCGCCCGTATGCCTGCCCCCAATATTGAACCTCATGACCTTATGGAAATTGTGAACTCTCAGATCATGTTGTTTCAGAGCAGTGACTCAACCATCACCTTTGAGAAAGATTTTCAATCCTTAAAATCAATCCAGATTGCCTGTGATGATGGTATGATACGGCAAGCGATCACTAATCTGTTTCAGAATGCGGTTGATGCTATGACTGAAGCCAATACCAAAGACAAAAAACTGATGGTATCTGTTTTGAAAACAGAAAATGAGGTTGAAGTGCGGGTGACTGATAATGGGCCGGGCTTGCCAAAACATGGGCGCAAAGAATTGACTAATCCTTATGTCACTAATCGCTCTAAAGGAACTGGACTTGGCCTTGCTATCGTTAATAAAATTATGGAAGACCATTCTGGTAAGCTCCACCTTGCCAGCACGGATGATCCTGATATGCAGGGCCCGGAAGGATATGATGGTGCGATTGTGATATTGCGATTTGCAAACTTGCTAGAGGAGGCAACAGGCTAAGCATGAAACCAGAGATTCTTGTTGTTGATGATGAACCTGATATCCGTTCCATGGTTCGCCTTATCCTTGAGGATGAAGGATATGATGTGCGTGAAGCAGAAAATGCAGAAACTGCCCGTGATCAACTCACCAGCAAGCCACCTTCGCTTATCATTCTGGATATCTGGATGCGGCAATCAGATATGGATGGGCTTGAACTTCAAAAATGGGTGCGCCGATATTATCCCCATGTTCCGACTATCATGATATCGGGTCATGGCAATATTGAAACCGCGGTTCAAGCGATGAAAGATGGGGCGTTTGATTTTGTTGAAAAACCGTTTAAGTCTGATCAGCTTTTGTTGTTGTGCCAACGAGCATTGGCAAATGCCGCCAGAGAAGCCGAGCATGATGAATTAAAACGCCGCAATACCATCACCTTGGATCAGATCGGAACATCCGCCGCTATCACCAGCATAAGGCAGACTATTGCCAAGGTTGCCCCAACTAATAGCCGGATTTTCATCACTGGCCCGTCCGGATCAGGCAAAGAATTGCTGGCGCGGAATATCCACGCCCAATCCAACCGCCAAAATGCCCGTTTTGTTATGGTAAATTGTGCCTTGCTGTCGTCGGAACGATCATTGATTGAACTGTTTGGATCGGAAAACAGTCATGATGGCAATCGGGTTGTTGGAATGTTTGAGCAAGCACATGGCGGCACACTCTATTTTGATGAGATTTGCGATTTGCCTCTGGAAACGCAAGCTAAGCTTGTTAGAACGCTTCAGGATCAGCGGTTTCGCCGTTTAGGAGGATCGGCAGAAGTCGTGGTGGATGTCAGGGTGATTAGCGCATCATCGCATGACATTAAAACCGAAGTCGCAGATGGAAATTTCCGTGAGGATTTGTTTTATCGGCTTAGCGTAGTGCCGATATCGGTTCCCCCTCTTTCGCGGCGGCGTGAGGATATTCCCGAATTAGCGCGATATTTTCTCCAGAAGCGTTTGGAGAGTGATGGTGGGCGAAAGCTGGATTTTACTCCTGCCGCTATGGCAACACTGGAATCATATGCTTGGCCCGGAAATATTACCCAACTGCGTAATATGGTCGATTGGTTGACAATCATGGTTGATCGCAATTCGCATCAGATCACCCCTGATGATTTGCCGTCTGAAATATCTGGTAAGGCAGGTATGGCCTCGGTTGATGGGCTGTCAGGGTCGGTGGCCATGCCGCTAAAAGAGGCTCGTGAGCAGTTTGAAACCCAATATTTAATATCGCAGTTATCGCGTTTTAATGGCAATATATCAAAGACAGCGGCTTTTATCGGGATGGAGCGTTCGGCGTTACACCGCAAGCTGAAAAATCTAGGTATTCAGATTGAATCCTCTGATACCTTGGGGGAAAACTGATGAAAATCGTGATTTGTGGAGCAGGGCAGGTAGGGTTCAGCATCGCTGGTCATCTGTCCGAAGAAAACAATGATGTGACTATCATTGATGAAAACGAAGAGTTGATCCAGCGTGTGACCGACCATCACAATGTGCGCGGTGTTATTGGGGTGCCATCGCATCCAGATATTCTGGCGCAGGCAGATGTTGGCAATGCCGATATGATGATCGCTGTGACAGTATCGGATGAAATCAATATGGTGGCTTGTCAGGTCGCCCATTCGATTTATCGTACCCCGTTGAAAATAGCCCGTATTCATTCTCGCAGTTATTTGAATCCTACTTACGCAGACCTGTTTTCTTCGGAAAACCTGCCCATTGATCATATTATTTCACCGGAAGTCGAACTTTCACAGGCGGTGTTGCGACGCCTCAAGGTTCCGGGCGCTTTTGATGTTGGAAGTATGTGTGATGATAAAATCCGCATTATTGGTGTTAAATGCACCTCGCATTGCCCTATTCTAGGGTCTCCTATTCGCTATCTGGCGGATTTGTTTGATGATCTGAAGATGAGTATTGTCGCCATTTTGCGCGGTAATGAGGTGATTGTCCCTCGTGATGGTAGCGGCAAGATGATGGAAGGTGATCAAGTCTATTTTGTTTGTGAAGAAAGCCATCTTACCCGTGCCATGGCTAGTTTTGGGCATGAAGAAGCGGAAAGCCGCAAGATACTTATCGCCGGGGCTGGAAATATTGGAACGCTTGTTGCTAACGCGGTTCATCAAACCATAGAATCATCACATCAGACGATTATTGAAATGAACAAGGAAACGGCGCGAAACGCCGCCTTGGAGTTGCCACAAAATATTACTATAATCAATGGTGATGCCCTTGATCCGGATATCTTAATTGAGGGCGGGGTTGATGATGTAGATACCTTTATCGCCGTCACCGATGATGATGAGGTAAATGTTCTGTCATCATTGCTGGCGCGCCGTTTTGGTGCTGCTCATGTGGTGACGCTGATTAAGATGCCTAGCTTTGTGCCACTGATCGCAACATTGGGTGTAGATTCGGTCATTAACCCGCCTGCTATTACGGTTTCCAGTATTCTGGAACACGTCCGGCGCGGCAGGGTTAAAGATATCCACACCATTATTGAGGAAAAGGGCGAGATCATGGAGATTGAGGCTCTGGCCTCTTCGTCCTTGGTGGGAACACCTCTTAGGTCTGCGAAACTGCCGAAAGGTGCTGTTGTTGGGGCCATTATTCGCGGTGATGAGTTTATCATTCCGCGTGGTGATACGGTTATTCAGGCTGGTGATAAGGTAATAATGTTTGTTGCTAGAGGATATGTCGATGAAGTGGAACGAATGCTATCCGTTCGCATAGATTTCTTCTAATTTAGCGACCTGATTATACTTCAGTATAATTATATTTGCTTAAATAGCAGTTCCTAATATAAGATCATGCTATTGAGTGCAAAATCAAAAAAGAGGACTAATAATGGCACAGGATAAAAGCCAAAATCTTCAAGAAACTTTTCTTAATGCGATCAGGAAAGACCATGCTTCGGTAACTGTTTTTCTTGTAAATGGTGTCAAATTGCAGGGTATTGTGACTTGGTTTGATAATTTCTCATTATTATTAAAGCGTGATCAGCACGTTCAACTGGTCTATAAGCACGCCATTTCTACAATCATGCCGACTAATCCGATTTCTTTTCATGACGAAGATGAGGACGAGGCTTTATCCTAAGCCGCAACAATCATCTTTTATAAACTCTCTCTCTTATCTGGTGACTGATGCTTATGATGATTAAGCGGCGTGATCATAGGGGCGCATGGTCAAGTATTGTCATTGAGACCATGTAGATTGTGATGTGATTATCGCGGTTTGCGCTTAGCGTCCTGCCACCATGCTTCCATTTGTTGCAAGCTGATGTCTTTTAACGATTGGTTTTGTGATTTAGCAGCGTCCTCAATATATTCAAAACGCTCAATAAACTTGCGATTTGTACCTGCAAGGGCTTGTTCAGGGTCAATATTCAGCTTGCGGGCCAGATTAACCAGAACAAACAGCATATCACCTAACTCATCGCTAATCGCGTTCATATCTGGTTCTGGTTTGTTGATTTCGTCCTCTAATTCGGCAGTTTCTTCCCGAATTTTATCCATCACAAGCTTAGGATCAGGCCAATCAAACCCAACCCTTGCGGCGCGATGCTGAAGTTTCAAGGCGCGAAGAATAGCAGGCAGAGTAGTGGCTATGCCATCCAGCAGACGTGTTTCGCCTTTGGCCGCGCGTTCTTTTTCCTTAATATCTTCCCATTGTGATCGCACGCCATCGGCATCTTTGTTGTTTTCGGTCTCAAAGATATGGGGATGACGATTGATCATCTTGCGATTGATTGAGGCGGCGATATCAGCCAGCCCAAAGGTTCCGGCCTCACTTGCAATCTGGGCTTGAAAGATAATTTGCAACAAGAGATCACCAA
This sequence comes from Puniceispirillales bacterium (SeqCode), assembly GCA_965661405.1. Lineage (GTDB taxonomy): Bacteria > Pseudomonadota > Alphaproteobacteria > Puniceispirillales > UBA1172 > UBA12202. The sequence goes on from CBFIDH010000026.1 coordinate 12,281, forward strand.
GCTCATCACAGAGCGCCGAGCTATCATCATTCTGGATGGCCTCCGCCACCTCATAAGCTTCTTCAATCGTATAAGGGGAAATGCTGGCATGAGTTTGCGCCAAATCCCATGGACAACCACCGTTTGGGTCACGCAACTGGCGCATGATATTTACTAGTGTTAGAACAGCGTCAGTGATGTCACGATCTGCTAAGGATTGTTCAAGGTTTTCAGATGTTTTGCTTGGATTTGTCATAATTTTGCCGAGAGGATAGTGATAAATTGTCTTTATGATGCAGACAGTTCATCCTATCAATCTCATGCGATTAGTGCTACATTTAAACTTTATCTTTAACTAACGAATGAGAAAAGTTATGTTAAGCCAATTTCGGCGCTGGTTTTTTTCCGGTATTCTGATTACGGCTCCACTGGCGTTGACCTTTTATGTCACATGGGCGCTCATTACTTTTATTGATGATCAGGTAGCCAGTATTCTTCCTGCTTGGCTGGACCCGCAATATTATGTCGGCTTTCCATTACCCGGCTACGGGATGATCATCGCGGCGTTTTGCTTTATTCTGATCGGTGCCTTAACCGCGGGTATTCTTGGCAAACTCATTCTGTCTATGTTTGATAGTATGGCAAAGCGTGTGCCTTTGGTCAGATCACTTTACGGGGCATCCAAACAGATTCTTGAAACAATCATGGCCAGCCAGTCTGATGCTTTTCGTGAGGTTGTTTTGGTTGAATATCCACGCCGGGGAATATGGGCTATTGGTTTTGTCACCGGTGTCACTAAGGGTGAGGTTCAAGCTCTATCAAAAGAAAACTTGATCAATGTTTTTGTTCCAACGACGCCTAATCCTACCTCTGGTTTTTTGCTGTTCTTTAAGCGCGGTGATACCATCGTCCTTGATATGTCGGTCGAAGAGGCGGTGAAAATGGTGGTGTCAGGGGGCATTGTTACCCCTGATGATCCGAATGAGAAACGTGAAGCTGTTTCTCTCACTGGCCTTAGCGGTGACGACTAACCTCCAGCCAGATAAGATACCGCCCGATCACGTTCAAACAATGCCATGAGTATTCGGTGCGCTTCGTGCTGATCGTTGGAAAGGGTATCATCGTTGGAGATAATGTTCTGCGCCTCGTCATGCGCCAGAGTCAATAAATCTTCATGATAAGCCAGATCAGCTAATAAAAACTCCGGATCGCCGGATTGACGTTTGCCCAGAACTTCGCCAGGCCCTCTCAGGCGGAGATCTTCGGCGGCAATACGAAAGCCGTCATCGGTTTCCCGCATAATCGACAGCCGCGACCGGGCAATCTCACCTAGGGGGGCATGATAAAGCAAGACACATGAAGATTTATCCGCGCCGCGACCAACACGTCCACGCAACTGGTGTAATTGGGCCAGACCAAAGCGTTCCGCAGATTCAATGATCATGATGGTAGCCTCTGGAATATCCACACCAACCTCGATCACTGTTGTTGCAATCAACAGGCATGATTCCCCTTGCCGGAATTGTTCCATGGCTTGCTCGCGCTCATCGGTTTTCATGCGGCCATGCACCAAAACCGGGTTTAATTCGGAAAGACTAACGGATAATTCGGTAAAGCGCTGTTCTGCGGCGGCGACATCCAAAACATCAGATTCTTCAATTAATGGGCATATCCAATAGGCGCGTTGATTTGCAGAAACCGTTTGGCGCAAGCGTTGAACAATATCATCAATCCGTTCCATTGGCATGGCGGTGGTTGTGATCGGTTGTCGATTAGCAGGTTTCTCGTCAAGGATTGAGGTGTTCAAGTCCCCATAGGATGTCATGGCAAGAGTGCGGGGGATAGGTGTTGCGGTCATCAAGAGAACATCTACCGCGTCACCTTTCTGGCCTAATATGAGGCGTTGCCGAACACCGAAACGGTGCTGTTCATCAATCACAACCAGACCAAGATCATCAAAAACAGTCTGTTCAGAAATGAGGGCATGGGTGCCAATAATCACCTTGGCTTCACCATTTCTGATCGCTTCGAGCGCGCCGCGCTTGTCTTGGGCTTTCATCTTACCAACCAAGAGGCAAGGGGTTATGTTAAGCGGGGCTAATATCTTGGTTATGGTTTCATAATGCTGTCTTGCCAAGACTTCGGTCGGGGCAATGATGCAACCTTGTGTGCCAGCTTCCACAACATTCAATAAGGCCATGATAGCAACCATGGTTTTGCCAGAGCCAACATCACCTTGCAAAAGCCGAAGCATCCTTGTTTCAGCCTGCTGATCTGCGGTGATATCGTGAATGACTCGTTTTTGTGCAGAGGTTAAATCAAAAGGCAAAGAGGTCAGCAATTTTTCCCGTAATTCCCCTGAGCTATGGAAAATCCGACCTTGACCAGCCATGCTGTGTTGCCGGACGAGAGCTAATGCTAATTGATTGGCAAGAAGTTCATCATAGGCGAGACGCATTCTCACCGGACTGCCGGGCATGAGGTCTTGATCACTCATAGGGCTATGAAGTTTAGTCATAGCGGTGTGCCAATCAGGCCAGCCAAAGCGTGTTTTTATGCTATCGTCAATCCATTCAGGTAATGAAGGCAGGTGTTTCAGTGCCTCTGACAGCGCACCGCGGAGAGGTTTTGCCGTTAAGCCAGCGGTGAGGGGATAGACAGGTTCATGTTTAGGAATGGCATCTATCTGATCTGGTGACACGATATGATCAGGATGTGCCATCTGAAGCTGTTGTTTGTACCATTCGGCGCGGCCACTGACCAGTCTGGCCTTCCCAACAGGTAATTGCCGTGACAGATAGTCACCTTTGATATGGAAAAAGATCAGTTCCACTTGTCCAGTGGCATGATCACATAAAATCCGATAAGGGCGTCGTGACCGTGGCGGCGGTTTATCGTGATGCGTTGGTGTCAACAATAGTGTCACTACCTCACCATCAGCAACTTGTGACAAGTGCTGGCGTTCATGACGGTGGATAAGGCCGACAGGAACATGGCGCAAAACATCAATGGCATAGGGGCCGATGCGCTTGCTGATAATGCCCGAAAGACGTGGCCCTATTCCTTTTAGCGTTTCAACGCCGCGGAACAGAGGAAACAACGCCATGGGCCGTTCGAATTTTCGATAGCCGCTTTCGCTCATATTTCACTCATACGCTATATTTTTGCGCTTGGCTATGATATCCCCATAGCTTTCTGAGATGGTCATAATGTGATGACCTCATTGTTCTTTTAAGGAATAGCGGTGATGGATGAAACTAGCGAACAACGGGTGCGGCGATTGATTTATCAATCTTGCTATACAGGAACTCGTGAAACTGACACTTTGCTATGTCAATTTGCTAGGGATGTCTTACCGCAACTGGATGATGATGGACTCACCAGTTATGAGGATTTGCTGAGCTTGGGTGATGGGGTAATATGGGAGATTATCAGCGGTCAAAGACCGCAACCTGCTAATCTTGATCCCAAGGCATTGGATTTGCTGATGGCTCATGTCAAAAGCCGAGCCAAAGAATAACATTTGTTTTCATAAGATAACCGCTATGCCAATGTTCCCTTCATCTCTGCCCCAGATCAGTTTGCCTAAATCAGGTCAAGCGATGACGCTTAGTGGCGTTACTGATGGCGTTGATGTGCTATTGCTGGCGCAACTGGCTAGGCGTCATAGCGGGCATCTTGTTCATATCAGCGTCAACGACGCCGCCATGGCTCAGATGGAAATTGGCCTTAAGGCCATTGGCGTAGAAACAGATCATATCATCCGCTTTCCTGCTTGGGATTGTCTGCCTTATGACAGGGTTTCGCCAAGCTCACATTTGGTGGGGCAGAGGGTTAAGGCGCTTTCCATGCTCGCATCCGAAACGGCGCCAAAGAACGCCATTATCCTAACAACGGTAAATGCTTGGCTTCAATATGTTCCCGTCGCGGATTATTTCCAAAAGGGCAGTTTTCAATTATCCGTTGGTGTTAAGATAAAAATGCCTGAATTCACCGCCTATGCCGAAGCAAACGCCTATCACCGGACCAATACGGTAAGAGAACCTGGCGAATACGCGGTGCGCGGCGGTATCGTTGATGTTTTCCCGCCCGGCAGCAATATGCCTGTGCGAATAGACCTCTTTGGTGATGAGATTGAAACGATTAAGGCGTTTGATCCGGAAACCCAGCGCAGTGGGGAGAAGATTAACAGCATCACGCTTTATCCTGTCAGTGAAGTGCCGATGGATGAGGATAGCATAAGCCAATTTCGCCGCCGTTATGTGGATTTGTTTGGTGGTCAAGCCAGCCGTGATGAGTTTTATCAGATGATCTCAAGTGGTAGGCGCGTGACCGGCCTTGAACATTATTTGCCGCTTTTCCATGATCAGTTGGTGCATTTCGCAGATTACCTGATCGCGCCGTTGGTTGTTCTTGCCGATGAAACCAGAGAGGCCGTAGAAACCAGATGTGAGCAGATTATGGATTTCTATAAGGCGCGAAAAGATTATGCCGATGGAAAAACAGTCGAAGATGGCATGATGCGGCCTGTCCCCATGGATCACCTTTATCTTGATACTAAAGGATATGATGATGGAATTATTCAGCTATCGTCTATTCGCTTCAATTTATTCAAGTCAGATATAAGCAACGATTCTCAAAATATTGAAATAAAATCAAAAAAAGGAATATTGATATATCAAGATAAAGAAAGACATGGCGGCAATGCCATTGCTGGACTTAATGATATCATTACGCGCCGACAGGCGGATCAAACCGTTCTCATTGCCACCGCTAGCGAAGGCGGCATGGAACGGATCATCACTCGCCTAAAGGAATATAGCCCAGATATCGCCATTCATCCCATTGCGAATTGGTCAGATATTGTTCCGGGGGCGATCAATGTGATGATCTGGCCGCTAGATAACGGCTTTGTTCTTCCTGATCTGATGGTGATAACCGAACAAGATATTTACGGCACCAGATTAACACGCCCACAAGGTAAGAGAAAACGCGCCGAACATTTCCTGCGTGAGGTATCGAGCCTGAACGAAGGTGATCTGGTGGTTCATGTTGACCATGGCATTGGCCGTTATGAAAAGCTTGAGACGATCTCCATTGCTGGCGCGGATCATGACTGTGTGCTTTTGATCTATGCTGGCGGCGATAAGTTATTCTTGCCAGTTGAAAATATTGATCTGCTATCCCGCTATGGCCGCGAAGGTGGTGAGATGGCCTTGGATAAGCTGGGTGGAGTAGCGTGGCAGGCGAAAAAGGCGCGGATCAAAGGCCGTATTCGTGATATTGCCGGACAGTTGATCAAGGTCGCGGCTATGCGCCAAACCGCCACTACCGAAAGTTATGATGTCGATAATGCGATTTATGCTGAGTTTTGTCAGAGATTTCCCTATGCGGAGACCGAAGATCAGCTAGATGCCATTAATGATAGCTTGGCTGATATGCGTTCAGGCCGCGTCATGGACAGATTGGTATGTGGAGATGTCGGTTTTGGTAAAACCGAGGTGGCGTTAAGGGCCGCGTTTGTTGCCGCTATGGCCGGATATCAGGTCGCGGTGGTAACGCCAACGACTTTATTGGCACGCCAGCACGGAAAATTGTTTGAAGATCGGTTTAAGGGATTTGGTGTATCAGTCGGGGTCTTATCGCGCATGACCAGCACGAAAGCGGCAAATCTCATTAAAAAAGGTCTGACGACAGGTGATTGCCAAATTGTTATCGGCACTCATGCGTTATTATCTAAAACAATTAGTTTTAATAACTTGGGCCTGATGATTGTTGATGAAGAACAGCATTTTGGCGTTACCCAGAAAGAACGGCTGAAATCTTTGCGCGGCGATATTCATGTGCTTACTTTAACCGCGACCCCTATCCCCGAACGCTTCAGATGGCTTTATCTGGGGTGCGTGATATGTCGATTATTGCGACGCCGCCGATTGATCGTTTAGCTATCCGAACCTCTGTTGGGCCGTGGGATGGGGTGGTTCTGGCTGAGGCCATTCGACGAGAAAGGCATCGCGGTGGTCAAGTGTTTTGTGTCAGCCCACGCATTGATTATTTGTCACGTATCTATGACCGACTGATTAATATGGTGCCTGATGCGCGTATTATTACCGCACATGGTCAGATGCCACCTGCTGATCTGGATGAAGCTATGAACCGTTTTGGTGATGGTGATGCCGATATCTTGCTGGCTACAAATATTATTGAATCAGGTATTGATATTCAATCTGCTAACACGATGATTATTCACCGTGCGGATTTGTTTGGTCTGTCACAGCTTTATCAGTTAAGAGGCCGCATTGGTCGGGGCAAAGAACGTGCCTATGCGTATTTGACCACCGATCCCTCTCGGATGTTGACGCCATCGTCAAAACGCCGCCTTGAAGTCATGCAAACCTTGGATTCTTTGGGGGCAGGCTTCACGCTGGCGTCTTATGATCTTGATATTCGCGGGGCAGGCAACTTGCTTGGGGATGAGCAATCGGGTCATGTCAGAGAAGTCGGGGTTGAGCTTTATCAATCTATGCTGGATGACGCGGTGAAAGAGGCGAAATCTGGCGTTGATGCGTCTGCCGAAGATGGGGAAGGGGCTTGGTCTCCTGTGATTAATTTGGGGGCATCGGTTCTTATTCCAGAGGATTATGTGCCTGATCTGGCGGTGCGGTTATCGCTATATCGCCGTATCGCAGCCATGGAAAGTTTAGACGAACAGGATCAATTAGCCGCAGAATTGGTTGACCGATTTGGCCCATTGCCAGATGAGGTACAAAATCTGATCAATACCATCATCATTAAAATTCGTTGCCGTATGGTGAGAATTGAAAAACTTGATGCCGGGCCAAAGGGCATTAGTGTTTCTTTCCGTGATAACCGTTTCCCTGAACCTGATGCCCTGATTAGAATGATCAGTCAGAAAGCTGGAGTGATGCAGGTGACAGGTGATCAGAAACTGGTTATGCGTCAGACTCTACCACAATCCCAGCGTGTTAAGGCCGCAAGGGATATGGTTGAGGAATTGGTGGCTTTGGTCTGATCTGGTTATCAGATCATCAGCTCGGCGTTATCCTTGGCGAGACGCGATCACAGCATCGAAAAGTGGCATAAAGGTATGGGCAGGTTGAGCCCCTGACACAGCCCAGCGTTGGTCAACAATGATATGCGGCACACCGTGGATATCCATCATGCTGCCATCTTCGAGATCAGCTTCAGTCATAGATTTTCCTGTTTCTAGTTGTGCCTTGGTTATGTCAAAACGCTTTGCCAGATGATCAAGATATTCTGATGCGCCAATATCGACGCCATGTTCAAAATAATCAGCCAGCATAATCAATTTAATGGTATGGCCATGATCACCTGCCGCTTTAATTAGGTAATGCGCTGGGCGGCTATCTGGGGTGCGCTGAATGGCTGGAAAATCAAAAGCAATACCAACTTGCCGTCCTACCTCGGCGATACGGGCATAAAAACTATCACCTGCCTGACCAAATTTGGCCTGAATATAGGCTTGTCTGTCCATGCCCTCAACAGGCATTCCGGGATTAAGCAGAAAAGCGCGCCAATGGATATCTAGGCTCACCCCCTGATGGGTGCGGGCGGCGTCTTCTAATCTTTTCCAGCCAATATAGCACCAAGGGCAGACCACATCGGAAAACACATCTACACGAATAGAAGTTTTTGTTATTTTCTGATCTGTTATTTTATTCATGGCATGATTTCCAATCGTTGACTATAAACCGGAGATGATATCTAGCTTGAATATGTTAATTTTGTCCAGTGGGCTATCCTGATGGGGATTAGCCGCGCCATTGTAGTTCATCCCGATATGCGGATGGATATCTCAACACGTCCTCCTGAAATGATGCTGGCTGAGGCTACTCGTCTGGTTGAAGCTATTGGTTTGCCTGTCGATCATGCCATGATCATTCGTATCAACACCCCCAGAGCCGCGACATTAATCGGTGAGGGGGTCATTGATAAAATTGCGCTTGATGCTGATGAGGATTGCCTAATTGTCATTAATGCCAGCCTGTCGCCAGTCCAGCAACGCAATCTGGAACAAAAGTTATCTTGTAAGGTGATTGACCGAACAGCCCTCATCCTTGAGATTTTTGGTGAGCGTGCCAGCACGAGCGCAGGTCGTCTTCAGGTTGAGTTAGCCGCGTTGACATTTCAACGAAGCCGTCTTGTCCGCAGTTGGACGCACTTAGAACGCCAGCGTGGTGGCGGCGGTTTCCTTGGTGGGCCGGGTGAGAGGCAAATTGAGCTAGACAGGCGTATGCTGGATGACCAGATTTTACGCATTAAGGCGGAACTGAAAGAGGTGGTTCGTACCCGCCATATTCAACGCCAGAACCGCCAACGGAACGAAACGCCTACCCTTGCCCTTGTTGGCTATACTAATGCTGGAAAATCCACCTTATTCAATGCGCTAACAGGGGCGGCGGTATTGTCCAAAGATATGCTGTTTGCCACACTTGACCCAACCATGCGGGGGTTGAGGTTAACCAGTGGCCGCCCTGTCGTTTTGGCGGATACCGTTGGTTTTATCAGTCATTTGCCCACAGAATTAGTGGAAGCGTTCAAAAGCACATTAGAAGAAGTGGTCGAGGCGGATATGCTAATCCATGTCCATGATGCCTCGTCACCCATGGCGCTTGAAGAAGCAGAGGATGTCGAACAGGTGATTGCGTCCCTTGGGCTTGATGCCGAAGAACAGGCCGCCCGAACCATTCATGTGTTCAACAAAATAGATCAGATCACCGATAAGGATGTCATGACCGGATTATGCCAACGCTATCCTGATGCTGTTATGGTTTCTGCCCTGACGCAAATAGGGTTTGATGATCTCTATCACAGCATGGAGAGGTTTCTATCGCAAAAGGAACAACAGCTTAGCATTTCTGTACCTTATTATCAGGGTGACGCTAGAGCATGGCTTCATGAACATGGGCATATTCTTGATGCCCAAAAAAATGAGGAAGCGACAGAAGAACGCTTCCTCGTGGTGTTATCCGCAGCCAATAAAGCTAGATTTTTATCACGCTGGCCTGATCTGCTTGAGCATAATTTTCCCAACCACCAGACCAGCAATAACCGCCAGAATAAATGAAACCCCTGTTTCTTTGTTAATTAAGGTTGAGGCTAACGCAGGGCCTGGGCAGAGTCCTGTTACCCCCCAACCTATTCCAAAAATCACAGAACCTGCAACCAATGGTAAGGTGATAGTTTTTGTTTCAGGTAAATGAAAACGGGTATCGCAAACCGGACGACCGCGCCGCGATATCATCTGATAGCCAATCAAATTAACCATCACACCGCCACCCATAACAAAGGCAAGCGATGGGTCCCATACACCAAAAATATCTAGGAAACCCGCAACCTTGGATGGATCAAGCATTCCCCCAAGCGCAAGGCCAATTCCGAAAACAACACCAGAGATGAGAGCAGTAATTAAAGCCATGTTGAAATCTCCTTATGCGCTATGACGGATGATAAAGACGGTGATAATGGCGCTGATCATAAAGATCATGACAGCGGCAAATGACCGAAGTGAAAATCTGGCTAATCCGCAAATACCATGACCAGATGTGCAACCTGACCCTGCCGCAGAGCCAAGCCCTACCAAAAAACCGCCAAGGATTAATGTTGAACCAGCCGCAACAGGGCGGGCGAGAATATCATCAGCCCAAAGCATATAAATAAATGGTGAAACCAATGTTCCGCCTAGGAAAAACCAGCGCCAAAGCCCAGAAACAGGATTGCTAAGAATACTATCCCCAAGAATACCGCTAATGCCCATGATGCGGCCATTCATCGCCATCAGAATTAACGCCGCAAGGCCAATCAAAACACCGCCAGCCAATGAGGCAAGAGGGGTGAAATGTTCCATATCTATTGTCATGTCAATGCTCACTTTCGCATGGATATATTATTATAATGTTATGAATATGAAGAACACTAATCACATATTAATGTTGCTGTCCATCCAGGTTTTTTTAATGCATATATAAGCGATATAGGCATAAAACCCTATGTTGCTATTTATTTGGCGCGTGCTGGTGGTGTTTGACTTTAGCTTCACGCCAAAACGCAAAGAGGCCAGAGGCGATAATAATGCCAGCGCCAATAAAGACATGGGGGCCAACAACCTCGTGAAACAAAATTAATCCAATGATGGTGCTATAAACAATCTGAAGCAGAGTAAAAGGCTGAAGTGTTGTGGTTTCAGCAACTTCTAGCGCGCGTATCATAAGGAAGTGACCAACCATGCTGGTAACGCACAGCATAAACAAAATAAACCAGTCTTCCATGAGAATTGGTGTCCAGAAAAAAGGCCCAATAAATGTCATGACAATGCCGCCTGTAATCCCTGTGTAAAAGAAACTGGTATCAGACAAATCTTTGCGTGCGACATAGCGGGTGAGTACATTGTAAGAGGCAAACCCAAAAGAGGCGAGAACGGCGATAAGAATCTTAGGATCAAATACGCTTGTACCCGGCTGAATAATAATCAGCACGCCAATAATACCAACAATGATGGCGCTTAGGCGTTGCCAGCCGACACGTTCACCGAGGAAGATGACAGATAGCGACACAACGAGCAAAGGATAGCAGGCAAAGACAGCATGGGTCTGGGCGAGGCCAACAACAACAAAAGAGGTCACAATAACGCAGATTTTTAGGCTTAGGATTGTCCCTCTTAGTATCTGAACCCATATTTGATCTGTTTTTGCTACGGCTTTGATGCCGCCGGGTTTTCTCATGCTCCAAACGATCACAAAAAGCGCAAAAAACCACATCCGGATCATCACCACGCCAACGATATCATAGCGCTGACCCAGATATTTTGACATTCCATCCATTGAGGCAAAGCATATTACCGCCAGAAGTATCAGGATAATCCCGCGCTTCGGGTTAAGTGCCTTGCGGCTAGGGAGGGGATTAGTCATTCGGGTTGATCTGATGTGAGGTCTCGGTAGCTTCACCTGTTTTGCCGCATAGCGGACAATGCCATGTGCGAGAAGTCAGGTTTTCATCTGGCTGCATTGTTGGATAAGTCCAGTAAAAGCCACATTCACCGCAAGTGATGTGCCAGATAATCTCACGGCTTAAAGAGAACCCTTTACTCATGCCCCGTATCCTTTTTGGCGATCAGTTGAATGGTGGCGGCTTCGCCTTGGTGTCTTGGCCCTTCGTTTAGAACCCTTTTGGTTTCTTGGATAAGCTGAATATCAAGGGCGGCAAAATCCTCAGCCAGTTGATCGCGCGTGTAAAGCATATCTGGCGATTTTGGCCCACCCGAAGTCAAAGGGATTTGATCAAGAGAATATCCCTCAAGCGCCAGCAAGCCGCCGGGCGCCATGGCCTTAATTAAATGCTGAACAAAACGAAGGTGATCATCAGGGCGAAAATGCATGAACGAGACGATAACAACATCAAATTGTCCCGGCGGATCAGCCATGATATCGCCAACCATAGCATTGACAGTAACGCCGCGGCTTTGCGCCAGTTTCTTAGCCTTATCAACAGCCTTATCAGCAATATCTGTGCTGGTGACCTGATAACCAATCTCTGCCAGATAGACACCGTTTCTGCCCTCACCATCCGCAGGGGCATAAGCGGTCTGACCAGAGCCAGCCGGAGGAATGACAGCTTTGATAAAGCTGTTTGCCTCTGTGCCAAAGATATATTCCTCGGTTTCAAACTTGGGATTCCAGAAATCAGCAGGATTGGTCATAGCGGTTATCTTAATTCATAGAGATCAATAGGGCATAGGATGGAGACGATGGGCGTTATCAATCGCTGTCATCACCTCAGGCGATAGGGTCAGATCAATTGAGGCAAACAAGCGTGTTAATTGATCAAGGGAGGTCGCACCAAAAATGGTGCTAGTCATAAAGGGACGCTGAACACACCATGCCAGTGACATAGCGGCAATATCTAAACCATGATCATCGGCGATCTGTTGGTAAGCGGCAATCGCGGGCCAGACACGGTCTGTGGTGCGCCCACCCAGATCAGGGGTAATCGATGCGCGTGACCCGGCTGGAGGTGCAGAATTAGCGGCGTATTTTCCAGTAAGCAGGCCAGTAGCTAGGGGTGAGAAAGATAACAATCCCACATCTTCATGATGTGTCATCTCGGCCATATCCAGATCATATAAACGGCACAGAAGGCTATACTCATTCTGAATACTTGCCATGCGCGGAAGACCATTAGCCTCAGCTATCTGTAACCAGCGCATTGTTCCCCAACAGCTCTCATTGGAAAGCCCGATGGAACGTATTTTCCCCGCTTTGATGAGATCATTAAGGCAAGTCAACACATCCAGCATATGATCTTCGGTCTCAGCGGTATTCTGACCACTAGGATCATAACGCCAATTCTGGCGGAACATATAGGACCCCCGGTTAGGCCAATGCAACTGATAAAGATCAATATAGTCCGTTTGAAGTGAGGTGAGGGAAGCATCAAGCGCGTCATGAATGGTCGCGGATGAAATCGGCGCCCCATCACGAACATATTTCAACCCTTCACCGCTAACCTTGGTAGCAATCACCACATCTTTGCGGCGACCAGACGCCTTAACCCAAGAGCCAAGCACGCGTTCCGTATCACCTTGGGTTTCTTTAGATAAGGGATTAACAGGATACATCTCGGCGGTGTCGATAAAATTGAGGCCATGATCAAGCGCCATGTCTATTTGGGCGTGACCCTCGGCTTCGGTGTTCTGTGTTCCCCAAGTCATACTGCCTAGGCAGAGGGCAGAAACCGAAATATCGGTGCGGCCGAGTTTATTCATTCTCATTCTTCATCTCCTGTAATAAAAATAATAAAAACAATAAATTAAAATGTGATTTTAAAGTGATGATTAAATCAAAAAACAACTTAACTTTATTTTAAGTGTTCAAACATAAGCCTGCACTAAAGGGAAGACAATAGCAGAAATGGTCAATAGCAATGTCTATTGCCCTAATAATTGTAGTCTTAGATCAGGGTAATTGGTTTCACTGCCCAGCCAGATATTCATAAAAACCTCGGCAAACTCAGCATCATCAAAACGAACAGGAGGCTGATCAGGGGTATAAAAGGTGATGCTACCATCTGTCATCTTCCAAATTTCTGCGCGGTCACCATCTGCCATATCTGTTAGTGCGGCCTCCAGATACTTTGTCCAGCGTGATATTTTATCCTCGGTGATGTTCGTATAACGTTCAAACTCCTCAATAGATGCCTCAATGGTGGCATCTTTGGGAACATCCCGCAGGTATTCATAGCTCAGAACGATTGCATCTTGGTATGGGCCGGGCGCGGGTATTTGATAATGGCTGATCGTATAGACTTGGGCCCAATAGATTTTGAGAATACCTGTCCCAATCAGCTTTGCGTTTTCAAGGGGTGGGTGGTTATGACCATAAGCAGGAAATGCCATTAACAAGATAAAGCATAGCACTTGACTGATGTGTTTAATGATCATTTCTTCCACTCGCTAAACTTAATTTGCACTATGATATATGGTCTTTTTGATGCCGAAAATCAATTATCCCAAAAGCCATAAGGATCATTTGTTAATCAATGATCACTTCCCCGTTTGGAGAGGTAAGAGAAAATGAAAGTCCAGGCTCGCCTTGGCTTACTTCAGCCAAATCTGCGATATCAAGCGCCTTCATGATCGCTATGAGGTGCGAGGGGTCGGGATGAGTGATGCGAATATGGGTTAGTCGTAATCCGTGATCAGTCATACGCCGCGCCGGGCTTTGATGATCCGGCCATGAGATAAATGAGGGGATTAAACCTCCCTCAGGCAAGCTTCCGTCACGTGGCACGGTTAGTCGCCAATTAAGATCATCGCGGCTTAAATCCAAAACCTCACCTAAATCAATAGGGCTATCGGCAACAAGCTGATCCAGATCAGGGGTGCTGACGACCCATGTTAATGCTCGCGGCCTCACCGCTAACCGTTTTGTGGTCTCATCTTCGTCCAAACTAAACCAACGACGCCGTGATGGGGCAGGGGCATCGGGGTCGGTTGCAATTAACTCCAGATAAGTATCACCCCCAGATTGCAAGACACAGTTATGGGTGCTGACCAGTTCATGTTTTCCGCCGATTGGTAAGGGAACACCAAAGAGAGGCTCAAGCACTTGTTTGCCTGCTATCAGTGAACTCGCGCCAATAACGATATGATCAATCTGCTTGTTGGTTTTCGAGACTTCACGATGTTGAGTATCCTTGCCGTCAGTTGTTGAGCGTTGTTTTGTCATTTGGCGATCATCTCCTCTTCGTGTTATGCAAAATAAGATAATAATATAATGAGTTTAACGAAACGGATGAGTGACGAAAAGCACGAACCAGATCATGCAGGCACAAAAAGGGATAATATGAGCATTTTATCACAGCAAACCATTCAAGATTATATTGATGCGGAATTGCACGCTCGCCCGTATTTGACGCTAAGCGATAATCAGCGTGTATTCTACTTCGCCTTTCGAACAGGTGAGCAATCAACGGCAAAAGAATGGTCCTTTTTAGTTGATATCATGCGCCAATGCTATGGCTGGACAGAGGCATCTGATGAACCAGATTTGCCTGATACCCCGCCGCGCTTTTTTCTGCATGAAGAAAAAGGGATTATTCACCGTTACGAACGTCACACCGAGTTTGCCAGTCTTGCGGTGATTTTTGATGGCGCTGTCAAAAAGAAAGGCAGGAGACCTGATTATTTTCCTTCGGATGGCGTCAAAGTCCTGCCCGAGCAACTGGTGGCTCTCTTTCCCGGTGATCTGATTGTTGCGACATGGATTGATATGAGCGCGGATCACCGATCTCTGGTTCCGGCGGATGTGGAAAAGATATTTCTTCATGACAATTTTGCCGGAAGCATTGTCGCGGATCATGGGGCGAAAGTATATTGTTCCATGAAACTTGAGCCTCACAAGAAAGGCGAGTTCGCATTCACAAAAATTCTGGTTCAGAATAATGGGTTGAGTGAGCAGAGAACGGGGCGATTAATTCAGCGTCTTTTGGAGATTGAAACCTATCGCCATTTTGCCATGATTTCCCTGCCCATGGTGAATGAGATTAAACCCCAGCTTTCCAAAACTGAAAACAGGCTTAGCAATATCAGCAAGGAAATGGGGCATATTGGTAATAATGAGCCAACGGATGTTCTGCAGCATCAGCTCATCCAGATTACTAATGTCACGGCAAAAATAGAAAAATTATCGGCGCTGACCTCCTATCGTTTGGCGGCGACCAAAGCATATGATGCACTGGTGCGAAGCCGCCTCAAAGAATTGCGCGAAACCAGAATGGATAATTTTCAGACGTTAGCGCAGTTTTTGGAACGGCGTCTGGTGCCTGCTGTTCGCACGTGTTTTGCCTTTCAAAATCGACTTGAGGATGTGGCGCTTCGCGCTCAGCGCAGCAATACGCTTCTTCGTACCCGTATCGAAATGCAAATCCAGATTCAAAATAACGCGCTTCTCTCATCTATGGAAAACCGTGCGAAACAACAGTTGCGGCTTCAAGAGATTGTTGAGTTGCTATCCATTGCCGCCATTACTTATTACCTTGTCAGCCTTTTATCTTATGTTCTTAAAGGCATGGCATCAGAAAATATAAGATGGGAAAGTGATACGATTCTGGCATGGTCAGTTCCGGTGATTGCTATCCTACTTTTTATTGTTCTAAAGTTGGTTCGCAAAAGCATGAATTAAAGAAAATATACATTATTCATTCCTTATTAAGTCATCAGTAAATAAAAAAAGAATGGTGGCCTTTAACTTTTTCTGACACTAAGATACTTCTTCGGCATTTTTAAATTAGTATAAGCACCAATGTGATATTATGACTCAAACAGCAGAATACGATTATGTAATTATTGGTGCGGGTTCTGCTGGATGTGTTCTGGCAAATGCCCTTAGCCGCGATGGGACTCATCAAGTCCTTATTCTTGAGGCTGGTAAAATGGATCGCAATTTAATGATTCATATTCCTGCCGGGGTTTATCGCGCTTACAAAGATAAAAAGATAAATTGGAATTATGAATCTGCACCTGAACCTGCGTTAGGTGGGAGATCTATTCCTACTCCGCGTGGGCGTGTTGTTGGCGGCTCCTCATCCATTAATTCAATGGTTTATATGCGTGGTCATCCCCTAGATTATCAACATTGGTCGGAAGAATATGGTCTAAAAGAATGGCAGTTTGAACATTGTTTGCCATATTTCAAAGCAGGGGAAAAATCTGATAGGGGCGGTGATGATTGGCGCGGCGACAAAGGTCCTTTAGGCGTCACACGCGGCTCATTGGAAAGCCCTCTTTTTGAGGCCTTTCTTCAAGCTGGTGAGCAATCAGGGCAGGGCAGGTCCGAAGACCTTAATGGATATCAACAAGAGGGCGTTGCTCGTCTGGACGCGACGCGCTGGAATGGGAAGCGTTGCAGTGCCGCGGTTGCACATTTGCATCCGGCACTGAAGCGAGGCAATCTTTCATTAGAGACTAATGCTTTGGTATCCCATCTCACCTTGTCTGGGAATAGGGTAACAGGGCTGGAATATGAGCAAAATGGCAAAACTTATAAGGTGCAGGCGCGTCGTGAAATCATATTATCTGGCGGGGCTATTAACTCACCGCAATTATTAATGATGTCTGGCATAGGGCCTGCCGATTATTTGCGCGAAAGAGGCATTGAGCCTTTGGTAAATTTGCCCGGAGTTGGGCAAAATCTGCAAGATCATGCCACAACAATACTGCAATGGGATTGTAAGAAAAATCATCCTATTCACAATATTGGCAATCCTTTTAATAAACTGGCAGTTGGTCTTCGCTGGTTCTTGCGTAAAGATGGCATGGCGACCAGTAATATCTGGGAGGCTGGCGGTCTTATTCGCAGCAATGATCAGGTCAGCTATCCAAATATCCAGTATCATTTCACCCCGGTTGGTTTTGATATCGTCAATGATAACATTAAGCCAAAGCAAGCTTTCGCTGTTCATGTTGATCAGCTAAGACCCAAAAGCCGAGGGCAAGTATTACTGAACCGTGATAACATTCGCGGCAAACCTGTGATTGAGTTTAATTACCTCAGCCATCCGGATGATATGCGAGAAATGTTAGAAGGCGTCAAAAAAGCGCGTGAGTTGTTTGCTCAACCCGCATTTGATGAGTTTCGCGGTGCCGAAACAACGCCGGGCAATCATGTCCAAAGTGATGAAGACCTCGTGGCGTCTATTCGGGAAATTGTTGAAACCGATTACCATCCCTGCGGTACTTGCCGCATGGGACATGATGATATGGCCGTGGTTGACGCGGAGCTTCGTGTGCATGGGGTTGAGGGGCTGCGTATTGTTGATGCTTCTGTTATGCCACAGGTTCCTAGCGCCAATCTCAACGCCCCTACCCAGATGATCGCGGCGCGCGCGGCGGATTATATCTTAGGGAAGGAGCAAATGACACCTGTCCATGCTCGCTTCTCTTTTCAGCAAAAAACCCATGGTTGAGATGGGCTAACGCCTCTTATAATTTGAAATCGAAATGCTTTCGCACGGCTTCTTCGATTTTCCAAGTGCCTTTGAAATCACTTTCCACAACAAAGGCGTCACCGGCCTGAACAGTAACAGGTTCGCCCCCATCCGGGGTGATGACGATTTTGCCTTTGATCATATGAACGAACTCATAAGCTTTATAAGTGGCGTGATATGTTCCCGGCGTTGCTTCCCATATTCCGGACATCATCGTGCCATCGTTATTTGTATGCAAAGCCCATGTTTTCATAGTCGGCGCGCCATCTACGACGACCCAGCCATCCAGATCACCTGTTACAGGTTGATCAATCATGGCCTCATCAAGTTTGGTTATTGTTCGCATATCTGTTTCTCCTCAAAGATATTTTGCTAATGTTACTAATTCTTGGTTTGGCTAAGATGATGATAATTCTC
>CBFIDH010000027.1:0-27311 GCA_965661405.1 Puniceispirillales bacterium (SeqCode)
AATACTTGCTAGTATGGTGCGCATAGTAACCTCCACTCATTTGGAGTATGCGTCATCACGAAAACAGGGTCAATTATCAAACAGGCAAATATCTGTACGTAATTCTGTACGTAAATACGAAGATTGGTTATTTTTATCTATATAATACAATTACTTAAAGAAAAGAAATGGCGGAGGGGAAGGGATTCGAACCCCCGGAAGGAGTTTCCTCCTTCAACGATTTAGCAAACCGCCGCCTTCAGCCACTCGGCCACCCCTCCGCATGATGGGTATATGGGGTTGCCCCCAACACGGCGTATGCACCCCTCATCTAATCAAAGATAAGCCATTTGTCAAACCATGGATTGCAAGATATTCCAATGGCTGACATAATCAGTGAGATCATGCCGAGATCTGGCGCATTCTCTAATTGCGATTGTTATTTTCATGCCTATTAAACTGATCATTTTTGACAAAGACGGGGTTCTGCTGGATTTAAGCCAGACATGGGCCTCCACCATTGTAAATATTGCCCGTCATACCGAAAGCCTGATTGATGGCCGCGTTCCTCACCGTGACTTGCTCAAGGCGATTGGGGTCGATCTTAGCGCTGATGGCAAGCACGGCAAAGTGCTGGAAAACGGGCTTTTTGCCTCTGGCACTTATGGCTCGCTTATCCCTGTATGGGGTGAGCTTGATGCCACGCTGATTGATATCATGAACACCTCTGCCTATACGGATGAGATGATGGCGATTGCCACCCGGTCTGTACGTGGGAAAACCGCGCCCAAAGGCGCCGTGCAACCGGCGCTGGCTGAACTGAAATCAGATGGCTACCAGCTTGGCGTTGTGACCAATGATGGCGACCCGACAACGGCGATTAATCTCGATGATCTTGGGCTGACCGCCATGATGGATGCTATCGTCACCGCCGATAGCGGCCATGGGCGGAAACCTGAACCCGGCGGCATTCTGGCGATCTGTGAACGGCTGGGGGTTGCCCCTGATGAAACGGTGATGATCGGCGATACCCACGCGGATCATGACGCCGCCATAGCCGCCGCGTGTCGTCATGTGATTGCGGTGACGAATGAGGCGCCGAATATCCCCGCCTTTATGCCCAAGTCCAGTTACGCTATCCCCAACTGCGCCGCCCTGCCCGCGCTGATGCGGCAGATACATGGCTAAGACAAAAGCACGAAGATATTGAGTACTATAATACTCAATATCTGAAAACTACCCATCCAGCTTTTGCTTGAGCAGGCCATTGACGACCCCCGGATTAGCTTGGCCTTGCGAGGCTTTCATCACCTGCCCGACGAAGAACCCAAAGAGCTTATCCTTACCGCCGCGATACTCCGCGACCTTATCGGCGTTGTCCGCCAAGACGGCATCAATCATTGCCTCAATCGCGCCGGTATCGGAAACCTGCTTAAAGCCTTTTTCCTCAATCACCTGATCCGGGTCAGCCCCATTTTCCAGCATCAGGGCAAACACATCCTTGGCAATACGCCCAGAAATCGTGCCATCGCTGATGCGTGCCACTAGCTTGCCAAGCTGTTCCGGTTTCACCGGTGAGTCTGCCAGATCAAGCCCCATTTTATTAAGAGCGCCAAACAATTCCACCGTCATCCAGTTAGCGACAATTTTCGCATCTTGTCCGGCGGCGGCGGCCTCATAATAAGCGGCAACGGCGCGATCCTCGCTAATCAGGCTGGCATCATAGGGGCTGAGACCATATTGATCCAGCAACCGCGCGCGCAAGGCATCTGGCAATTCCGGCAAAGTATCGCGTATCCCCTCAACCCACGCCGCGTCTAGTTTCAACGGCAATAAATCCGGGTCAGGGAAATAGCGGTAATCATGGGCGTCCTCTTTGGAGCGCATGGTGCGCGTCTGTCCTGTGGCGTTATCAAAGAGGCGTGTTTCCTGATTTATCGTGCCGCCATCTTCGAGGACTTCGATCTGGCGTGCGACCTCACTATTAATGGCCTGTGCGATAAAGCGGATAGAGTTCAGATTCTTGGTTTCTGTCCGCGTGCCTAGAGGCTCACCTGGGCGCCGAACCGAAACATTGCAATCTGCCCGCAACGACCCCTGTTCCATATTGCCATCGCAAGTTCCCAAAAAGCGGACAATGGCCCGTAATTTGCTGACGTAAGCGGCGGCTTCCTCTGCCGAACGCATATCTGGCTTTGAGACAATTTCCATCAACGCCACGCCAGATCTGTTCAGATCAATAAAAGATTTGGTCGGATGTTGATCATGCATAGATTTGCCTGCGTCTTGCTCCAGATGCAGACGTTCAATGCCGATATCCCGGCTCGTGCCATCTTTGAGGGTGATGGTAATCTTGCCCTCACCGACGATAGGCTGTTTGAATTGGCTGATCTGATAGCCTTGCGGCAAGTCCGCGTAAAAATAATTCTTGCGGTCAAAAACGCTGACCAAATTAATCTCAGCGTTGAGGCCAAGACCTGTTCTAACGGCCTGTTCAACACAAAACTTGTTAATGACTGGCAACATCCCCGGCATCGCCGCATCAACCAGCGAGACGTGTTCATTAGGGCCAGCACCAAACGCCGCCGATGAGCCAGAAAACAGCTTAGCCTGACTGGATACTTGGGCATGAACCTCAAGCCCGATGACCACTTCCCATGGGCCTGTGCGCCCCTCAACTAATGGTGATACGCTTGTTGTCATGACGCGGCCCCTGTTGCCACATGATCAAATCCAGCCGCCTTTTCGATCACTGCCGCGCCGCGGATGAGAGTATCCTCACGCAAAGCCGGGGCAATCAGTTGCAAGCCTAATGGCAAGCCATCTGACGACAATCCAGACGGAACCGATATCGCCGGAATTCCAGCCAGATTAGCCGGAACCGTAAAGACATCGTTAAGAAACATACTGACCGCATCCATCTTTTCCCCAAGCGCAAAAGCCGCCGTGGGGGTTGAAGGAGTCAATAAGGCATCAACCTGATCAAACACGGTCAGAAAATCTTGCTGGATCAAGCGGCGAACCTGCTGGGCCTTAATATAATAGGCATCATAATATCCTGCCGACAGAACATAAGTCCCGATCAGGATGCGGCGCTTAACCTCATCTCCAAAACCTTCGCCGCGGGTTTTGGAATACATTTCATCTAATGTTGCCCCCTCCACACGCTGACCATAACGAACGCCATCATAACGCGCCAGATTTGACGAGGCCTCAGCCGGAGCCACAATATAATAGGCAGGCAAGGCATATTGGGTATGCGGCAGACTCACAGAAACACAGCTTGCTCCTGCATCTTCAAGCCATGCTCGCCCCTGCTCCCACAAGGCCACAATCTCAGGGTTCATGCCATCAAGAGTGTATTCATCAGGGATGCCAATCCGCATCCCCTTAACCCCGGCAGATAACGCCGCCATCAGATCAGGCATGGCGGCATCAATAGAGGTGGAATCCTCTGCGTCATGACCTGCCATGCTGGTCATCATCAGCGCACAATCGGCAACATCACGGGTAATCGGGCCAGCTTGATCAAGAGACGACGCAAAGGCAACAATGCCGCGGCGCGAACACCGCCCATAAGTTGGTTTCAGACCAACCATACCGCAAAACGCCGCTGGCTGACGGATCGAACCGCCAGTATCTGTCCCCGGAGCAAGCAAACAAGACCTCGCGGCCATAGCCGCCGCTGACCCGCCCGATGATCCGCCGGGGGTTAAGGCTTTGCCTTTGAGATCACCACTTGCCGCCACCCAAGGATTTGTGACAGGGCCAAATGCGCTGGTTTCATTGGCAGACCCCATCGCAAACTCATCACAATTCAGCTTGCCAAGCATCACCGCGCCATCAGACCATAAATGAGATGTGACGGTGGATTCATACGTTGGCACAAAACCTTTGAGAATCTGTGATGAGGCGGTAGTTTCCACGCCCTTGGTGCAAAACATATCCTTGACGCCAACAGGTATCCCTTCAAGCGGGCCACCCTCACCCTTGGCAAGCCGGGCATCACTGGCCTTCGCCATATCCGTTGCCTTTTCTGCGGTGACAGCGACATAGGCGTTATTACCGGCAGTGTCTTCGACAGCCTTAAGATAGGCGGCGGTTAGCTCACTTGCCGAAATCTCTTTTTTGTCGAGGGCGGAACGCGCGGCAATCGCCGTTAGGGAAAGCAGATCACTCATTCGACCACCTTTGGAACAACAAAGAAATTAGAGGTTTTTTCAGGCGCGTTAGACAACACAGCCTCCGGATCATTGCCTGCGGTGACCTCATCATCACGCAATGGTAAATCATGACCTGTTACACTTGCCAGAGGTTCAATGTTGGATGTGTCTAGCGCGTTTAACTGTTCCACCCACGAGAGGATGGATGCCAGCTCATCGCTAAGCGCGGATTGCCGTTCTGGCGCGATCTCAAGTCGCGCTAGTCGGGCGATGCGGGGGATGGTGTCTTTATCAATGGTCATTGGCGTGATCACAAGTCTGGTGACAAAAAGTTGCTGAAGGGGTAATAGCATTGGCTATGGCTATATGCAAGATTGACGATTTCATAAACCAGCGTAAATCTATCGGCAAGCTCTTTGCGCTTGATGTCGGCCGAAAGACCATTGGCATCGCGGTATCTGATACCAATTGGAAAGTGGCGTCACCTGTCACCATTCTGCGGCGTCAGAAGTTCACCCCTGACATGGAAAAACTAAATGCCCTTGCCCTTGAGCATGAGGTCGGCGGCTTTATCATCGGCTGGCCTCTAAATATGGATGGCAGCATGGGTTCAAGATGTGATTCTGTTCGTGATTTCACCTATGCTTTATTGCGCATCAAAGATTGGCCTGTGATGTGGCAGGATGAACGCCTATCCACGGTTTCGGTTGAGCGCGCCATGGTTGATGCCGATATGACCCGCCAGAAGCGATCAGAACGCCGTGATGCGCTAGCCGCGACCTGGATACTGCAATCAGCACTGGACGTCATGGCAGGTCAGGATTATAAGGATGTTCATGGGTAGTCGAAACAGGCAAGATAAAGGATTAGCTCAAGCGGATGATCAGCTTGGCTTTGCGCCTTTACCCGATAAGCATCTGCTTGGGATTGAAGGCTTGCAACGACCTGTGGTTGAGGCCATTCTTGATCGCGCCAACAGTTTTGCTGATCTTCCTCCTCGTGAGAATCTTAGCCACCTCAAAGGTGTTACTGTTTTCACCATATTTTTTGAAAACTCTACACGGACACGGGTGTCATTTGATCTGGCGGCGCGGAAAATGGGGGCATCTGTTGTTAATGTTCCTGTCGCTACCTCATCTATCAAAAAGGGCGAAAGCTTGATTGATACCGCCGTGACCCTCAACGCCATGCACCCGGATATTCTGGTCATGCGACATCAGAATTCTGGCGCTTCGTTGTTGCTGTCCAATTATGTTGACGCGGCGGTGATCAACGCAGGTGACGGGCGCCATGAACACCCGACGCAAGCCCTTTTAGATGCCCTTACTATCCGCCGCCGCCTCGGTCATATTGAGGGGTTGAACATTGCCATTTGCGGTGACATCGCCAATAGTCGGGTGGCGCGATCCAATATTCATCTGCTTTCTATTCTTGGTGCTAATATTCGTCTTATCTCTCCGGCAACGCTTCTGCCACAGCAAATCACCGAAATGGGCGTGACAGTGCATCATGATATGGCAGAAGGACTGGAAGGCACCGATATTGTCATGCTTCTCCGCCTTCAGCAGGAACGGATGCAAGGTGCAGAGACCCCATCACAGCGTGAATATTTCCACCGTTATGGTTTGACTCGTGAAAAGCTGGCATTGGCAAAACCTGAGGCCCTGATCATGCATCCCGGCCCTATGAATCGCGGCGTTGAAATTTCATCTGAACTTGCCGATGATGTTGAACGTAGCCTGATCACCACCCAAGTGGAAATTGGCGTTGCTGTTCGCATGGCTTGTCTTGAATCTCTTGCCGCCGGAATTCTGGGAAAGGTGAAATCATGACAGATGTGTTGATCCGCAACGCGCGCCTGATTGATCCTGCCAGCCAGAAAGACCATCTTGGTGATTGCCTGATCAGTGATGGTCGCATTGCTGCCCTCACCGATCAACCTGATACTCTGAAAGCCCCAAAGGGGGCAGAGGTTATCAACGCTGATGGTCATGTGCTGGCACCTGGGATTGTGGATATGCGGGTGCAATCCTGCCATCCGGGGGCGGTGCATCGTGAAACACCACAAAGTCTAGCCGCCGCCGCGGTCAAAAGCGGGATTACTAGTATTATCTGTCTGCCAAACACTTATCCGGTGCTTGATGATCCGGAAATGCTGAAATCCCAATGCCTCATGATGAGGGGGTTATCCAGCCCCGGCAAAGATTTAAGAGTATATTCCTATGGTGCGGCAACCGTTGGACTTAACGGTGATGCTATGGCTGAACTTGGCCTCTTGGCTGAAGCAGGGGCAGTCGGTTTCACCGATGCCGCCCATCCTATCGCCGATAGCCTGACGATGCGGCGCGTGTTGAGTTATGCGTCCATGTTGAACCGTCCCGTGATACAGCACGCCGAAGACCCTATGCTTGCCAAAGATGGGGAAATGCACGAAGGTGAACATTCCACTCGCCTTGGATTAAGAGGTATTCCAGACGCCGCCGAAGAAATACTGATTAGCCGTGATCTGGCTATTCTGCGGCTGACAGGTGGGCATTATCATGTCGCGCATATCGCCACCGCCAAGGGCATTGCACTGATCCGGGCGGCTAAGGCTGATGGTCTCAATGTCACTTGCGATACCGCCCCACCCTATGCCCTGCTGAATGATATTGCCGTGAGAGATTATGACACGAGGTTCCGGTTATCGCCGCCGTTACGAGGTGAGGCAGACAGGCAAGCCGTTCTAGAAGGGTTAGCAGATGGCACGATTGATGCCATGGCAAGTGACCATTCCCCCCAAGACAGAGATGTCAAATCACTTCCTTTTGGTTTAGCAGAAACCGGATATTCTGGTCTGGAAACTTTACTGGCGATGACCTTATCGCTTTGGCATGGTGGGTATATTTCACTGATGCGAGTGTTTGAGTTGCTAAGCCATAATCCATCACGCATTCTTAATCTTGATGCTGGTCAAATGGCGATTGGCGCGGCGGCAGACCTGACGCTGATTGATATTGATCGCGGCTGGCAAGTGCGCGGGGCTGATTTTGCCTCATTATCAGTCAGCACCCCTTTTGAAGGCGCCCCAACACAAGGTGTTGTGATTGGTACATGGATTGGCGGCAAGCGCGTTTATGATCATAAACTCGCCCATCAGACGACTAACGGTACCCGTCATGCCTGAAAACATCACCTTGCTGATGACCTATGGGTTCGCCGCCTATCTGGTTGGTGCTATTCCTTTTGGCTTGGTCATGTCGCGATTGTTTGGACTTGGTGATATCCGGCAAATTGGCAGTGGCAATATTGGCGCCACTAATGTGTTGCGGACAGGCAACAAGATTGCCGCCGCCTTAACACTTCTTCTTGATAGCGGTAAGGGCCTCTTGGTGGTCATCATCGCCAGATATCTTAGCGAGGATGAATATAGCGTAGCCATCGCTGGCTTATTTAGCATTGTCGGCCATTGCTATCCTGTCTGGCTAGGCTTTCGCGGCGGCAAAGGCGTGGCAACAGGTCTAGGTGTTTTTCTGGGCTTTGATCCCCTTATCGGGGCGCTAATATGTCTGATCTGGCTGGCAGTGGCCTTTATATTTCGATTCTCATCACTGGCGGCGATGATTAGCTATATATCCGCGCCACTTCTGTTTGCGCTTATCTCCCCTGCCCCGTTGCCTGTGATCATGGTGATATCCGCCGGATTGATGTCGATATTGGCAGTCTGGCGGCATCGTAGCAATATCATGCGGCTTCTCTCAGGTGCAGAACCTCGGATTGGCAAATCTTAAAAATAGGGCTAAGCGCTGATTTTATGAGCGCGTCTTAACGAAAAATTAAACCTTCTCGGATATGATTTATGGTCTGGTGCAGATTGCAATTCCCAGCAAGCCGCTTGCTATAAGGTCGTTATATATTGAAAATCAATGAAAAACTAGCCATCATCAGGTTGATACGCACCCAGAATATTGGCCCGGTCACCTTGACCATGCTCTTACGCCGGCATAAAACTGGATTGGCTGTGCTAGATCATTTGCCCGAAATCAGCAAACGTTCCCGGATACCCATCACTATCACCACCCAATCCGAGGCAGAGGATGAAATGGCCGCCGCCGAAAAGATTGGTGCGCAAATCATTGTTCGGGGTGAGGATACCTATCCCAAAAGCCTAGCTATGTTTGATGATGCACCCGGATGTTTGACCTGTCTTGGTCATCACCATCTCTTGCAGAAACCATCTCTTTCCGTCGTTGGATCAAGAAATGCCTCACTCAATGCCCTTAATCTCACCCGACTTTTGAGTGTTGAGGTAGGACAAAAGGGTTATGTCATTGTTTCTGGCATGGCACGCGGCATTGACGCGGCGGCGCATGAAGGTTCTTTGTCCAGCGGTTCAATTGCGGTATTGGCTGGCGGTGTGGATCAGGTTTATCCGCGCGAAAATACCAGCATCTATGAAAGCTTAAAAGATCAAGGTGTCATTATTTCAGAAATGCCAACTGGTATACAACCCTTTGCCAGACATTTCCCCATTCGTAACCGCATCATTGCCTCGCTTGGGCTTGGCCTTTTGGTGGTGGAAGCAGGATTGAAATCAGGCTCACTGATCACAGCAAGAGAGGCCGCCGACCGTGGCCGTGATGTGATGGCTATTCCCGGATCACCATTAGACCCAAGGTCAAAAGGATGCAATAATTTGCTAAGGGACGGGGCAACACTTGTTCAGGACAGCCAAGATATTATAGAACATATTGACGGCAAAGAATGGAATACCATACCGCCACGAATGCCGCTTTTTGATGATGACCCTCCTGCCGATCCCAACCAGGATGAGGTGGAAAAAGCCAAACAAGAATTGCTGAACTTGTTAAGTTTTGACGCATCACCAGTTGACGAATTGATCAAGCGGTGTCATTTCTCAATATCTGTTATCAGCATGGCCCTGTTTGAAATGGAGCTGGCAGGCGACATCGTAAGGCAATATGGCAACAGAGTCTCATTACTCTGGAAACCAGAATCGCCCGAAGATTAAAATCCGTCGCGGCAAAAATGTCAGGTGCAAAAAAGGTTAGTATTAAGCTATGAAACTTGTTGTCGTTGAATCCCCAGCCAAGGCTAAGACTATCAATAAATATCTTGGTAGTGATTATCATGTCGTTGCCTCTGTCGGACACGTTCGGGATTTACCCAACAAACAAGGCGCGGTCATCCCAGAGGAAGATTTCGCGATGCACTGGAATATTCCGGTGCGAAGCAAAGACCCCATTGACACCATTGCCTCAGCGTTAAAAAAGGCTGATAAACTGATCCTTGCCACTGACCCTGATCGCGAAGGTGAGGCGATTAGCTGGCATATCTATCATGTCATGAATGAAAATAATGCGCTAAGCGGTAAGCCCGTGGAAAGGGTTGTCTTTAACGAGATTACGAAAACCGCTGTGCTTGATGCCATGGCTAATCCGCGTGAGATTAATTCTGAATTGGTTGATGCTTATATGGCACGGCGAGCGCTAGACTATCTGGTCGGATTTACCCTGTCGCCTGTGTTGTGGCAGAAATTACCGGGTGCTAAATCCGCAGGGCGGGTTCAATCGGTTGCCCTCAAGCTGATCTGTGAGCGCGAAGCAGAAATTGAGCTATTTATATCCGAAGAATACTGGTCGGTTGAGGCTTTCATGAATAAGGACAGTGGCGAAACCTTTACC
Source organism: Puniceispirillales bacterium (SeqCode) (assembly GCA_965661405.1). Classification (GTDB taxonomy): domain Bacteria; phylum Pseudomonadota; class Alphaproteobacteria; order Puniceispirillales; family UBA1172; genus UBA12202. The sequence goes on from CBFIDH010000027.1 coordinate 9,827, forward strand.
GCCAGACTGACTCATCTTGATGGGAAAAAACTTGGTAAAATGGGTTTGAATAATAAAGCGATGGCAGATGATGCCGTCGCAAAAATCAAAGCCTCAGACTTTAGTATTCTTGATATTGATATGAAGCGCACTCAGCGCAATCCTAGCCCGCCATTCACCACATCTACCTTGCAACAGGAAGCCAGCCGCAAATTTGGGTTTTCTGCCAGCCGCACTATGCGCATTGCCCAACGTCTCTATGAAGGCATTAACATAGGAAGTGAGACAACGGGCCTGATTACCTATATGCGAACCGACGGTGTTCAGCTTTCTAATGATGCGGTGCAAGCCATTCGATCAGAAATCCTTGACCTCAAAGGCACTCGTTATGTTCCAACAAGTCCGCGTGCCTATAAATCCAAGGCCGCCAACGCCCAAGAAGCCCACGAAGCTGTGCGTCCAACAGCGATCAATCGCCATCCATCGGCGATGCGGCAATTTCTGGATGATGAGCAATTCAAACTTTATGAACTGATCTGGAAAAGAACACTGGCAAGCCAAATGGCCTCTGCTGAACTTGATAAAACCGTGGTTGATATCGCTGATCAAAACGGAAAAACTACTCTGCGTGCCAATGGCTCCATTATCGTTTTTGATGGTTTTCTGTCGCTCTATCGTGAAGATCGTGATGATCAGGACGGCTCATCTGCGGCTAGTGGCGGCGGTGATGATGATGCCAATACCATTTTACCGCCTCTGGCAAGTGGCGAGGCGGTGGCGGCAAAAACAATTACCCCGGATCAACATTTCACCCAGCCGCCACCACGTTATACAGATGCCAGCCTGATTAAACGCATGGAAGAACTAGGCATTGGCAGACCGTCAACTTATGCCAGCATTCTTCAGAAATTACAGGAACGCAGTTACATTCTCAGAGATCAGCGTCGCTTTATCCCCGAAGAACGGGGGCGCATTGTTTCCGCCTTTTTAGAAAGCTTCTTTGCCCGATATGTTGAATATGGCTTCACGGCTCGGCTTGAAGATGATCTAGACCGTGTTTCAGACGGCAAACTGGAATGGAAAAGCCTGTTGCGGCAATTCTGGAGCGACTTTAAAACCGCGGTTGATAATACCCAAGACCTCACCCGGCAAAACATCCTTGAGACGATTGACCCTTTGCTGGAAGCGCATTTCTTCCCCAAAGATGATCACGGCAAACCTATCCGTGTTTGCAGCCATTGTGACAATGGCAAGTTGGGATTAAAAGTTGGGCGTTTTGGTGCGTTTATTGGATGCTCTAATTACCCAGAATGCCGCTACACCAGACAGATTGGTCAAGAAGGTGATGATCAGCAAGAGGCGCTAGCCGATGGTGATAAGCATCTAGGTGATGATCCGGAAACCGGCCTACCCGTTCTGGTTCGCAAAGGGCCGTATGGCGCCTATATCCAACTTGGTGATGCTAAAACCAAGAAACCAAAACGCGGCACTATCCCTAAAAAGATGGATGTCGTCAGCCTTACCCTTGATCAAGGTCTTGGTTTGCTTCATCTCCCGCGTGAGATAGGCACTCATCCCGAAAGTGGCGCCATGATCACCGCTGGAATCGGTCGTTATGGCCCGTTCATTAAGTTTGGTGATGCTTATGTTAGCATTCCTGATGACGATAGCGTCTTAACCATTGGACTTAACTTTGCCATTGATGCCATTGCCAAGTCTGGTCAAAAAGCTGGACGAAGCATGGGTGATCATCCTGATGGCGGGGCTATCATGTTGAAATCAGGTCGTTTTGGCCCTTATGTTGAGCATGATAAAATTCGCGCCACCATTCCGAAATCCCTTGATCCTGACACGCTTACTCTTGATGAAGCGATTGATCTGATCGCAAAGAAAAAAGCCAAAGGACCACAAAAGGCACCCCGTGGAAAATCTGCTAAGCCGGGCAAACCGGGCAAGTCTAGTAAAACGGCTAAATCTGCAAAAACTGGCCCAAAAGCCAAGCAGACTTAAGCGATGATTGATCCTGACAATCCGCCCCGGCCTCTGCCAGATGATGATGAAATCATTGCCTATCTAAAAGATCTGGATGATTTGCCAACGGTGAAAGAGATTGCGCGTGCCTTCGGTCTTATCGCGCATCAACGCGCGCCTCTACGAAAACGTCTCAAGGCCCTAGCCAATCAAGGTAAGTTAGATCATTTGATGTCTGATCTTCCGTCAACAGATATGAACACGGATACAGACAGAGATAATGATCTAAGTGATCAGGACTTGCCGTCGGTCTTGCCATTAAAGATAGTCTCTGTGACTAGCAATGGCGATTATATGACCAAGCCTGTGTCGGAAAACCTTGGTCAGCGTGGGCAATCCATCATGATCCCCCATGATCGCCGGAAAGGTCATGCCTATGCCACCGGGGATGAAGTGCTTGCCAAAATCACCCCTAAAGGCCAAGGACGGTATATCGCTAAGGTGATCCGTGCCTTAACCGCCTCAAAAACCAGTGCGTTTGGGGAAGTGGTCAAAACCGAACGTGGTTTTATCCTTGAAAATGCAGACCGTAACGCCAGACAGCCGATTGATCTGAATATCCAAGCTGGTCTTACTGTTGAGGCTGGTGACATGGTTGAGGTGGAAATGCACCAAGGCCGAGGCTATCTTAAAAAAACAGCTAAAGTTATTCGCAAATTAGGAAAAAGCGGCGGTTATGCCAGTTTTTCTCCGCTTGCTATCGCTGAGTTTGAATTGCCCCATCATTTTAATGATGATGTTCTGGCAGAAGCAGAAAATGCCGACCTGCCCAATCTGGATGGACGCGAGGATGTTACCAATATCCCGCTTGTCACCATTGATGGGGCAGATGCCAAAGATTTTGATGACGCCGTTTATGCCGAACCGCATGATGGAGGCTGGCGCATCTTGGTAGCGATTGCGGATGTATCCTATTATGTCCCCGAAGGTTCTGCACTGGACCGTGAAGCAAGGGTGAGAGGTAATTCCGTCTATCTGCCGGATATGGTGATCCCGATGTTGCCAGAGGCCTTGTCAAACGGGCTGTGTTCATTAAAGCCAGATGAAATAAGAGGATGTCTGGTGGCAGATATGACCATTGATGCCAATGGACAGAAAACCGGACACCGCATCTATCGTGGATTAATGCGATCACAGGCTAGATTGACTTATGATGAAGTAGAAACCTTTATCACAACACCAGATGCCGCACCTCCTGCCGGATTAGAACCAGAGCGCATCCAGCATCTTTTTTCAGCGTGGAAATGCCTTAATCACGCGCGGCAAGAACGCGGTGCCTTGGAATTAAATCTTGCTGAAAAGAAAGTTCAGTTTGATAACAATGGTAAGCCCATTGCAATCAGCAAAAGATTTCAAAATACGAGCCAGAAAATCATTGAAGAAATGATGATCTTGGCCAATGTAGCGGCGGCAGAAACCCTAGAAGAAAAGGGCAGATTATGTGTTTATCGCGCGCATGAAGCCCCTGATCCAACGCGTATTGATGGGCTTCATGATTTATGCCGCGCCATGGGGTTATCTTTTGCCAAAGGCCAAGTGATCAGACCTCATGATTTTAACCATCTGCTAAACCGCGCGCAAAGCCAATTAGGTGAAGGTGATAACCAGATGCTCAACGAAACGGTGCTGCGCTGTCAATCACAGGCCGATTACCGCATCAGCAATCCCGGACATTATGGGCTTGGGTTAAAACGATATGCCCATTTCACCTCACCTATCAGACGATACTCTGACCTGATGGTGCATCGCAGTCTGCTACAAGAAAGCCAAATGTCGCTGGATGAAGCTGCCGATACTTGCCAGCATATCTCAGACACAGAACGCCGCGCCGCCCGTGCCGAAAGACGAAGCGTTGACAGGTTTTCCGCAAGCCTGATGACAGAGCAAAGCGGCAGTATTCAGACAGGCAGAGTGACAAGCATTACCGGTTTCGGGGCCTTTATTGATATCATAGATTACAACGCCGAAGGTCTGATGCCTCTTGGTCAAATGCCGCCGGATTATTACCATGTTGACACCACCAGAGGTCTGATCAGAGGTGATAAGAACGGCATTGCATTGCGAACCGGAGATCAGATAGATGTGATGATCCTCTCGGTTATCCCTGTCAAAGGGTCAGTCTTATTAAGCTGGGCAGATACCAGTCTGATGCGTGGAGACCGCAAATCAAAGGCTAGTCATTCGCGGCGGCATAAGGCAAAGCTGCCTCGAAGTGACAAAAAGCGAAATAAAAAGCAGAACAAACAGAGACAGAAGTCTTGACAGCAAGTCTCAAAACAGTATAAATGCCGCTTCTGGACAGGAGAAGGTTATGGCCAAACCAGCAACACTACAAATCAAACTCGTCAGCACTGGTGACACAGGTTATTACTATGTCACCAAGAAAAATCCTCGCACCAAGCCAGAAAAGCTTGAGTTGATGAAGTATGACCCAAAGCTGAGAAAACACGTCCTTTTCCGCGAAGCTAAAATCAAGTAATCTCTCTTTTATCACGACTCGACAAGGGAGAGACTATGCGCCTTGGCATTGACCTAGGCGGCACCAAGATAGAAGCCGCTATTCTGAACAATAACGGTGATATTATCTGGAAAAAACGCCAGAAAACTAGCAAATCAAGTTATGATGACATCATAGCCGGTATCACCGAACTGGTTACAGATGCGCGGCAAGCCACTGGTTTTGCTGGCCCCATAGGTATTGGCCTGCCGGGTAGTATTCGCAAGTCAAACGGAACCACGCAAGGGGCAAGCCTAACCCATCTTAACAATCGTGATCTGAAATCTGACCTGAAACAGGCACTAAATACCGATATCCGGCTGGAGAATGACGCTAATTGCTTCACTCTATCTGAGGCAATGGACGGCGCTGGAAAGGGCTGTGGGGTGGTGTTTGGTCTCATCCTTGGCACGGGATGCGGCGGCGGCATTGTGATCAATGGCAAGCCTGTCAGTGGCATAAACGGGATCGCAGGTGAAGTGGGGCATAATCCCCTGCCCTGGCCAATCACCGATGAATATCTTAATCATGATTGTTGGTGCGGTAATAGCGGATGTATCGAAACCTTTATTTCTGGCACAGCGGTAAGCAAGGATTATTATGATCGCACTGGTGCGAATATTCCTGTTGAAGATATCGCCGCGCGGATCAACACCGATCTGGTCGCGCAGAGCGTGTTTCAAGTCCTTGAAGATCGTCTAGCACGAACTATCGCTATGATTATCAATATGATTGACCCTGAAGTTATTGTTTTGGGCGGCGGATTATCCAATCTGGATAGGCTCTATCAGAATGTGCCGCCAAAATTGCCACGACTGGTCTTTAGCAAGGAAATAGAGACTAAACTGCTAAAGCCGCAACATGGCGATTCCAGCGGTGTCCGTGGAGCCGCTTGGCTTTGGCCAGATGAATGATCACACAACTCATGATGTTCTTCCATGGCTTTGCCGCGATTGTTTAGCTAACGGCAACAGCAATAGTCAACCCCAATGCCCATCTTGTGGATCATGGAAACTGATCCGCCATCCTGAACTTCGTCAACTGACCCTGGCCCATGTTGATTGTGATGCCTTTTATGCCGCCATTGAGAAACGCGATCATCCAGAGCTAGCCAATAAACCTGTGATTGTAGGCGGCGGCAAACGCGGCGTTGTTGCCACCGCCTGCTATATCGCACGCATCAATGGGGTGCGTTCAGCGATGCCTATGTATAAGGCTCTGAAACTCTGTCCTGATGCGGTGGTGGTTAGCCCACGGATGGATGTTTATAAAGAGGTTGGCCGTAATATCCGGGAACTCATGCTATCCTTAACGCCCCTAGTTGAGCCACTTTCCATCGACGAAGCCTTCCTTGACTTGCGCGGAACCGAAACCTTACATCAGCGGTTTCCCGCCGCTAGCATGGCTTATCTTGCCAATATCATCAGAACAGAAATAGGCATTACTGTTTCTATTGGTCTTTCGGGCAATAAGTCTCTTGCTAAAATGGCCTCCGATATGGATAAACCAAAGGGATTTCATATTATTGGTATGGCGGAGGCGGCTAATCTTCTGGCGCCACTTCCGGTTAATGTCATTTATGGCACTGGCAAAGCGATGAGTCAGAAATTAAATCACGCAAGCATTATGACCTGCGGTGATCTGGTCAAAGCGCCGTTAGAACTTGTTATGAATATTGCTGGCAGCAACGCGGTTCGGATCAAACAACTAGCGGCAGGCATAGATAATCGCCCTGTTGTTCCAGATCGTCCAGCCAAATCCATTTCATCCGAAACAACATTTGATGCGGATATTTCCAGTCTTGATGCGCTCACCGCCATTTTGGAAAGCCTTAGTGATAAGGTGGCAAATCGGCTGAAATCAAGCCATTTGGCAGGGCGGCGCGTGGTGCTAAAGCTGAAATCTAATCAGCATCAGCTCCTCACCCGAAGCCATACCCTGTCAGACCCTACGCAACTAGCCCGCAAGATTTTTGAGACTGGCGTTAATATGCTAAAGGATGAGGTCGCACCGCATCTGTTTTGGCGATTGATCGGCATTGGGGTAGAACAACTGGTTGCATCGGATCAAGCCGACCCAACCAATCTAGCAGAACCTGATCTGGCCCGCATCATTGCCCTTGAGGATACCGTTGATCGTTTGCGCCAGCGTCATGGGCAAGCCGCCATTATCACAGGGCGGCAGTTTTCCCGGCATACGGGCAAAAAGACAGGTTCCAACATAGACTCAAAAATGGGCAATTCTTCCTCGGATGATATCGAAGATAGCTAAGGGATAACCCTTAACACGCATCATCATTCAGAGGGTCAAAGCTCTCCATCATCGCCCGCATACTAAAATCGCCATAATCCACAATATAGGAACGGATAACGCCATTTTCCTGAACCATAAACTCAATTTCATATTCAGGTTCGGCGTCACTGGCGGTTGGGTCAAAATAAGCCACCCGTAAAGGCCAGTATTTATCATCAGCCATAGGCCCCAGATCAACACGTGACGGGGCGTGCTTGGCCTTACCGATCAGCGAGCTGACAAAATATTGTGAGTCAGACAACTCACCACCGATAAACAGGTTAGTTTGATAAACACGGCCACCAGTGCTGGCTTGCTGGATCAGTGATGACAGATGCTTAATAGGGAACACCGTATCAGATGGCAATTCTACTGTGCCTTCCTCGCTCCCCATAAAGCTAGCCTCACCATATCCGGTAAAGAGATTGGCAAAGCCTTCGTGGGTTTGCCTGCCACTAAAAGTCGAATCTTCTATGATTGAAAACGAAAAGCTATCACCTTTATGCGATTCCCATGTTTCATATTGGGAAATAAACTCTGATGTCTGGCCTTCGCTGAGGACAAAATTAATGGCGTATTTTTCGGTTGAATACCAACCATCACATCCTTTGTTGATGGAATAGAAGGTTTTACCATTTACGCTTTCTACCGATGAGTTCGAAGTATTTTTCCATAAATCAATCTGATAGACTGCTTTATGTGAGACAAAACCTGATGCAGAGGCCGCCATCACTGGCGGAGTCGCAAAACTAAGAATAACTGCCCCATAAGCTAAAATACGCATGGATTTGCCCTTTATCTGTATGAAAACCACGATCTAATATCTAAACTAATGCAAAATTATCATCTGACTATCATTAATATGAAAGCTGATTTATAAAATATCAAATGAATAGCCAACCTCCCCTTATTACAACGACAAATCAGCTTGCTGATATCTGTGCCAGAATGGCTGGTCACAGCGATATTGCTATTGATACTGAGTTTCTGCGTGATACCACATATTACCCCAAATTATGTCTAGTCCAACTCGCCTCACCCGATGAGGCCGCGGCCATTGACCCTTTGGCTGATGGCATAGACCTTACCCCCCTGATAGAGCTATTACGCGATACCAATACGACCAAAGTGTTCCATGCAGGCAAGCAAGACCTTGAGATTTTCTTTCGCATGATGGGGGAATTGCCGCGATCTCTCTATGACACCCAAATCGCGGCCATGGTTTGCGGGCTTGGTGATCAGGTCGGTTACGATAAGCTAATTAATCATATCCTCGGTATCAGAATTGACAAATCATCACAATTCACAGATTGGAGCCGCCGCCCCTTATCGCCGCGCCAATATCGCTATGCGCTGGATGATGTCATCCATCTGGAACGCGCTTATCATATCATCAAAGACCGGATAAACACCGCAGGACGCCATCACTGGCTGACCGAGGAGATGAACGCGCTATGCCGCCCTGAACAATATCAGGTGGATAAAGAGACGATCTGGACACGAATTAAACACCGCATCCATAAGCCTCAAGCCTTAAATCGGCTTAGGCATCTTGGGCATTGGCGTGAGCAAGAGGCCCAAAGCCGAGATAAACCCAGACAGCGTATCGCCAAAGATGACACTCTCGTTAGCATCGCCATGCAAGGCCCAAAGACCCTAGCAGAGCTTAACGATGTCAGAGGCGTCAACCCAAATGTTACCAAACCTTACGGCGATGCCTTGGTTGCCTTAATCGCAAAGGCTGATAATGAAGACCGCGCATTATGGCCTGCCCCGCCGTCACGCCCCGAAAAACCAGCACCGCAAGCTACCTCAGATTTGCTCAAAGTATTGTTGAAACATTGCGCCGAAAACACCGATGTAGCCAGCCGATTGATTGCCAGCAATCAAGAGATTGAGAGCCTTGCCAAGGGACAACACGAAGGGCTGATGGCATTATCTGGTTGGCGGCATGAAGTGTTTGGACAATGGGCAGAAAAGCTACTGAATGGTGATATTGCTATCTCTGCCAAGGGCAATAAAACGATTATTGTGCCAAAGTAATTTTCTTTGACATGGTGCGATTTACGCTGGCTAGACGTGATTTCAGCAAATCGCCGCTTCCAAAAAGTGCCGGGTCAGCATCAAAAATAAACCCCTTACCAGATTTACGAATATTAATCTGATCAAGCGCCGAGGTGATGCCGCCACTTACGGTCATCAGCATTCGCAGCAACAACCCTACCGTTTTGGCTGTTTTCCTGTCAGCTCTCGGCAAGATCGACATAACATTTTTCTGGACAGGCAACACACCTTCGTAGCGTGTATAAAGCGCAACCGCCATCCAGACGCGTTCGATATGAGTAAGCCCAACCACAGAAAGCCCAAGCATTTTTTCCACAGCTAGTCGTGAACGGTGGTCTGGATGTTCAATCCATGCCAGATCACAAAGGTAACAACAAGCCGAGGCAAGACGCTTAATATTTGCATCATAATGGTCAAGAAACTGGAGCAAGAGACGTTCCAGCACTTCCCCTTGTTTTGGATATCGCGAGGTCATCATTGCATATTCTTTTACCCCATCCATCAAGGGGTCGGACACCCGGCTATCCAAATCAAGACAATCATAAAGCATCCCTTCACGCACACCATAGGCGGAAAAGATAATCTCAGACGGCTCAAGATGGTGGATTAACGCTCTGGTCAAACGGATAGCCTGACCCATATAGGGGCGGCGCGCGGTAGGAATACCGTGGATTTGCCCTTGCTTTTCTTCAATAGATACCATGATGTCTTCTAGCTGACTTGGTACCAAGGAAAGGCCATGCACGATATCCAGACGCGGTTTCAGCATATAACTATATGTCGTGGCAATCGCACGCCAAACACCGCCAACCGCGTATAACCGTTGACCTTTAGACGATGGCAACCACTTGACCTGATTGAGAAGATGATCAATCGTTGCCATATTGTAATCCATCAGATACCCGCAGGGCATACTTATTGCCTGATTTCGGTCAATATGCTTGCCTTCAGATATTCTAATCAGCTCTAGGCTTCCGCCACCAAGATCTGCCACAACACCGCAAGGGTCTTTGAACCCGGCACACACACCTGAAGCAGATAAAAACGCCTCTTGTTCGCCAGAGATTACCATCACCTTAATGCCAAGGATGGTTTCGGCTCTGGTGATAAAATCCTCACTATTATCAGCCCGGCGAACCGCCTCTGTGGCAAAAGCTTCTAGCACATCAACTTTGCTAAGTTTCGCTAACATAGCGAAACGGTTTAGGGTTTCCAGCGCGTGAGTGATTTGCTTATCCCCTAACTTGCCAGTCATATTGACCCCAATTCCTAGACGACACACTTCGCGTTCGTTAAATTGGGGATGCGGAAACTTACCGCCAGAACGATAGATCACAAGACGGATAGAGTTTGAGCCGATATCAATCAATCCGATCATTGATGACGTGCGGTTTAAACGCTTAACAGTCGCGTCTGGCAATGCCGGGGTATGAATGTCCAAATCTGCCACTCTCGCCATGCTAACGTTCCTCCAGATGCTTATGATCTTGTTCATCTAGGGCTGATCCACGTCCTGACAGACTAGGGTTAGTCATAAAAAAATGATGCGCGGAAAACGGATTAGTCTCTGCTTCGGGGTGGCGAATATAGCGACCATCAGATTGTAGCAACCATGTGTTGCTGGTATCATTGATATTGGTCATCATGATCTGATCCACGATTTGCAAATGTACCGTTGGGTTTTCAATAGGCATAAACACCTCAACCCGGCGATCCAGATTGCGCGGCATCAAATCCGCCGACGCAATATAAACTTTGGCCTGTGATGATGGCAGGGGCGCACCATTAGCAAAAATATAGATGCGAGAATGTTCCAGAAATCGCCCGATCAGCGACCGCACTCTGATATTTTCCGACAGTCCCTTAATTCCCGGCCTGAGACAACAAATTCCTCTGACCACCAATTCAATAGGAACGCCAGCTTGCGAGGCTTCATAAAGCAGAGCAATAGAGGCCTTATCAACAAGGGCATTCAGTTTAAGCCATATTCCCGATGGCTCACCTCTTTTGGCGGCGGCGATTTCTGACTTTACTGCCTCCGTGAACATATCTCGCGCCGATACCGGGGCAAATTTGACCTTGTTCAGTTTTACAGGTTTCACATAAGATGTCATGTAGTTGAAAATACGGACGATATCGGCACAAATGCTCTGATCACAGGTAAAATAGGAAAGATCGGTATAAACTTTAGCCGTCATCGGGTGATAGTTCCCTGTCCCACAATGGGCATAACTGCGAAGACTGCTTTCTTCTTGCCGCACAACCAGCGATAATTTTGCATGAGTTTTCAGATCAACAAAACCAAACACCACCTGAACACCGGCGCGTTCCAGCGCTCGTGCCAGACGAATATTCACCTCCTCATCAAACCGTGCCTTGATCTCAACCATGGCTGTGACTGATTTTCCGGCTTCCGCCGCCGCGATCAGCGCTCGCACAATCGGCGAATCTGGCAGAGTGCGATAGAGAGTTTGGCGAATAGATATGACCTTTGGGTCTTCTGCGGCTTGGCGCAAAAACTGAAGCACAACATCAAAGCTCTCATAGGGGTGGTGAACAAGAATATCCTTTGATCGGATCGCCGCAAAACAATCCCCGCCAAAATCCCTGATACGTTCTGGAAACCGTGCCGAATAAGGCGGAAAGCGAAGATCATCACTTCCGGCGTTGCATATCTGGCTTAAATCAGACAAGCCGATCATACCGCCAACATAGTCAATACCACTATCCGATACCATCAGTTTATTGGCCAGAACATTAGTCATCTCATCCGGGCCTTCTGAGGATAACTGCAAGGCAATGGCATTTCCACGACGCCGCGCCCTCACCGCATTTTCTAAACTTGCGACCAAATCTTCGGCTTCTTCATCAAACTCAATTTCCGAATCCCTAATGACCCGAAACAGCACATGATTAACCAGCTTATGTTCAGGGAATATTTCATCCATATTGAGCAGAATGGTATCCTCAAGGGTGATAAAACGCGCGCCTTTACCTGGAAGGGCGAAAAACCGATTGAGAACCGGAGACAAAAGAATCAATGCGGTTTTATGTTTCTTTTTGTCTTCCTCTAGCGACAGAAACATCCCAAAACCATTATTGGCAATAAACGGAAAAGGATGCGCTGGGTCTAGTGTCTGGGGCGTAATGACCTGAATAATATCTTCAAGGATATGCTCTTTGATATAGTCTTTATCTGCTTCTGTGACTTCATCTAATGAGATAATGGAGACATCATGCGCTGACAATTCTTTGAACAAAATAGGCAAAATAGTCTGCTGGTGTTCAAGCAGGTGCCGAACGCGTTCATCAATTTCTTCTAATTGGCGTTGCGGCGTTACAAAGCTGTTATAGTAATCCAGTTTGCTTCCATTTTTGACCAGATGCTTCAGTCCGGCCACACGGACGGTCAAAAACTCATCCAGATTGCTGGCAGAAATAGCAATGAAACGAAGGCGCTCCATCAGAGGATGATGATGATTGGCGGCCTCTGCCATCACCCGTTCATTAAAGGCAAGCCATGACAACTCGCGGTTAATCAGATGATACTCTTCCTCAATCTCCATTGGCGGAATGGGAAAAGTCTCAGCCGGAAATGGCGCGCCTCCCTTATCCATGCCTTTTGGCGTCTCATTTATTGAGAGCAAAGCATCAGCCGGATGATTATCTTTTTCATCAATGTTATTCATGTTGCGCGTTGTCATCCCACATCATCATTTTAATCCCAAGCTTAATCTCAAGCCTAACCCAAAGTTATCACAATCTATGCACGGATTGATCGTGGCATTGACGATAAGCTCATGATATAACAATTTTATGACAAAAGCACGATACCATAGCATAGACAATCTGATCATCGCACCATCAATTCTGGCGGCGGATTTCGCAAATCTAGCCGAAAATATCCGCCACGTTGAAGCCGCCGGTGCAGACTGGATTCATCTTGATGTGATGGATGGGCATTTTGTTCCTAATATTTCTTTTGGCGCGCCTATTATTGCGGCATTGCGCCCTGTTACTAGCCTGCCGTTTGATTGTCATCTTATGATTAGTCCGGCAGAACCTTATCTCAAGGATTTTGCAGATGCTGGAGCAGACCGGATTATTGTTCATGCCGAAGCCACCAATCATCTTGACCGTTGCCTTCAGATGATTAGCGATTTGGGATGCAAAGCCGGGGTTGCCATTAACCCTGCCACACCGACCGAAGCCATCAGTCATGTTCTTGATCGGGTTGATCTGGTTTTGCTGATGACTGTTAATCCCGGTTTTGGCGGACAGTCTTTTATCACCTCGGTTCTGCCAAAAATCACCGCCATGCGTTCAGCTATTGGTGATCGCCCCATCAGAATTGAGGTTGATGGCGGCATCACGGCGGATACCGCGCCAATGGCTATTGCTGCCGGGGCAGATACTTTGGTCGCTGGCTCATCTGTATTCAAGGGCAGTCCTGCGGATTGGGCAGGCCATATCAGCGCCCTTCGTGGATAATGATATTTTCTTAATTCCAGCCTTGCCAAATCCGTTTTCCATCCGTCATATTAACAAGTGATGTTATCTGATCATGTGATGCACATCGGGGAGAGGCCATGCTTAGCGAAGACCAAAAATCCTTTTTCCATGAAAATGGATATTTAGTTGTTGAAAATGCTGTTAGTGAGGACTTACTCCATCGCCTTCGGGATGAGTTCTCTGGCTGGGTTGATGAAAGCCGCCAGCATGACACCCCGTTTGGAAATATGCTGGATGGCAGGCCACGATTTGATATCGAAACCGGACACAATAAAGATCAACCCGCGTTGCGGCGTGTCAGCTCACCAGACGAAATATCAGAAAGTTATTATGAAGCTATGGCTAATAGTGGCGTGACAGACGCCGTAGCAGACTTGATTGGCCCCAATATTAAGCTTCACCATACCAAGATTAATTCCAAGCTGCCGCACTCCGCCACGGTCGTTAAATGGCATCAGGATTTCCCCTTCACCCCACATAGCAATGATGACCTGATCACGGCGCTTCTGATGGTGGATGAGGTCACAATGGATAATGGCCCGCTTGAGGTGTGGTCAGGCACTCATAAGGGTGAGATACATAGCCTTTGGCATGATGGGGTTTTTACTGGCGCCGTAGATGATGCCGTGACCAACGCCGCGCTTGATAACCGTTCTTATTGCACGGGCAAGGCCGGAAGTGTCTGTCTGATGCATACCCGTCTTTTACATGGGTCAGCAAAAAATAATTCAGATCATCCCCGAACGCTTTATATCATGGTCTTTAGTGCCGCGGATGCGGTGGCCCTTACCCCCTCGCCAGTTCCTTCAAAACACCAAGGGGTAGTTGTTAGGGGTCATGATGATGGCCGTGTTCGGTCTGTCAGTTACGATATTGAGCGACCAGAATTACCAAAAGGCGCATCATTTTTTACCCAGCAGAAAGATCATGAGGCAACACATGGCTGAGAGTATCACCCCATCATCACAATATGATGCGATCATTATCGGTGCTGGTCATAATGGCCTTGTTTGTGCAAATTATCTGGCTAGGGCAGGCAAGAAAGTAGCAGTGCTTGAACGCCGGGATATTGTCGGCGGTGCCGCCGTGACCGAGGAGATCGCCAACGGGTATCGTGCCTCTATCTATTCTTATCTGATGAGCCTGTTGCATCCACGGATTATTAATGATTTTGATCTGCGCCAGCATGGGCTTGAAGTATTACCGTGTTCAGATATGGTCTCACCCCTAGATGGCGAGGATTATATTCTTTTTTCTGATAATATTGCCAAGACGCAAGCTTCATTTGCGCGGTTTTCAAAACATGACGCTGAAATTTATCCAGCCTTTGATGCCTATCTCAACGAAGCGGCAGGGATTGTTCGCAAATTGTTATGGGAAACTCCGGTAGACCCATCTGAGCGCAGTTGGAAAAATTTTCGTGCCGGGGCATCCTTGTTGTGGCGCTATCGCAAAGTTGGCCGCAAGATGTACCGCATCATTGATATGATGACCATGAGCGCCTATGACTTTTTGCGTGAATGGTTTGAGGATGAGCGCGTCATGGCGGTCATTGCCTATTACGCGTCCATCGGCACTTTCGCAGGGCCGAAATCACCAGGTTCAGCCTATGTCATCATGCATCATATCATGGGTGAGCATGAGGGCGCTGGTGGATGGGGTTTTATCAAAGGCGGCATGGGGAAGATCACTGAGGCCCTAGCCAGTTATGGACAGGCAAAAGGCGTTGATATCATCACCAATGCCGAGATCGCCGAGATCAAAGTCCATGGCAATCGGGCAACCTCTGTCATTACCACCGATGGACGTGATTTTCACGCCCCGATCATTGCATCCAATCTGTCGGCGAAGGCACTATATCTTAATCTTATTGATCATAAGCATTTGCCTGATGAAGTGTTAAGAGAAATCCGGGGCTATCGCACAATGTCCACCGCCTTTAAGATGAATGTCGCTTGTGAGAGACCACCACAATACCGGATGCTACCGAAATTGAGAGCTGATGGAGTGTTGGGGAATTTCGACTATCCCACCTATATGCATATCGCCCCCGATATCGACTATCTGGAACGTGCGTATGATGATGCTAAATATGGCTGGTATTCCAACGAGCCTTTTATGACGCCAGTATGTCCTACGATTGTTGATGATACCCTTGCCCCACCCGGAAAACACGTTGTTAATTTCTTTGGTGGTCATGCCCCATACACCCTAAAGGATGGGGATTGGGCCAAAGAAAAGGACAATTTTAAGCGCAATATTTTTAAGCAAATTGAGGCTTATGCCCCCGGATTTTCCAATGATGTGGTTGAGGCACAGTTGCTGGTTGCCCCTGATATTGAACAAAATGTTGGCCTACCCATGGGGCATATTTTCCATGGTGAGCTTAGCCCTGATCAATTGTTCTTTCAGCGCCCTGTCTCAGGGTTTGCGGATTATCGGACGCCGCTTAAAGGTCTTTATATCTGTGGGTCATCCATGCATCCCGGTGGCGGCGTATCAGGTATTCCGGGCCATAACGCCGCCCGCGAGATTCTAAAAGATGCGGGGAAAAAGCTACGCTAATCACGGATTAGCATTAGAAGCCCCGCCATCTACCAATAGATTTTGCCCAACCAAATAGCCAGAATGGGCTCCACACATATAGGCGCAAGCCTGCCCGAACTCGTTTGCTTCGCCTAATCTCCGGCAAGGATTCCCTGCCTCCGCCTCGGCGCGAATATCAGCCGCAGGTAAGCCTTCTTTTTTGGCGCGGGCTTCAAACAGGCCTGTGATGCGATCTGTGTTAAATTGTCCGGGCAAAAGCCCATTGATAGTAACATTATGCTGTGCGACTTGACGCGCCAGACCAGCAACAAATCCGGTCAATCCTGCGCGCGCGCCATTAGATAACCCCAGATGTGGAATAGGGTTTTTCACAGACCCAGAGGTAATATTAACAATCCTGCCAAAACGTTGGCGGATCATCGGGTCAATGACCGCCTTGATCATTTCAATCGGGGTCAGCATATTAGCATTAACCGCGTTGATCCAATCCTCGCGTTCCCAATCCCGGAAATCACCGGGAGGCGGGCCGCCAGCGTTATTAATGAGAATATCCACCACCCGATCAGCCGCGCCAAGAACATCTGCCCGCCCCTGTTCGGTGGTGATATCTGCCGCCACAGCGACCACATTAACACCATGTTCTGAACGAATACGGTCAGCCGCATCATTGAGACGATCAGCATTGATACCATTCATCACCAAATCCACACCATTAGCCGCTAATTCATTGGCACAGCCAAATCCTAATCCGCGACTAGACGCGCATACTACCGCCAGTTTGCCTTTAATTCCTAAATCCATTTTTCATGTTCCTTCCCGGTTTCCGATAAGTTCTAACACGCCATCATATTTAAAATAAGGTGGCTTGACCGTTGTTGAGTATTTTTCTTGCCATGCTTAGGTTAACTTTCTTTTTTTCTGTGATGCTCATCGCGTCCAATTCTTGAATGGTCTGAACCGCGCTTTCATATCGGCGTTCCATGCGCTTAACAATATAGGCAATAATATCATCATCAAGCGCCAACCCTTTATCATCTGCTAATTTGCGAAGCAATTCATGAAACATGGCATCATCGGGCGTTGTAATCTGTGCAGAATTAATCACCGCAAGGCGTGAGGTCACATCTGCCAGTTTCCAAGGCATTAGCGCCGGTGCCGCATCAGCCAGAATAAGCAATGAGCCTTCAGCACCCGTGAAACGCGTCAACGCTAGAAATAGCATATCATCAGGCCAGTCCGAATTTGGCGCAATACCATCAAAAACATAATGTTTCGCCGGATCAAGATGATCTATCCCATCTTTCAGATGGGCAATCATTGTCGCCTCAGAGGTTTCTGTCCAGATGCTTGCCAAATGACTTTTGCCAGAAAAGCGCGGCCCGTGAATGATCAAGGCGCGAATAATCCCCGGCCATTCCGGCCAACGATCAATCCAGTCTGCCGCCATAGCATTGCAAGCCCCCAGAATAAACCGGCGACGCGCGTGATTGTCAGGTGTTGGAAAATCCAATGTAGTCTGTCGGGTGGTCATGATGGCAATCGTTATATTTTATTTCTAATAAG
>CBFIDH010000028.1:0-27194 GCA_965661405.1 Puniceispirillales bacterium (SeqCode)
GTTCCAGGCATGGTGCCTTGACGCAGGCATGACCATGGGCGTTGACACCATGGGCAATATGTTTGCCACCCGGCCAGGCACAGACCCGGAAGCTTTGCCTGTTTATATAGGCTCACATCTGGATACCCAACCCACCGGGGGCAAGTATGATGGGGTTTTGGGCGTCTTGGGCGGGCTTGAGGTTATTCGAACCCTTAATGATCTTGGGGTGAAGACTAAACATCCGATCGTGGTTGTGAATTGGACCAATGAAGAAGGCACAAGATTTGCGCCTGCCATGGTCTCATCAGGGGTCTTTGCCGGAAAATATGATCAAGACTGGGCCTATGACCGCACAGATTCCGACGGCAATCGTTTTGGTGATGAGCTAGAACGGATCGGCTGGAAAGGTGATGAAAAGGTTGGAGCGCGAAAGATGCGTGCCATGTTTGAGTTGCATATTGAACAAGGCCCCATTCTTGAAGATGAAAATAAGCCTATCGGTGTGGTTACCCATGGGCAAGGCTTACGATGGGTTGAGATTACGGTTACGGGAAGGGAGAGTCACACAGGTTCAACCCCCATGCCACTGCGAAAGAACGCTGGTCGTGGTCTGGCGCTGATCACTGAGTTGGTTCATGACATCGCAATGAAGCATCAGCCAAACGCGGTCGGGGCCATCGGTCATATTGATGTGTTTCCAAACTCGCGGAATATTATTCCGGGTAAAGTGGTTTTCACCGTGGATATGCGTTCACATAAGATTGATATTCTGAACAGCATGGTACAAGAGCTAGAGGCCAAAGCGGAAGCCCTTTGCCGTGATATTGATGTTGAGTTTTCATCAACAATCGTGGGTCAGTTTGATCCTCCTGCCTTTGATACGGATTGCGTTGACGCCATTCGTAAAGCGGCGGATGATCTAGGTTATGGGCATATGGATATCGTCTCAGGTGCGGGTCATGATGCGTGCTGGATCAACGATATCGCCCCCACAGCGATGATTATGTGCCCTTGTGTGGGCGGCTTGAGCCACAATGAGGCCGAAGAGATAAGCAAAGAATGGGCAGGGGCAGGAACAGATGTTCTTATGCACGCCGCGCTACGAATAGCCCAAATTGTTGAAGAATAGGCCGCATAACAAAAAAACTTAGCCTAAGATAAGCCCATCTTTATTTGTCGTCTTGCTTTAGATTTCAGGGCTTCTCTTTCTTATCAAGCTTGTCTATAAAGGGATCGTCGGAGTGTAGCGCAGCCTGGTAGCGCACCATACTGGGGGTGTGGGGGTCGTGGGTTCAAATCCCGCCACTCCGACCATTTCACGGTCAAATATTCATGAAACCATTTGATTATCTACTTTACGGATTCACCATATTTGCATGGTCCACAAGCTGGTTGCCATTAAAATGGCAATTAGGTGTTGTTGCGCCCGAAGTATCGCTATTTTGGCGTTTCTTGTTTGCTGGATTTATCATGATGATTGTGGCTAAATTGTCAGGCCATTCGTTGCGGTTATCAAGAGATGTTCACCTCCGAATCGCTTTTTTGAGCCTGTTCCTCTTTAGTTTTAATTTTCTTAACTTTTATTATGGTGGCCTTGGCGTGTCGTCAGGCTTGCTGGCGGTGGTATTCTCGACGGCATCATTGATGGTGATTCTGGAAAAATCAGTGCTGGATCGCCAATGGCCCGAAATGAGGCTCTTAATAGCCGCGATGTTAGGGATTGGCGGCGTATTTCTGATCTTTTTGCCAGAATTGGAAAAGGGTCACGCCCCTTTAGCCAGTCTAACCTTTTGTTTTGTTGGAACACTGATTTTTAGTCTCGGCAATATTCTGTCTGGCAGACTTCAAAGCCGCCAAGTCTCGGTTATTTCTAGCAATAGCTGGGGAATGCTTTATGGCGCCGCTTATTTGGGGCTGGTGGCATTATTTAGGGGTGATGCCTTCATCATGGAACATAACTGGAAATATCTTGGGGGATTGTCTTGGTTGGTGATAATTTCCACGGTCATGGCCTTTACCTGTTATCTGACATTAGTGGGCCGAATAGGGCCGGGCCGGGCCAGTTATATCACTGTGATTTTTCCTGTCGCGGCGTTGCTGATTTCACAGCATATGGAAGATTATCAATGGACTTACCTATCCTTAATTGGATTGGCTCTGGTTGCTTTTGGCAATACGATTATGGCGCGGTCAGCTAAACCCCGGACAGCCTAACCATCATCACACTAAGCGATATGATCGCCACCAGCGTTAATCCATGTCGCATCCGCATATACCAAGATGGCAATATCCCCATCATTGTCATGACAACATCAATCAGCCAACATAACCCCAAAAGCGCAATCACATAGCCATGACTGGCATTTGCTGGCATGAGCATAATCATAACGCTGATAAGAGAAGGTGTTACCGACCATATGTATCGCCATTTTGAGGATTGATTTGTCTCACTGATCGCCATCCCCCAATGGATAGCGCCAAGAAAAATACAGATAGAAACACCATAGCGCGCGCCCATCTCCGCGCTGAATTGCATCAGCATGGGATCGGGGCTAAAACTGCCAATGGCGGCAATCACAAAAGGAATAATTCCTAGCCAACCAAGCGTATAAGCCCATCTAGGGGGATATTGTGATCGCATCATCCGGACTTTTGCTAACCAGCATCAGCGGTAAGGCCAGAGGCGGCAACACCTGCTAACGCGGCGGCCTCGTCATTGTCGGAGGTATCGCCAGAAATGCCAATGGCACCAAGGATAGCCCCGGAATGATCGCGGATGAGAACGCCGCCCGGAACGGGAACAATCTTGCCATCAGCTAAGCCATTAATTGAGGAAACAAAATAAGCCTGTTGTTCAGCGCGGTTCATTAACGCCCGGCTTCCCATCCCAAGCTGAACCGCCCCATTAGCCTTGGCTTTGGCGATATCTGATCGCATGATGCTGACGCCATCTTCGGATTGAATGGAAACTGTCGCGGCGCGGTGATCCAAAACAACGACACTAACCGGTTTCAGATTTAGCTTTCTGGCCTCGGCCAAAGCGGCGGTTGTTATGATATTTGCTTGTTCAAGTGTCAGCATAGAAATATTCCCCCCATTTGTAGTAAGATTGTGTAGTAAGATTGTGTAGAAAGTTTGTTCTGTTAGTGATGGACTTTGTTGGTATTGATACCACTAACCTGATGATTTAAGCCATGGCAAGATAGCAGAAAAATCCTTTCCTTTGCCGGTGTCTTTCACAAAGGTTTCATATATGGTTTTTGCTGTTTTGCCAATTTTGGGATTAGCCCCTGCGCTTTCGGCGGCGGCAATGGCAAGCCCAAGGTCTTTAAGCATGAGTTCAGCGGAGAAACCCGGCTGATAATCATGGTCTGCTGGACTATCGGGGCCAATGCCAGGGGCCGGACAGTAGGCATTCATTGACCAGCTATATCCGGATGACGTGCTAACCACATCAAACATCTTGCTGCGATCAAGCCCTAAGCGATCAGCCAGATCAAACGCTTCACAAGTGGCGATCATCGTTGCCCCAAGGATCATATTGTTACAGATTTTTGCGGTTTGACCTGCCCCGATATCACCGCAATGAACGGCTTTTTTGCCCATGATCTCAAAATAAGGCATGGCGCGAGAAACATCGGTGTCCTTGCCGCCAATCATAAAGGTGAGGGTGGCGTTTATCGCCCCAGTGATCCCGCCTGATACCGGCGCATCTATAAAGCCAAGGCCAGCGGCAAGAGCCAAGTCACCTGTTGCGCGAGTAGCGGCGACATCAACCGTCGAGCAATCAATAAATATCGCGTCTTTAGTCATCGCAGGAATGATGGTTTCAGCCACATTTTTGAGCGCCTTGCCATCTGGAAGCATGGTAATGACACAGTCCATGCCTTCTGATGCTTCTGCCAATGAAGCGGCCTGATGAACACCACCTGTTGCGGCGACAATCACATCATATCCCATCACATCATAACCAGATTTGGCCAGATTAGCCGCCATGGGCGCGCCCATCTGACCCAAGCCGATAAATCCTGTTTTCATGGTCTTAATTCCGTTAGAAAGCTGTTACTTAAACCTCGTCTTAAAACCTAGTCTTAGACGAGGTGCTGGGTCAATCGCTGATGATCACGGTTGCGGTTTTAATTCGTTGTCTTTTGGCTTTGCGCCTTTATGCTGACGTCGTATCATTTATGTTCTGAACTGATCTAAGGGAACGCGATGTCAGAGATTGTCTATAAAATATGTAGTGATGAGGAATGGAAAGCCGCTGTTAGAGACAAGGTTTTCAAAGGTTCTGCCCTTGATATCAGTGATGGTTTTATTCATCTTTCCACAGCAGAACAAGCCGCAGAAACGGCAAGATTACATTTCGCCAATAAAAGCGGTCTTGTGCTGGTGGCTATTGATCCAACGGGGCTTCCTGTGCGTTACGAAACCTCAAGGGATGGGCAATTATTCCCGCATCTTTATGCTGATCTGCCTGTTGATCATGCGATCTGGGTTGAATCTCTATCATTAGATGCTGATGGTACGCCAGAGGTCGCACCGATTCTGAAACAACATCTTTAAAGTTTGCTTTTGTTGCCGGAAAGCCATTTTTCAGCAAACTGGCATGGTGTTATGGATTCTATTGTCTTGCGTCGGCGTTTCTGTTCATATAATACAGAAACTAATTTCGCGGCTGTGGTGAAATTGGTAGACACGCCAGATTTAGGTTCTGGTGGCGAGAGCCGTGGGGGTTCAAGTCCCTCCAGCCGCACCATCTCTCAGTAGACCGGTTTTAAGTTTTGATTTGCCGGAGTCATCACTTTGAAATCTTCATCTCAAAGGAGAGAACAATGTCATTACGGATCAATGATACTGCGCCGGATTTTACGGCGGAAACCACCCAAGGAACTATTCATTTTCATGACTGGCTTGGTGATAGCTGGGGGGGGTTGTTTTCACACCCCAAAGATTTTACCCCTGTCTGCACGACTGAACTCGGCGCTTTGGCAAAGCTTCAGCCAGATTTTGAAAAGCGAAATGTTAAAGTTATTGGCCTTTCGGTTGACTCGATCAGCGACCATAACGCGTGGCTGGATGATATTTCTGATGTATCAGGTATGCGGCCTGAATACCCGATTATCGCGGATACTGAACTTGCGGTTGCTAAGGCCTATCATATGTTGCCAGCAAGCGAAGGTGACAGTTTTAGCGGTCGCACCGCCGTTGATAATCAAACTGTGCGGTCTGTTTTCATTATTGGCCCGGATAAGAAAATCAAACTGTCTCTGACCTATCCTATGGCCACAGGACGAAACTTTGCTGAATTGTTGCGTGTTATTGATTCGATCCAAATGACAGGCAAACATAAAGTGGCAACACCCGCTGATTGGAAAAAAGGTGATGATGTGATCATTGTTCCTGCGGTTTCTAATGATGAGGCAGAAAAATTGTTTCCCGATGGATGGGAAACGGTTAAACCCTATCTGCGGAAAGTTAAAGACCCATCCTAATATCCCAATGGTCAATTTGCCAGATGGTCAATTTATTTGAGTATGATGAAGTAAAGAGTGTTTTATGATGCGTGATTTTTTTAGTCCAGGACGTTCATCTGTGATGGCTGATCAAGCGATGATCAGCACATCTCACCCGCTTGCCACCAGCGTTGGCCTTAAATGCCTTTATGATGGTGGCAACGCGGTTGATGCGGCTATCGCGGCGGCGGCTATTCTTGCCTTGGCAGAACCGCATATGACCTCAATCGGTGGGGATTGTTTTGCGCTAGTTTCTCCTAAGGGTGATACGGATATCCATGCCATTAACGGGTCTGGTCGGGCTCCATCTCGACTTGATGCGGATGCTTTGCGGGCAAAATATCCTGACGGGGTTATTCCTCGCAACAGTCCTCATGCGGTGACGATACCGGGGGCTATTGATGCGTGGTATCTGATGCACCAGAAATGGGGGCAGGCGAGCTGGCGAAGTCTTCTTGACCCGGCGATCTATTATGCTAAGGCCGGAATACCCGTTCATGAAAGGGTCGCCCTTGATTGGGATGAAGATGCCGAAAATCTAAACGACAAGGACGGACAGCGTCATTATCTGAAAGATGGCAAACCCTACCGACAAGGGCAACATTTTGCTGTTCCATCATTGGCGGAGGCGTTTGAATTGATCGCGGCCCATGGCCGGGATGGGTTTTATAACGGGCCTGTGGCAAAAGATATCATCAGCAAATTGAACGATCTTGGCGGTTATCATCACCTTGATGATATGGCCACTATTCAGGCTGAGTTTGTGACCCCGATTAATGGCGACTATCGCCAGAGAACGATTTGGGAATGTCCACCAAACGGGCAGGGCGTGACAACCTTGATTATGGCGCGATTGTTTGAGCGATTTGACCCGGTCAATATGGCAGAGGCTGATTTTATTCACCTTTTGGCAGAGATTAGCAAACAAGCCTATGGTTTGCGCGACCGTTTTCTTGCTGATCCTGATCACGCGCGGGTTTCCGTCGATTGGCTGCTTTCTGACGCCGTCATTGATAAGGCTGAGGCCGCTATTGATATGTCATTGGTATCAGCCTTTGCGCCAAGTGATTTCCCCACCCATCCGGATACGGTCTATCTGTCGGTGGTGGATAAGAATGGTATGGCGGTGTCGTTTATTTATTCCATTTTTGATGGTTTTGGTTCGGGGATTGCGTCACCTGAATACGGCATTATTCTGCAATCTCGCGGCAGGGCCTTCAGATTAGATGAACATCATCCCAATGTGATTATGCCTAATAAGCGACCTTTTCATACCATTATTCCGGGTATGCTGACTCATGGCAATAAATTGGTTGGGCCATTTGGGGTGATGGGTGGTCAATATCAGGCCGTTGGACAAACCGCATTTTTGATCAATCACCTTGATTTTGGCATGACCCCACAGCAGGCGATGGACGCCCCACGCAGTTTTGCCATTGATGGTGATTTGCAACTGGAAAAAGGCATCAGCAAAGATGTAGCTGATAATCTGGCATCGCGTGGGCATCGGATTGTCTGGAACGACAGTCCTATTGGTGGTGGACAAGCCATTTTCCGTGATCTTGAAACAGGGGTTTTGATGGCAGGTTCTGATCCGCGTAAGGATGGATTTGCCGCCGGATATTAAAGAAAATTGTTCCAGATGTTGAATATTCTTTAATTTCTTGGCGATCAAGGGTGGACTTTTGCTATCAGAAACACATACTATCTACATACAATAGATAATGAAAAAAAACCGATCTTCTGGAGGTTCTTATGAAATCGTTTTCATTTAAAGCAATATCAGCGGTTGCCGCTGTTTCTACTACCCTTGCGTTGGGTGGTAATGCTCTTGCTAAGGTAGAAGGGGATACCATTACTCTCGGTTCTGCCATTTCCCTGACAGGTAAATATTCAACCAATGGCCTTCATACCCAGCGTGGTTATGATTTTGCTGTTGATCGCATTAACGAAATGGGCGGCGTTACCGTCAATGGTAAGTCTTATAAGCTGGCTATTCAGTATTATGACGATGAATCAACCCCTGCTCGTGCGGCACAGTTGGTTGAGCGTTTGATCCAGCAGGATGGCGTTCAGTATATGCTTGGGCCATATGGTTCTGGTCTGACCAAAGCGGTTGCACCTGTATCAGAAAAGTTTGGTGTTCCTATGGTTGAAGCAGAGGGCGCATCACGCTCACTCTTTACGCAAGGCTATAAGTACCTGTTTGCTGTGCTTTCCACATCAGAACAGTATCTTGCGCCTGCGGTTGAACTGGCGGCGGCTAAGGCTCAAGCTGCTGGAAAAGACCCATCAAGCGTGACCATCGCAATGGCATTTGAAAACGATCCGTTTTCACTAGATGTTCGTGAAGGTGTGTTGGATGCGGCGAAGAAATACAACATGAAAATCGTCATTGACGATAAACTTCCTGCTGACCTTTCTGATATGTCCGCTACCTTGACAAAGGTTAAGGCGATTAAGCCAGATATGCTGATTGTTTCCGGTCACTCCAAGGGTGCGGCTACCGCGGCGCGTCAAATTGATGAAATGCGTCTGCAAGTTCCGATTGTTGCCTTGACACATTGTGAGGCCGCAAAGGTACAGGAAAAGTTCCCTGCCGCCGCTAATGGGTTTCTTTGCCCAACACAGTGGGTTGAGACTTCCCCCAAGAAAGATATGTATTTCGGCACAGCTTCACAATGGAATGAAGACTTCAAGAAAGCATATCCAAGCTACACTTCTGTTCCTTACCAGACCGCCCAGGCTTCTGCCGCTGTGATCGTTTGGAAAGAAGCATTTGAAGCGGCAAACAGCTTTGATACCTCAACTGTGCGTGATGCGATTGCTGCCACTGATATGGAAACCTTCTATGGTAATATTCGCTTCTCAGAACAGGGTAACAACATTGCTAAGCCCATGTTCATGCGTCAGATCAATGCCTCAAGTGAGTATGATGCCATCATCACACCTGATGATATGGTATGGCCACGCAAGGCTGATTACTAAAACCTCAATTTCAATAGACAGGGGCGTTCACACGCTCCTGTTTATTGTTTTATCTTCCCTTTTCTGAACAACTACAAAAAGGCGGCAGGATGCTTTTTAATCTCCAAATCCTTTACGATCTTGCACCGATTGCTAATGTTCAATTGATCCTAGATGGCATCTTTATTGGTGCTGTCATCTCGCTTAGTGCCTATGGTTTGGCGCTTGTGTGGGGGGTGATGAATGTTAAGAATCTGGCGCAGGGTGACTTTGTGATTCTCGGCGGCTACATGGCATTTGCCTTGTTCAATGCCGGTGTTCATCCCGTGGTGGCGTTACCTATTGTCATGGTCCTCATGGGGATGTTTGGCTGGATGATCTATGTTCTGATCATCAGGCGTGTGATCCAACAGGATATGTTCACTTCGCTTCTTGCTACCTTTGGTTTGTCACTCTTGTTGCAACAGGTCTTGAACCTGATTTTTGGACCAGAAGTGCAAACGATTGACAGTAAATTGCCCAATTTTCAGCTATTGAATGATGCGGTTACTTTGCCCATGGTCAAGGTTTTATCTTTGGTTATGGTTGCGGTATTAGCGGTCGCCGTGGTGATCTTTATGAAGAAATCACGCATGGGTCAGGCTATTCGTGCCACAGCGCAAGACGAAAGAGCGGCACGGGTGCTTGGGATCAATACCGACAATGTTTATGCTTTTACTTTTTCCTTAAACGCGGCCATTTGTGGCGCGGCGGGGGTAATGGTATCCATTATTTGGGTGCTTCAGCCTTTCTATGGCATCACCTATTCGCTTAGGTCGTTTGCTATCGTTACGGCGGCAGGGCTTGGCAATTTGCCGGGTGTGATTACAACAGGCTTTGGTCTTGGATTGTTAGAACAATATACAGGATTTATTCTGGGGGCAGAATATCAAGTGGCTTCGGCTGTGGTGATGTTGCTGTTAGTTCTGATTTATCGTCAAATTCAGCTTAGCCGTAAGCGTCAGGTGGTGCAGTGATGACTGGTCGTACCTTTCTTTTATATGCCGCTATTCTGGCATTTGGGATTTTGGGGCCTATTCTATTCCCTAATTATACTCAGCAGATGGCTTTGTTATGGGTCATGGTTCTGATGGCTTCCACTTGGGATTTGCTAGGTGGGCAGATGGGCTATAACTCGCTTGGCAATATCACCTTCTTTGGATGTGGTATGTATATTTCTGCGGTTGTGCAGATATCCATGTTCTACAACGTGGCGGATTACACCTCTGCGTTTGGGGCTATTAAGCCTGAGTTCACCGATGAGCAATATTTCACAGGTCTGTTTTTAGGTATTCTGGCGGCAGGGATAGGATCAGTTTTTATATCCTATCTGTTTGGATTTATTGTCTTTGGACTGCGCGGCCCTTATTTCGCGATTGGCACGCTTGGTATCGCTATCGCGGCTGGCCAGTTGACCGGTTCTATTGATTATATCGGTGGCGGAAGCGGCATTTCCATGCCGTTCTTCCCCGGTGAAATTGAAGTCCGAGCGCCGTTTTTCTATGCGCTCTGTTTTATTTTGGCGGCCTTATCACATATTGTCCTTAGGTGGCTTTATTCAACTCAATTCGGGCTTGCTATTAACGCCATCCGTGATGACGAAGACAAGGCCGAGGCCATGGGTATTCCGACCCTCAAATATAAGCAAATTGGCTGGGCAATTACGGCGTTTTTCATGGGTTGTGTCGGTGCTGTTTTTGGCAATATGGTCGGCTTTATTGAACCTGTGGAAGTGGCCTTTCCTGTGGCAACCTTCGGGATATTTAGGGTTGCTATGGCCCTGTTTGGCGGTAAAGGCACCCTATGGGGGCCTGTGCTGGGCGCGGTGCTATTCCATGTTATCAAAGAGGCCACATGGACATATCTGCTAGGCTGGCAGTGGGTTGCCTTAGGGTTGATTCTGATTATCAATATCGTCTATTTCCAACAAGGGATAATGGGCTGGCTACAACGCAAATATCCTCACTTTTTCGGAATTGTTGTTGATAACTCATCACGCGACTCAAAAGAAGGGGCCTAGGATATGTCAGAAAATATCATTGAAGTTAATAATGTTTATAAGTCTTATGGCGGTGTTCAAGCGAATATTGATATTTCGATGACAGTAAAAAAAGGCTCAATTACCGGAATTATTGGGCCTAATGGCTGTGGAAAGACAACTTTATTTAACTCAATCGTTGGTTATCATCCCATTGATCAAGGGTCTATCCGTTTTGATGGGCAGGAAATATCGAAAATGCTGGTGGGGCCTATTGCCCGTCTTGGTCTATTGCGGACATTTCAACAGACACGCATTTATACGAAAATGAACTGTGTTGATAATATGCAAATTTCTGTCTCGCATCGTAAGGATGCCCGTGACGGGATTTTTGCAAACCGTAAGGGTGAGATTAAGGAAAGAGCAGAACATTTGCTTGAGTTTGTTGGTTTATACTCCAAGCGCAATCTCATTTCTGGTGATTTATCCTTTGGCCAGCAAAAGCTCCTAGAGTTTGCGATGGCGCTAATGAATGAGCCAAAGGTACTGTTGCTTGATGAGCCAACAGCAGGGATCAATCCAACCCTAATCAATGGATTGATTGATCGCTTGCGGCGTGCCAATGAAGAACTTGGTATTACGCTTTGTGTGATTGAGCATAATATGCGGGTAATCATGAATTTGGCAGAGCATATTTATTGTTTGTCAAATGGTCGAATGCTTGCCGATGGAAAACCTGAAGATTTACAAAATGATCAGCGCGTGATTGACGCCTATCTTGGAGGGCATTAATGGCTACCAAAAGTTCTGAAAAAAAGGCGCCAGCCAAGAAGACAACCGCCACAAAAGCGAAAGCGGTTTCTGCTAAAACAGCAAATAAGTCTGCTACAAAAGCGGCAACGGTGAAAAAAGCACCTGCCAAGAAAGTAGCGGCCAAGAAAGTAGTGGCTAAGAAAACTGTGGCTAAAAGAGCACCTGCTAAAGCGGCGACGGTGAAAAAAGCGCCTGCCAAAAAAGTAGTGGCCAAAAAAGTAGCGGCCAAGAAAACTGTGGCTAAAAGCCCTGCGGTGAAAAAAGCACCTGCTAAAGCGGCAACGGTGAAAAAAGCACCTGTGAAAAAAACCGTAAAAAAGACGGCGGCTAAGGCAACATCGAAATCTAAGAAGGTTTCAGGTTATGGCGCCGGTGGTGTCAATGTTGTGATGTCGGTTGATCAGGTGGCGAAAGAGGCGGCAAGCATCTCATCCCAAGGGATAAGCAAATCTGCTCTTAATAAACTAGCCAAAAATGATGATTTCTTTCAGATTGAAGACCTCAGAGCAGGCTATGGCAAGATGGAAATTCTGCATGATTTCTCCATGCGTGTTGGGCGCGGGCAGTCTCTATGTTTGATTGGCCCAAATGGGGCAGGTAAATCTACGGTACTTCACTCAATCTTTGGTTTCACAAATATTTTTTCGGGTAAAATTATCATCAATGGGCGTGATGTGACCGCGCTTGAACCATCAGAAAAACTGTCTACGGCTGGCATTGCTTATATCCTGCAAGATAAATCCGTGTTCCCGCAAATGACGGTTGAAGAAAATCTGCTGATGGGAGGTTTCCTTAAAAACCGTCCGGCTGATGCCAAGGAAGCGGCAGAACGTGTCTTTGATAAATACAGCAGATTGGCAGAACGCCGCAATAAGCCTGCTGGTGTGTTGTCTGGTGGTGAGCGCAGACTTCTTGAGATTTCACGCGCTCTGGTGATGAACCCCGAAGTGCTTTTAGTGGATGAGCCGTCTATCGGTCTTGAGCCTAGATTCATTGATATGGTTTTTGAGATTCTTTACGATCTTCAGAAAACTGATGGCAAAACCATTATTATGGTGGAACAGAACGCTAAAAAAGGTCTGGATTTTGCTGATATTGGATATGTGCTGGTATCAGGTGAAACGGCGCTTGCCGATGAAGGAAATAAGTTGCTGAAGAATCCGGATGTTGGTCGCTTATTCCTTGGCGGTTAAGGTAAGTGCATTTTATGGCTGTTGATAAATCAGCATATTTATTACGCTCAGAATAGCCCCGCCCAGCAAAGCAAATAGAAATGCAACAATCATGTTATGGCCTAGTGCTAAGCTTGTGCTTTTGATCTGGTAAAGTCTGGCGCAGGTAATCACTGATAATGACGCGACTGAACTCATTGTGCCTGCTCCCCAACCTATTAAATGGCTGTGCATTAATAAAGCCGGATGAACTGCCGCGCCGCCATAGCTGAATAAAGCAAGCATCACCGTGCTTGATATGACAGGATGAATGCCAATAATTGAGGCAAGCATCATCACCACAGGCGTTGATATCAACGCAACCCAGCCCGGATAGACACTATGTTCCCCAATTAACCCCATTTGTTCCAACCCATCGGTGTGAATGGCAATATAACCAATGAACATGGCCCCGCTGATGATCATCAAATCATCCGAAATTTGTGACAAACCATCACGTGTTGAGGTGATAATGCGCCAGAAATTGCCGGGATGCCTCGCAAATTGAACACAGACTAAGATCGGCATGGTAATGACCACGGCAGAGAGCGCGGTTAGATTGAAAATCAAGGCAAAACCAAGCACGGTAGTTAAAACCACAATAACCCTAAGGGAAATTGGGGTCAGGCAAGCAAGGGAAGCGCGCAAAGTATTCCGGCTAAACTCTGGGCTGAACACATAGCAACATATCAATGTAAATAAAATTGAGGTGGCAATGCCAATCCCCATGGCAATCCAAGCATAGTTAGTGCCGACAAACCCCTCACCAACTGCAAACGCCACAAAAAATGGTGACCATACCGCAGAAGTCACCATGCCGCGTAACGCGGCTTCGGCGGCTAATTTGCGCCGATGTTCATCACTGTCACGTGGCAGGGCCGCCGATAACACCGCAAAGCTTCCGGTATTGATAATGCCGCCAAAGACATGACCAGCGATCTGAAGGCCAGCGGAGGAGGCTTCAGGGGTGAGCATGGCTAATTTTCGTTGCGTCAACCTTACCGAGGGCATGGTGCTTGCTGTTGCCTTGGAAAGCGTCATGGTCGCAATCAAAGCCGCAAAGATGAGAATAAATCGCCCCCCGGATAACAAAATCTCTTGTGAAGGTGGGCCATCAAGCAAAAGCCAGCCAAGTATCATCAGCATGGCAAGGATCAAAAAACTATCCCATTTTAGGCTAGGCAAGATGATGATCAAAAATAACCCAAGCGAGATAGCGCCAATATCGCTAAATATCTCAACATATTGACCAAAGATAATTTGTAGAATAGCGGCAATCCAAGCCGTCATCAATAAGCCGACACGAAGCGCTATCATAATTCCCCCGTGGGAGTCATGGGTGTGATCAGGTTATCGCTAATATCAACCATGATTATGATCCCATCAGAACCATGATAATGGAAACGGTCAGCATGATAATAGCCAGTGCCTCTGTTAAGTTTGTTTTTTCACGAAACCAAAGTAACGACACGCCAAGTGATATCAGCAACTCAATCTGACCAACCGCGCGAACAGACGCCACACTATTTAGGGTAAATGCTGTGAACCAACCCACGGTCGCCAAGGCACCAAAGAAACCTGCCCAGATTGATCCGCGCCAGTGAACAAAACTGGCAATCAGTTGCGGTCTGGTGAAGATCAACATCCATGCGCCCATCATGACAACTTGGATCAGCGTAGCAATGCCACCAGTATAGACCGCACGCATAAACAAATCACCACATTCAAGTGATATTGCCGCGGCCTTATAGCATACCGTAGCCAGCCCAAGAAAAGTGCCACTAGCCAACCCGATAGCAGAGGTGCGTGAGAACAGCGATTGCATGATATCAGTTTTAGTCAGTGCCGATTTAGCAAAGGACAGCATGACCACCGCGATCACACCAATGATGATAGCAAGTCCAGTCAACAGTGATACCATTACCCCAAGAATGATGGCCTCTAGTATCGCGGCTTGCAGGACTTCTGTTTTTGAAAAGGCTGTTCCTGCGGCAAAACTGCGACGAGAAAAGATGCGGATTAATAATACGGTAAATAAAATTTGCGTGATACTGGCTAGATTAACCCAAATCCAAAACCGCATCGTTGTTGTCGGAAAACCCACATCAGACAGGAAATGATAACCATAAACCATCAGCCAAGCAAAAGGCAGGGCATACAGAAACCGAATATAGCTAGCCCCATCATCACCCAAAAGGGGTTTCATCTGGCGCTGAATAGCACTGCGGAAGGTTTGCGTTAACGCGGCGAAAATCGTGGCGGCAATCCACCATTCAGGGGAGATCATGCCTTATTCCTGAAATAAAAGCTTAGAGAATTATACTTTTATTCAATTAAACGAATAATACAACCAATTTGACGCCTTTCCAACAGGGCACAGGTGGCCTTAGCGTCATCGCGTCCCATTGGTAAGCTAACAACTCGGAAATACCCTTCATCTTCATCCAATGGCTTTTCAATCTCAAGGCGAGGTGGTGAGGCCATATCAGCCATCTTTAAGCGAAAAACATCTCTACCGCTTTCCGCATGAAGCAGCAATTTATAGGCCGCCAGTTGGATAATCACTTGCGGTTGATCAGGCTGTGAGGGCTGATTACTAACGCTAGGGGCTTCTGCGGTGGGTTCAGGCGCCGCTTGTTCTGGTTCAACGCCGCGACCTGCTATCAGGCTTTCACTAAGCTGATGCGGCACCGTAAGCCCGTTTGCCGATGCCATATTGGTATTATCTGTGATTTCTGCACTCTCTGGCTCTAGCTTTTTGGTCATATATAAATCTGGCCTAGCCATAGCGATGCGAGTATCGGCTTCTCTGAACATAGCAGGACAGAATGTGGTGATATATTGCTGAACGGATTCTTCTGATGACGGGCTCACCGTTTCTTGCGAGTCTGGATCAGGGAAAAAGATCTTAGCTGTCATCCAGCGTCCGTAATTTTGAACGATATCGTCTAGCGCGGAGGTGATCACGGCTTGGCCTGTTTGGGTTTCCAGATAGTCTTGCCATTGCTTCGTGATATCAAGTCGCCGTTGTTGCCAAATCTGGCTGTCTTTGGGGTTGATAAGCGTTACTTTTTCCATGACATTCGCATAGGCGGCACAGATGGCGGCTTGTTCGCTGAGCTTACCTTTAGTGATAATGGTTGTTTCGCTAGCAACTTGCGCCATGACCATAGAACTCGTCAGCGCTAATAATATTATTCCAAATAAGATCCGACACATACTCATAAAACCCCAAAACAAAAAAGGATCTAGTCTTCGGTCATCTCCACGGCTTCAGCGGCGGCACGAATAACTGCCATAGCCTTGTTGACGCATTCTTGAAACTCATTTTCATCAATACTGTCATAAACAACCCCGGCCCCGGCTTGAATATGCAGCATATCATCTTTAATCAGCGCGGTTCGCAGAACAATACAAGTATCCATATCACCATTGCCAGAGATATATCCTGCCGCGCCACCATAAGGCCCGCGCTGGGTTGGCTCTAATTCATCAATAATTTCCATGGCCCGAATTTTAGGCGCGCCAGTGAGAGTGCCAGCCGGAAAGCCTGCCTTGAGGGCATCAATAGCATCACATTCGTCCCTTACCTCGCCTTGCACCTCTGAGGCGATATGCATGACATGGCTATAACGTTCAATATTAAAATGATCGACAACTTTGACCGTGCTGGGTTTTGAAACACGTCCAACATCATTACGCCCTAGATCAAGAAGCATCAAATGTTCGGCGCGTTCTTTGGCATCACTTAGCAAATCATTTGCCAGTTCTTGATCTTCTTCCGGGGTCTTGCCGCGTGGACGAGTGCCAGCGATGGGACGGATGGTGACCTTACCTTCGCGCAACCGCACCAGAATTTCAGGGCTTGATCCCACTAATGAAAGTCCACCCATATTGAAATAAATCAGAAAAGGTGACGGGTTTAGACGCCGAAGTGAACGATAAAGCGTAAAGGGGTGTTTGAAAAAAGGAACAGAAAATCGTTGGGACAGAACAACTTGAAAAATATCCCCGGCCTTAATGTAATCAATGGCTTTTTTCACCATCTCCAAATAACTGGATTTCTTCATATTGGCGGTGACTTCTGGTAACGGTTGTTGGTGGTCAGGCTTGGCACGTGATGGTAACGCCGCCCCAAGTTTATCAACAATGCCTTTTAAACGTGCGGAAGCGTCTGAAATGGCAGCGTCGTGGTCACCATGATGGCTATCAGGGCGAATTGGCGTGATAATACGCATACTGTCCTTAAGCCGGTCGATAATCACAACCACAGATGGCCGCATGAGGCATGATGTCGGGGTGTTGAGTTCATCCGGATTGCTGTTTGGTACATTTTCCATATAACGGATCATCTCATATCCGAAATATCCAAAAAGACCAGCAGACATAGGCGGCAAATCATCAGGGATATCAACAGCGGAATCCGCTATCAGTTGACGCAAATGATCAAATGCGTGGCCCTGTTCTTCGGCAATCAGATTGCCATTGCCATCATGGGTGGTGATATGTTCACCTTGCACTGTCCAGATCAGGTCAGGATCAAGAGCAATCACCGAAAATCGGCCTCTGACATTTCCGCCTTCAACCGATTCAAGCAGACAGTGATAAGGCGAATTAATGCCTAGTTTCAGCATGATAGAGACAGGGGTTTCAAGATCAGCCACCAATTCGGTGTGCATGAGCGTAGTCTTACCTGCCGCAAGATGAGACTTGATGCTATCCAAATCTGGCATCATACGCATCAGTTCACCGACCCGATCAAAAGCCTGACAACCGCATTGGGGTTTGCCTCTACCTCATGAAGTGTTGCAAGGCCATTAGCGATGGCATCTTCGGTATCAGCCACCAGATGATTTTTGAAATCATCTATTAATTGATTTTTCCGCAAGGTCACGGTGTCTTCATCACCGGCGATAATTTCATCTAGTTTTAGAACGATCATGGAATCGCCGCCTGTTTCCACAAGGGTTTTATCACCGACTTCAATAGAAAAGCTGGCTGAGGCGATGAGGCTGGATTCTTCGTGATCCAGACCAATGCCGGATTGAAGAAACGGGGAAGATTGCTCAAGCACCGCACCTGCGGATGAAACCGCGGCGGCAAAATCATTAGCGGCGATAATATCCTCGGCCTGTGTTCTGGCGGCGGTAATCGCTGTTTCCAGTTTCCACGCCGCGCTAGCTTGATCTATGACTTCATCCAAATCGCGTGATCTGGCCTCGGTTTCGTTATCTACGCGCAGGGCAAAATAAGTATTATCCTCATCCGCGATCAGCATACCTTCAATGCCGACCTCCTGTTGCCAAACGGCAGAACGGAAACCTGTGCTGGTGGCAATATCATCGACCAAGTCATCATTTTCATTAAGCCCATTTATGCTCATCCCTTCGATGGTGATAAGCTGGGCTTGGGCGGCATGAGCGGCTTCTTCCAATGTGGCACCACTATCTTGAGCTTCTTCAAATATGGTGATGCTGTCATAGACCCTGTTAACGGCCATTTCAAATTTGAGGTTTTCTTCAAGTTTGCCGCGAACATCCTCAAATGATGGTATCTCAGCTTCGCTGATGGCGGTAATCTCAAAGAGATAAACCCCAAATGGTGTTTGGCTTGGAGAGGTGATATCACCAATCGCGCTGGCAAAAATAGTAGCGGCGAGATCTTCCGGCAAATCATCCTTTGTAACGCCATTGAAAGTAATATCTTCTGGCTTATCGCCGGAGGTATCCAACGCAACGGCAGCAAAATCTTCACCTGCGATTATTCTTTGCCGCGCGGCCTCTGCCGTGGCCATATCAGGCAATACCATCTGCAAAAAATCCCGCCGTTCAGGAACGGAATAAGATGCCTTTCTATCGGCAAAAGCATTTTCTAATTCAGATGAACTAATCACCACATTGTTAAGGTAATGATCAGGTGACAAAACAACCGCCGTGACAGACCGCATGGTTGGAGCATCAAACATTTCCTGATTGTCTGCATACCAACCAGATAGGGTTGAACGATCAGGGTCTGCCACAGTATCAGGGGCAATCTTGAGTGCGGCAAAACTAATCTGGCGTTGCTGGGCCAGCCATTTCGCCATGGTATCCGCAAGGGCAGGGGAATACTCTGCGCCAGAGGCAATCGCCGCAATCAGCTGGTTGCGTCTTTCCGCATAACCAATATCGGCAATCAGTTGATCTTCGCTAATGCCCCGGCGCGCCAAAATATCCCGCATAAGCAATGGGTTGAAATTACCGCTAGCATCTTGGAACAAAGGGTTGGTTTTAAGAGATTGTTTTGCCATGTCGCGTGTCACGGTAAGGCCAAGC
Organism: Puniceispirillales bacterium (SeqCode); assembly: GCA_965661405.1. Classification (GTDB taxonomy): domain Bacteria; phylum Pseudomonadota; class Alphaproteobacteria; order Puniceispirillales; family UBA1172; genus UBA12202. Next base: position 18,821 of record CBFIDH010000028.1, read on the forward strand.
CGGGTGGCTTCTGCCTCAAACAAAGAGCGTTCAATCAACTCAGCCATGATTTGATCCATCAACCCGATGGCAATCGCCTCATTATTGTTAAGGCCGGGGTAATAAAACCGCCGCGCTTGATCAAAGGTAATGGCAACTTCGTTTGCGCTGATCGAAACATGATCAACCGTGATAGCATCTGCATCATTCGGGTTTGAGCGAAACACATCACCAATTCCCCACATCCCGAATCCAACCACCAGAACGAGCAGAAAAGCCCGCATCAGATTAGATTTAGTTCCATTACGAAGCGCCTGAAGCATATCTTTTTACCCTATTGTCATTTTCTTCTTTCTGACTAGCATGAGATGACCATAAAGTCACGGCAGAGAATCGGTTTAAGGTTGCTAGAGTTTAGTAAAATATCATAAATAATATAACCAGATCATAGCAAATGGCAGGATGCGGTTTCACCCTGCCACCATGTCGCAAAGATTGCGACTGACCAAAGGGATATTACCAATGATCATTGCCAGTAATTGGAAAATGAATTTGGATCGCCGCAAGGCCGAGGAATTGCTGGCAAATATGGCCACTTGTCCGGTTGGGGATGGGGTAAGGCGGATTGTCTTTCCCTCATTTACCTTGTTTGATCTGGCACGGGCAACAATCAATCATATGGGGTTGGCGGATCATCTCGCCCTAGGTGGTCAGGATTGCCATGCCGCCTCTCACGGAGCCCATACAGGTGATATTTCGGCCGCCATGCTAGTTGACGCCGGGTGCCAATGGGTGCTGACTGGACATTCTGAAAGAAGACAGCATCACGGCGAAACCCCCGCCACCATTGCCGCCAAAACAGAAGCGGCGCAAGCCAAGGGGTTGTCGGTGATGCTTTGTGTTGGGGAAAATCTGGCTGAACGCGAAAGCGGTGAGGCAGAGGCAACCGTTACCGCGATGCTATCAGCATCATTGCCAAAACAGGTAGATGCGGCAAAACTTGCTATCGCTTATGAACCTGTCTGGGCAATAGGCACAGGTATGACAGCAACCCCCGACGATGTTGCTATCATGCATCAGAATATTCATGATTACTTAAAAACCTCTGGCTACAATGATGTACCAGTGCTTTATGGGGGATCGGTTCAGGCTGATAATGCTAAAACATTGTTGGCATTGGATCAGGTTGATGGTGTGCTGGTTGGTGGCGCGAGTTTAGATGCGGATAGCATTAATGCGATCACTCTTTCCGCAGAAATCTGATTTTTATCTGGAACTTCCTTTGGGCTTCTATTATAGAAGGCGAGTAACCGAAAGTTTGAGGCCATGAGCACATTTATTCTAACTATCCATATTTTGATAGCGCTAGCGCTTGTATTCGTCATTTTGCTTCAGCGAAGCGAAGGCGGAGGGCTAGGCATTGGCGGTAGTGGTGGACAGGGCGGTGGTTTTATGACCGCGCGTGGTACAGCCAATTTGCTTACACGGGCTACTGCTATTCTGGCGTTAGCATTTTTCACGACTTCTATTGTGCTTGCGATTCTCAGTGGACGGACGGAGGTAACGCCGTCGCTCATTGATGAGATCACAAGCGAAACCGAAACTTCGATCCAAATCCCTGCAATTCCAACGGTTCCAGCAGATCAGTAAAATAATCCTATCATCTGACTAGGAACAGAAGGCTATCCTTGGTATAGATATTACCCATGCCGCGTTTTGTTTTTATTACTGGTGGTGTGGTGTCATCACTTGGAAAGGGGTTGGCTTCTGCCGCTCTTGGCTCGTTGCTTCAGGCACGCGGCTATAAAATCCGACTCCGCAAACTTGACCCATATTTGAATGTTGACCCCGGCACGATGAGCCCGACCCAACATGGTGAGGTATTTGTTACCGATGATGGGGCAGAAACAGACCTGGATTTAGGCCATTATGAACGCTTTACCGGGGTTGATGCTCGTAAATCTGATAATGTGACCACAGGCCGGATTTATTCTGATGTCTTGGCGCGGGAACGCCGAGGAGATTATCTCGGCGCGACCATTCAAGTGATCCCTCATGTTACTAACGCTATTAAAGAGTTTGTGACGGCAAATCTTGATCATGAGGATTTTGTCCTCGTTGAGATTGGCGGCACCGTCGGTGATATTGAATCTCTGCCGTTTCTTGAGGCTATTCGTCAGATTGGCTATGAAATGGGGCCTGATAAGACCTGTTTCCTCCATGTTACTTTGTTGCCCTTTATTGAGGTGGCGGGCGAGCTGAAAACTAAACCAACACAACATTCGGTTAAAGAATTGCAATCGGTGGGGATTCAGCCAGATATCTTGCTGTGCCGAAGCAGTGAAGATATCCCCGAAGAGCTAAAAACAAAAATTAGCCGGTTTTGTAATGTGCGAAAAGAGGCGGTTATCAGCGCACCTGATGCCAGCAGCATTTATGAAGTGCCGCTGATGTATCATCGTGAAGGCCTTGATATGGAAATTTGCCGCCATTTTGATTTGCCTCTGAATGAGCCTGATCTGTCGGTTTGGCATGATATTATGCACCGGATGACTAACCCGGAAGGCACGGTTAATATCGCCGTTGTTGGCAAATATACCAGTCTCATTGACAGTTATAAATCTCTTGCCGAGGCATTGACCCATGGCGGGCTTGATAACAATGTCAAAGTAAAGATGAACTGGATCGACAGTGAAGAATTTGAAGGTGAAAACGCTGATTTCAGTGATCTTGCCAAGGCAGACGCCGTGCTTGTCCCCGGAGGCTTTGGTCAAAGAGGATCAGAGGGCAAGATTAACGCGATCAAGTTCGCGCGTGAAAATAATATGCCGTTTTTAGGAATTTGTTTTGGGATGCAGATGGCCGTCATCGAAGCGGCCAGAAATCTAGCTGATCACCCTGAGGCCAGCTCCACCGAGTTTGGCCCTGCGGAAAATCCTGTGGTTGGTTTGATGACAGAATGGACAAGTGGCAATAGTCAAGTGATGCGTGATGAAAGCAGTGATTTAGGCGGTACTATGCGGCTTGGCGCCTATGATTGCGTCTTAAAGGCTGGCTCTCAGGTGATGCAGCTTTATTCCACGCCGCAGATCAGCGAGCGTCACCGTCATCGTTATGAAGTCAATATTGCTTGGCGGGATGAGCTTGAAAAGCATGGCCTTATTTTCTCTGGCCTGTCACCAGATGGTAGTTTGCCAGAAATTGTTGAACGTTCAGATCATCCGTTTTTTGTTGGTGTGCAGTTCCATCCGGAATTAAAGTCTCGCCCGTTTGATCCGCATCCTCTGTTTCGCGGTTTTATTAACGCGGCCCTTAATCGCTCGCGGTTAGTTTAAGGTGGGCATCATGGGATTAGACCAGCAGGTTACGATTGGTAAGATTAATATCAGCAATCGCCTTCCAATGACCCTTATTGCAGGGCCATGTGCCATTGAAAGTAAGGATCATGCTATTGATATGGCATCCGCGCTGGCAGAGATCACCGCTGCCCTAGGCATGGGGTTTATTTATAAATCCTCATTCGATAAGGCTAATCGAACATCGCTTCATTCACCACGCGGACTTGGGATTGAACAAGGCTTAGCGGTGCTTGATGCGGTCAAGCAGGGTATTGGTTGTCCTGTTCTTACTGATGTTCATCTGCCTGATCATTGTGCCGAGGTGGGCGCGGTTGTTGATGTTGTCCAAATACCGGCATTTTTGTGCCGCCAGACAGACCTATTGATCGCCGCCGCCAATACCGGGCAGGTTGTTAATGTCAAAAAGGGTCAGTTTCTAGCCCCATGGGATATGCGCCATGTTGTTAATAAATTGGCGGAGGCTGGAAATCCGCGTATTATGATCACCGAACGCGGGACAAGTTTTGGCTATAATACGCTGGTAACCGATATGAGGTCTTTGCCGCAACTGGCGGAAACCGGGTATCCGGTGATATTTGACGCCACCCATTCGGTTCAGCAACCGGGGGGGCTTGGCGGTGCGTCTGGTGGTCAGAGAGAGTTTGTGCCAACCTTAGCACGAGCCGCCGTTGCGGTTGGTGTTGCAGGGGTTTTTATGGAAACCCATCAAGACCCGGATAACGCATTGTCAGATGGGCCAAATATGGTTCCATTGGATCAAATGCCGCGTCTGTTAAAACGGCTTTATGATCTGGATGCGCTAAGCAAATCAACCGATGATTAAGATTACGCCAAAGCAATAGACTGCGCCGGTTAGCGAGATACGCCCGGCACGAAAGGAATAAAGATGAGTGGTATTCTGGATATTCATGCCCGTCAGATTTTAGACAGCCGCGGAAACCCAACTGTTGAGGTTGATGTCATGCTCGAAGATGGCTCCATGGGACGTGCGGCGGTTCCATCAGGTGCTTCAACAGGGGCATTTGAAGCGGTAGAACGCCGTGATGAGGATAAGACCAGATATCATGGTCGTTCTGTCCAAGGTGCGGTTGATACGGTTAATGGTGATATCGCAGATGCGTTGATAGGGTTTGATGCCTTTGATCAACATAGTGTTGATCAGGCTATGATCATGCTGGATGGCACAGACAATAAATCGCGTCTAGGCGCTAATGCCATCCTTGGGGTTAGTTTAGCGACTTGCCGGGCGGCGGCGATGTCCGCGGATCAACCGTTATGGCGCTATATTGGCGGGATGCACGCCCATATTATGCCAACACCGATGATGAATATCCTCAATGGTGGAGCCCATGCTGATAACGCCCTTGATGTTCAAGAGTTCATGATCATGCCTGTTTCCGCCGAATGTTTTACCGATGCGGTGCGTATTGGGTCAGAGATTTTTCACAGCCTGCGGCTATTACTCAAAGATAAAGGGTTATCGGTTGCGGTTGGTGATGAAGGCGGTTTTGCGCCAAATATCAACGACACGGCTGAGGCTATGGACTGTATCATGGCGGCGATAGAAAAGGCTGGTTATAAGCCGGGTGAAGATATCATGCTGGCGGTGGATGCGGCGGCCACCGAATATTATCGTGATGGTAAATATCACCTCGAAGGTGAGGGGAAAACCCTGAGCAGTGATGAGATGGTCAGCTATTGGCGCAATCTGGTGGATACTTATCCGATTTGTTCAATCGAAGACCCGTTAGCCGAAGAAGACTGGAACGGATATGTTCACCTCACCTCAGAATTGGGTGATTTGATTCAGTTGGTTGGGGATGATCTCTTTGTCACTAATCCAGACAGGCTAATCAAAGGGATTGAGCTAGAGGCCGCAAACGCTATCCTGATTAAGGTTAATCAGATCGGGACTTTGACCGAAACCATGGATGCTATCATGTTGGCGCAACGCGCTGATATGGGGGTGGTGATATCACACCGTTCTGGTGAAACCGAAGATCATTTTATCGCTGATCTGGCGGTTGCTACTAATGCCGGACAAATCAAAACAGGGTCATTAGCACGCTCTGACAGAACGGCGAAATACAATCAGTTGATCCGGATTGAGGAAATGCTTGGGCATAACGCCAGTTATTCGGGCATCCAGTTTACACGTTAAATTCTTACAAAAATAATGCTTGACGGCGATTCGTTGATTTGATTCAATCGCCATTATCGCAATGATTGGATATCATCGATGTCATCAGTAAGCAAAATTCTTCCCTTTGGATTCAACATGATCTTGATGGTATTGTTGATCTCTTTTGCTATGCAATTGATTAACGCTGATGGTGGGTTATTGTCTTTGCGTCCGCTTGATGATGATATTATTACTTCTCGTGCTGAGCTTGATAAGCTCAAATTAGAAGAGGCTTATCTGCGTAAGAAAGTTAGCCTGTTGTCTCTTGATACAATTGATTCCGATATGCTGGGTGAATTGGCGCGTCAGAAAAATGGCCTTTATGATGATAATGAAGTGGTTATTTTTATTGATTAGATCATTAACCAAAATCAGTTAATTGCAATAATATTCAATAAAAACAACTATAAAAAACTTATTGTATTTTTTTTAAATTCTGAAAAAATAGCTATTGATATTCCTTGAAGGAGTGACCAATGGCTAAATCACCTAAGCCGACGAGTGAGAAGAAGCCCCTTAGTGGCGGTAAGGCATCCGTATCATCATCAAAAAAGAACATTCGGCGCGTCCAAGGGCGTCCGCCAAAGAATGTCACACCTGATTACCCCGATACCGATACGATGCTTGATCTCTATGAGCAGATGCTCTTGATCAGGAGATTTGAGGAAAAGGCTGGTCAACTATATGGCATGGGTGTGATTGGCGGGTTTTGCCATCTCTATATTGGACAAGAGGCTATTGTTGTTGGAATGCAGTCGGTGTCAAAAGACGGCGACAGTGTGATTACATCCTATCGTGATCATGGTCATATGCTGGCTTGTGGCATGACCGCGGATGGGGTGATGGCTGAACTAACAGGCCGCCGAGACGGATATTCCCGCGGTAAAGGCGGGTCAATGCATATGTTCAGCCGTGAGAAAAATTTTTATGGCGGTCATGGCATTGTGGCGGCGCAAGTGCCGATTGGCATTGGCCTAGCATTTTCCCATCAGTATCGGAATTCTGGCGGGGTTTCCCTCACTTATTTTGGGGATGGTGCCATTAACCAAGGTCAAGTCTATGAAAGTTTTAATATGGCGGCGCTTTGGAAACTGCCCGTAGTCTTTATTATCGAAAATAATCAATATGGCATGGGCACTTCGGTGACACGTGCCGCCGCAGGCCGTGATCTTGCCGACAGGGGCAAGGCTTATGGCATCCCCGGAATGCAGGTTGACGGGATGAATGTTCTTGCTGTTCGTGAGGCAGGGGCCGAGGCCATGGCATATTGCCGCGATGGGAAAGGCCCATTTATTCTGGAAATGCAAACCTATCGTTATCGCGGGCACTCCATGTCTGATCCAGCTAAGTATCGAACCCGTGAGGAGGTGGATGCCATGCGAAAACAGCGTGATCCTATTGATGCCTTGCGTGAAATCTTGATTAAGGATGGCGTTGAAAACGACAAGATAAAATCCCTTGATACAAAGGTTAAAGCTATCGTGAGCAAATCCTCTGACTTTGCCTTGGAAAGCCCGGAACCTGATGAGGCCGAATTATGGACAGATGTTATCCTTGAAGGAGGCGTATCATGAGCGTCACGATTACCATGCCTGCCTTGTCACCAACCATGACCGAAGGAAAACTTGCTAAATGGTTTGTTAAAGCTGGTGATAGCGTGCGTTCTGGCGATGTCATTGCCGAAATTGAAACCGATAAAGCCATGATGGAAGTTGAGGCACTGGATGATGGAACAATCACCGCCCTTAATGTTGCTGAGGGAGAGGATGGGATCGCGGTTGGCGTTGCCATTGCTGTTCTGGATACGGGGGAGGAGACGACACCAACACCTGCCCCCTCGCTTGAGTCAAATCAGGACGCGGATAGCCAGAAACCTAGAGAAGAAGCAAGCCCGGCTTCTCCATCATCTGTTGATGCGCCATCTGCTCCGGTAGCAAAGCCTGCTGAAAACATAATCTCTGGCAGTTATTCTGGTGCGGTGGTGCCTCTAACGGTTCGGGAAGCCTTGCGGGATGCGATGGCAGAAGAAATGCGCCGTGATGAAAATGTCTTTTTGATGGGTGAGGAAGTAGGCGAATATCAAGGCGCTTATAAAGTCTCCCAAGGATTGCTTGATGAGTTTGGCGCTCGCCGTGTTGTTGATACGCCCATTACTGAAATGGGTTTTGCCGGATTAGGTGTTGGCGCCGCCTTTGGTGAATTACGGCCGGTGATTGAGTTCATGACTTTCAATTTTGCCATGCAAGCCATTGATCAGATTATTAATTCTGCTGCTAAGACACTTTATATGTCAGGTGGTCAGATGGGCTGCCCGATTGTGTTTCGTGGCCCTAATGGTGCGGCGGCAAGGGTTGCCGCCCAACATTCGCAATGCTTTGCCAGTTGGTATGCACATTGCCCCGGATTAAAAGTGGTGGCGCCATGGTCTGCCGCCGATGCCAAAGGCTTGCTAAAAGCAGCTATTCGTGACCCTAATCCGGTGATCTTCCTTGAAAATGAAGTGCTATATGGGCAAAGTTTTGATGTTCCCGACGATGACGATTGGCTAGTTCCCATTGGAAAGGCAAATATTGTCCGCGAAGGAACAGATGTCACAATAACGGCGTTTTCCATTATGGTTGGTAAAGCGCTTGAGGCCGCCGAGAAATTGGCCGCCGAAGGTATCAGTGCAGAAGTCATTGATCTGCGGTCATTACGGCCACTTGATATTGATACCGTTCTGGCTTCGGTGAAAAAGACAAACCGCTTTGTTAGTTGTGAAGAAGGCTTTCCTTTCGCGGGTATCGGGGCGGAATTATCGGCACAGGTAACCGAAAAGGCCTTTGACTGGCTTGATGCCCCGCCATTGCGGGTG
>CBFIDH010000029.1:0-27107 GCA_965661405.1 Puniceispirillales bacterium (SeqCode)
ACGGGACTCGCAAAGATGATCGTACTGGTACGGGAACAATATCGGTTTTTGGTTGGCAAAGCCGCTATCGGCTTGATGATGGGTTTCCATTGGTCACAACCAAGAAAATTCACCTGAAATCCGTTATTCATGAGCTGATCTGGTTTATCCGCGGTGACACCAATATTGCCTATCTCAACGATAATGGCGTTAGCATTTGGGACGAATGGGCTGATGAAAATGGTGATCTTGGGCCAGTCTATGGTCGCCAGTGGCGGAACTGGCAAACCCCTGATGGCGGCACGATTGATCAGTTGTCGGATGTTGTTAATCTGATCAAAACCAATCCGGATTCGCGGCGGATGTTGGTAACGGCATGGAATCCAGCAGATATCGGGCAAATGGCTTTGCCGCCATGCCATTCGCTGTTTCAATTCTATGTTGCTGATGGGCGGCTATCTTGCCAGCTTTATCAGCGCAGCGCAGATATTTTTCTTGGCGTGCCTTTTAATATCGCCAGCTATGCGTTGTTAACGCATATGATCGCCCATGTCACAGGCTTGGGCGTTGGTGATTTTGTTCATACGATGGGGGATGCTCATCTCTATCTTAACCATCTGGATAAGGCAGAGGAGCAATTAGCAAGAAGCCCAAGGCCATTGCCACAGCTAAACTTGATTGCCCCGCCAGATAAACTTGAAGATTTCACCGCAGATCATATTGAGATCACAGGCTATGATCCGCATCCGCATATCGCAGCAAAGGTAGCCGTATGACTGCACTTTCTTCTCGTTATCCTCTGGTGGCTGTCGTTGCTATGGCTAAGAACCGGGTCATTGGTGACGGCCAGCAATTGCTCTGGCATATTCCCGGTGATCTGCCGCGGGTCAAGGGGTTGACAATGGGCCGACCATTAATCATGGGGCGCCGAACCTATCAGTCGATTGGTCGCCCATTACCGGGGCGTGGAAATATTGTTTTGACCCGGCAAAAGGACTGGCACGCAGAAGGAGTTATCACGGCGCATTCCATGGAAGATGCCATTGCCGCGGCCGAAGGCTGGATCGAAGCTGATACCGATAGAACAGATGAGATCATCATTTTTGGCGGCGGTGATATTTATGCGGCCTTTTTACCAAATCTCAATGCCATTGATCTGACCGAGGTTGATTTGGCCCCTGAAGGCGACGCCACATTCCCATCCCTTAACCCTGACGAGTGGCATGAGGTGAGGCGCCAGCATCACGCCGCCGAAGATGGCGGCATAAGCTTTGATCTGGTTCGGCTAGAACGATCTTAAACGACTACCATTTTATTCAGCATAACCTTGATTTAGCTGATGGTGATTTTGGGGCCATCGCGTGATTGTTCAGGCAAGATGTTCAGCAGTGTCTCTGCCATGCTCAGATAGGCTTTGCTATGTGGGCCATCGGGATCAGAAACCACCACTGGTTGACCAGCATCAGACCCTGCCCGGATAGCTATTTCTAGGGGAATAGCACCGAGAAAAGGCAGGCCTAGGCGTTCCGCTTCATCCTTGGCACCACCGCGGCTGAAAATATCGTGCTGGCTCTGGCAATCGGGACAAACAAAATAACTCATATTCTCAATGATCCCCAAGACAGGGACATGAACTTTGCGGAACATATTAAGGCCTTTTCGGGCATCTATCAGGGCCAGATCTTGCGGCGTTGAGACAATGACAGCCCCTGCAAGTTTTACACGTTGTGACAGCGTCAATTGAGCATCACCTGTTCCCGGCGGCATATCAATGATCAGAATATCAGGATCACCCCATTCAACATCACGCAGCATTTGTTCCAGCGCAGACATGACCATAGGGCCACGCCAGACCGTCGGGGCGTCTTCGTCCATCAGAAAGCCGATAGACATAGCGGTTAAGCCATGCGCCTTGATCGGGATCAGTTTGTTGTTCTCGGCGACAGGACGCTGATTTGTGCCTAATAATCGCGGCAGAGATGGGCCATAAATATCGGCATCAAGAATAGCGACCTTTTGTCCCAGATGCTGAAACGCCAGCGCCAGATTAATGGCGGTGGTGGATTTACCAACACCTCCTTTACCAGAGGCCACAGCGATAACATAGGTGGCTGGTTGATAGACCCGCGTTTGTGGATCATCCGCAGGGGCGGCTGGCTTTTCCGCTTGCGGGCTTGATGGGCGATGGGCCGTTAGCATGGCGGTAGCAGACAAAACCCCCGGCAAGCCGCGAATAGCATCTTCAGCCGCGTTCTTTATGGGGTTCACGGCTTCGGGGTTATTGGGGTCAGCCTGAAGTGAGAAGCCAACATGACCATTTTTCACCACAACACCAGAGATTTGCCCAGAGGAAACCAGATCTTGAGGCTTGCCATCAATCATAATGGCCCCTAGGGTATCAAGTACCTGTTCTTCGGTGATGGGTGAAGTCATGCCATTCTCGCTTTCTTGTGATTGTTATGTCATATTTGCGTGGTGTTTATCTCTTTAATTTAGTGATTTTACCAAGAGATTAAAGATCGTTTCTTGAAAAGATGGCATAGCAAACAAATATATAGTTCAGTATATGATAAGAGTTATTGTGATGAATGAGGGAATATGCCGATATCATCACCTCAAATACGCCTGCTTTGAGTGGGTCAAACGCAACGAATTGTAGCCAAAGCGGAGAAAAGTATGCCGTGGAATAATCAGGGTAACGGAAGTAATAACCAGGGCGGGTCCGGTGGATCTGGTGGCCCATGGGGTGGCGGCGGTGGTCAAGGCCCCGGTTCTCGTGGCCCGAAACAAGATTTCGACAGCTTCATCCGCAAAGGGAAAGATAACATGGGGCAATTTCTGCCCAATTTCTTTCGTGGCCCTCATGCCATTACCATTTTGCTGATCTTGGCATTGTTCGGTTGGCTGGCATCAGGTTTTTACCGCGTTAATACTCAGCAAGAAGGCGTTGTTTTGCGGTTTGGGAAGTGGGTGGAAACAACCCCGCCGGGACTTCATTACCATCTGCCGTATCCTATCGAAACGGTTTTGACCCCCGAAGTCACCCGCGATAATCGCATTAATATTGGTTTCCGCAGCCTTGGTGATGGCGGCACAGTCAATCGCCGTGACATTCCTTTTGAAAGTGAAATGATCACTGGTGATGAGAATATTGTGGATATTGATTTTGTGGTTTATTGGCGCATTGGTGATGCTGGTAAATATCTCTTTAATCTGACAGACCCCGAAGAAACCACCAAAGTCGCCGCCGAGGCCGTGATGCGTGAGATTGTGGGACGTGTCGATATTCAATTTGCCCTCACCGATGGACGTGAGCAAATCCAATCCCAAGCCAAACAACAGCTTCAGAACCTGTTAGATGAATATCAGGCCGGGGTTATTATTCGTGAAGTGCAGTTGCTGGCGGTTGACCCTCCGCTTGATGTTATTGATGCCTTTAACGAGGTGCAGAGAGCCAGACAGGATAAAGACAGATTGAAAAACGAAGCGCAGGCATACAGCAATGATATCATCCCGCGCGCGCGTGGTGAGTCTGCCCAGATCATCGCACAGGCTGAGGCTTACGCCGCCCAGATCGTAAATCAGGCCGAAGGTGACGCTTCACGCTTCACCCAGATTTATGAAGCCTATCTGATAAATAAAGATGTGACCAAAGAGCGTATCTATATTGAGACGCTTGAGGAGATCATGAGTAATGTTGATAAAATTATTATTGATAAAGGCGCTGGCGGTAACGGGGTTGTTCCTTACTTGCCATTGTCTGAAATCAGTAAATCAAGACAATAACAGAGAGCAGAGAGGATAATAAAACGATGCGTATTCAAACATATATTCTGATCGCTCTCGGTTTGCTGGTCTTTATTGGCTACAACACCTTGTTTGTGGTTCAGCAAACCCAGCAAGCTATCGTACTCCAGTTTGGTGAGCCGAAGCGAACTGTACAAAATCCGGGCTTGAATTGGAAAATTCCATTTATCCAGAATGTCGTTTTCTATGAAAACCGCGTTCTTTCCATGGTGTCTCAAGGTTCTGAACAGGTGATCTTATCTGATCAGAAGCGCCTAGAAGTCGATACTTATGCCCGCTATTCCATTGTTGATCCTCTGAAATTCTATCAGACGGTTCGCACAGTGCGTATTGCCCAAGAACGGCTTGAAGCCATGGTGGATTCTTCCACGCGTCGGGTTTTGGGTAATCATTCTTTGGTGGATATCTTATCCGAACAACGAAATGAAATTATTAGCACCATCCGCAAAGAAGTGAACGCTTCTGCTGATGCGCTTGGGATCAATATTGTGGATGTTCGGATCAGGCGTGCTGATTATCCTGATGCCACATCACAGAATATCTTTAACCGCATGAAATCTGAACGTGAACGCGAGGCAAAGGAATTCCGCGCCACAGGTGAGGAAGAAGCACAGAAAATCCGGGCCACGGCTGATAAAGAACGCACCGTCCTGATTGCTGAAGCTCGCCGCACGGCAGAGATTGTTCGCGGTAGTGGGGACAGCAAGTCTATTGCTATTTACGCGGAAGCGTTTGGTGTGGATGAGGATTTCTATTCCTTCTATCGGTCCATGCAAGCATACCGGAAGTCGTTTGGTGAGAACTCTACCTCAATGCTGCTTTCCCCTGATAGCGAGTTTTTCCGCTATTTTAGCAGCAAATCAGGTGAGGCTTACGGCGAAGCCGAATAAAAATCATAGCGATATTCTCGCGCCTCAAATCGGCCTGATAATAGCCACATTATCAGGCCAGCATTTTCATATGATGAAAAACATTTAACTCATACCGGAGATTACCATGCCCTTGGATGGACAAGCTACCGCAATGACAAAAACAAAAGCGCTATTGTTGGGAGAGGATTGTCACAGGCCAGACCGTCTGGACAAAGCCTTTCGCCATGTTGTCTTTAATGTTGTGATGGCTGGATTGCTTATATTTACGGTGATGACTATGCCGGCTTTTGCCAATGATCGGCCCCAAAGCTTTGCTGATCTGGCTGAGGCTTTGTCACCTTCAGTGGTTAATATCTCAACAACGACTGTGGTAGGTGAGAGCAGAGATGATGATTTGCAATTTCCTCCCGGCTCCCCCTTTGAAGATTTTTTTGAAGAGTTCCGTGATCGTGATAACCGCCGAACTGCACAGGCGCTGGGATCAGGGTTTATTGTCTCAAAAGAAGGTTATGTCGTAACCAATAACCATGTCATTGATGGCGCGGATGCTATTCGGGTAACGCTCTATAATGATCGCAGTTTTGATGCCACGCTGATTGGCCGTGACCCAAAAACTGATATCGCGGTGCTAAAGATTGAGCCGGGTGAAGAAACCTTGCACCCTGTGTCTTTCGGGGATAGCGACACCATGCGCGTAGGCGATTGGGTTCTGGCTATCGGCAATCCTTTTGGATTAGGCGGCAGTGTTACCGCAGGGATTGTTTCGGCGCGTGGCCGTGATATTGGCAGTGGCCCTTATGATGATTTTATCCAAACCGACGCGGCGATTAATCGCGGCAATTCCGGCGGCCCTCTCTTTAATCTTGATGGTGAGGTCATTGGCATTAATACCGCTATTTTCTCACAATCAGGCGGGTCGGTTGGTATCGGTTTTGCCATCGCTTCAAATCTGGCAGAAAATGTAGTGTTACAGCTTCAGGAATATGGCCAGACCAGACGCGGTTGGTTGGGTGTCTTTATTCAGGAAATCACCCCAGAGATTGCCGAGAATTTTGATCTTGAAAATGAAAATGGTGCCTTGGTGTCCTCTGTCCATAGTGGCGGCCCTGCCGAGGAGGCCGGTATTCAAGCTGGTGATGTGGTGATTGCCTTTAACGGTAAGCCTATCGAAGAAATGCGAAGTCTGCCGCGGATTGTCGCAGAATCCGCTATTGGTAAGCCTCTTGATATTACCATCATGCGTGAGGGGGAAGAAATTAATCTCACCGTTACGCTAGGGGTTCTGGAAGAAGCCGAGGAAGCAGGGCTTTTTGCTGGAACGCCAAATGATATCAGTCCAAACGGCCCATTGAAATTAGCAGAAATGGGAATGACGCTGAATAATCTTAACCCTGATCTGCGGCAAGAATTTGCTATCGGTGATGATGTTGAGGGCGTCATTATTACTGAGGTTGAGCCGGGAATGCCTGCGGATGAAAGTGGTCTAATGGCTGGAGATGTGATCCGCCGTGTTGGTAAGGTTCAGGTGGAAAATCTGGCTGAGGCTGACAAAGCTGTTCAGGCAGAAATTGAAGCTGATAAAACCAGCATCCTGTTATTGATCAACCGTCAAGGTCGTGACCGTTTTACGGCGGTGACAATCAAATAAGGTTTGATCAAGGTCGAGAGATCACCGACAAATGATGATACCGCCGCAAGTGCCATATTCTTGCGGCGGTTTTTCTGTGATGATGATGGGGTTGATGATGTGCTGATCATGGCCTGATTATGGACAAGCTTTGAAACTTCGCGTATCTCGGTAAAGCCATGACTCAAACGGAATCACAAAACGACGCTTATGATGCGGTTTTTATCGCAGGGCCAACCGCAAGCGGGAAATCAGCGCTGGCTATTAAACTGGCTGAGATCACTACAGGCGCCGTTATTAATACTGATTCCATGCAGGTTTATGACGGCTTACCCATCCTTACCGCTGCGCCCAATGCCAGTGATTATCAAACGGTGCCGCATTATCTGTTTGAATATGTTGATGCTGGTGAACGCTATTCACAGGCACTTTGGCTTGCTGATGCGACTAAGGTGATTGGAAAATTAAGGGCGCGTGGTGAGTTGCCGATTTTTGTCGGTGGTTCTGGGCTGTATTTCAAAGCGGCAGAGGAAGGCATAACCCCAATGCCGGATATTCCCCCAAGTGTACAAAAAGAAGCCGAACAGATGCTGGCATCCATGGGGGCGGCTGGGCTTTATGATGTTTTGATTGAAATTGATCCTGAATTGGCAGAACGGCTGGAGCCGGGGGATAGCCAGCGTGTGATGCGCGGGGTTGAGGTCTGGCTTGCCTCAAAAAAACCATTGAGCGCATGGCAGAAACAGCCCCGGCAAGGCGGGATTGCTGGGAATATCCTGAAAATCTATCTGCGGCCACCACGAGATAAGCTTTATGACCGCATAGATCACCGTTTTGCGGCAATGCTGGAAAAAGGCGCAGAGGCAGAGGTCAGAGTCATGGTAGAAACACGCAAATTGGACGCTGGCTTGCCTGCGATGAAGGCGCTGGGGGTGGAGGCGCTATCGGATGCCATCAGGGGCAAGATCAATCAGGCAGAGGCCATCAGATTAAGCCAGCGTGACAGTCGCCGCTATGCGAAACGGCAATTTACATGGTTCGATCACCAATATGATGCTGATTTAATTATCTCAGACTTGCTTGATGAGCAGAATATGTCTGAGGCGATTTCGGCCGTTATGAATGCCTTGAGTGAGGCAAGTTAAGCAATTTTCAAAAAGACTTTGGTCAAAAAACTTGTCAAAAATTATATTTTCTTCTTGACCTGTCTGGCTGAATATGGAATTTCTCTCTTATGCCGCGATGTGTTCGCGGATGTTAAAATACAGCATTTATGCAGGGTACCGGATGACTTCTTGTGAGAGAAGTGGGCGGTATCCATGACTTTTTTTGAGATAAGGCAGAATAATGACTAAGACAGGCCAACCGAAAAGCAACACGAGCGAAACCGAGACCAGCAATGATCTTTCGGTGACCGGGGCGGATGCCGTTCTTCGTGTTCTGGAAGATTTGGGGGTTGAAGTTATCTTCGGTTATCCCGGCGGTGCGGTTTTGCCGATTTATGATGCCTTATTCAAGCGCAATTCTATTCGGCATATTCTGGTTCGTCATGAACAAGCGGCGGTTCATGCCGCTGAAGGTTACGCGCGTTCCACGGGCAAGGTTGGGGTTGTTCTAGTGACCTCAGGGCCGGGGGCCACCAATGCCGTGACAGGTTTGACTGATGCGCTCATGGACTCTGTTCCCGTTTTATGTTTAACAGGTCAGGTGCCAACACATCTGATTGGTAATGACGCCTTTCAAGAGGCTGATACCGTTGGTATCACGCGCCCTTGCACCAAACATAACTATCTTGTCAAACAGGCCGAACATCTTGTTCCTGTCCTTTATGAGGCGTTTCATGTGGCGTCATCAGGTCGTCCGGGGCCAGTGGTTGTTGATTTACCAAAAGATATTCAATTTGCGTCTATTGATATGGGTGCAGTTGAGCCGGCCAAGATTAAAGCGGTGAGTCGGTATCGTCCAATAATGACGCCAGATGCAGACGCTATTCGTCAGGCGGCAGATATGATCACCTCAGCCAGCCGCCCGATCATCTATGGTGGCGGCGGTATTATTAACGCAGGTGATGAAGCATCAGAGCATTTGCGTGAACTGGTTGCACTAACCGGATTCCCCACAACCTTAACCTTAATGGGGTTGGGGGCGTTACCATCTGAAGACAAGCATTTTCTTGGGATGCTGGGGATGCATGGCACTTATGAGGCCAATATGTCCATGTATCATTGTGATGTTATGCTTAATGTTGGCGCACGTTTCGATGACCGGGTGACAGGTTTGACGTCGGGGTTCTCACCGCAATCACAGAAAATTCATATTGATATTGATAAATCCTCTATCAACAAAAATATTCGCGTTGATCTTGGCATTGTTGGTGATGCTGGTATCGCGTTGAAAATGCTGGTGGATGAGGTGAAAAAGCGCAAAGCGGCAATTAAGAAAGATGATCTGTCCGCATGGTGGAAACAGATTGAGGAATGGCGTGCGGTTCGCTGTCTTGATTACATCCAAAAAGGCGACATTATCAAACCTCAATACGCAATTCATCGGTTATGGCAGAAATGCAAAGGCCAAGATGTTTATGTGACAACCGAGGTTGGCCAGCATCAAATGTGGGCGGCGCAATATTTCGGCTTTAACGCACCGAAACGCTGGATGACTTCTGGCGGTCTTGGAACCATGGGCTATGGCCTGCCTGCCGCGATGGGTGTTCAAATTGGTAATCCCGGCAAGACTGTTATTGATATCTCTGGCGAAGCATCTTTCATGATGAATATGCAGGAGCTATCAACCATTTCGCAATATCAGTTGCCCGTGAAGATTTTTATCATCAATAACGAATGGATGGGAATGGTGCGGCAGTGGCAACAATTAATCCATGGTGGTCGCTATTCCGAGAGTTATTCGGAGTCGTTGCCTGATTTCCAAAAACTGGCAGATTGTTTCGGAATGAAAGGGCTTGTTGCAAAGAAAACAGATGACCTTGATCCGGTGATTGATGAAATGCTGGGTACAGATGGGCCTGTTTTGGTGGATGTCAGGGTTGCAAAAGAAGAAAACTGTTTCCCTATGATCCCATCGGGGGCAACCCATAATCAAATGCTGCTTGGGCCTAATGATAAGGCGGCAAAACCTGTATCAGAAGAAGGTATGGTGCTGGTCTAGGCTAGGGCCAAAGGCAAGTATCCAGCGTTAGAGGCAAGCATAATGTCACAACATATGAACAATGACGAAGTTCGTCACACCCTTTCCATTCTTGTGGATAACGAGCCGGGCGTTCTGGCACGGGTTATTGGCCTATTTTCTGGTCGTGGTTACAATATTGAGAGCTTAACGGTCGCGGGCGTTGATGACACTAATAACCTCTCACGCATTTCTATTGTTACACGCGGCACGCCTATGGTGATTGAACAGGTTAAGGCTCAGCTAGATCGCATTGTTCCGGTGCATATTGTGGGTGATCTGACCCAACAGGGATTGCATATTGAAAGAGAATTGGCGTTGGTCAAAGTCGTCAATAAAGGTGATGCGCGTATCGAGGCATTACGGATAGCCGATACTTTTCGCGCTAATACACTAGACAGCACACTAGAATCTTTTGTATTTGAGGTGACAGGAAGCAGCTCAAAAATATCAGCTTTTGTAGAATTGATGCGGTCTCTCGGTAAAGTTGAGGTTTCTCGAACTGGCGTTTCTGCTATTTCCAGAGGTGTTAGTGTTGATATGCCAATCCGCACCCATAACGAAACATAAGATTAAAGTTAATCCAAGGAGATAAAAATGCGCGTTTATTATGATCGTGACGCTGATGTCAACCTGATCAAATCTAAGAAAATCGTCATCGTCGGTTACGGCAGTCAGGGTCATGCCCATGCCGCCAACCTCAAGGACAGTGGGGCTAAAGATGTGGTCGTTGCTCTGCGCGATGGGTCGGCGTCCGCGGGAAAAGCTGAAGCCGCTGGTTTCAAAGTCATGAATGTAGCCGAAGCCGCCGCTTGGGGTGATGTCATCATGATGCTTACCCCTGATGAATTACAGGCTGATATTTACGAAAATGAGATTGCGAATAACATTCGCTCTGGCGCGGCGCTTGCCTTTGCCCATGGCTTGAATGTGCATTTTGACCTGATTGTTCCGGCTGATAATATTGATGTCATCATGATTGCCCCGAAAGGCCCCGGACACACGGTTCGTGGTGAGTATGTAAAGGGCGGCGGCGTTCCGTGTCTGTTAGCAGTTCATCAGGATGCGTCTGGTAATGCCCATGATGTTGGTCTTTCCTATGCGTCTGCTATTGGTGGGGGGCGTTCAGGTATTATTGAGACGTCATTCCGTCAAGAATGTGAAACAGACCTGTTTGGTGAACAGGCCGTGCTTTGCGGCGGACTTTGCGAGCTGATCAAGGCAGGTTTTGATACCTTGGTTGATGCAGGATATGACCCGGAAATGGCATATTTTGAATGTTTGCATGAGGTTAAGTTGATCGTAGATCTGATTTATGAAGGCGGTATTGCTAACATGAATTATTCCATCTCTAACACCGCGGAGTATGGCGAATATGTTTCAGGCCCACGCGTGATCACAGATGAGACCCGCGCGGCGATGCGTGAAATTCTAGCAGATATCCAATCAGGCAAGTTCACCCGTGACTGGATGCTGGAAAATAAAGCCCGCCAATCGGCGTTCAAGGCAACACGTCGCCAGCACGCCAGCCACCGGATTGAGGCCGTAGGGGAAACCTTGCGTGGCATGATGCCGTGGATTGGGGCTAACCGACTCGTTGATAAATCAAAGAACTAATCTGTCTTGTGTCTGGATTTAGCCACTTTTTTGTATTAAAACATGATATTCGGTTCATTTGAGCCGAATATCTGTCTATGATGGTCTATTGTCTTTTGGGGCATTAATGGTCAAAACAAAGAGACAGATTGATATATCAATTTAAGGGAGCGGCACCGCCGTTTAACCATCATGTTCAATATGATACGAGGTCTATTTTCCAACGATCTGGCCATTGACCTTGGAACTGCCAATACGCTTGTTTATGTCAGAGGCCAAGGCATTATCCTTGATGAGCCGTCAGTGGTAGCCATTGCACAGGTTAAAGGAAAGCAACAGGTGCTGGCGGTGGGTGACGAAGCAAAAGAAATGCTAGGCAAGACGCCAGGCAATATCCGCGCTATTCGCCCTATGGCAGACGGCGTTATCGCCGATTTTGAAGTTGCCGAAGAAATGATCAAGCACTTTATCCGCAAGGTAAATGGCAAGATGCCATTATCCAGCCCACAGGTGATCATCTGTGTACCGTCTGGATCAACCGCCGTTGAGCGCAGGGCCATTCAAGAATCCGCAGAATCCGCAGGCGCCAGACGCGTCTATTTGATTGAGGAGCCGATGGCGGCCGCAATCGGCGCAGGTTTGCCAGTTACGGAACCATCAGGTTCTATGGTCGTTGATATCGGCGGCGGCACAACTGAGGTGGCTATTCTTTCTCTTGGCAACATTGTTTATGCCCATTCTGTTCGGGTTGGCGGTGATAAGTTTGATGAAGCCTTGATTAGTTATATGCGGCGAACGCATAACCTCTTGATTGGGGAATCTACCGCCGAGCGAATCAAGAAAGAAATCGGCATTGCCCAAAAACCACAAGGTTCAACCGGCCGAAAGGAAACGGTCCGAGGCCGTGATTTGGTGAATGGTGTGCCAAAAGAGATTATTATCACCCAGTCACAAGTTGCTGATGCCCTTTCGGATTCCATTCGTCAGATTGTTGAGGGCGTTAAGGTTGCACTTGAGCAAACCCCACCTGAACTGGCGGCGGATATTGTGGAAAAAGGGATTGTCCTTACGGGCGGCGGAGCGCTTCTCAATGAAATCGACAGCGTTATCCGTGAGGCCACTGGCCTACCTATTTCCATAGCAGATGACCCGCTGACTTGCGTTGCCCTTGGTACAGGGCGTTGTCTTGAGGAAATGAAAACCCTTCAGAATGTTCTGGTGGGAGCCTATTAGGGGAAATCGCATTGCCCAACATTGCGACGGAGCGAAAGAAAGGACGTCGGTCTGGCGGTCTAGCAACGCATCTGATTATTTTCTTTGTCTGCGTGGTTTTAATGTTGGCGGGCAAGGCCGATATTTCGGCAATGAACTCCTTGCGCAGTATGGTTGCAGGTTTTTTCACGCCACTGGCTGAGGCGGTGAGCGTTCCGTTTCGCGCCCTTGGCATTATGGTTGATGGCATTGAGAATGTTGCCCAATTGCGCGAGGAAAATAACAATCTCAAAGAAGAAGTTCAAAAACTTCGCCGTTGGGAAAATGAAGTGGCGGTGTTGCTTGCCGAAAACCGCCAATTGCGCGCCTTAAGCAAAGTCCCTGTTCCCGAAGGCATGAATGCTGTTTCGGCACGTGTTATTGCCATTAATGCAGATAGTTTTGCCCATGCTGTCATGATCGACGCCGGGGCGAGAGATGGCATTAAAAAAGGTGATACGGTGACGACCATGGATGGTCTGGTTGGGATGGTGGTTGAGGTGGGCGAGTTTTATGCTCAGGTTTTGCTGATCACAGATCTCAATGCCATGATCCCTGTTATTCTTTCCGGAACTTCATGGCCCGCGGTCACAGCAGGCGTCAATGCCAGCTTGCTTGAACTTCGATTTGTTCCGGTTCAGGCAGAGATTAAGCAAGGTGAGCTTGTTCAGACTTCTGGTCATGGTGGACTTATTCCGGCGGGGTTACCTGTGGGGAGGGTGGTTCAAATCACTGATCAGCGTGTCCGGGTCAAGCCTGTCGTTGATTTACAGCGGTTAAGTTTTGTCACAGTTTTGAGCTGGCCCAAAGAAAATGATTTACCCAAAGATGATTTGTTTGAGCAAAGTTATTCGCCTTTGCCTGATGATACCGACAGCTTCAGCCTTGAGGGGATAAACGCCTTTGGTCAAAGGGTGGGTGATGCGGCAGATGGGGAGCAATAGGGATGGCTATTAATTCTATTGCTTCGCCGCCGACACTTCAGCATCAATCAATCAGTTTTACTCTGATGTTTATCGTGGCTTTTGCTGAAATTGCGCTTGCTTACTTTCCTCTGTTTTTTGGTGTTTCCCCTAAATTATTGATTACTATTGTTTTTTTAATAGCAATTTATGACGAAGAACAGAGTCATTTTGCCAGCCTGATGGCGGTTGGTTTGATCTATGATATGATGCAGTCTGCACCACTTGGCTATACATCTGGGGCAATGATTTTGGTTAATCTTTTTGGCATATTGTCACGACATCGCCTTAAAAGTGTCCAACAATCAATGATATGGCTTGAATTTGCCGCCGTCATGGTCGCTGTGATGCTCTACACTTGGGTTTGCATTATTCTCATAAATCAGGCGCTTCCAGCTATCATGCCGTTGGTGTTTCAGTATAGCGTGACGGTTTTGCTATTTCCGGTCATGATTGGAATTTATAAGTTAGAATTATCGCTTTTGGAATTGATCCGCAGGTTGAAATGATTACTCGTAAGGCAAAGCAATTTGAGCATACCTTGTCGCGGCGATCTTTTTTGCTGACCGGAGGGCAGATTGCCCTGACTTCGGCTTTAGTTGGGCGATTATTCTATCTTCAAATCATAGAATCCAACCGATATGAAGCGTTATCAAATCGAAATCGGTTTGATTATAAAATGCTGCCACCATCACGGGGCCGCATCTTTGATAGCGAAGGTCGTCTTCTCGCCGGAAACGCTGAGGCTTATGCCCTAAATATTGTGCCAAGCTATACAACCGATCTGCACCAATCTTTGCGGGCGTTGTCTGAACTGATCCAGTTAGATGACATTCGCATTGATGAATTAATGGAAAAGGCAGAAAAACAGCCATCATATCTGCCGCTTATTATTCGTGATGATTTAACCCAGCGTGAGGTGGCAAGAGTTGTGGTGAGAGGCCCAGAATTGCCGGGTGTGAGTTTTGATCGCATCGAAAAACGGATTTATCCTCAAGGTTTGTTGACAGGGCATTTGACAGGATATGTTGGCCGGGTTTCTGAAGATGACATTGCCTCTGGCAGAGTGTTGCCGGATATGGTGAATATGCATAACGGTAAATCAGGCGTTGAGCGTGCGCTAGAAGAAGAATTGCGCGGACAACCGGGTCAGGAAAGGGTGCTGGTAAATGCTCTTGGCAGACCTATTAAAAAATCAATCGAAGAAGCCGCGATACCGGGCGCGGATATTAACCTGACGATTGATATTAATCTGCAATCTTATGCTACCAGTATTCTGCGCCGGGGACGCAATAAGCCGATTTCCTTTAGCGATGATAAGGTCAAGCGCGCTTTGGCGGCAGACCCTGAACTGGCTAGCTCAGTATCGGAGACCGAAGGCTTTATTTTTGAGGACAGCCTTGGGCGTGTTGTGCCGCCAGAGACAGGCTCTGTTGTGGTCATTGATATTGAAACAGGGGCGTTGAAGACCATAGTATCAACACCTACTTTTGATCCTAATCTTCTCTCTCGGCGCATCAGCAACGCAGACTGGAATCAGCTTGTTAACCATCCCCGAATTCCTTTGCTTGACCGCAGCATTAAGGGGCAATACGCACCGGGTTCAACCTTTAAGATGATTGTTGCGCTGGCAGCCTTGGAAGCTGGCATCATTAATGAAAAAACACGCTTCTTTTGCCCCGGTCACAAAGATTTGGGCAATGCGCGGTTTCATTGCTGGCTTAAACATGGCCATGGTCATGTCAATGTGATCAGTGGACTTGAACAGTCTTGTGATGTCTTTTTCTATGAACTGGCTCTGAAAACAGGGATACAGCGCATTGCCAGTATGGCTAAGAAATTTGGCATCGGAACGCCAACTGATATCATGATACCGGGTGAAAAACCGGGACTTATGCCAGATAAGAAATGGAAAGAAAAGCATATTGGTGAGGTATGGACTCCCGGTGAGACGGTGGTCGCCTCTATTGGTCAGGGTTATGTGTTAACAACACCTATTCAATTAGCCGTGATGACTGCTCGCCTTGCTAATGGGAAGTTTCAGGTTAGCCCACAACTCAAAGAAGGATTGCCGCCTTCTGGTCAGGCCGATATTGGCGTGTCCGAAGCATCTATGGCGATTATCCGGCGCGGGATGGAGGCGGTGGTAAGCGGGCCAAAGGGGACGGCGCGGAATTATCAACTTGATCTAGAAGGCGTTAAAATGGCTGGTAAAACAGGCACGGTTCAGGTCAAGCGGATCACCAAAGCGGAGCGTGAGCGCGGTATTGTTGATAATATGGATAGGCCATGGAAGTTCAGGGATCACGCCCTTTTTGTGGGTTATGCACCATTGGAAAAGCCAAAATATGCTATCGCAGTGATCGTTGAGCATGGCGGTTCTGGGTCTTCGTCTGCCGCCCCGGTCGCACGCGATATCATGACCTATTTATTTGAGCAAAGCCTATGAAAAAGCTGATCAGCCCGCGTCATGTTCCGACCTTTTCAACCCCATTACATAACAATGCTGGCGCTGGCAGAGGCTGGGTTCGGGCTACGCCTTGGTTGATGATCCTCATACTGATTATGATTGGCATGGTTGGCGTGCTTTCGCTTTATTCTGCGGCTCACGGGGCTTGGCGTCCATGGGCCGTTATGCACGCTATCAGGTTGGGGTTAGGCTTTGGCCTTATGCTGATTGTTGCCATGATCCCCATTCACTTTATTCGCCGCTACGCTATCTTGTGGTGGGTGCTGGCGGTCTTACTCTTGGCGGTGCTTGAGGTGATCGGAACTGGTAAAGGCGGGGTGCAACGCTGGTTTTCTATTGCTGGGTTTAATTTGCAACCATCTGAGCCCGCAAAACTTGCGGTTATTGTCATGCTGGCGGCCTATTTTCATGGGCTTTATGCCGATATGCTGAAATATATCCGTACCTATGTTCCAGTCATTTTGATTGTTATGATCCCGTTTGCGCAGGTTCTTCTGCAACCTGATCTTGGAACCTCACTCATGCTTTTGCTGGCGGCTTCGGTGGTAATCTTTGCTGCGGGTATTCCGCGCTGGATGGTGATGACGGTTTTTGGTCTGGTTCTGGCGGCGGTTCCTGTTGTTTGGTCGATGCTCTATCCGTATCAGAAAAGCCGGATTATGGTGTTTCTTAATCCTGAATTAGATGCGCTGGGGGCTGGCTATCAAATCACGCAATCCAAAATTGCCTTAGGCAGTGGCGGGATTGTTGGCAAAGGCTATTTGCAGGGTAGTCAGAGCCATTTGGATTTTTTGCCAGAACGCCAGACAGATTTCATCTTTACCATGATTGGTGAGGAGTTTGGGTTTTTTGGCTGTATTTATGTCATCGGTCTTTACACAGCTTTGATCTTACTTCTCATCCGATACAGTTTTGCCATGAAGATGAATTTCTCACGGTTACTGGTTATCGGTGTCGCGGCAATGATCAGTTTCTATGTTACTGTGAATATTGCCATGGTGTCCGGGATGTTGCCTGTGGTCGGGGCGCCTCTGCCGTTAATCTCATATGGCGGCACGGCTATGATGACGGTGTTTCTTAGTCTTGGCATGGTGATCAGTGCTATGTTGAATGAAAAGGATGTTCATGACTAATGGTCAGACCGTCTGTCAAGCCAAAGAGCCAGCGACGAAATCTTGTTACCAAACCGTCACAGCGCCTTGCTCTTACCCCTGCTATTCGGCAATCCTTACGGCTGATGTCTTGGCGCAACCATCAGATCACTCGCTTTGTTCGTGATCTGGCGGCGAATAACCCGTTTATTGAAGTAGAATACCCTGCCTCTGGTATCCGCAAGCCAAGTGATCCTATGCTTGAAATGGCGTTTTCAGCGGCTATGGCGGCCGATCGGGTAGAGATTTCGCTGACCTCGCATCTGATGAATGAGATTGCTGTTTTGCTTCCTTCTGGTCGGGATCGTGCGGTTGCTTTGGCGTTGGTGGAACATATTAGCCCTGCTGGTTGGCTGGAGGCAGAGGCAGAGGCCACCGCCGCAGGCTTGGGCATCACAGGGGCAGAATATGATTACCTGATTGCGCGTCTGCAAAACATGGAACCAACAGGATTATTTGCCCGCAATCTCGCCGAATGTTTGATGCTACAACTAAAGGATCGCGGTGATTTTGATACTGTGATGGAACGGTTGCTGCCGCATTTATCTATCTTGCTTGAGGGCGGAATGGATGCGCTGATCAACAAAACAGGGCTAAGCCGTGATCAACTGCAATCTGGTCTGGCTCGATTGCGCCAACTTGACCCCAAGCCGGGGGCTAGATTTCAACATGATGATGGAGATATTTTCAGACCTGATATTATTGTCAGCAAACGCGATGACCGTTACGATATCACTCTGAATAAGGCCAATTTACCAAGTATCCGCCTAGCAGAAGATGTGATTAGTGAGGCAAACTTAAAGCCGCTTCTGCAAAAAGCACGGGCAGAAGTCAACGCTCTCAACGCGGCCTTATCGTCGCGCGCCAGTATGCTAATGGCCCTGACAGGATTTGTTGTCACCAAGCAAGCCAGATTTATGCAGCAAGGTGATGTGGCCCTTGAACCTCTTACCATGATCACCGCGGCAGGCCATCTCAACTGTCATGCCAGTACCGTCACACGTCTGGTTAAAGATAAGCTGATATTGACGCCGCGCGGGATGGTGCCTCTTGCTGATTTTTTCAGCCCCGGCATTACAAACTCAGATGGCAAAGACATCGCCAGTCGTGCCGTATCCGCAAGAATAGTGGCGGCAATAGAGAGCGAGGAAAAGTCCAACCCTCTTACTGATCCTCAACTGGTTGCGATCATCAAAGACAGTTATGGATTAACACTGACGCCAAGGGCTATTGCCAAGCAACGCGCTAGGCTTCATATTGCTAAAGCTTCGGAGCGTCGCTTATGGTGATGAACTGGTCATACTAAGGAATGAAAACATGACCACAGAAGCGCGGCACTAACCACAAGAGAGAGTTATGAGGAACTTTTTATGATTTTTTCCTTTTTTCCTCGTCCAAAACAGTTTTTCTTATCGCTGTTATTCTGGACAATCTGCACCACCTTGTTTTGGAATATCAGTGTCAGTGATTTTCTGGTCCTGTTGTTTGGTCAAACTCCAGACGATGGTGGTGATGCCGTGCTTGCCACTTCAACGCGGCTGATTGGTCTGGTGCTATATCTTGGCGCGATGATGGCCGCGTTTTTAGGGTTTTGGTCACTTGATCGCGAAAGCTGGCAACGACGTCCGACGTTGGTTTTATCTAGTGGCATCATCTGGTTGATAGTGACTTATCTGATGTGGTCAACGACCTTTGGCGGGGTCACGGCGGCTTTGGGAATGCCGATTATTTCCCCTGAAGAACCTGTTATTGGGCTTGGGTTTTTTGTTACTTCAGATTTCCTGATCTTCTATCTGTATTTTGCCATATTGACCGGGCTATTTTATCTGTTCTGGCAGATTTATGCGCCGCATCAATGGGGGCGGTGGTCTATTCTTGGCTCGGCTTTTATTCTGTTTAATACCTATTTTGGGGTTCAGGTATCGGTTGCGATCAACCATTGGCGGCGACCATTTTTTGATATGTTGCAATCCACCTTGCAAACACCCGGAACTTATACGCAATGGGATTTTTATAGTGGTTTGCTGACCTTTACCAATATCGCCATGGTAGCGGTTTTCATCTATACTCTGACACGGTTTTTCGTCAGCCATTATATTTTTCGCTGGCGGACAGCTATGAATGATTATTACCTCAGCCATTGGGCAAAGCTACGCCAAGTTGAGGGCGCATCACAGCGTATCCAAGAGGACACCATGCGTTTTGCTACGATCATGGAAGACCTAGGGGTGAGCGTTATCGACGCGCTGATGACGTTGTTTGCGTTTTTGCCGATCTTGCTTAGCCTGTCGGTTTATGTGGATGAGTTACCTATTCTAGGTGCTATTCCTAATCCTCTGGTTTGGTCATCTATTGTTTGGGCTGTTTTTGGCACGATCCTGCTGGCGGTTGTTGGCGTTAAACTGCCAGGTCTACAATTCCGTAATCAGCGTGTGGAAGCGGCGTTCCGGAAAGAGTTGGTTTATGGTGAGGATGATGAAAGTCGCGCACAACCGCCAACGGTGAAACAACTATTTGGTAATGTCAGACGAAATTATTTTCGGATTTACTTTCATTATGTCTATTTCAATGCAACCCGGAATTTGTATTTTCAAGCAGATAACATTTTCCCCTTTGTTATTCTTGTACCAACCTTTGTTATGGGCAAGATCACATGGGGGATTTTCCAACAGATTCTAACCGCCTTTGGGCAAGTGGCTAATTCCTTTCAGCTAGTGGTGGCGGCGTGGCCGACGATTGTTGAGTTGCTTTCCATCTTTAAGCGGCTCAAAGGTTTTGAGGCCGTGCTATACGATAAGCCCTTACCTAATCTGGATCAGGAGTTTCTGGCAGGAACCGATAGCGATGCCTAATTGGCGTTAAGACGTGTGGTGGAAAAACCGCTGCGAGTAGGGATGATATGAACCTTGCCGCCAGTATTCATCACATGGTCACCGCCGACAACATCCTCAGGCTTATAATCGCCGCCCTTGACCAGAATATCAGGATTAAGGGCGGTGATCAGATCATAAGGCGTGTCGGTATCAAAGATGATCACGGCGTCCACTTGCGGTAAGGCGGCAAGGGCGCTGGCACGTTCTGCCTCGCTCTGAATAGGGCGATCAGACCCTTTGAGGCGACGTGTTGAAGCGTCACTGTTAAGACCGATAATCAATCTGTCACCAGCCTTGCGCGCCTCAGCCAGAAGCCAGAGATGCCCAGGGTGAAGACAATCAAAACAGCCATTGGTAAAGACAATGCTATCACCAGCGTTTTTCCATTGTGTTGCCTCGGCAACCAGCCCATCTAAATGATAAGGGGGGTGCTGATCAACCCATGCCAGAATCTCACCTGGTGATGTTGTTGCTGTTCCTGTTTTTCCAACCACAACCCCGGCGGCAATATTAGCCAGATAAGTAGCCTCAATCAGATCGGCATCGGCGCTAATGGCGGCGGCAAGGCTGGCAATCACCGTATCGCCAGCACCAGAGACATCATAAACAGATCTGGCAATACTGACGGCGTGAAATGGCTCAGTGTCCTTGCGGCTGATCATGATACCATTCGCACTCAAAGTGATCATCATCGCGCTAATATCTGTGGCGGCGAGCAGGTGTTTAGCGGCGGTGTCCAGCCCGTTAATGTCGTCTGCTGTTGGCGGTGCCATGCCTAATTGTCGGCAGAAAGTCTGAAACTCCGATAAATTTGGGGTCAAAATATCAACACCATGATACAGATTGGCATCACTTTTTTTGGGGTCCATCAAAACCTGAAATTGATCGCGCCGCTTATGCCCAAGCACAGCCTCAAGCAGTGGCCTTTCAATTACACCCTTGTTGTAATCGGACAGAATAACCGTGTTGGCGCTATCAAGCGCATCGGTGATATGCCGCACAAGTTGGCTAAGCACGGATGCCGATAAGGATGCGCTTTCTTCATGATCAACACGCAATAATTGTTGCCCATTAGCCGTAAAGCGGGTTTTAGTGGTGGTTGGTCTTGTCTTATCGCGCAGGATTTTGGTGGTAATCGCGGGTTCATCCGCAAGGCTTTTTTCTAGTTGATCCGCGCCATCATCATCGCCAGTGATCCCGATCAAACTGACCCGCGATCCCAAATGCGCCAGATTACGTGCCACATTGGCCGCGCCGCCGGGCATATCCCGGATCATGGTTTGATTGAGAACAGGGATAGGCGCTTCGGGTGAGATGCGGTTGACCTCACCGCTGATAAACCGATCCAGCATCACATCACCAATAACAACAATATGCTGATCCTGCATGGCGGAAACGATGGCGCCTGATCTGGCCCCTAAAACATGGTGGTCTGTCATGTTTTTCCCTTTTCGCGCTTGCGATAATTGGCGGCGCCATTTTTAGTGGTTTTCATTGTTCCTCTGGCAATGACCAGATCATCTTCGGCAACATTGGCGGTGATGGTACTGCCTGCCGCGATTATGGCGCTATTGCCGATTTCTACTGGGGCGACTAAGGCGGTGTTTGATCCGATAAACGCATTGGCACCAATGCGCGTCATAGCCTTACGAAATCCGTTGTAGTTACAGGTGATTGTGCCAGCGCCAATATTTGCCCCGGCGCCAATCTCGGCATCTCCAAGATAGGTTAAATGGTTAGCCTTAGCCAATGTTCCCATCGTGATATTCTTGGTTTCAACAAAATTTCCAATCCTTACGCCTTCCTCCAGAATTGTTCCGGGGCGCAGACGCGCATAAGGGCCGATGACCGCGCATGGGCCGATGACCGCCCCTTCAATATGACTAAAGGATTTAATTTCAGCCCCATTACCAATAGATACGCCGGGGCCAATCACCACATTGGGATGGATGATCACATCTTTGGCCAGAACGGTATCGGCGCTAAGAAAAACGGTATCCGGAGCCAGTAATGTTGCCCCTTCCATCATCGCGCGGTGGCGCAGGCGGCGCTGAATAATGCTTTCTGCCTTAGCTAGATCAACCCGCGAATTGATGCCGAGAACATCATCTTCATCTGCCTCAGCATAGCCAATGGATCGCCCACTTTGATGCGCCAGAGCAATAATATCGGTCAGGAACTTCTCATTGGTTTTTTGGTTAAACCCGATCTGATCAAGCAAATCAAAAAGAAGCGGCATTTTAACTGCCATTAACCCACTATTACAAAGCCTGATGGCACGGTTGGTTTCATCAGTTTCCTTTTCCTCAACAATAGCGGTAACGCCGCCATGCTGGTCAGTGATAAGCCGGCCATAACCTGTGGGGTTATCAGCCATAAACCCAAGACAGCATAAATCGTGACCATCATCACGGATAGATGTGACCAGCGCATCAAAACAATCTGCGGATATCAATGGCGTATCGGCAAAGGCAATCATGGCGATGCCATCACGCCCCTTGAGCAGGTCTTTTGCCGCCTCAACCGCGTGTCCTGTCCCCATGGGCGGATCTTGGATAGCGGTGCGAATAGGGATATGATCATTTTCAGCAAGGGATTTGGTATAATCGCTGACTTGGCTACCATCCGCGCCAACGACAACAACGCTATCTTTAGCTCCCGCCGTGGAAACACTGTCCAGCACCCAGTCAAGAAGCGGCTTTCCCGCCAGACGGTGAAGTGGCTTTGGTAGGTCTGATCGCATTCGCGTGCCTTGACCGGCGGCAAGAATAATAGCAGTAAATGTCATGAGATGATTATAGTTTCTAAACCACAAGATGAAAAGGCCGGATCAGAATAAACACTACCGAAAACAATCAACAGGTAATGCGATATTGCATCTTTTCCCTCTGAGTGCGTATATAGAAAAGAATAAGTGCGAGATTAAAGACAGAAGGGAAATGATATGTGCGGTATCATTGGTGCTATTGGTCATCCTAACGCGGCAGATGCGTTGCTTCAGGGGCTTCGGCGTCTGGAATATCGGGGCTATGATTCTGCTGGTATCGCGGTCAGCACGGCATCTGGTTTTGATGTGAGGCGCGCCGTAGGAAAACTAAATGCGCTGGCAGAGGTGATTAGTGCCTCGCCGCTTAGTGGGATGACTGGCATAGGCCATACTCGCTGGGCCACCCATGGCAATGTCAGGATTGAAAACGCACACCCGATTATGGCCCAAGATCGCGTAGCGGTGGTGCATAACGGGATCATTGAAAATCACCGCAAGATCAGACAGAGCCTCGAATCTCGTGGATGCAAGTTCACCAGTGACACAGACACAGAGGTATTGGCCCATTTGTTTGTTGAGGCGATAGACCAATCTGATAATTTGCACGATGCCACCGCAAAAGTACTGGCGCAGATTGAGGGTGCTTATGCCTTTGTTGTGATGACCAAGGATTATCCCGACCAACTGGCGATTGCTCGCCAAGCCTCACCCTTGGCTGTTGGTCTGACGGATGAGGCGGTGTTTGTTGGTTCTGATGCTATCGCCATGGGGGATGTGACGCAAAAGATCATTTTTCTCAAAGATGGGGATTATGGCACAATCACCAAAGATCAGGTGGATTTGACCGATAGCGATGGCAAACCTGTTAATCGTGAGGTGGTGGTGGTCTCGGCAAGCCCCGGTCTTGTATCAAAAGAAGGCTATCATCATTTCATGGAAAAGGAGATTCACGAACAGCCTGACGCGGTTCTGCATACCCTTAGCGCGCTGACCGATAGCGATGGTCATTTTTGTCTGCCACAAGCCATTAATTTCACTTCGCTTAACGGCATGGCTTATCTGGCGGCGGGGACCAGTTATCATGCTGGACTTGTCGGGCGTTACTGGATGGAGCATCTGGCAGACCTGCCCGTGGTTTCAGAGATCGCTTCGGAGTTTCGTTATCGCCATCCATCCCTTCGACAGATCAACCTAGCGCTTGGCATTTCCCAATCGGGGGAGTCGCTGGATACCCTCATGGCGTTACGCTATATGGCGGAAAAAGGGGTAGATACCGCGGCGCTGGTGAATGTTGATACCTCAACCATGGCGCGAGAATGTGATGTGCATCTGATGACCCGTGCAGGGCCAGAGATTGGCGTTGCCAGCACCAAATCCTATATGGCGCAGATGACAGTTTTGCTTATCCTTGCGGTGGTGGCAGGGCATCAGCGCGGTGTGATCACCGATCAGCGCAGGCAAGAGATTGAGGCTGTCCTGGCAAGCTTGCCGCGGTTGTTGGGCGAAAGCATGGCGTGTTCTGATACGATTAAGCCTATGGTGGCGCGATTGGCGCGGGCAAAATCATGCCTCTATCTGGGGCGGGGGACATTGTATCCAGTGGCACTTGAAGGGGCGTTAAAGCTCAAGGAATTGAGTTATATTCACGCTGAAGGCTACGCTGGCGGCGAGATGAAGCACGGGCCTATTGCCCTGATTGAGGAAGGCTTGCCCGTGGTCGCCATTCTTACCGATGATGAGCATCTGGGCAAAATGATCAGCAATGTGGTT
Organism: Puniceispirillales bacterium (SeqCode); assembly: GCA_965661405.1. Lineage (GTDB taxonomy): Bacteria > Pseudomonadota > Alphaproteobacteria > Puniceispirillales > UBA1172 > UBA12202. The sequence continues at coordinate 24,309 of CBFIDH010000029.1, forward strand.
GAGGCCAAGGCTCGCGGTGCTGATGTTTTGCTGGTAGCAACGGAAAGCGCGGCGCGGCAAGCGGCAGAGGAATCTCCTGAACTGGCTGAAATGGTGGTCACGGTTCCAGATTGTGACCCCTTGCTGGCGCCATTGTTACTGAGCCTGCCTATTCAGTTTCTGGCCTATCTGACGGCGGTGCATAAAGGCACCGATGTGGACCAACCTCGTAATCTGGCTAAATCTGTCACCGTGGAGTAATTTTAGAATAATATATGGAAATTATAGATTATTCATTCAATACAATGTATTAATAGAAACCTCTCAAACATCTTTGATAGGATTAGATGATAAAAGAGTCCAACGATTAGAGTTTATAAAAACATTAAGTGATGAGGGTATGACTAATAGGGAAATATCAGACTTCCTAAATTCTTTGGAGATAAAGACACCTAAGGGAAAGAGTTATTACCCAAATTTAATTTGGTCCACCCTTAAGAAATATAAAAAAGATTAGATAGGCAAAATACTTATAAGATTATATGTCATAGTGAGAAACTTATGATACAACCCAATAAAAGTCCTTAAAATAAATCATTTAGATTAGATTAGATGAGGTTTAGTGATTGTGTCTAAAGACAATATTATAAAAAAACTGACTCCTTCAATTATTAGAAAGTATCACCGTAAAATAAGGGATAATAAGATTGCTGAAGAGTTTTCTGGTCTATCCAATTCAGAAGTTTTTGAAAAAATATATGAAGAAAAAAGGTGGGGGTCATCTAAGGATTTAAAGAGAAAATATTCTTCCGGTGATGGAACTAGGGATAAAGAGATTATTTCAAAATATATTGATTCAGTTAAGGAATTCTTGTCTGATAAAACAAACGTAAAAACTGGTCTTGATTTGGGTTGTGGTGATTTTACTGTTGGTATCTCGTTTTGTGATTTGTTTGAAGACTTTAAAGCAATGGATGTTGCAAAAAATATTATTGAAGAAAACAAAAAAATTTATTCTGAACAAAACGTCAACTTTTCAACATTAGATTTAACAAATGGAACAATACCAATTACGGACGTTATCTTTGTACGTCAGGTGCTACAACATCTATCAAATAATGAAATAAAAAAGTTTGTTAAAAACATTGAAGGTAAATATCGATATCTAATCGTAACTGAGTCTTTATCAAAATCTATATTTTTTTCTCCAAACAAAGACGTCATCACAGGTCCTGGAATTAGAATACATAAAAAGAGTGGTGTAGTATTAGAAAAACCTCCATTTAATTTAAAATTCTCTGATATGAATGTAATAATGAAAGAATTAAAGGGAAGAGAACTATTTGTTACAAAAGTTTTTTCTTCATAAACATAGTGAAAACATTGTTTAGTAGAATTGAAATCCACATTGATTATGGGATTGAGTTAAAACATAGAAGATAGATTTCGATAAATAAAGTCTATGTCAGATGGTGGAATGTCCAATAAGGAAATCACCGATTACTTTAACGATAGAAACATCCTTACACCGAACGGAAAACAATACACTCAAAAGAATGTTTGGGTGACGATGAAGAAGTATCGGAATAGGTTGGATCGGTTCAACTCCTTTAAGGTTGTTGAAAAAACCGAAAAACTAATCCTTCAACAAATCCAAATTATCACAAAACCAAACTGATTTTGATATCTACTACATATAGTATTAAGTAACTGTTTTTATTAAATATTTTTACACATATTGTATTGGAATGGATTTCATCCAACCTCGTTATAATACAGTAGGTAAAATCTCAAAACCATAACCGATGGATATGAAAAACATTGATTGAAAAGGTCGATTGGATCCTTCAATCAGTAGAAATAAATATTCTTATAAATACTTACATAAATAGAAAAAAGACAGAAACCGAAGGTGGATCAGTCTCTGTCTAAATGTTGTTAGAAAAATGTAAGGATCGGTTAATGGAAAAACATCTAGAGGATTTTCTCGTTCAGAATTGGTCAACAATTTCCTACTGACACGGGTTCTATTGATATTTTGGCAATTAGCAAAGATAAGACAGAGTTTTTTGTCATAGAATTAAAAAAAGGTAGGGCAAGTGATTCTGTTGTTGGTCAGATTCAACGCTATATGGGTTACATAAAAAGCGAAATTGCTGAACCCACTCAAAATGTTAAGGGGTGTATCATTGCTTTTGACGATGATCTAAGAATTAAAAGAGCGTTGCAAATAAATCCCTCTATAGAATTCTATAGGTATGAAATTAACTTCAAGTTATTAAAATTAGACCGAGAACCATGATCATATAATGCATCGGAAGTGCAAGGTGTCTCTTTTGCATTATCAATTTGGAATGTCGTGCAGTTTAAGGGGAAGTTAATCATCTGCCCCCCCCAAAAAAGCTATCCGTCATCGCAACCCAAAATTAATTGCCAGCTGAGGAGTTTTCAAACGCGCCCAGATATTTGAAGTTCAGCAGAAGCATAAACTCATCCACGGGTTGAATATCACGGTCGCTGGTCTCATCGCGCGTATATTGCATGGTAATGGTCAGGCAATCCTGAAGCCCGCGCGTGATATCAATCCCAATCACCGACTTGTCCTGAAGACTTTGCCCATTGCTAAGATCATAGGTTTGTCTGGCGGTAAGCGTAACCCCATCATGAATCACTTGATCCAGCCCAACAATCAGCTCTTCTTCAACAATGCTGGCGGCGCTAAAATAGGATTCTGATCTCTGGGTATAGGTGGTGTTAAATGATGTGCCGGGTCTGCTCCACGATAAGGTTGACCGGGATTCATTCAGGTAAAAATCATCC
>CBFIDH010000030.1:0-24166 GCA_965661405.1 Puniceispirillales bacterium (SeqCode)
TTTATTCACCCAATTCGTTAACCGCGTTGCCGCTTCTGCCATATCCTCGGTCGAACCTGCAAACGACAGGCGCATATACTGAAGTCCCCTTTTCTCATCAAAATCTACCCCCGGAGTGGTAGCAACATAAAGGTCATTAAGAAAAGTATTAGTCAGCGCAACGCTATCATTACTGATTTGGCTGATATCAGCATAGATATAAAACCCACCTTGCGGATTGGGGAAATTACCAAGGAATTTTTCCGGCAAACGGTCAAGAAGCAAATCACGATTGACCCGATAACGCGCGACATGGTCATTCATTTCACGATAACTTTCGGGGTTATCCATCGCCGCCGCGCCAGCGATCTGTGACAAGGTATTAGCAGAAATAAAACAATTCTGAGCCAGCCGATCAAAAGGATCAACCAAGTTATCAGGGGCAATAATCCAGCCTATGCGATGACCTGTCATAGCAAAATATTTGGAAAATGAGTTCATCACCACAGCAGAAGAAGAATGTTCCAACGCCGAGTGATTAGTATCGCCAAAATTGATGCCGTGATAAATCTCATCCGAGATGAGTCTGACCCCATTTTTCTCACACCAACGGCAGATATCTGCCAGCTCATCATTACTCATCACAACCCCGGTCGGGTTCGAGGGACTAGCGATAATCAATCCGTCAGGCACGGTATCAAGTGCCTCTAATGTTTCAACCGTCAGCCGCCACCCCTGTTCCTCACCACAATCCACCAGCATCGGTTCAAGCGAGGCCGAAATCATCAGATTACGGTAAGCCGAGTATCCCGGCGCTGTCATAGCGATTTTGTCACCAGCTTCAAAACAGGTCAGAAAAACCATCATAAATCCAAGTGATGATCCCACCGTGACCAAAACCTGTTCAGGTTTCACATCAACATCATACCATCGGCGATAATGCCGCGCGATGGCCTCAGTCAATTCAATCGTGCCCCGCGATAAGGTATATCCATGCGCGCTAGGATCATTAATATGACGCATAATCGCATCTAGCGCAGGCTTAGGTGGTGGTGAAGAAGGCTGTCCCATTTCCAGCCGCAAAAGCGGCTGTGGCGTTACTTTCATACGCTCAGCCTTTTCCAAAACATCCATAACCATAAAAGACGGAAGTTCGGACCGAGATGAGACACGAAGTGCCATAATTTTACCTTTCTTTTCATTCACTATGAGATTTTGGACAGTAATTTAGCCCACCAATCTATTGAAATTTGATCGCCATCCATGGCTAAACCATATAGATAGTAAGCATGACCTTTTGTAAAGTCTCATCTTTTCACCAATCGGGGCTATTCCGTATAGCGTGGTTTAGACGCGCTTGCTTTATGTGTGCTGTTATATTAGCCGCCACAACATCATCATCATGGGCAGGCATGATACGCGACACAGAGATTGAAAATCATCTGCTTGAATTGGCGCGCCCCATGGCTCAAGAAGCCGGAATTGATGCAAATAATCTCCAAATCAGGATCATTATTAATCCTGCTTTTAATGCGTTTGTCACTGGTGAAAACACGATCTTTGTTCATAGTGGTCTGATCATTGAGTCTGAATCCGTTTATGAAGTCGCAGGTGTTTTAGCCCATGAAATTGGTCATCTGGCATCTGGTCATATTCAAGGCAGGGGTGAGGTGGTGGACAACGCCATGATGGCCAGTGTCTTTGGTGCTGTTGCCGCTATCGCTCTCAGCGCTTCAGGTCATGGTGATGCCGCGATTGGGGCGGTGATTGGTAGTGGTGATCAGACCCAGCGCATCATTCTAAAACAATCACGGCAAGACGAATCCGAAGCTGATGAATGGGCCATTAGACTAATGCAAGAACAAGGATATTCCTTGCGCCCCATGGCTAATTTGATGGCCAGACTTTCAAAACAGAGGCTATTGCCTCAATCCCGGCAATCAAAATATTACCAAACACACCCCGGTGCAAGGGAACGCAGTGTCGTTTTTCTGAACCATGCGCTTTCTGATCCGGCCTCAAATACCCAACCGCCTCCTGATATGAATGCCCGTTTTCAACATATCAAAGCAAAGCTTGAGGCATGGACAGTCCCCCCTGAACAAACCCTTGTCAATATTGTCAATACTAACCCGGATCAAGCCGAAGATCTCTTTCAGCTTGCTATCGCCTCATACCGACTTAGTGATCTTGATCAAGCGTTAATGCTGACAGACCAGTTGACTACCGCTTATCCAGATCAGCCTTTTTATTGGGAGTTTAAGGGCGAGATTCTGCTTTCCGCAGGCCGCGCCGAAGAAGCCGCCGATGCGTTTGAGGCTAGCTTGGAACGTCTGGACGATGGGGTCAATCGCGGGCAGATTTTGCTCTCTCTTGGCCGCGCCCTGATGACGAAAGGTGATCAAGATAGCCTGAACAGTGCTATTCCCATTTTAGAGGAGGCCAACCGACTTGAACCAGAATGGGCCTTTGTTAAGCATCAGCTCGGTATCACTTACGGCCGCGCCGGGCGCGTTACCGACGCTGATCTGATCCTAGCCGAACGTGCCATCATGCTAGGCAACCATGCCCTAGCCAAGCAATTAGCCCAACGTGCGAAAGACCGCGAGGATGCTAGCCCTATCCAGCGGCAACTGGCCCTTGATCTCATCATTGAGGCAGATCAGTAATCATAAGAATAGGTGAAGCGTGATAAAATCACTGATAAAGGGTATAGGATAACCTCCGAACAAGATTAACCAAAGGACATGACGACATGACAAGCTCAAACGAACAAAAACCCGGCACTGGCATCAGATCAAACCTGCCTCTGGCCTTGGCCCTCATTGTCGGAATTGTCCTTGGTTTTCTGGTTGATCGGGTTTTGCCAATAGGGGTAACAGAGCAAGATGATCTCAACCCACGGATCGCGTCTTATATCAGCGCCAATCCTGAAGCGATTGAAAATGCCCTCATTGCCCTCAATGTTGAGCGCAATCAAAATGCACGCCTGCAAGCTGTGAATTTGCTTAGTGCCAGTGACGATAACACGATTATGGGAAACCCTGAAGGTGATATCACCATTTATGAGTTCAGCGACTATAATTGTGGGTATTGTAAGCGCGCTTTTGCCGATGTGATGGAAGTCGTCAATGCCGATGGTAATATCCGTCTGGTGATTAAGGAATATCCCATTTTGGCAGAAAGCTCTGTTGATGCCGCCAGGTTAGCGCTTCATGCCGCCAATACGGGTAAATTTGAAGTGGTGCATCAAATGCTTATGCAATGGCGCGGCAGCATTACAAATGCCATGCTAGAAGACCTAGCCGCAACACATGGTATCACCAGCTTTTCTCTTAATGATCGCAACAATGATCCTGTTATGGCTTATCTCAGCCGCAACTATGATCTGGGCCAGCAATTAAATATTGAGGGCACACCAGCATTTATCATTGGCGGCGATATTTACCCCGGTGCTATTGGAAAAGCGGATTTGATGAAGGCGGTAGAAAAAGCCCGCGCCGATGCAAAAGCATCATAAGCCTAGTCAGTCATCAGGTGACAGGCCGGACTGATCCTGTTATAGGTGAGTGACATTTAGGATAAGATACGCAAAAGGGATAACATGGCTCAACATATTGCGCTTGTCATTAATGGCCCGAACTTAAATCAGCTTGGCGTTCGCGAGCCTGAATTATATGGTAGTACCTCGCTTGCAGATATTGAGGCGCTTTGCCGAAGCGCGGCAAAACCGCATGGCATGAACATTGAGTTCATGCAATCAAACGCTGAAAGCGCAATCATTGAGGCTATTCAATCTGCCACTAATCGGCAGATTGACGCCATTTTAATTAATGCCGCCGCCTTTACCCATACCTCAGTCGCTATTCGTGATGCGATGCTGATGTTTGCGGGGATAAAGATCGAAATTCACCTTAGTAATATTTTTTCGCGCGAGTCTTTTCGCCACCATTCCTACCTGTCTGACATTGTCACAGGCGTTATCTGTGGCTTTGGCGCGGATAGTTATCGCCTAGCGGTGGAAGCCGCCGCATCAAAATTACAGTCATCAGCGTAACCATAACGACCTGCCAACCCTAAAAGGAGCTTGATGAATATGACCAAGACACCACGCAAATCATCTGATGAGATTGCTAATAAAGTTCACCTTATCCGTGAATTGGCACAGATCATGGAAGAAACCGGATTGGTTGAAGTTGACTTTGAGGATGAAGAAGTCTCGGTTCATCTTTCTAAAACAGGATCTGTTAGCCATGCTCCAATGATGGCGGCTCATGCCCCAATAGCGGCGGCGGCGCCAGCACCAACGGCAGCAGCCCCTGCGCCAGCACCTGAAGCCACAGCAGATGCTGATCTTGAAAATGCCATTAACTCCCCCATGGTGGGCCGCGCTTATCTAGCCCCGGAACCGGGGGCGGCGGTTTTTGTTAAAGAAGGTGATAATGTCAAGGCTGGTCAAACCCTCTTGATCATTGAGGCGATGAAAGTTATGAACCCCATCACCGCACCAAACGCTGGTGTGGTACGCCGTATTCTGATTGAGGATGGCCAACCGATTGAGTTTGGCGAACCCCTGATCATTATTGAGTAGTCAATAAAGATAGATAAATTAGGGAAATGCCCATGTTTAAGAAAATCCTGATAGCCAATCGCGGTGATGTGGCTTTGCGTGTTCTTAGGGCTTGTCAGGATATGGGGATAGCCACGGTTGCGGTTCATTCCACTGCGGATACCGATGCCATGCACGTCCGGCTGGCTGATGAATCTGTCTGCATTGGTGAGGCACCATCCTCACAATCTTATCTCAATATCCCGGCACTGATCTCTGCCGCCACAATCACCGGAGCAGAGGCAATTCATCCGGGGGTAGGATTTCTTTCTGAAAATGCTGATTTTGCCGGCGTGGTTAATGCCCATGGGTTAACCTTTATCGGCCCAAGAATTGAACATATTGTTGCTATGGGTGATAAGGTCGAAGCTAAACGCACGGCGGCGGCGGCAGGTCTTCCTTTGGTGCCGGGGTCTGATGGAGCTATCGCCAATTTGAGTGAAGCCGAGCGTGTTGCCAAGGCCACAGGATATCCGGTGCTGATCAAGGCGGCATCTGGAGGTGGCGGCAGAGGCATGAAAGTTGCCAATTCCGAAGATGATCTCTCTGAGGCTTTTTCTTCTGCCCGGAGTGAGGCAAAAGCCGCCTTTGGTGATGACACCGTTTATCTGGAACGCTATCTGGGCAACCCAAGGCATATTGAGATACAAGTGATCGCCGATGCACATGGCAATGTTGCCCATCTGGGTGAGCGCGAATGTTCGGTTCAACGTCGCCACCAAAAATTGCTCGAAGAAGCCCCATCGCCAGCGTTAACGCCAGAAGAACGCGATCATATTGGCCGCATTGCGGCTGATGCAACACGCGCTATGGGTTATCTCGGCCTTGGAACGATGGAGTTTCTTTACGAAAACGGTGAGTTCTTTTTCATTGAGATGAACACAAGATTGCAAGTTGAGCATCCGATCACTGAGGCGATTACCGGAATTGATTTAGTGGCGGAACAGATCCGTATCGCCGCCGGAATACCTTTATCTTTCAAACAAGAGGATGTCCAATTCAACGGTCATGCCATTGAGTGCCGTATTAACGCAGAGCATCCCACCACCTTTATGCCAACCCCCGGCAAGGTTAGTGATTTTCACGCCCCCGGCGGCCCCGGCGTTCGCGTTGATAGTTTTCTTTATTCCGGTTACCGCATCCCTTCAGATTACGATAGCCTGATTGCCAAAATTATCGTTCATGGTGACGACCGGGCGCATTGTTTGGCCCGCTTGCAACGCGCCCTTGATGAAACCATTATCTCACCAATGCCAACCTCGCTTGATCTGCACCGTTTGCTGGTAAGAGATAAAAATATTGCATCTGGTGATTATTCGATCCGCTGGCTGGAAGAACAATTTCTGCCTAATCTGAAGACAGATACCGATACGTGACAATCATAACCCCCTTGCCTGATATGAGCATCATCGGCAAAATGGGGTGATGTATCATTATTCGCCAGAAACATTGATCAAATCATATGCGCTGGGCGTTTTTCCCATGGCAGAAGGCCGTGATGATGACCGCATCTTTTTTGTTGATCCGGAACAGCGCGGCATTATCCCGCTTCAGCCACCTTATCTGAGCCGTTCTATGCGTCGGTTGATCCGCCGATCCCCATTGCGCGTTACGATCAATCAGGCCTTTGCCGATGTCATTGATGGTTGCCGCGAGATTACAGACCAACGCACGGACACATGGATAAACGCCCCCATCCGCCAGCTTTATTGCGCTCTGCATCGTCTTGGTTTTGCCCATTCTCTCGAAGTTTGGCAAGATGATGAGGCGTCATCACCCAAACTTGTTGGCGGCATATATGGGGTGGCTTTAGCCGGAGTGTTTTTTGGCGAGTCCATGTTTAGCCGTGTCAGCAATGCCTCAAAACTAGCATTATTGCATTTGATTGCACGCCTGCGACATGGCGGATTTACCCTCTTTGATACCCAGTTTATCAACCCGCATCTGGTTCAGTTTGGGTGTGAGGAAATCCCACGGCAGGATTTTCATGAACGCCTGCAAGCCGCCTTATTAACAACGGCACAGATACCCCTAGATGATGACCCAACGCCAATGCTGGATCAGTTGTTACAGGATAGCACGGTAATATCATAAACCGCGTGTTCAAGACCACTGATAGCGGGTGATGAGGCAAACATCCAGCCCATGAAAATTGGCATTTCCGTAACCTTGCCGTCGTAATCCACAGACCTGATTTCAATCAACGCGGCGTGATCCGGAGGCTGATCAGGTGGCCGAAATTTACAGGCATGAACATAAAGCTCAAGCGTTCCAAATTGTGTTGTTACCCCTATCGGCACATCAATCGTGGCAATCCGCGCGGTGATTTTATCAAGAGTTTGCAGTCTGGCACGTTCGCCATTGCGCCAATCCCCATCATCGGCAGACGCAACACTAACAAACAAAACATTGGCAGATAAGGAAAAGATCAACGCCAGAATGGGAGCAAAGACGCAAAACCGGCGCACGCTACTCACCTGTTTGGCCGTTGGAAAATACCGCCTTACCGATCAAATCAGCCAGATTGACCGGATCAAGTGTGTTATAAAACACATATCCCTCAGCGATAGTATCCATGGAGTTCCCCGGCACCAGATCAACATGACTGCCGCCAAGCAGTGACGTGGACGAAATGCGCGCTACGCTGTCATCTGGGATAGCATAAGAAGGATCAATAGCCATGACGACATAAGCATCAAAAATATCAGGATCAAGGCGAGTGGCAGAGACACTGCCAATGGTGATGCCTGAAATTCGCACATCATCACCAACCTTAAGATCGCCAATCTTACCGAACACCGCCTCCACCGTGATAGTATCGGATGGCTTAAAATTAGTGATAGATAGCGCTAACCACAGAAACGCGCCAGCAATGATCAAAACCACCGCACCCATTACCATTTCTATGGTGTTACGCATGGTGACTTACTCCGGCTTCCACGGCTGATAATCCCCGGTCGCTTGACGGCGTCGCCCTAAGCGCAACAAATGCCCTGCCGGACGATAAGCATGGATCGTTCCGGTTAAGTTGGGCTGATGCGGCAATTGCCAAGCTTGTTTGGGATATCCACCTTCAGGTGGCAATTCGGTTTCGGTATAGTGAAGCCAGCCATGCCAATCCGCAGGCACCTTGCTTGCTTCAGGCGTGCCTTTATAGATGACATAACGGCGAGGCCGACCAGTGTTGCGGGTTTTCCGAGATTCGTAATAACAATTCCCGAACTCATCCTTGCCAACTCTTTTTGAGCGAAGTTTTATGTTCAATCTTGAAAGCCAATGCATGATGGAAACCAGCCTCTGTAAATCGTAATTCCACTCTATCAATAGCGGATATTGTTCTGTCCCGCAACGATTCAAGTCATCCGCGGTGATCTTAACCCGCGGGCTGAAAATAAGACCATATACCGTCTGGCGCGTTCCACCGACGACTTCACGCCTAAATGTTTTTTCGCGGCATGGTTGCATGATTTTTTTCTTCGCAACCACCGGATTAAATGCCTGTCAACGAAGGGCAGATTTCAGGCGATCTGTTTTCGTCAAGCGCTTTTTTTTCATTTTACTTTAATTTTGATATTGCTATCTACTACCAAGATCATGTAGTTTTTGTTTTCTTAGCTACAACATATAGATCATTAACGGCGAATCGCTGACTATTAATATGTTCCGTGCAGATCTTATTTTTGATAAACAAAGGTATACACTATGAAATTAACTCGCCACTTCACAAAAGCAGACCAATGCCCCTACGCGAGCATCGCTTGGACACACGTTACAAGTGAAATCAAAAATCCTGATGGAACTATCGTGTTTCGCGCCGAAAATGTTGAAGTGCCTACTGATTTTTCTCAAGTGGCGAGTGATATTCTGGCGCAGAAGTATTTTCGTAAAGCTGGCGTTCCTGCCAAACTTAAGCGTGTTGAGGAAAATAATGTGCCATCATGGTTGTGGCGTTCCTCTGCCGATGACGCGGCCTTAAAAGATATCCCCGAAGATCAGCGTTATGCTGGCGAAGTCTCCGCGAAGCAGGTTTATGATCGTTTGGCTGGCACTTGGACTTATTGGGGCTGGAAAGGCGGATATTTTTCATCCGAAGATGACGCCCGCATCTATTTTGATGAAATGCGCTATATGCTGGCGCGTCAGATGGCGGCACCAAACAGCCCACAGTGGTTTAACACAGGCCTGCATTGGGCCTATGGCATTGATGGTGCCGGACAAGGGCATCATTATGTTGATTTTGAAACTGGCAAACGGACACGTTCGAAATCTGCTTATGAGCATCCCCAACCTCATGCCTGCTTCATCCAATCTATCAAAGATGATCTGGTCAATGATGGTGGCATCATGGATTTGTGGGTGCGTGAGGCAAGATTATTTAAATATGGCTCTGGCACAGGCACTAACTTTTCTTCTCTGCGTGGGTCAACCGAACCATTGGCAGGTGGCGGCAAATCCTCTGGTCTGATGAGTTTTCTGCGGATCGGTGATCGCGCGGCTGGTGCGATTAAATCCGGCGGTACAACACGCCGCGCCGCGAAAATGGTGACGGTTGATATCGACCATCCTGATATTGTCGATTATGTTGACTGGAAAGTCGTTGAAGAACAAAAAGTCGCCGCCCTTGTGACAGGTTCAAAACTTGCCAGCTTGCACATGAACGCGGTGATGAAAGCCTGCACCGAAGGCAAAAGCGAAAACCGTTTTGACCCTAAGATTAATCTGGCGCTTAAAAAGGCTATTATCGCCGCCCGTAAGGTCATGATCCCGGAAAATTACATCCAGCGTGTGATTCAGTTCGCTCAGCAAGGTTATAGCGAAATTGCCTTTAAAACTTATGACACTGATTGGGATTCCGAAGCCTATCTGACCGTGGCTGGACAAAACTCAAACAACTCCGTTCGCGTGACCAATGACTTTTTACAAAAGGTTCTTGATAACGGTGAGTGGGAATTAATTCGCCGTACCGACGGCAAGGTCAGCGACCGCATCAATGCTAGTGAATTGTGGGAAAAGATTGCCCATGCCGCTTGGGCCTGTGCAGACCCAGGTCTGCAATATGACACCACGATCAACGAATGGCATACCTGCCCACAAGGTGGACGGATCAATGCCTCTAATCCTTGTTCTGAATATATGTTCCTTGATGACACAGCGTGTAATCTGGCATCCCTTAACCTGATGCAGTTCCGCAAAGATGACAAAAGCTTTGACATCGCCGCCTATGAATATGCTGTTCAGCTCTGGACCATTACACTTGAAATATCGGTTCTGATGGCGCAGTTCCCCTCCAAGGAAATCGCCCAACTGTCCTTTGAATATCGCACCCTTGGCCTTGGTTATGCTAATATTGGCGGCTTGCTGATGGCTTCTGGTCATTCTTATGACAGTGACGAAGGCCGTGCGATTTGTGCCGCGCTAAGTGCTATCATGACTGGTGTTTCCTATGCGACCTCTGCCCGTATGGCCAAAGAATTAGGGGCATTTCCACGCTATGATGAAAACGCCAATGATATGTTGCGCGTCATCCGTAATCACCGCAATGCCGCCCATGGCAAGGCTGATGGCTATGAAGGGCTTTCTATTGTGCCTGTTCCGATCAAGGGTAGTGATTGCCCAGACTCAAATCTGATCACTGCCGCTGAAAAGGCATGGGATGAAGCCCTCAGCCTTGGTGAGGCCCATGGCTATCGTAATGCCCAGACAACGGTGATTGCGCCAACAGGCACAATTGGTCTGGTGATGGATTGTGATACCACCGGGATTGAGCCAGATTTTGCTATCGTCAAGTTCAAGAAACTTGCTGGCGGCGGCTATTTCAAGATCATTAACCGTGTCGTGCCAGAAGCCTTAGAAAACTTAGGTTATGAGCAAAGCCAGATTGATGACATCATTCGCTACGCGGTTGGTCATGGTTCGCTTGATCAGTGCCAGTCCATCAGCCTGTCTGCGCTTAAAGACAAAGGCTTCACTGATGACATTCTTGCTACTCTCAATAAATCCATGAAGTCTGCTTTTGATATCAAGTTTGCGATCAACCGTTTCAGTCTTGGTGATGATTTCTGCAAGAATACCCTTGGCCTGACTGACGATCAGCTTAATGATTTCAATTTTGATATGCTGGCCCATCTTGGCTTTAGCAAGGATGAGATTGAGCACGCCAACACCCATGTTTGCGGCTCAATGACACTTGAAGGCGCTCCGCATCTGAAAGATGAGCATTTACCAGTATTTGACTGTGCCAATCCATGTGGACGCATCGGCAAGCGTTTCTTAAACGTTGATAGCCACATTACCATGATGGCCGCGGCCCAGCCGTTTATCTCTGGTGCGATTTCCAAAACCATTAATATGCCTAACGAAGCCACCGTTGAAGATTGCGGGGCGGCCTATATGCTGTCTTGGAAACTTGGTCTTAAAGCCAATGCGCTTTATCGTGATGGCTCCAAGCTCAGCCAGCCGCTTTCAGCCAGCCTTGTTGATGACGAAGACCTGGAAATGGAAGATGAGGCCGTTGCCCCAGTCGCCCAAACCACTAAAGTCGTGGAAAAGATTATTGAGCGTTATGTCGCCTCACGCCAACGCCTGCCTGATCGCCGTAAAGGTTACACACAGAAAGCGATTGTTGGTGGTCATAAAGTCTATCTGCGGACAGGCGAATATGAAGACGGCAAGCTAGGGGAATTGTTCATTGATATGCATAAGGAAGGCGCGGCGTTCCGGTCATTGATGAACAACTTTGCCATCGCTGTCTCCATTGGTCTGCAATACGGCGTCCCACTAGAGGAGTTTGTTGAGGCCTTTACCTTCACCAGATTTGAACCGCAAGGGATGGTTCAAGGCAATGACCTGATTAAGATGTCTTCCTCAATTCTGGATTATATCTTCCGTGAGCTTGCTATTTCCTATCTGGATCGTGCGGATCTTGGTCATGTCAACGCGGATGATCTGGCTATGGATGCGATGGGGTCGGGCGAGGATCAATCTGATCTGGCGCGTTCCACCATCAGCACCGGTTTTGTTCGTAACCGTAATATTGTGCTTCTGCATGGTACGGGTACCGATGGTCAGACCACCATGTCAGCAGACCAAACCAGTGTATCAGCCGCCAGCACCCAAGGCGCGGTTAGCACAAGCACCGGAGCGAGCGCAGGTAGCACCAGCAAAGTGGCATCACAGGTTCAACAAGCCCGGATGCAAGGCTATGAAGGTGAGAATTGCAACGAGTGTGGAAACTTCACCTTGGTTCGCAACGGCACTTGCTTGAAATGTAACACCTGCGGGTCAACAACAGGTTGTAGCTAGGCCAGAATCCATAAATAACCCCTTCTAATAACAGGAGAAGATATGTCAGGACAAATTGATCAGCGCCTAAATGAATTGGGCATTACCCTTCCCGATGCCCCAGCACCTGCGGCTAATTACATCCCTTATGTGATCAGCGGCAATCTGGTGTTTATTTCGGGTCAGGTTCCTATGGTCGATGGCAAGATTGAAAAGACAGGTGCGATTGGTGACGGCACCATGACACAGGATGATGCCGAGGGTGAGGCGCGGAAATGTGCAATCAACCTGTTATCCCAGCTAAAGGCCGCCACAGGTGGTGATCTTGATCGAGTCACCCGTGTTGTTAAGCTTGGTGGATTTGTTGCTTGCACCGCTGATTTCACAGCCCAGCCACAGGTTATCAATATGGCATCAAACATGATGGTAGATGTCTTTGGTGATATTGGTCGCCATGCGCGTTTTGCAGTTGGCACCAACGCCCTGCCCCTTGGTTGCTTAGTTGAGATCGAAGGTATTTTTGAAATCTCCTAATCAATCTGATCAGTTTGATCAGTCTGATCGGGGGGGATTGCCTCCGGCATCATCTGCCCCAATATGGTAGTTATGGATGATGACCTGACCCCACATGACCGTAACGCACTTGATCCTAGTCTGTCAGACTCTGCCCAGAGCCTAAATCAAGACTGGACAGCCGAGATGGTGAGTTCGGTATCAGCGATCCCGGCGAGCGACTGGGATCGTTGTGCTGGGTTGGGTGAGCCATTGATCAGCCATGCTTTTTTCACCACGTTAGAAGAAAGCGGATCAGCCAATGAAGCAAGCGGCTGGGCGCCGCGTCATCTGATGCTGAAAGACCCCAACGGCAAAACTCAAGGGGTATTGCCGCTATATCTCAAAACTCATTCTTATGGTGAATATGTTTTTGACCACGCTTGGGCTGATGCGTGGGCGCGTGCAGGCGGCAAATACTATCCCAAGGTTCAAATTGGTATTCCCTTTACCCCGGTACCGGGGCGGCGGCTTTTGGTTAATCCTGATCTGGATGACGCCATCAAAACAGGGGCTCACACCGCTTTGGCAGAGGCCGCTTTAGCCAGCGCAAATCAACTGGGGCTATCCTCGGTGCATATTACCTTTCTCAATAAAAATGAACATGATCACCTCACCATGCCTGAACACAGCTTATGGATCAGCCGCGAGGGGATGCAGTTTCACTGGCATAACCGCGATTATGGTGATTTTGATGATTTTCTCAGCACGCTTTCTTCACGCAAACGCAAGGCTATTCGGCGTGAGCGCCGCGACATTGGCGAGGCTGGATTAAGTTTTGATCTCTTGCGCGGGGACGATTTGAAGTCGCATCACTGGGATTCTTTTTATCATTTTTATTTGGCAACGATTGACCGCAAATGGGGCGGAGCATATCTCACCCGTGAGTTTTTTGATCATATTCATCAGACCATGCGCGAGCATATCCTTTTGGTCATCGCCAAGCATGACGGCAAGCCTGTGGCAGGGGCAATTAATTTTATTGGCAAGGATACACTTTATGGCCGCAACTGGGGCAGTATCGTGGATATTCCATTCCTGCATTTTGAGACTTGTTACTATCAGGCCATTTCCTATGCGATCACCCATGGTCTGAAAAAGGTTGAGGCAGGGGCACAAGGGCTTCATAAAGTTCAGCGCGGGTATGAACCTGTGCCAACCTATTCCGTGCATCATATGACTGATCCCGGCTTTCATGCCGCGGTTAAGGATTTCACCGCCAAAGAAGCCAGACATATCGCCCGCGAACGCCAAGAGCTGATCGGCTGGCTGCCGTATAAAGCCGCCGATACATCCTAAAGTTATAGCTGATGCCGTTTAGCTGGCGGTTTCAACAGACCCTGATTTTTTTGCCTGTGTCTTGCGCGCTTTGGCTGATTTCGGTTTCCGTGGACGATCTTCTTTCAGCACTTTGACCGTCAGACAGGCAATATGCCCATCTTTATCTGGCTTATCAGCATCGACCACGACCGACCCACCATCAACCAGACGCCCAAACAACAGCTCCTCAGATAGCGGTTTTTTCACGTGTTCTTGAACAACCCTAGCCAGAGGCCGGGCGCCGTAGGCAGGTTCATATCCGCGTTCAGCCAACCAATCACGCGCCGCGTCAGTCAGACTAATACTAACTCCGCGATCAGCAAGTTGTGCCTCAAGCTGCATAATAAACTTATCAACGACCTTGCGTACCGTTTCCGGTGCCAGCGCGGCAAAGTTAATAATGGCATCTAGCCGATTACGAAACTCTGGCGAAAATGTTCGCTCAATCGCCTCAGTCCCGGCACCATCGCGCCGATCACGACCAAAACCAATGGCCTGCTTGCTCATCTCGCTGGCCCCAGCGTTAGTTGTCATGATGATGATAACATTGCGGAAATCAATGGTTTTCCCATTATGATCAGTTAAACGCCCATTATCCATCACCTGCAACAGCAGATTAAAGATATCAGGATGTGCTTTTTCAATCTCATCCAGCAACAACACCGCATGAGGATGCTGATCAATAGCATCAGTCAGAAGTCCGCCTTGATCAAATCCGACATAACCCGGAGGCGCACCAATCAAGCGCGATACCGAATGGCGTTCCATATATTCCGACATATCAAAACGGATCAGATTAATACCTAGGGATTCGGATAATTGTCGCGCCGCCTCGGTCTTGCCGACACCTGTCGGGCCACTAAAGAGGTAATTGCCAACAGGCTTTTCTTTTTCCCGCAAACCTGCCCTTGCCAATTTAATAGCAGAGGCCAGCGTCACAATCGCTTCGTCTTGACCATAGACCATACGGTGCAAATCTGTTTCCAGACTTGCCAAAGCCGCCCGATCATCACGGTTCACCGTGCGTGCAGGAATTCTAGCCATGCTAGAAATGGTATTTTCGATCTCTTTTTCACCAATCACCTTACGCCGCCGCGAGGGAGGAACGAGCATTTGGGCGGCCGCCGCCTCATCAATGACATCAATAGCCTTATCAGGCAATTTGCGGTCGGTGATATAGCGTGCTGATAATTCCACAGCGGATTTTAGCGCCGCCATCGTAAAACGAACATCGTGGTGATCTTCATATTGAGATTTCAAACCCCCAAGGATTTTAATGGTATCGGCGACCGTTGGCTCATTCACATCAATTTTCTGGAAACGCCGTGATAACGCACGATCCTTTTCAAACCAGCCACGGAACTCTTTATAGGTGGTTGATCCAACACATCTAAGGCTACCTTCCTGAAGCGCTGGCTTAAGCAGATTAGACGCATCCATTGCCCCGCCACTAGTCGCGCCAGCACCGATGATCGTATGAATCTCATCAATAAAGAGGATGGCTTGATCATTTTTGGCCACCTCTTTCATGACGGCCTTCAACCGTTCTTCGAAATCACCGCGGTAACGAGTACCTGCCAGCAAAGCCCCCATATCAAGTGAATAAATGATGGCATCTTCCAGCACTTCCGGCACAGTTTTTTCCACAATCTTGCGCGCCAAGCCTTCTGCGATTGCCGTTTTACCAACGCCACTATCACCAACAAGCAACGGATTGTTTTTTGTCCGGCGACACAGCACCTGAATGGTGCGGTCCACCTCTTTTTGACGTCCGATTAAAGGATCAATCTTACCTATTTTTGCCTTTTCATTGAGATTAACGGCATAGGCGGTCAACGCGTCTTCTTTTTTGTTGACCTCATCTTCTTTGAGATCAGCACCATCAACGCCGCTTCCATCACTATTGAACGCTGGGTTTTTAGCGATCCCATGGCTTAGGTAGCTGACCACATCAATGCGATTGATATCCTGCTGATTCAATAACCAAACCGCGTGACTTTCGCGTTCTGCAAACATAGCGACAAGAACATTGGCGCCTGTCGCGCGCTCACGGTTAGAGGATTGGGTGTGAATCACAGCACGTTGCAACACACGCTGAAAACTGTTGGTAGGGCGAGTTTCGATGCGCTCATCCTGTATGGCGTCGAGGGATTGTTCAATATGAAGCATCAGATGTTGGCGCAGATCATCAATATCAGCACTGCAAGCGCTAAGCACCTCAAGCGCGTCACTATCTTCGGTCAGCGCAAACAAAAGATGTTCAAGTGTCGCATATTCATGCCCTTTTTGGGCAGCCAACCCCATGGCGCGTTTCAGAGTTTCTTCAAGTTCTTGTGAAAGCATGAGACTATTCCTTTTCCAACTGAAGCTGCAAGGGGTGTTGATTTTTCCGTGCTAAATCCATGACTTGTGATGCTTTAGTTTCCGCAACCTCATAAGTATAAAGGCCACAAACACCAACACCACGCTGGTGGACATGAAGCATGATCTCGGTCGCTTCATCCTGAGATTTGCGAAAATATAGTTGCAGAACATGAATGACAAATTCCATCGGCGTGAAATCATCGTTCAGCATAATAACTTTATAAAGTGATGGGCGTTTTATTTTTGGCTTTGTTTCCAGAACGGTAACATCACTGGGCTTTTTGTTATCGTTATCATTGTCTGATGACAACCGCGTTTGCGATAAACCCGCATTGTAGTGGCATAACTGTTGCATGATCTTATAATAAGTTTCCATAGTGAATTATATGATCATATTTTTCAGTAATGAAAGACCCTTGCATGAAAAATCTACTCATTTCCACTCAGTTTTGCATGAAATTGTCATATCTTCGGCTTTCTTTGCCTGTTGTGATTTCATCTGGCCTTACCATTGGGGTTTTTCATGCGAATTCTAAGGCCATTTTCCCTCAGCTCGCGTTGACTGAAAACAAGTCTGTGCTAATATCATGTGTGGATATGATTTTGCTCAATTCCGGATATTTTCGAGATAAGGTCCTTTGATGAAACGCCTCATCGTTCTTTTGGTTGCGGTTGTTGCGATAGTGGCAGGTTTCGGCTCTGTCGCTCAAGCTAAATATGCTTCTATTGTGGTTAATGAGAACACGGGCGAGGTGATGTATTCACGCAACGCCGATAAACAGCTTTATCCTGCCTCGCTGACCAAAATCATGACGCTATATATGCTGTTCGAGGCACTTGATAATGGTCAAGTCCGGATGGATACCAAAATGAAGGTCAGCAAACTGGCGGCTAGCCGTTCACCTTCAAAGCTCGGCCTCAAGCCGGGAAGTTATATTAGTGTTGAAAATGCGATCATGTCGCTGATTACCAAATCCGCTAATGATGTTGCCACCGTGGTCTCTGAGCATTTGGGCAAAAGCGAAAGAGCCTTTGCCAAGAAAATGACGCGTAAGGCGCGCGCCTTGGGGATGAGTAAGACAACCTTTCGTAACGCATCTGGCTTGCCACATTCGCAACAGAAATCGACCGCGCGTGATATGGCTAAACTAGCTATCGCTATCCGGCGGGATTTTCCGCATTACTTTCATCTCTTTAAAACGAAATCCTTTGAATATAATGGCCGCCGTTTTAAAAATCACAATACTTTGCTGAGCAGTTATTCTGGCACTGACGGCATCAAAACTGGATATATCAATGCCTCTGGCTTTAATCTGGTCGCAACCGTGGAACGCCGCGGCATCAGGTTAGTTGGTGTGGTATTTGGTGGTCGCACTGGTCGGTCGCGTGATCAACATATGGTGCATTTGCTGGACAAGCAATTTGCCCGCATTCCGCAATATGCCGAAACCACCCTAGTGCCGCAAAAGAAACCATCTGCCCCGACAGCCGTCACACCGCCGCCGCCAAAACCCAATGTTCTGACCGTAAGCCGGGACAGCGCTTCGGGTGAATTAGCCGTCGCGGTATCAGTGCCGCCGCCGCGTCCAGAGCTTGCCGATCCTGCCCCGATTGAGGAAACCAAAATCATCAGTTGGGGAATTCAAGTCGGCAGTTATGAACGCCAAGCCAGCGCCCATCGCGCCGCCAGAGACGCGCGTCAAGCCGCGAATAGCATCTTATCCAAACAGCCCGCGCATCTGCGCCAGATTCGTTATGGTACCCTGACACTCTGGCAAGTTCATTTCGACGGATTTGACGAATCTATTGCCAGACAAGCCTGTCTTCAGCTTTTCCGCAAAGGCATTTCCTGTGTTGCTATTCCAGAAATTCAGCAATCAGGGTAATACCTCGTTTCTTCTATTGCCATCACCTGCTTGACTTTTGAATAAAGTACAATATTCTAATATAAATAGATTTGCACTTTATCAGGTAGGTTGAATATCATGGCATCATCATCAAAGGGACGCGGCGGCGCCAGACCGGGGGCTGGACGCCCAACAGGTCAAGGACGCTATGGCGAAGCAACAAAACCTGTTCGGTTGCCTATCAGCATGATTGACGAGGTGCTGGAATATGTTGCCACAGGCGGCAGTCAGGCTCTACCTATCTTCAGTTGCGCGGTTGCCGCGGGCTTCCCCTCACCGGCGGATGACCACCTTGAAGGTAGCCTTGATCTCAACGATCATCTGATCAAGCATCCGGCGGCGACATTCTTTGTTCGGGTCAGCGGCGACAGCATGATTAAGGCTGGCATCCACGAAGATGATATTTTGGTGGTTGATCGTAGCCTTGAGGCACGCCACGGTAAAATTGTTATCGCCGCGATTGACGGCCAGCTTACCGTCAAGCGATTACACCATAAATCAGGCCAAACCATGCTGATGCCCGAAAATGACCGTTATGATCCTATTCCTGTTACCGATGAAACCAATATGGTGATTTGGGGTGTTGTCACTAATGTTATCCATAGCGTTTAGCCATGTTATTCGCGCTGGTGGATTGCAATAATTTTTATGTGTCATGCGAACGTGTCTTTGCCCCGTCACTGGTGGGACGACCTGTGGTGGTGCTATCCAATAATGATGGCTGTGTTATTGCCCGTTCGGATGAGGCAAAATCCCTCGGCATTCCCATGGGAGCGCCAGTGCATGAACATAAAGCTATGATGCAGCGGCATCAGGTGCAGGTGTTTTCCTCTAATTATCCGCTTTATGGGGATATGTCTGGTCGGGTCATGGAATCTTTAAGCCAGTTCACGCCTGATGTAGAAATTTATTCTATTGATGAGGCGTTTCTTGGCTTTCAGGGATTTGATCCCGCGCTTCTCCCTCAACAGATGCGGCAGATGCGGCAAGCCATCCGGCAATGGACAGGTATTCCTGTTTCGGTTGGGCTGGCGTCAACAAAAACACTGGCGAAACTGGCTAACCGCATCGCAAAGAAATATGCCAGCGATGGCGTTTATATGATGACTGATCCTGTTTTAATGCCACGAGTGCTAGGCGATATCGCGGTTGAGGATATCTGGGGGATTTCCAAACGCTGGGGGCAACGCTTACGCAATATGGGGATCACTACTGCGCTGGCATTACAACAGGCAGACCCGCGGCAAATCCGCAAGGCCTTATCGGTGGTGGGGGAACGCATCGTGCATGAATTGAACGGGCGCTCTTGCCTTGAGATTGAGGCGGTTCAAGCAAAGCAAAACATCATGTCATCACGCAGTTTTGGTCGCCTCATCAGTGATCGGGCCAGTTTAGAAGAAGCCGCCGCCAGCTATACTGCACGCGCCGCAGAAAAACTCCGCAAACAAGGCAGTCTGGCAACAGGACTTTATGTTTTTATCCGCACCAATCGGTTTCGCCCACAAGACCCCCAATACAGCAACGCCGCCTTGATGAGGTTTGATGAACCTATCGCCGATACCAGCACCCTTATCGCCGCCGCGACTAGGGCGATCCGGCAGCTTTACCGTCCCGGCTTTCGCTATCATAAGGCTGGGGTCATGCTGACTGATCTGGTTAATACTGGCAGTGAACAAAAAAGCCTATGGCGGCTTGATGCCCCTGATAGTCCCCATTTCAACAGTGCCGCCAGCCACCGGCGTATGGCTATGCTGGATCAAGTGAACGCGGCGATGGGGCGCGGCACGCTATTTCATGCCAGCGAAGGCGTGATGCCAACACGCGATACCCCCACCCCAATCAAGCCATCATGGCAGATGCGTCAGCAATTTCGCTCACCGTCTTATACGACCCGATGGAACGATCTAGTGAGAGTGCGTTAACCGCCAGTTCCTAATTCGCGCTCAACCAGTGACACCCAATAACTCGCGCCAAGTGGCAACAGCTCATCATTAAAATCAAAGCGGGCATTATGAAGCATCGCGCCGTCACCGGGATGCCCTGCCCCAAGCCAGATATAAGCCCCCGGCCGGGCATCAAGCATATATGAGAAATCCTCAGCCCCCATAGAAGGCGGAGGGTCCATCACCACAGACCCCGAACCAAGAACATCTGCCGCCGCCAAGGCCGCGCGTTCCGCCGCCGCCGCGTCGTTAATGGTTGGCGGATAGCCATCCATCCAGTCAAATTGCGCTGAACAGCCATGGGCCGATGCCACCTGATTGATAATCTGTTCCATATCAGCGCGAATCTTCTTGCCCAATTCAGGGTCGAAATAGCGTGCTGTGCCTTGGATAAAAGCCTCATCAGGGATGACATTATGGGTAAAACCGCTATGGCATTGTGTGATGGAAACCACCGCCGAATCAAAGGGGTTAAGACGCCTTGAGACCACCGATTGCAAAGCCTGTATCAAGGCCGCCGCCGCATAAATGGGATCAGCGGTTTCATGAGGCATAGCAGCATGACCACCACGCCCTGTCAGAGTGATATCAAAACTATCCGCCGCCGCCATAGAGGCCCCGTGATGGATCATCACCTGCCCAACATCAAGCCCCGGCCAGTTGTGCATCCCCCAGATAGTTTCAACAGGAAATTTCTCCAGCAATCCATCATCCAGCATCACCTTGCCGCCACCGCCATCTTCTTCGGCAGGTTGAAAAATAACCACAACAGAACCATCAAAATGACGGTTTTCCGCCAGATGCCTAGCCGCGCCCAATAGCATAGTCGTATGCCCATCATGACCGCACGCGTGCATGACACCGGAATGTTGTGATTTATGGTCACAGGCGTTTTCCTCATGGATGGGCAAGGCGTCAATATCTGCCCGCAGGCCAATCATCCGCTTGCTGTCACCACGTCCACGAATAACGCCGACAACACCTGTTCCGGCAAGCCCGCGATGCACCTCAATACCAAATGATTCTAGTTTTTCGGCAATAAAGTCTGCTGTTTTATGTTCCTTAAAGGCGAGTTCAGGATGACGATGCAAATGATGGCGCCATTGGCGCATATCTTCGGTTTGATCAGCGATAGCATTGATAATTGGCATGATGTTCCCTTTAATCTAATATCCCTAATTAAAGATGGTTGAGTTCACTATATTTAACACTAGTCTGAATATAAGGCCAAACCTCTTTGCTGATAACAAAAAATGGTTGATTAAAGTGTCGGCGATGCAGTATCACCTGTCGTCAGCAAGACAGGTTAAAATATCTTTGTTGGCATAATCTCATTGTTCAACATATTTCTATTTGTGAAAAGGGGCAGACCATGGCTGAAAGTCCTGATCGCGGGGCAAGAAGATTACCCGGCGGCAAACCCAAATATTCTATTTTCTCGCTTCTGCGAAATGCACGGAGCTATCATCAGGATTGGCAACGCGCTTGGCGTTCACCTGAACCAAAGAAATCCTATGACGCCATCATCATTGGTGGCGGTGGCCATGGTCTAGCAACCGCGTATTATCTGGCGGCGGTTCACCGCATGACCAATATTGCCGTGGTGGAAAAAGGCTGGCTTGGCGGCGGTAACACAGGCCGCAATACCACCATCATCAGATCCAACTATATGTGGGACGAAAGCGCGGCGATTTATGACCATGCGCTCAAGTTATGGGAAGGCTTGACCCAAGACCTTAACTTTAACCTGATGTTCAGCCAACGCGGTGTTCTGACCATTGCCCATAGCTGGCACGAATTGCGGGAAATGTCGCGCCGGGTTCATGCGATCCGTCTTAACGGGATTGATAGTGATATTCTGACCCCTGACCAAATTAAAAAAATGGTCCCTATGATTAATATCGACCCTTCGATCCGCTATCCAGTGATGGGTGGGTTTTTGCAACGCCGTGGCGGCACAGCTCGCCATGATGCCGTGGCGTGGGGCTATGCCAGAGCAGCAGATGATCTGGGTGTTGATATCATCCAGAATTGTGAAGTCACAGGTCTGCGCCGAAAGGGTAATCGCATCGAAGGTGTTGAGACTACCAAAGGCTTTATTAAATCACCCAAAGTCGGCTGTGTTGTGGCCGGGCATTGTTCGGTGCTAGGGGCAATGGCAGATGTTCGTCTACCGATTGCTAGCCGCCCATTACAGGCACTGGTATCCGAGCCTATCAAACCTGAACTAGACACCGTGATCATGTCTAATGCTGTGCATATGTATATCAGCCAGTCTGATAAGGGCGAAATGGTGCTTGGTGCAGGTGTTGATAAATACAACTCTTACGCCCAGCGCGGATCATTCCCTGTGCCAGAGCATATGATTGCCGCGGCGGTTGAGATTTTCCCCATCTTGTCACGCTTGCGGATGTTGCGGCATTGGGGCGGCATTGTTGATACCTGCCCGGATGCCTCACCGATTATTTCTAAAACAGATGTTAAAGGTCTTTATTTTAATTGTGGTTGGGGAACAGGCGGCTTTAAGGCCACACCTGGTTCTGGTCATGTTTTTGCTGATCTGATTGCCAATGATCAGCCTAACAAGATCGCCGCCCCATACGCGCTTGACCGTTTCCAGACTGGCCTGCTTATTGACGAGCATGGCGCGGCTGGCGTCGCCCACTAGATCTGAGAGAGGGATAGAAAGCCATGTTGCTGATTAATTGCCCCCATTGTGGCCCACGCGACGAAACAGAGTTTTCCTGTGGCGGGGAAGCCCATATCGCACGTCCACTTGCCGAAAACAGCATCACTGATGCTGAGTTTGCCGAATATCTGTTCTGGCGCGATAATCCAAAAGGGGTTTTTCTGGAACGCTGGTGCCATGATGCTGGTTGTCGGCGTTGGTTTAATGCCGCGCGCGACACCGTAAGTCACGCTTTTCTGGAGATTTATCCCATGGGCAGTCTGCCTCAAACCGACGCTGGAAAAGCCGCATATAACTTATCATGGCGCCGCAAAACCGCGTCTGAGGCGGCGGCAAAACCATCTTCGCCAAAAGGAGGCAAGGCATGAGCAGAAGATCCCATAAACAGGGTGAAATGCGTCTGGCCAAAGGTGGTCACATTAATCGCAAAAAATCCGTTGAGTTCACTTTTGATGGGAAGCGCCTATCCGGATTTGAAGGTGATACCCTTGCATCGGCGCTATTGGCTAATGGTATTCATCTGGTCGGCCGATCTTTCAAATATCACCGCCCACGGGGTATTCTGACCGCAGGTTATGATGAACCTAATGCGTTGATGCAAATTGGTGATGGTGCCTATCAAGCCCCGAATATCAGAGCGACAGAGGTTAGTATTCATGATGGGCTGAAAGCCGTAAGCCAAAACCGCTGGCCATCGCTTGGCTTTGATGTTGGGGCGATTAATTCTGTCATTGGGCGGCTGTTTCCTGCGGGTTTCTATTATAAAACCTTTATGTTCCCGGCTATGTTCTGGAAAAATATTTATGAGCCTGTGATCCGCCGCGCCGCTGGGCTTGGCAAGGCCGCAAGTGATCACAATGATCCTGACCGCTATGAGAAAACACACCGTCATATCGACGTTCTCATCGTCGGTGGCGGGGTTGCCGGATTGTCGGCGGCGCTTAGTGCTGGACGATCAGGGGCAAGAGTTATGATCGTTGACGAAGGGGCTGAGTTTGGCGGCTGGATGCTTTCCGAAGCAGATACCAAGCTTGATGGCAAAGCTGCTAGCACATGGATTGCCAATACCGTCAAGGAACTCAGCGGCCTTGGCAATGTCACGATGCTGTCGCGGACACAATGCTTTGGTTACATGGATCAGAACTTTCTGACCTTGGCTGAAAAAATTGGTGATCATCTGGCAGAACGTCCGGCGCATCTTCCGCGCCAGAGGTTATGGAAAATCCGGGCAAAGCAAGTTGTCTTGGCGCAAGGTGTTCATGAAAGACCACTGGTGTTTGGCGGCAATGACAAACCTGGTGTGATGATGGCAGGCGCTGTCCGCAGTTATATCAATCGTTACGCGGTTATTCCCGGTCACCGAGCGGTGGTTTATACCAATAATGACGATGCTTATAAAACCGCGTTAGCACTTCACCACGCCGGGGTTAAGGTCGCCGCGGTGGTGGATCAACGCCCTGCCCCTTCGTCAGTGCTGGTAAGCCAAGTGATGAAGGCCGGGATCACCGTCTATAATGGTCAT
>CBFIDH010000031.1:0-23981 GCA_965661405.1 Puniceispirillales bacterium (SeqCode)
CCACGCCAGCACGTTTCGCATCCTTTACCAGCAAATCCTATGCCAGATCAAGTAAAATTAAACCGTGATAACAATCACGAGAATTACGACTGTTTGCGACCAGCATAAACCGCATAAAGCGCAACCGCCGCGGCGTTTGAAACATTTAGGGACTCTGCCGCCTCTGACATGGGTATCTGGATCAGGTGATCTACTTTCTCACGGGTGAGGTGGCGCAATCCGCTTCCCTCGGCGCCAAGCACAATCGCCAGCCGATCTTCGCTGGCAAGGCTGGCAACATCAGCATCACCTCTGGCATCTAAACCAGCAACAAAAAATCCATGTTGTTGAAGCAAGGCGATACTTCGTGACAGATTAACCACCCGAATAAGAGGCATATGTTCTGCCGCGCCAGAGGCGGCACGCAGCATTGCCCCGGTTTCTTCGGGGGCATGGCGATCAGTGGCAATAAGTGCGGCCGCGCCAAAGGCCAATGCTGATCTCATAATCGCGCCGATATTACGAGCATCGGTAATTTGATCCAGCAACAGCAATACCATCTGTTCTTGGGCGTGATGGTCAATCCAGTCTTCTAGTTGCGGCGGCTCAAGGCGATTGGCAACCATGACAATCCCCTGATGGACGTGCTTATCCTGTGGGGGCAAATGGTCTTCCATCTCTGACCGATTAGTTACAGTCGGAGGGTGTTGAAGTGATGCCAAGGCCGCGCCGTGTTCCTCTTTCAGCCAAGCCAGTGTTTCCGGTGTCACGGATAATGATCTGACTCGCCGTTGCGGATTATTCAATGCCGCTAACACAGGATGGCGACCATAGATCATCACTTGATCTGCTAGCAGATGGGGACGCTTGCTGGTTGGCTGATGCCGGTTTTCTCCTGCTCGATCCGATGGCTTTGCAGAAGCGGCTATATGGGCTGATGCAGGGCGGCGGCGGCTATCTTTTTGCTGGTCACGCCTGCCGTTGCTATGTGGCTTATCAGATTTGCGCGAAGATTTCCGCGATGGGCCTTGCGGATGACGAGCAGGTTTTCGCATGATTTTTGGACTTTCATGTTGACAAAGCTGACAGGGTTTTCTATGCCGCCTTATACAGAAACGCCAGCATTTTCTGCTGGTCCTGTTTTCCCTAAGTGGTGGGGTGGCCGAGTGGTTAAAGGCAGCAGACTGTAAATCTGCCCGCGTAGCGTACGTAGGTTCGAATCCTACCCCCACCACCATTTCTTGTTTTTCGACGCTGAACTGACCGATATCATCACCATAATAATGATGAAATAGCGGCAAGTGGCGCGTGATAGTAGCTCCCGTTAGTGATGGTATTCTAAAGACTGTACCTTAAGGACTGTACAAGGCTTAGTTGTCATGCTATGGAGCATGACCAAATTAAGGGTCTCAATGATAGGCCAGAAAACAGGAACATTGATCCCCCATGCTTTCTGCCAGAGACAGGGGAAATCAAAACTCATCACATCAGGAGAACAATGATGGCAAAGGAAAAGTTTGATCGTTCTAAGCCGCACGTTAACATCGGCACGATTGGTCACGTTGACCATGGTAAGACGACGCTGACAGCGGCAATCACGAAAGTGATGGCGGAATCGGGTCGCGCGGATTTTCAGGCGTATGATCAGATTGACGGCGCACCTGAAGAGCGTGCGCGTGGGATTACAATCTCAACGGCTCATGTTGAGTATTCGACTGAAAACCGTCACTATGCCCATGTCGATTGTCCGGGTCACGCGGATTATGTGAAGAACATGATCACTGGCGCGGCGCAGATGGATGGCGGTATTTTGGTTGTTAGCGCGGCAGATGGCCCTATGCCACAAACCCGCGAGCATATCTTGCTTGCGCGTCAGGTTGGTGTTCCTGCGCTAGTTGTGTTCATGAACAAGGTTGATCAGGTTGATGACGAAGAGCTGCTTGAGCTTGTTGAGCTTGAGATTCGTGAGCTTCTGTCTTCATATGATTTCCCTGGTGATGATATTCCGATCGTTAAGGGTTCGGCTTTGGCGGCACTAGAAGGCCGTGATGATGAGATTGGCAAGAACGCGATCAATGAGCTGATGGCGGCAGTAGATGCCTATATTCCTCAGCCTGAGCGTCCGAAAGATCAGCCTTTCTTGATGCCGATTGAGGATGTGTTCTCAATCTCTGGTCGTGGTACGGTGGTAACAGGCCGTATTGAGCGCGGCGTTGTTAAGGTTGGTGAGGAAATTGAGATCCTCGGCATCCGTGATACGACCAAGACCACGTGTACTGGTGTTGAGATGTTCCGTAAGCTACTGGATCAGGGTGAGGCCGGAGACAATGTTGGCGTTCTTCTTCGCGGCACGAAGCGTGAAGATGTTGAGCGTGGGCAGGTTCTGGCGGCTCCTGGAAGCATTAAGCCGTTTAAGAAGTTTAAGGCAGAAGCCTATATTCTGACGAAGGAAGAGGGCGGTCGTCATACCCCGTTCTTTAGCAACTATCGCCCGCAGTTTTACTTCCGGACGACAGATGTGACAGGTTCGATTGAACTTCCTGAAGGCACAGAGATGGTGATGCCAGGTGATAACATTGCGATGACGGCAACCTTGATTACGCCGATTGCGATGGAAGAAGGCCTGCGCTTTGCTATCCGTGAAGGCGGCCGCACCGTCGGCGCTGGTGTCGTCTCTGGCATCGTCGAATAAGGAAAAGTTTAGGCCGGCAGGAATCATTCCTGCCGGTTTTGTTTCAGGTACGCGAAGGATAATGAACTCATGCTTGATAATCAGAATATAAGAATTAGACTGAAGGCGTTCGATCATCGAATTCTTGATCAGTCTACTGCAGAAATTGTCAGCACAGCCAAGCGTACTGGTGCGCAGGTATGTGGTCCTATTCCACTGCCAACTTCTATGCGCCGTTTTACCGTTAACCGTTCCCCACATATCGATAAGAAAAGTCGGGAGCAGTTTGAAATGCGGACTCATAAGCGTCTGCTTGATATCATTGATCCAACACCACAAACCGTTGATGCGCTGATGAAGCTTGATCTGGCGGCTGGTGTTGATGTTGAGATTAAACTCTAAGGAAGGGTAAGCTCATGCGTTGCGGAACCATAGCGCGCAAAATTGGAATGACTCGTGTGTTTGCCGAAGACGGCACACATGTTCCTGTGACGGTCCTTAAGCTGGACAATTGCCAAGTAACCCAAGTGCGTAATAACGAACGCGATGGTTATGTGGCAGTTCAGGTAGGTTCCGGCACGCGCAAAGTAAAAAATATCACTAAGGCTGATCGCGGCCAGTACGCTAAAGCTAATGTAGAACCAAAGGCCAAATTGGCTGAGTTTCGGGTTAGCGAAGATGCCACACTGGATGTCGGGGCTGTTATTGGTGCCAATCATTATGTCGCTGGCCAGCGTGTTGATGTTGTGGGTATCAGCCATGGTAAAGGCTTTGCCGGTGCCATGAAGCGCCATAACTTTGCAGGTCTTAGAGCCAGTCATGGTGTGTCTATCTCTCACCGTTCGCATGGCTCTACTGGTGCTAATCAGGACCCGGGTAAAGTCTGGAAGGGTAAGAAGATGGCTGGCCATATGGGCGCCGCTCGTGTCACTACCCAGAACCTTGAAGTGGTATCCGTGATGGTTGAAGATGGCTTGATCCTTATTAAAGGCGCTGTCCCAGGCTCCAAAAATGGATATGTCATGATTAGCGATGCGATCAAAGCTGACCGTCCTGATGATGCGCCGTATCCAGCTGGCCTGTTTTCGGATTATGCTCCGGTGGTTGAAGAAACCCCGACTGAAGATGCCCCGATTGATGAGGTTGTAGCAGAATCTGCTCCAGCAACTGATGAGGATTCGACCGAAGCTCCTGCACCAGAGGCGGATGCACCAGAAGCGGATGCACCAGAAGCGGATGTATCTGATGCCGAAGCAAGTTCTGATGACAATTCTGATGAAACCAAGGGACAGGAGTAACACACATGAAAATCTCTGTTAAAACCCTTGAAAATAAAGCCGCTGGTGATGTCACGATCAACGACGATGTGTTCGGCATTGATCCTCGCAACGATATCATGGCGCGTGTTGTTAATTGGCAACTCGCAAAGCGCCGGGCTGGTTCACATAAGGTAAAGATCCGTTCTGAGATCGCACGCACAGGTGCTAAGGTTGGTCGTCAGAAAGGTGGCGGCCGGGCTCGTCACGGTGCGGCTTCTAGTAACATTTTCCGTGGTGGTGGTGTTGCTCATGGGCCTGTTGTTCGCGACCATGGGTTCTCATTGCAGAAAAAAGTTCGCCAGCTTGGTTTGAAATCCGCCCTTTCCACGAAAGCGCGCGAAGGCAAGCTGGTTATCCTTGATAAGCTTAGTTCTGATGGCAAAACTGCCACTTTGAGAACAAAGCTTGCTAAATGCGGTATTAACAACGCGTTGATTATTGGCGGTGCGGAGATTGATGAAATGTTCAGCCGCGCGGCTAGCAATATTCCTCTGCTGGATGTGTTGCCACAACAGGGCATTAATGTGTATGACATTCTGCGTCGTGACACCCTTGTGCTGACAAAGGATAGCGTTGCCCATCTTGAGGAGCGTCTGTCATGAGTATTCGTCCACGCAAAAGAGAAACGATCACCATAAGTGAAAATAAGGCGTATGAGACCATTTTGCGTCCTATTATTACTGAAAAAGCCACGATGCTCTCAGAGCAAAATAAAGTGGGTTTTGTTGTTCCATTGAGCGCAACC
Organism: Puniceispirillales bacterium (SeqCode); assembly: GCA_965661405.1. Classification (GTDB taxonomy): domain Bacteria; phylum Pseudomonadota; class Alphaproteobacteria; order Puniceispirillales; family UBA1172; genus UBA12202. Next base: position 4,715 of record CBFIDH010000031.1, read on the forward strand.
AAGCTTGAGATCAAAGCCGCTGTTGAAAAACTTTATAATGTTAAAGTTGCCGCGGTTAATACTTCCGTTCTCAAAGGAAAGACTAAGCGTTTTCGCGGTGTCTTGGGTCGGCGCATTGATCAGAAGAAGGCATTTGTCACCTTGGCCGAAGGTCAGGTTATTGACATGATGCAAGGAGTCTAAGTCATGGCGCTCAGAAAATATAATCCAACATCACCTGGCCAGCGTGGTTTGGTTACCGTTGACCGGAGCGAGCTTTATAAGGGCAAGCCGGTTAAGAAACTAACCCAAGGCCTGACAAAGACAGGTGGCCGTAACAATTCTGGTCATACAACTTCATGGCATAAGGGCGGCGGGCATAAGCGTCGCTACCGCATGGTGGATTTCAAGCGCACTAAGCGCGATGTTGCCGCGGTGATTGAGCGTCTGGAATATGATCCAAATCGCACAGCATTTATTGCTTTGATCACTTATGAAGATGGTGAGCAGTCCTATATTCTGGCTCCTCAGCGAGTTTCAGTAGGTGATAAGGTGATCTCATCAGCCAAGGCAGATATTAAGCCCGGTAATGCGATGCCGCTTTCAGCTATTCCTGTTGGCACCATCATTCACAATGTGGAAATGAAACCTGGTAAGGGTGGTCAGTTAGCTCGTTCTGCCGGCACTTATGTTCAGCTTATTGGTCGTGATCAGTCCTATTCCATTTTGCGTTTGACCTCTAGCGAGGTGCGGATGGTGCGGTCTGAATGTATGGCAACGATTGGTGCTGTTTCTAATTCGGACCAGCAAAATATTAAGATTGGTAAGGCTGGTCGTAACCGCTGGCTTGGGCGTCGTCCCCATGTTCGTGGTGTGGCTATGAACCCGATTGATCACCCGCATGGTGGTGGTGAGGGTAAGACTTCAGGTGGTCGTCATCCGGTGACCCCATGGGGTAAGCCTACTAAAGGTAAGCGGACACGTAGCAACAAGATGACTGATCGTTTGATCGTTCGTCGTCGCAAGAAATAAGGTAATTGGAGTCAAGTATGGCACGTTCTGTATGGAAAGGCCCTTTTGTTGACGGGTATTTGCTGAAAAAAGCCGATGTTGTTCGGGAATCTGGTCGTAATGATGTGATCAAAACATGGTCACGACGTTCCACCATTATGCCCCAGTTCGTCGGTCTTACCTTTGGTATTCACAACGGCAACAAATTCATTCCGGTTTCGGTGACCGAGGATATGGTAGGTCACAAATTCGGTGAATTTGCGCCCACCCGTACCTTTTACGGTCATGCTGCCGACAAAAAATCGAAGCGATAGGTTATAAACGATGGGAAAGCAGTCAAATACACGGCGCGAAGCAGATAACGAAGCAAAAGCTATTGCTCGAAACCTGCGTGTCAGTCCTCAAAAACTGAACGAAGTCGCCACCATGATCCGTGGCCAATCTGCCTCTAAGGCTTTGGCCTCATTAAGTTTCTCACGCCGCCGCATCGCCGGTGATGTGAAAAAGACATTGCAGAGCGCAATTGCCAATGCCGAAAACAATCATTCCCTTGATGTTGATCGTCTGGTCGTTCGTGAAGCCTATGTTGGAAAAGGGTTGGTCATGAAGCGGTTTCACGCTCGTGCAAGGGGTCGCGGTGCTAGAATTTTGAAACCGTTTTCGCATTTAACGATCGTCGTAGCGGAAAAAGAGGAAGCCTAATGGGACAGAAAATTAAACCAATTGGGCTTAGGCTCGGGATTAACCGTACTTGGGATTCACGCTGGTATGCTGATCGCAATTATGCAGAGCTTCTTCATGAAGATTTAGCTCTGAGAAACTACCTGATGGAAAAGCTGAAATCAGCGGCTATCAGCCGGGTTGTGATTGAACGTCCTGCTGGTCGTGCAAGGATTTCTATCTATGCCGGTCGCCCCGGTCTGATCATTGGTAAAAAAGGTCAGGATATCGAAACTCTGCGTAAAGAACTGGCCACTCGTGTCGGGACTGAGGTTAGCCTCAATATCGTTGAGGTGCGGAAGCCAGAGATTGATGCCAAACTGATTGCCGAGTCTATTGCTCAGCAGTTGGAGCGCCGGGTAGCGTTTCGCCGTGCCATGAAGCGTGCGGTTCAATCTGCTATGCGTCTTGGCGCACTTGGTGTTCGGATTAACTGCGCGGGTCGTCTTGGCGGTGCTGAAATTGCCCGGACAGAATGGTATCGCGAAGGCCGTGTGCCACTTCATACCCTGCGCGCCGAAGTAGATTATGGTGAAGGTACTGCCCACACCACCTATGGTGCCTGCGGCATTAAGGTTTGGGTATTTAAGGGTGAGGTCATGGCGCATGATCCCATGGCTCAAGATAAGCGTCTGGCTGAAAAGCAGTCAGGTTCAAACCCACGTCCTGAGACAAGAGGTTAAGTGTCATGTTGCAACCAAAGCGTACGAAATTCCGGAAAGCGCATAAAGGCCGTATTCATGGTCTTGCCAAAGGCGGTACCCAGCTCAACTTTGGGGCTTATGGATTGAAAGCAACGACACCTGCGCGTGTCACAGCTCGCCAGATCGAAGCCGCGCGTCGTGCGATCACTCGCCACTTGCGCCGTGCTGGTCGTGTCTGGATCCGTATTTTTCCTGATGTTCCTGTCTCCAGCAAGCCTGCTGAAGTGCGGATGGGTAAAGGTAAAGGTAACCCAGAGTTTTGGGTATGCCGTGTTAAACCTGGTCGGATCATGTTTGAGATCGACGGTGTTCAGAAAGATCTGGCAACAGAAGCGCTTAAACTTGCTTCCGCCAAACTGCCTCTGGATACCCGTGTGGTCAACAGGCTAGGTGAATAGGAGACAAAAAGATGGCAGTTGTTAAAGCCGAAGAGCTAAGATCAAAAACCCCGGATGAGCTGAAAACTCAGCTAACCAATCTAAAGAAAGAGGCATTTAATTTGCGCTTTCAGGGGGCAACTGGTCAGCTAGAAAATCCAGCCCGTATGCGTCTGGTGCGCCGGGAAATCGCTCGCGTTCAAACCATTATCGCGGAAAAATCCCGCGCCGCCAACGTCTAGGAGTTCACATTATGCCAAAACGCATTCTCAAAGGGGTGGTGGTCAGCGACAAAGGCGATAAAACGATTATCGTTAATGTTGAGCGTCGTATCATGCATCCGCTTTACAAGAAGTTTATTTCCAAAACTAAGCGCTATGCAGCGCATGATGCGGAAAATCGCTTTAAGACTGGTGACCGCGTCAGCATTCAAGAATGTCCGCCGATCTCCAAGTCCAAGAAATACGCCGTCATTTATGACGAAGCGGCCGCAACCAAGAATTAAGGCCCAAACCTCAGGAGTTTGACCGATGATACAAATGCAATCCAATCTCGATGTGGCTGACAACTCCGGTGCGCGCCGTGTGCAGTGCATTAAGGTGCTGGGCGGTTCAGGTCGTAAAGTAGCCAATGTTGGTGATGTGATTATTGTTTCTGTGAAAGAAGCTATTCCGCGTGGCCGTGTGAAAAAGGGTGATGTCCATAAGGCCGTTATCGTTCGCACCGCCAGTGAGATTAAGCGTCCTGACGGAAGCGTTATTCGTTTTGATAAGAATGCCGCGGTGCTAATCAATAACTCGAATGAGCCGATTGGAACTCGCATCTTTGGGCCAGTAACGCGTGAGTTGCGTGCCCGGCGGTTTATGAAAATTGTTTCGTTAGCACCGGAGGTGTTATAATGGCACAGAAATTTAAAATCAAAAAAGGTGATAATGTTGTTGTTATTACCGGCCGTGAAAAAGGCAAAACCGGTGAAGTCACCGAAGTGTTGCGTGCCGAAAGCCGCGTGATTGTCCAAGGTGTGAATATGGTAACAAAGCATATTCGCGCCAGCCAATCCGGGCCAGGTGGCATTGAACAGAAAGAAGCACCACTGCATATTTCTAATGTGGCGCATATCGATCCGGAAACCAGCAAGCCCACCCGTGTTGGTTTTGAAACGAAAAATGGGGTGAAAACCCGTATTGCGCGCCGTTCCGGCAAAGCAATCGGCTGATCAGGAGAGTAAAGCTGCGATGAAAACGCGTCTGCAAAATCACTATGAGACGGCTGTTCGCCCAGCGCTGATGGAAAGTTTCGGGTATAAGAATGCGCTCGAAGTTCCAAAGCTAGAGAAAATTGTCATCAACATGGGCGTTGGTGAAGCTGTGAAAGATTCCAAGAAGATTGAATACGCCACCAGTGAGCTGACGGCAATTTCAGGTCAAAAGCCTGTTGTTACTAAAGCTCGCAATTCTGTGGCTACCTTTAAGCTTCGTGATGGTATGCCAATTGGCTGTAAGGTAACACTCCGTCGTGAACGGATGTTCGAGTTCCTTGACCGCTTGGTTACAATCGCTCTGCCAAGGGTACGCGATTTTCGCGGTTTAAATCCGAAAAGCTTTGACGGGCGCGGGAATTACGCACTCGGCATTAAGGAACAAATCGTATTCCCGGAAATCGAATATGACAAAGTTGATAGTGTTCGCGGGATGGATATTATCGTGGTTACAACCGCCAACACTGACGATGAAGCGCGCGAATTGCTCCGCGGGTTTTCATTTCCGTTTCAGTCTTAGGCAGGAGAATGTGTCATGGCTAAAGTAAGCTCAATTGATAAAAATCTGAAAAGACAGAAAAAAGTGGCTAGTAATGCCGCCCGTCGCGCCCGGCTTAAGGGAATCATTAATGATCGTTCTCTGCCGATCGAAGATCGGTTTCAGGCTACCCTTAAACTGGCAGAAATGCCTAGAAATGGTGCCAAAATCCGTCTGCGTAACCGTTGCCGGGTGACTGGTCGTCCGCGTGGTTACTATCGCAAATTGGGTATGTCCCGCATCGCACTTCGTGATCTTGCCTCTATTGGGCAGGTTCCGGGTGTCGTGAAATCAAGCTGGTAAGAGGGAGATTAAAAAATGACAATGAGTGATCCTCTCGGCGATATGCTGACACGCATTCGGAACGGCCAAAGCGCCCGAAAGAATGTTGTGAGCAGCCCAGCGTCTCGGTTCAGAAGTGATGTGCTTGAAGTGCTTAAGCGTGAAGGCTACATCCGTGATTTTTCCAGTGTGGAAAAGCGCCCCGGTATCTATGAGCTTCATATCGAACTTAAATATCATGATGGTCTGCCAGTGATTTCGGAAATCAAGCGCGTATCGCGTCCAGGCCGCCGGGTTTATTCCAAGATCAAAGATCTTGGGCATATCTATAACGGTCTTGGTATTTCTATCCTTTCCACCCCACGCGGCGTGTTATCCGATAACGAAGCGCGTGAAGCCAATGTCGGCGGAGAAATTCTCTGCCGCGTGTTCTAAAGGAGAGTTGTCATGTCACGCATAGGCAGCAACCCTATCACCGTGCCGGATGGCGTCACCCTGATGGTTCAGGATGGTATGATTTCCGCTAAAGGCAAAAATGGTGAACTGCAAATGGCACTACCCGGCCATGTCAGTCTTGAGATTGGTGAAGGCAAAGCCATTGTTAAGCCTGCGGATGATAGCCAGAAAAGCCGTGCCCTTTGGGGTACTGTTCGCGCCGTGGTCAATAACATGGTCACTGGTGTTTCAACTGGCTTCACAAAGAACTTGACCATCCACGGTGTTGGTTATCGGGCGCAGATGCAGGGCAATAAGCTTGTTCTTGCGCTTGGTTACAGTCATCCGGTGGAAATGGAAATCCCGAAAGAGGTTTCCGCATCTGTTGAAAACAATACCATGATCAAGCTGTCTAGCCATGATAAGGAAGTTCTTGGTCAATTTGCGTCTGAAATTCGTTCCAAACGTCCACCAGAGCCATACAAAGGCAAAGGTATTCGTTATGAAAATGAACAGATTCTCCGCAAAGAAGGCAAGAAGAAGTAGAGGCAACCATGATAAACTCACGTGAATTATTCCTGCGCCGCAAGGCCAGAAACCGTAACCAGCTTAGTAAGGTTGCCAATGGTCGTCCTCGCCTGACGGTGCATCGATCATCCAAGCATATTTATGCCCAAATTATTGACGATGCCCGCGGTGTTACCCTGGCTTCGGCATCAACGCTGGATAAAGACCTTAAAGGTAAGGTTAAGACTGGTGCTGATTGCGACGCTGCCGTTTCGGTTGGTAAGCTAGTCGCCGAACGGGCTAAGAAAAGCGGTGTGGACACAGTTGTGTTTGATCGTGGTGGTTTCATTTATCATGGCCGGGTCAAGGCGCTTGCTGATGCAGCGCGTGAAGCCGGCCTGAAATTCTAGGAGGAAAAGCATGGCTCGTAACGACGCACGTGACAATCAGCGCGAAGAAAGCGAACTCGTTGATAAGCTGGTTGGTATTAACCGTGTCGCCAAGGTGGTCAAAGGTGGTCGCCGGTTCGGTTTTGCTGCTCTGGTTGTCGTAGGTGATAACAAAGGCCGTGTTGGGTTTGGCTCTGGTAAAGCAAAAGAAGTGCCAGAAGCTATCCGTAAAGCGACCGAAGCGGCTAAGCGGAACTTGATCCGTGTGCCTCTGCGTGATGGCCGCACCCTGCACCATGATATCGAAGGTCGGTTTGGTGCCGGTCATGTGCGATTGCGGTCTGCTCCGGCAGGTACCGGCATTATCGCAGGTGGGCCAATGCGTGCGGTATTCGAAACCCTTGGGGTTCAGGATATCGTTGCTAAATCCATCGGTACATCAAATCCACATAACATGATCAAGGCGACATTTGCAGCGCTCAAGGCTATTCAAGCACCGCGTGCGGTTGCTGCCAAGAGAGGCAAGCGGATGGCTGATATCATGACTAGCAAGCGTAACAAATCAGACGCTTCCAGCAAGGCCACTGAGGCCGCTGAGGCATAAGTAAAGGGGAATAGGTATGGCAGCGAAAGCAACAGTGCGAGTGACCCAAACCGGTAGCCCAATTGGACGCAGGGCTGATCAGCGGCAAACGCTGATCGGGCTTGGGCTCAACAAAATTGGCCGCTCAAGGGTATTAGAAGACACACCATCAGTACGTGGGATGATAAACAAAGTTTCTCATCTTGTTCGGACAGATGAACAGAACTAGGGGTAGCCATTATGAAACTTAACGAAATCAAAGATAATATTGGCGCCCGTAAGACAGGTAAGCGCGTTGGCCGCGGTATCGGTTCTGGTAAGGGAAAAACTGCTGGTTCTGGTCACAAAGGCCAGAAAGCACGGTCTGGTGTAGCGATTAATGGCTTTGAGGGTGGCCAAATGCCGATCAATCGGCGTTTGCCAAAGCGCGGATTTAATAATATTTTCCGCCGCCGTTATGCCATTATTAATATTGGTGATCTTCAAAAAGCCTTTGACGATGGCAAGTTAGATAGCAAAAAACCTGTCGATAGCGCCGCCTTGGTCGCTTCTGGAATGGTTACTAACCCGCGTGACGGTATTCGTCTGCTGGGTCAGGGTGAGATTAAGGCTAAAGTTACAGTTCATGTTGCTGGTGCATCGACCTCTGCCAAAGAAGCGGTCGAAAAAGCTGGTGGTTCCGTGGTTGTGATTGAAAAATCTGCACCTTCAGAAGCGTCAGATAAGGAAAGTGGCAAGTCCTAATGGCTAAAGCCCCGGATAGAATGGCAGTTGGTGCCGGTCTAGGCGCCTTTGGCAAGGCAAGCGATCTTCGCCAGCGTATTATGTTCACGCTTGGCGCGTTGATTGTCTATCGCCTTGGCACCTATATTCCTGTTCCGGGGATAAACCCACAAGTCCTTAGTGATATTTTCAGCCGTAATTCTTCAGGTATCCTGGGGATGTTTGATATGTTCAGTGGCGGTTCACTAGGGCGGATGACAATCTTTGCCCTAACGATCATGCCATATATTACGGCATCAATTATTATGCAGTTGATGACCTCAATCGTGCCAAGCTTAGAAACGCTGAAAAAAGAGGGCGAGGCTGGCCGCAAGATTATCAACCAATATACACGGTATTTGACGGTCTTTCTGGCGGCAGTACAAGGTTATGGTATTGCTGTTGGTTTAGAACAGGCTGAGGGCGTGGTATTTGATCCGGGGATGTTTTTCCGCGTGACTACGGTGGTTACACTGGTCGGCGGAACATTATTCTTGATGTGGCTTGGTGAACAAATCACCCAACGCGGTGTTGGCAATGGTATATCCCTGATCATTTTCTCTGGGATTGTTGCTAACTTGCCTAGTGCGCTTGCTGGGACTTTTGAACTTGGCCGGACTGGTGCGTTATCGCCATTCCTAATTCTGTTCTTTTTGGTGATGGCGATTGGCGTTATTGCATTCATCGTCTTTATTGAACGCGCTCAACGGCGGATCTTGGTTCAATATCCTAAGCGCCAGATGGGTAATAAGATGTTTGGCGGTGAATCCTCGCATCTACCGCTTAAGGTCAATGTGCCAGGTGTTATTCCGCCGATTTTCGCCTCATCGCTTTTGTTGATGCCTGTTTCGGTATTGAGCTTAACAAACACCGCTGATGGCGGGGCTGGATGGCTGGTGACGCTGAATGCGCTTCTTGGTCGTGGTCAGCCGCTTTATCTGGCAATTTACATTGGCTTGATTGTCTTTTTCGCCTTTTTCTATACGGCGATTGTCTTTAATCCTACCGACACGGCAGAAAATCTTCGCCGTTATGGTGGTTATGTTCCGGGAATTCGTCCGGGTAAGCCTACGGCGGATTATCTCGATTATGTTTTGACACGTTTGACTGTTCTTGGCGCGGCTTATCTATCGGCTGTCTGCGTATTGCCAGAGATATTAATCAGCAATTATAGCGTTCCCTTTTATTTTGGCGGAACAAGTTTGCTCATTGTTGTCACCGTTACTCAAGACACGGTAACACAAGTGCAGTCGCATTTGATGGCTCATCAGTACGAAAGCTTAATCCGTAAATCAAACTTGCGAGGGAAAAACAGATGATCCTTATTCTGCTTGGCCCTCCGGGTGTCGGTAAAGGCACTCAAGCGACACGTCTCACCGATACTCGTGGTCTGGTACAGTTATCGACTGGCGATATGTTGCGTGATGCCATAGCACAAGGGACAGAACTTGGCCTACAAGCCAAAATCATCATGGATGAGGGCAAGTTGGTAGCGGATGATATTATTCTTGGCATGATTGGTGAACGCCTATCCTCTGCTGAATGTGCTAAAGGTGTGATCCTTGATGGGTTCCCGCGGACAATTGAACAGGCTAAGGGCCTAGATTCTATGTTGGCGGAAATGGGGCTTCATATTGATCATGTGATCGAAATGAAGGTAGATGAGAATATCCTTGCTGACCGCATTAAAAAGCGGGCGCAAGAATCAGAGCAGGTTCGTGATGACGATAATGTTGAGGTGCTGAAAAAGCGGCTCAAGGTTTATCATGAAAACACGGCCCCGATTATTCCTTATTACAGGGATGGGGGCAAAGTTAGTGTTGTTGACGGTATGCAACCGATTGAGGATGTTGCCGCAGCAATTGATAAAGTTCTTAACGGTCAGGAGGGCTGACCGAGCTTGACTGTAATTCGCTTATGGCTATAATTCGCGCTTTAGTTCAAGTGGACGTGCGAAATACCCCATAAGAACAGAAATTCCGGTCGTTATTATAAAGGAGAAGGCAGTGGCTCGTATTGCTGGTGTCAACATACCAACGAAAAAGAGGGTTAAGATTGCCCTGACTTATATTCATGGAATTGGCTCAACTTCAGCCAATAAGATCTGTGATAAGGCTGGTTTATCTGATGAAAGGCGCGTCAATGACCTCACTGAGGATGAATTGACACGGATCAGAGATATCATTGATGCTGATTTTCTTGTTGAGGGGGACTTGCGCCGCCAAACATCAATGAGCATTAAGCGTTATCTGGACTTGGGTTGTTTGCGTGGCTTGCGCCATCGTCGCAACTTGCCAGTTCGTGGTCAGCGAACCCATACCAATGCTAGGACACGCAAAGGTCCGGCAAAGGCTATCGCTGGCAAGAAGAAATAAGGCGGACAGGAGAGCATTATGGCAAAGCAACCATCCCAAGCACGTGTTAAACGCCGTGAGAAAAAGAATATCACTAACGGCGTCGCCCATGTGAATTCGTCCTTTAATAATACCAAGATCACCATTACCGATGTTCAGGGCAATGCCATTTCATGGTCTTCTGCTGGTGGTATGGGTTTTAAGGGTTCACGGAAATCCACTCCCTTTGCGGCACAGATGGCCGCTGAGGATGCAGGCAAGAAAGCTATTGAACATGGCGTGAAGAATATTGATGTGCAGGTAAGTGGTCCGGGAACGGGTCGCGAATCTGCCCTGCGTGCGCTTCAGGCGGTCGGCTTTAACATTAGCTCGATCCGTGATGTCACGCCAATTCCACATAACGGGTGCCGCCCGCGTAAGCGTCGGCGCGTCTGATCTATTTTCAGACCGCAAGGTAACCCATTTCCTCAGCCCTTAACTGGCGGCTGTTGGCAGGCATGAAAGAAGGATACTGGCTATGATCGAATTGAACTGGCAGGAATTAAAAAAACCCGAAAAGCGTAACATCAAGTATGATGAGTTGAACGCGAATAAAGTCACCATGACTATTGAGCCATTTGAACGTGGGTTTGGTGTGACTGTTGGTAACGCGCTTCGCCGTGTTTTACTGTCCTCACTTCAAGGTGCGGCTATTACCTCTGTTCAAATTCAAGGCGTTCTGCATGAGTTTTCGTCAATCGCCGGTGTGAACGAAGATGTGACAGACATTGTTCTTAACCTCAAAGGTGTTGCGGTTAAGATGAGTGTTGAAGGGCCTAAGCGTCTGCGTCTGAATGCCGAAGGGCCATGCGTTGTGACCGCGGGCATGATTAACATGGTCAACGGCGTTGAAATTATGAACCCTGATCATGTTATTTGCACACTTGATGAGGGTGCGACTCTTGGCATGGAACTGACGGTGAATATGGGCAGTGGTTATGTTCCTGCCAGTGCCAGCAAACACGAAGACCCGCCCATTGGTTTAGTGCCGATTGATGCAATTTATTCCCCTATTCGTCAGGTGGCATATAAGGTCGAAAATACCCGTGTTGGTCAGCGTACTGATTTTGATAAACTGATCTTGACCGTTGAAACCGATGGTTCGGTTAACCCCGAAGATGCCGTAGCCTTTGCCGCGCGGATTATTCAGGATCAGTTGCAGTATTTCATTAACTTTGAAGAGCCTAAAACATCACAGGCCAGCGAAGAAATTGATGATATTCCGTTTAACCGCAATCTCTTGCGTAAAGTTGACGAGCTGGAATTATCCGTGCGTTCAGCAAATTGCCTCAAGAACGATAACATCGTCTATATTGGTGATTTATGCTTAAAGACTGAGCCTGAGATGCTACGGACACCAAACTTTGGACGCAAGTCCCTTAACGAAATCAAGGAAGTCCTGCAAGGTATGGGGCTGGAACTTGGAATGGATATCCCGTATTGGCCGCCTGAGAATGTTGAGGAATTGGTCAAGCGTTTGGATGAGCCTTTCTAAGCGACCTGTCACGCAAACTGGAGAATTCATATGCGCCATCGTATTTCTGGTCGGAAATTAAACCGTACGTCACAGCACCGTCAAATGCTGTTCCGTAATATGTCTCAGGCATTGATCCGCCATGAGCAGATTGTCACTACACTTGCTAAGGCGCGCGAATTGCGGCCTGTGGTTGAAAAACTGATCACACTAGGCAAGCGTGGTGATCTTCACGCCCGCCGTCAGGCTTATGCGCGTCTTCGGGATGATGCCATGACCGCAAAGCTGTTTGAAACGCTTGGCCCACGCTATGCGGAACGCAGTGGCGGTTACACTCGGATCATTAAGGCTGGCTATCGTTATGGTGATGCCGCGGCTATGGCTGTGATTGAGTTTGTTGACCGTGACGAAGAGGCACGCGGACGTGATGACCGCGAAGTTGAGATGGTTGAGGAAAGCGCCTAAACATCTCACCACAAAATCGTAAAAGAATTCCTAAAGGCCGGTTTTCATTCCGGCCTTTTTGTTTCATACTTCCTCTATGAGGGATAATTCTTCGGAACATTTATTTTCTGATAGCGTCACCCGGCCACTGGCTGATGTGCTACGACCCCATCGTCTTAGCGATGTTGTCGGGCAAGATCACTTGCTGGTGGAAAACGGCAACTTAAGGCGAATGGTGACGGCGGCACAGCAAGATAAACCGTTTCCATCTCTTATTTTCTGGGGTTCTCCCGGAACAGGCAAGACGACTATTGCTCGGCTATTAGCTGATGAGATTGGTATGAGGTTTGAGCCAGTGTCAGCGGTGTTTGATGGTGTGGCAGAACTTCGTAAAATCTTTGCCCGCGCGCGTGAACATCGGGCCACGGGTGAAAAAACACTGTTATTTGTTGATGAGGTGCATCGTTTTAACAAAGCTCAGCAAGATGGATTGTTACCTCATGTTGAGGATGGTTTGGTGACGCTGGTGGGGGCAACAACCGAAAACCCTAGCTTTGCACTTAATGGGGCTTTGCTCTCGCGTTGTCAGGTCATGGTGCTTAACCGTCTGGATGAAGATGCTCTTAATCAGATCATCACAAGGGCAGAGGAGCATTATGGACAGACCCTGCCACTAACAGATGCTTCTCGCGCTATGTTATGTGGTTTGGCTGATGGTGATGGCAGATATTGTCTTAACGCGGTGGAAACGATCATGGCACAAAGCGATGCCGACACGCCGCCAATGACACCTGATGATCTGACCCATGTTCTCACCCGCCGCGCCATAGCCTTTGATCGGGATGGTGAACAGCATTATAACCTGATCTCCGCCCTTCATAAATCCTTGCGCTCATCTGACGCGGATGCGGCTTTATATTGGTTTGCCCGGATGGTGGTTGGCGGCGAAGATTTGCATTATGTGTTGCGCCGCCTTACACGATTTGCCGCCGAGGATATTGGTTTAGCCGAACCAGAGGCCGTGCCGCGGTCTATTGCCGCTTGGCACAGCTATGAGCGACTAGGCTCTCCTGAAGGTGAGTTGTCGATTGCCCAATTGGTGCTTTATCTAGCCACTGCACCAAAATCAAATGCTTCATATGTTGCGCTTAAAGCGGCGTTGCGATCAGCGAAAGAAACCGGATCATTGCCGCCGCCGGCGCATATGTTGAACGCGCCAACAGGTTTGATGAAGGATTTGGGATATGGGAAAGGCTATGTCTATGATCATGACACGCCCGATGGTTTTTCTGGTCAGAGTGGGTTTCCTGATGATATGCCGCGCCAGCAATTCTATAACCCGCCTGATCGGGGGTTTGAGAGGGATATCAGAAAGCGTCTGGATTGGTGGGCCAAGCAACGCGCGAATAATGGGACAACAACATGACAACAAGAAAACCCAAAGAAACCCCCGGCTTTCAGCTTTTTGTTGGTATCGACTGGTCAGGGGCAAAAGGTGGGCATCATAAAGGGATTCAAGTTGCCAGTCTTGGGGCTAACGACTGTTCCCCAACATTAGTTGAACCGTCTGATTCTCGCGGTTGGTCACGCGAGGAGGTTATGGATTGGCTCAAAAAACAGGCTGAAAACAAAAGAGTGCTAGCAGGTATTGATTTTGCCTTTGCTCATCCGTTTAGGAATAAAGAGGGGTATTACCCCAAATATAAAGGCACGCCGCCTGATCATCCCGCCGCGCTATGGGTGATGGTGGATCAGATATGCAAAGCAGACCCGCATCTCTATGGCGGTGGAATTTGGGGTCATGATCAGTTGCGAGATTATTATAACGCGCCCCAAAAGAAAAATGGGGATGGCGGCAAGGGACGCTGGTATCAATCCTCTCGCCGCTTAACCGAAATCACTGCAAAGGAATTGCACAAACGATCCCCATCCCCCACTTTTAACTGTGTTGGCCCGGCGGCGGTTGGCACAGGTTCGCTGGCAGGGATGCGGTTATTGCATCATTTTAAGTCAAAGTCAGGGGCGCGCATCTGGCCTTTTGATAAGGCTGATCACAACCTTACGCTGGTTGAGATTTTCCCAGCGCTTTATTTCAAAATGGCAGGGATTAGCGACAAAGCTAAGACATCTGATCCTCTTGCCGCGCTCAATCAGGGGTTAGCCCATTTTGGCTCATCACCGATTACGAATGTGTCCTCTGGCCTGCCTGATCTTGATGATCTGGATGCTATGATTTCTGCCGCCGCGTTGCGGTCGCTTCATGACCCGGTTGAGGTGTTTGCAATCAAAACCCCTGATCATAAAGCGGCGGCGGCAAAGGAAGGCTGGATATTTGGTGTTGGTGAGGATAAAAAGGCATCATGATCTGGCTGGCAATAGCAATGGGCGGCGCGATGGGCGCATTAGCGCGATATGGGGTCACCCAAGCGGCGGTGTCGTTATCTGGTACTGCGCTGGCGTCACCCTTGGCAAACCTCATGGTTAATGTGGCAGGTTCAGCCATGATGGGGGCTTGTTACGGGTTTCTGGCAGGTGGCGGGATGTTGTCTGAGCCGATGCGGATGTTTTTGATGGTAGGGTTCTTGGGCGCATTGACGACCTTTTCCACCTTTTCATTAGATGTGGTGGCGCTGGCAGAACGTGGGCAAGTGCCATTGGCGGTGCTTTATGCCACGGGGTCGGTGGTGGTTTCAATCAGTGTCTTTCTGATGCTCTATACCATGTGCCGCGGATTAGGGTCAGTAGGGTGATATGATGACGAAAACAAGTCTTGAAACTATCCCCATTACTGAGGCTGAGGCCGATATGCGGCTTGACCGGATGCTCAGAAAACGCTTTGCTGGATTATCCCAAGGCGTGATTGAAAAACAACTTCGTACAGGAACAATTCGTGTTGATGGCAATCGTGTGAAAGCTTCGCATCGTCTTGCCGTGGGTGAGGATATAACAATGCCTCCTAAACTTTTGATCATGCTGGCTGATGCCCATCAATCAAAAGGAGCTGGGGGAACTGGAGGAGCTGGCAAAACCGCGTCTGCCAAGCCTGTTCGCCCTGTTTCCAAGGAATTAATTGCTACCCTGCGCCATGCTGTTATTCGTGAAACCAATGACTATATTGCGCTGAACAAACCATCTGGTCTTGCGGTTCAGGGCGGAACAGGAACGCATCAACATATTGATGGTGCGCTATCTGCCGCCTTTCCGGGGGATGAAAAACCGCTTTTGGTGCATCGGCTGGATCGTGATACCTCCGGCGTTCTGGTTGTAGCCAAGACAGCTCAAGCGGCACGGCGACTCGCCAAAGGGTTTCAAGGCCGACAGCATGATAAAATATATCTGGCATTGGTGCTTGGTAAGCCAGCCGATCATGAAGGCGTTAGTCAGGCGCCGTTGCTCAAATCAGGCGGCTATGGCAATGAGAAAATGGTGGTCGATTTTGATGATGGCCAGAAAGCCGAAACCGCCTTTACGTGTCTTGATAGCATACGCGGTAAAGTATCGCTGATGATGCTGGAGCCATGGACAGGACGCACGCATCAGTTAAGGGCGCATACGCTTGCTATGGGTTGCCCTATTCTTGGTGATGGCAAATATGGAGGCGCGGAGGTGTTTCCAAATGATGAAGTGCGGCGGTTATGTCTTCACGCCGTCAGACTTGATCTTGACGGCTCATCACCTCTGATCGCTGATTTGCCCGCTGATTTGCTCCATGTCATGAGGTTTTTCGGCTTTGATCCAGTAG
Source organism: Puniceispirillales bacterium (SeqCode) (assembly GCA_965661405.1). Taxonomy (GTDB): domain Bacteria; phylum Pseudomonadota; class Alphaproteobacteria; order Puniceispirillales; family UBA1172; genus UBA12202. The sequence goes on from CBFIDH010000031.1 coordinate 20,313, forward strand.
CGGTCATGGCTATGATCAGGGAAATGAAACCCGGAAAGAATTAACATGGCGGCACCAGCAAAACGGTTCTGGAAAACCACCAGTATGGTAAAGGGAGATGGCGGCTGGATGGTGCATCTGGATCAGCGCCCAGTGAAAACTCCGGCTGGTCAGCCATTGATACTGATAGGTGAGGCTTTAACAAGGCATATTCACGATGAATGGGATGCCCAAGAGGATAACATTAACCCGGCCACTATGCCGATGTTCCGATACGCGGTAACGGCAATTGATCGTGTCACCCCTCAACGAGATCAGGTGATTGATCAAATGCTTGGTTTCACAAAAAATGAGATGCTATGTTATCGCACGCCTGATCAACTGGAATTGGCAGAAGAACAAAATCGCCATTGGCAACCTTGGCTTGATTGGGCGCAGCAGAGTTTCAATCTGACCTTTGAGGTGGCGGCAGGCATTATGCCTATCAGCCAGCCTGAGGCATCGGTAAAAACCGCCGAAACCATTTTGTCCAAAATGGATGATTTCCGTCTTGCCGGAGTTTTTAATTTGGTTTCGATTAGCGGATCATTTGTCGTTGGGCTTGCTATTGCCGAAGGTCAGCTCTCTCCCCAAAATGGCTATGAGATTGCGTTTCTTGAAGAACGCTGGCAAGCCAAGCAATGGGGGCCTGATGAAGACGCCGAGGATAGACGACAAAAGCTCAAACAGGATATGATAGAGATAGGGCAATATCTATCGCTTCTTGAAAAAGCATAAATCATCCTTCTTTTTCGGAAAGGAAATCGCCATGACCTCACCCATCATAACCATGCTAGAAGAAAAGCGCGAAGCCGCGCGTCTTGGTGGGGGTCAGAAGCGAATAGATACTCAGCATGGAAAAGGCAAGCTAACCGCACGGGAACGGCTGGTGGTTCTCTTGGATGAGAGTTCATTTGAAGAATGGGATATGTTTGTTGAACATCGCTGTACTGATTTTGGTATGGAGGAGATGACAATCCCCGGTGATGGTGTTGTCACAGGTTATGGCACTATTCATGGTCGTCCGGTCTTTGTGTTTTCACAGGATTTTACCGTGCTTGGTGGCTCGCTTTCGGAAACCCACGCCGCGAAGATTGTCAAAGTGATGGATCAGGCGATGAAGTCTGGCATTCCTATTATCGGATTAAACGATTCTGGTGGGGCGCGTATCCAAGAGGGGGTGGCGTCATTAGGTGGTTATGCGGATGTGTTTCAGCGTAATGTCGATGCGTCAGGGGTTGTGCCACAAATCTCGGTTATCATGGGGCCATGCGCGGGCGGTGCAGTGTATTCCCCTGCGATTACAGATTTTATTTTTATGGTTGAAGGGTCATCCTATATGTATGTAACTGGCCCTGATGTTGTTAAAACCGTCACCCATGAAGTGGTTAGCCATGATGATCTGGGCGGCGCGCTAACGCATACGCGGAAATCTGGCGTTGCCCATAAGGCATATCGTGATGATATCGCCGCCCTCATGGGGGTGCGAGCTTTGATGTCTTATCTGCCGCAATCATCGGCGGAAAAACCTCCTAGCTTGCCGCCTCTTGATCCTATTGATCGGCAGGCGCCTGCGCTTGATCGCATCATTCCGGCTAATCCTAATCAGCCCTATGATATGAAGCATATTATTAGTCATTTGATTGATGAGGACACTTTTTTTGAAATTCATCCTGATTATGCGGCAAATATCATCACCGGATTTGCCAGAATGGGTGGTCAGACGGTAGCGGTTATTGCTAATCAGCCAATGGTGCTGGCTGGTTGTCTTGATATCAACGCTTCGCGTAAAGCGGCACGCTTTGTTCGTTTTGCCGATGCTTTTAATATTCCGCTAATTACACTGGTTGACGTGCCGGGCTTTATGCCAGGAACGACACAGGAATATGGCGGTATTATCAGTCATGGATCAAAACTACTTTTTGCTTATGCTGAGGCGACAGTCCCCAAATTGACCTTGATTACGCGCAAAGCCTATGGCGGGGCCTATGATGTGATGTCTTCTAAACATTTGCGGGGTGATGTGAATTACGCTTGGCCGACCGCAGAAATTGCCGTTATGGGGCCAGAGGGCGCGGCGAGGATTATTTTCCGCGCTGACAGTGATGATCCCGAAAAGCTAAAACAGCGTTCTGATGAATATCGTGAGAAATTTGCCAATCCATTTGTCGCCGCCAAGCGCGGATATATTGATGATGTTATCATGCCGCATAATTCGCGTTTTCGGTTAATCCGCGCCTTAAATATGCTCAAGAACAAGACTGCTAATCGGCCTGTGCGCAAGCATGATAATTTACCGCTTTAAGAAAGCTCAACCATGTTTCAAAAAATTCTCATAGCAAATCGTGGTGAAATTGCCTGCCGTATCATCCGTTCGGCAAAGGCTATGGGCATTAAGACGGTGGCGGTATATTCTGATGCGGACGCCAATAGCAACCATGTTGTTATGGCAGATGAGGCCGTAGCCATCGGGCCTTCCCCTTCAAATATGAGTTATCTTCAAGTTGACCATATTATTGCCGCGGCAAAGGCCACAGGCGCAGAAGCGATCCATCCGGGATTTGGCTTTCTTTCGGAAAATGCTGATTTTGTTCAGGCTGTCGAAAACGCCGGATTAGTTTTCATTGGGCCGGGGGTTGAGGCTATTCGCTTGATGGGTGATAAGATCACCTCAAAGACGCTGGCGGTTAAGGCCGGGGTATCTGTTGTTCCCGGAACAGAAGGCGCGGTGAGTGATGTTGATCTGGCGAGCCAAGCTGCTAGGGATATCGGCTATCCGGTGATGATAAAGGCCTCGGCTGGTGGCGGCGGCAAGGGGATGCGGATAGCCTATGATGATCGTGAGTTGCGTGAAGCGATGCCGCAGGCACAGAACGAAGCGCGATCATCATTTGGTGATGATCGGGTTTTTATCGAAAAGTTTATCACGCGCCCACGCCATATTGAAATTCAAGTGCTAGGGGATAGCCATGGTCATGTGGTCTATCTAGGTGAGCGAGAATGTTCGCTTCAGCGGCGCCACCAGAAAGTATTTGAAGAGGCGCCAAGCCCCTTTATCAGTGACAAAACACGTGCGGTGATGGGACAGCAAGCTGTCAATCTGGCAAAGGCGGTAGGATACCAATCCGCAGGAACGGTTGAGTTTATTGTTGGCGCGGATGAAGATTTCTATTTCCTTGAGATGAACACTCGGCTTCAGGTGGAACACCCTGTGACTGAACTGGTTTATGACATTGATTTGGTGGAATGGATGATCCGCATCGCGGCAGGTGATAAGCTATCGCTCAAGCAGGCGGACATTAAACCGAAAGGTTGGGCGGTAGAAGTGCGGCTATATGCCGAAGACCCATCTCGTGGGTTTTTGCCCGCTATTGGTAAGCTGACCCGATATCGTGAACCGCAAGGTGAGGGGGTTCGGGTTGATAGCGGCGTTCATGAGGGGGGTGAGATTTCGATCTATTATGACCCGATGATTGCCAAACTCATTGGTTATGGCAAGACACGTGATGCGGCATTACAGAATCTGGCAGATGGGCTTGATGATTATGTGATTGAAGGCTTGGCCCATAATCGCCAGTTTCTGCGTCATGTGACAGACCATCCAGCCTTTCGGCAAGGTGACTTTACGACCGGATTTATTGCCGAAGAATA
>CBFIDH010000032.1:0-20472 GCA_965661405.1 Puniceispirillales bacterium (SeqCode)
GGCCTGATGGCAAGGCATCGGTTATAAATAGGCCTCAACCCGGTGACATGATGACAATCGGGGCAAAAAGGGGGGAAGCTGATGGCTAGTGGGTTTCTGACTACTCATGTTCTGGACACCGCCAAGGGATGCCCGGCTAAGGGTCTGACGATACGGCTCTATGCTATCACCGGATCAGAACGGAAATTGATCCGTACCATGATCACCAACGCCGATGGCCGCACGGATACCCCTATTCTGCCTCAAGGCCAGTGCGAGGCCGGGGAATATGAGCTGGTCTTTGCCGCCGGGGAGTATCTGCGCGCCCAAGGCTATCAGGATGAGATTCTATTTCTGAATGAAGTGCCAGTGCGCTTTGGTCTGGCAGAAGCTGATCAGCATTATCATGTGCCGCTTTTGCTATCCCCTTATGGGTATTCTACTTATCGGGGCAGTTAAATGATTCCAGAGCTGATGTATCTCTATGTTATGGAATGGGCAGAGTTCGCGGTGCGCTGGTTGCACGTCATTACCGCGATTGCGTGGATCGGGTCATCGTTTTATTTTATCGCGCTTGATTTGGGTTTGCGCCGGACACCTCATCTGCCGGCAAAGGCGCATGGCGAAGAATGGCAAGTGCATGGCGGCGGGTTTTACCATATTCAAAAATATCTGGTCGCGCCTGACCATCTGCCGGAACATTTGACATGGTTTAAATGGGAGGCATATTCCACTTGGTTATCGGGGTTTGCGCTCCTCGCGATTGTTTATTATGGCGGCGCGGAAATTTATCTCATTGATGCTGAGAAAATGGCGCTGTCGGTGCCTGCGGCGATCATCATCTCATTAGTGTCTTTGGCTGGTGTTTGGGTGGGGTACTCGCTGTTGTGCCGATCACCATTGGCGCAAAACCCAACGCTGTTAATGCTGGTGCTTTATGCCTTGCTGGTGGCCTTGTCATGGGGATTTCATGAGGTATTTACTGGCCGGGCGGCTTTTATTCATTTAGGGGCGGTGACCGCAACCATCATGTCGGCGAATGTCTTTATGGTGATTATTCCTAATCAGAAAATTGTGGTGGCGGAATTGAAAGCTGGGCGAACGCCTGATGCGCGTTATGGTAAGATTGCCAAACTGCGCTCCACCCATAACAATTACCTGACTCTGCCAGTGATTTTCTTGATGCTGTCGGGGCATTATCCTTTGGCCTTTGCCACCGAATACAGTTGGCTGATTGCCAGTCTGGTGTTTTTGATGGGGGTAACGATCCGGCATTATTTCAACACACGTCATGCCCGTGCCGGAAATCCGCGCTGGACTTGGGCGGCGACAGCCATCATTTTTATCATGATCATGGGACTTTCCCTCTGGCCTCAATTTCGCCATCAAGAGGATGGGCAAGCCGAGGATGAGATGGCGGCGGTCAGCTTCCCGCCTAGGCTTTCTGCCTTTCATGAAAACAACCGATTTGAAGATGTTAATGATATTATTGCAGGCCGATGTGCCATGTGCCATGCGAAGGAGCCGTTTTGGGATGGTATCGCCTCACCCCCCAAAGGGATTTTGCTGGAAACCCCGGTTCAGGTCGCTGATCTGGCGCGTCAGATCTATTTGCAATCTGCGGTTTCACACGCCATGCCGCCAGCTAATGTGACTTATATGGAAGATGAGGAGCGCGCGATTATTCGCGCATGGTTTGAGACGGCAATCCAGAAATAAAAAATATCGTTTTGATCATCGCGATGATATTGAGTAATGAGTGTTTATGACAAAAAAGAAATCCACGAATAGCAAAACAACACCGCCGCTTCTGGCCGGATTTGGCATCACTAAACGCTTTGGTGATCTGGTGGCTAATCAGAATATTGATTTTGCTATTCAGCCTGGTGAATTACACGCCATCGTTGGGGAAAACGGGGCTGGCAAATCCACTTTTATCAAAATTGTCTATGGCTTGTTACAGCCTGATGATGGGCATCTGGAATGGCAAGGCGAGCGCGTTACCATCTCAAACCCACAACAGGCGCGTGCCATGGGCATTGGCATGGTGTTTCAGCATTTTTCATTGTTTGAGGCATTAAGTGTCGTGGAAAATATTGCACTTGCCCTGCCGCCTGATTTTCCAAAACAAGATCTATCGGCACTGATCGTGCGGAAATCGGCGGAATATGGCATCCCGCTTCATCCGGAGACGATTATCGCTGATTTATCTGTGGGTCAGCGCCAGAGGGTAGAAATTGTCCGCTGTTTGTTGCAGGAACCAACCTTGTTGATTATGGATGAGCCAACCTCAGTTTTAACGCCGCAGGAAACCGATCAACTTTTTGATGTGTTGCACCAATTGGCGCGGCAAGGTTGTGCCGTTTTGTTCATTTCGCATAAGCTGGATGAGATCAAGCAACTGACCAGCCGCGCTACGATTTTGCGTGGCGGTGTTAAGGTGGCAGAGGTAGAAACCGCCAAGCAAACCACGCGCCAACTAGCAGAGCTGATGGTCGGGGCAAAGGTTAAGGGCATATCAACAGACGCGCCACGCAAAAAAGGAAAATGCCTTTATGAGGTGCGCCAGCTAAGCCGTCCCGCTTTGGGGCCATTTGATGTCGCGCTTAAAAATGTTTCCCTGAAAGTTCATGCGGGCGAGATTTTGGGCATCGCTGGTATCGCTGGCAATGGGCAGGGCGAGCTTATGTCTGCGCTAAGTGGGGAATGGCGCCCCGATCATGGCGGCCATGGTGGCGTGATTTTAACAGGCAAAACAGATATCAGCCGCCTTGGGCCTACTGGTCGTCGTCACCTTGGCTTGGCCTTTGTGCCAGAAGAACGCAATGGCCACGCGGCGGTGCCATCTATGACTTTGTCCGAAAACGCACTTCTGACCGGATATGATGAAAAGGGAGCGGTATCAAAAGGCGTCATTCAATTTGATCAGACGCTTGCCATGGCACAGCGTATCTCAACCATGTTTGATGTACGCCAGCCATCGGATGATCCCTTGGCGTCGGCGCTTTCCGGCGGTAATTTGCAGAAATTTGTGGTAGGCCGTGAGATTATAAAATCACCGCGCGTTCTGATCGTCTCACAACCCACTTGGGGGGTAGATATCGCCGCCGCGCAGTTTATTCGCAATGCTATGGCAGAATTGGCGCGGCAAGGATCAGCCGTGATCATGATATCACAAGACCTAGAAGAAATCTTTGAGATTGCCCATAGCATCGCGGTGCTGAACGAGGGTGAGCTTTCCGAAGTTTATACCGCGAGCAAGGTTAGCGCCGAGCATATAGGATTGCTGATGGGGGGATTGCCAACCGGAGAAGGTTTGGCAGGGGAAAATCTTGATCAGGCAACAGGGCAGGTCATCGGTAAGATGACAAAAGCAAGCGGAAAGCAAAGAGGCGTGTCATGATTATTCTGCAACCACGCAAGCATATTTCTCTGCGCCTGACCATCGCTGTTCCTATCCTCTCGGTATTGGTGACGCTGGTATTTGGGGGCGTCATTTTTGCCTTACTTGGTTATAATCCGGCCCAGGCGTTGTATGAGTTTTTTATCGCTCCTCTGGCGCGACCAGATCAGATTGGCAATCTGTTTGTGAAGGCTTGCCCATTGATCATTATTGGCACAGGGCTGATTTTTTGTTATCGCGCGAATGTCTGGAATATTGGCGCTGAAGGGCAACTGATCCTTGGCGCAATGGGGGCAGGCTGGGTCGCCTTGTCATTTCCAGAGGCGGAAAGCCGTTTTCTGATTATTGGCATGGCGGTCATGGCTATGTTCGCCGGGGCGTTATGGGGATTTATCCCTGCGATCTTAAAAAACCGCTATAAGACGAATGAGATATTGGTATCACTGATGCTGACCTATATCGCCGCGCTTTTCATTGATTGGGTGGTGCGTGGGCCGTGGCGCGACCCGGCGGCCTTTGGCTTCCCTTTGACACCGGCCTATCCTGACGCTGGGCTTATTCCGCGGATGCCATTGCCGGGGGTTGGATATTTGGGGCAACTCCATTGGGGTGTGCTGGTGGCATTTCTAGTGGCGTTGGCAGGATGGTTTTATCTGTCACGGATGCTGGGGGGATATAAAATCAAATTGATGGGTGATGCCCCCCGTGCTGGCAAGTTCGCAGGATTTCATCAAGGCCGGGTAACGATTATGGTGATGCTGATATCAGGGGCTTTGGCTGGGCTGGCTGGCATGATTGAGGTGTCGGCAAATATTGGAATGCTTCAGCCGCATATTTCCTTTGGCTATGGTTTTACCGCCATTATTGTTGCTTTTCTGGCACGGCTTAATCCCATGGCGGCGATTGCTGCTGGGCTGGTTGTTGCCTTGGCAGAGCTTGGCGGTGACGCGGCGCAAATCTCAATGAATATTCCCAAAGTGGTGACGGGCATATTCAAAGGTATCCTTTTGTTTATGCTGCTGGCAGGGGAAACCCTCACACGTTATCAGATCATTTGGATTGGGTTTTCTCAAAAACCTGCCGCCGCAGAAAAGAAAGAGGGGTAAGCCATGTTTGATGATTTGCTTCTGACAGTTCTTTTGACCTCAATCCCCCTCATCCTTGCCGCCACAGGTGAATTGGTGGCAGAAAAAAGTGGTGTCCTCAATCTAGGGGTTGAAGGCATGATGCTGATGGGGGCGGTGGCTGCCTTTGGTTTTGCCAGTGTGACAGGCAATCCTGCTATCGGACTTCTTGGTGGCGGCTTGGCTGGCATGATGGTGGCGATGGTGTTCGCTACTTTTGTTCTGGGGCTTGCCACTAATCAGGTGGCGACGGGATTGGCGTTGACTATTTTTGGCACTGGACTTTCAGGGTTGATTGGGGCGCCTTTGGTGGGGCAGGCTATTGATGGTTTGCCTGCGTTATATATCCCGATTCTTTCTGATCTTCCGGTGATCGGAGTCATATTTCAGTTGGATGCGCTGGCTTATCTCGCCATTATTATCGTGGCTGTTGTGAGTTATGTTTTGAACAAAACAAAGGCCGGATTAATCTTGCGGGCGATTGGTGTCAATCACGATAGCGCCCATGCGCTTGGGTATCGGGTCTTGCAGGTGCGGTTCATGGCGGTATGTTTTGGCGGCTTTATGGCAGGGCTAGGCGGCGCATATCTGCCACTTGTGCTGACTCCGCATTGGGCAGAAGGCATGACATCTGGACGCGGCTGGATTGCTCTTGCGCTGGTTGTGTTTGCGTCGTGGCGACCATGGCGGGTGATGGTTGGTGCTGTTCTTTTTGGCGGCGTGACTATTCTTCAGCTTGTGGCTCAAGCGCGTGGATGGGGAGTGCCATCACAGTTCTTGTCAATGATGCCGTACTTTGCCACAATTATGGTGCTTGTTTTGATTTCAAGGGGAGGCCGCGTTCAATTTGGGGCGCCAGCACATTTAGGCAAGAAGTTTTTAATCACTAGGTAATGTATTATTGTTTTAACTGAGGGAGAAAATAAATTATGAACAGATCAATCTTATTACTGCTGGTCGCTGTTGTTGCGCTTGGCGGTATCTATTTTTACACGTCTTCTCCGACCGAAGAAGAAAAGGCCGCTGATGGCCCACTCAAAGTCGGTTTTGTTTATCTGACCAATCCGGGTGACCATGGCTGGACTTACGCGCATGAACTGGGTCGCCAGCAACTGCAAGACCATTTTGGTGATCAGATTGTCACCAGCTATGTTGAAAATGTGCCAGAAGGCCCGGATGCCACTCGCGTTATTCGTGAATTGGTAGCAGATGGTAATGATGTGATCTTCACCACCTCATTTGGTTACATGGAACAGACCTTAAAGGTCTCCCAAGAACATCCTGATGTGTATTTTGATCATATCACTGGTTATAAGCGCGGCCCAAACATGGCGACTGGAAATATCCGGTTTTATGAAGGCCGTTATGTTCAGGGTGTTGTTGCTGGGATGACCACCGAAACTAATCAGATCGGCTACTTGGCGGCGTTCCCTATCCCCGAAGTTATTCAGGGGATTAATGCGTTTGCCCGTGGTCTGCGTTCAGTTAACAAAGACGCAACGATTAAGGTGATCTGGGTCAATAGCTGGTATGATCCAGTCAAAGAAGCTGACGCGGCAAAGGTCTTGATCGCTGAAGGTGCTGATATTCTTGCACAGCATACCGATAGCCCGGCCATGCTTCAAACAGCAGAAAAAGCAGGGGCAAAAGGCTTTGGTCAGTCCTCTGATATGCACAAGTTTGCACCAAACGCACAGCTCTTTGCATCAGTCAATAACTGGGGCCCGTATTATATCTCACAGGTTCAAAAGGTGATTGATGGCAACTGGTCAACAGGTGATGGCCCTGATCATTGGGCTGGTAACACTTGGAAAGGCATCGGGGATGATTTCCTTGTCCTGACAGATTTCAAAAATATGCCTGCGGATGTTGCTGAAAAGGCCGCCGCCGCCCGTGATGGTATCGGCGATGGCAGTCTGAATATTTTTGCCGGCCCGATGATGGATAACGCGGGTAATGTTGTCCTCAAAGATGGCGAAGTGCTGGATGATGGCGGCCTCTGGGGGATGGATTATTATATTGAAGGTGTTGAGGGCAATATCCCTAACTAACCTATGACAACGGCATGATATGCCATCGTAATCTTAGGCGACAGACTATTAGGCGACAGGCTGGCAAATCGCTGGCCTGTTTGCTGAATAAAGCGGTTATAAAGGCTTTATGTGTAGAGGAAGAAGGCCCAAATATTATCAGGGTGTTTAAGGTATCAAGCGTGAGAAGCAATCAGCAAGGGAGCCCCTCACTATGAGAGCCAACATCACTTTTTTTCTCAACGGGGTAGAACAGAATGTCTCAGATGCTCGCCCTGATACGACTTTATTAAATTGGTTGCGGCTGGAAAAAGGCCTTAGCGGAACAAAAGAAGGTTGCGCGGAAGGCGATTGCGGAGCCTGCACCGTGGTGGTCGCAGAATTGAACAGGCAAAGCCATCCGGCCAATGGAGCGATGCCGATCAAGGCACGGGCGGTCAATGCCTGTATTCTTTTCTTGCCCATGCTTGATGGGCTTTCGGTGACAACGGTTGAGGGGCTGGCAGGTCCTGATGGTGCGCTTCATCCGGTGCAAGAGGCGATCATTACCTATCATGGGGCGCAATGCGGATTTTGCACGCCGGGGTTTGTTATGTCTTTATATGCCGGGTTTCTCAATGGGCTGGATGGCAGTGAAGAACAGGTCAATCATCTCTTTGCTGGAAATCTTTGTCGTTGCACGGGATATGGGCCATTGGTTAAAGCGGCGTTATCATTGGCAAATCAAATGCCGCCGGAATGGGCAAGCGCACGGCGCGAGGCAGAGATTAATGATCTCACAATGGTGGCGGCCTCATCTGATGCTAGGGATGATCTGGGTATTGAAGGTGATGATCAGGCCTTTTATGCCCCGACTAGCCTAACAGAATTAGAAGATTTGAGCCGCGCATATCCTGACGCCACATATCTTGCTGGGGCAACAGATATCGGGTTATGGGTGACCAAACAGCATCGACAGATTGATCGTTTTATCTCACTAGGGCGTGTCGCCGCGCTGCAAGAGATTAGCAAAACAGAAACACATATCACAATCGGGGCTGGGGTTAGTCATAGCGATGCCATGGGCGCGCTGGCAGAGGAGTATCCGGGTCTGGTAGAGGTCTGGCTTCGCTTTGGGTCAACGCAGGTTCGCAATTCCGGCACAGTTGGCGGTAATATTGCTAATGGGTCACCTATTGGGGATATGTCACCATGTTTGTTGGCTCTTGATGCTGAGGCTACCCTGAATAGGGGCGGCAAGCGCCGGAAAGTCCCATTGCGAGATTTCTTTATCGCCTATGGTAAGCAAGATCGCCAAAAAGGCGAGTTTTTGGAAAACCTAATCCTGCCGCGATTAGGCAAGGCAGAACATCTTTATGCCTATAAGATATCAAAACGTTTTGATCAGGATATTTCTGCTGTTCTGATGGCCGCGTGGATCAAGGAAGACCAAGGCAAGATCAGCCACATTCGGCTTGGTTTTGGGGGCATGGCGGCGACCCCGTCACGAGCCTTGCAGACAGAGTCAGCCTTAATTGGTCATGATCTCAGCCAGCCTTTGCCAGTTGAAGCGATATCTGCCCTTGCCAAGGATTTTCAGCCCATATCGGATATGCGCGCATCAGCAGAATACCGCGTCACAGTAGCAGGAAATCTGCTTCAAAAATTGTTGCTTGAAGTGGCATCAGATGATGGCGTGCTTCGTCTTTATACCTCACCATTAGGATCGCTTGGCGAAGTATTAAAAACAAATGGGGGCAAGTGATGGGTGAGCGCCGCAAAAATTTCACAGACCATCATGACAGCGCCGCCCTCTATGTGACAGGGCAAGCCAGATTTACAGATGATCTGCCGTTCCCGGCAGATGGTCTGCATATTGCTCTTGGGTTGTCGGATAAGGCGCACGCCCGAATAACGATATGTGATGTCACAGGATGCTTGGACAGTCCCGGTGTCGTGACGGTGCTAACCGCGGCAGATATCCCCGGTGCAAATGATGCCAGTCCAGTGGCAGGTGATGACCCTGTGTTTGCGGATGGCATGGTCGAATATCATGGTCAGGCCATTTTTGCGGTGGTTGCTGAGAGCGCGAAAGCGGCAAGAATGGCAATACAAAAAGCTGTTCTTACCTATGAAGACTTGCCAGCTTGTTTGACGATTGATGATGCCTTGAGACAAGATCATCTGCTTGAAGCGCCTTATACCATTGGCTGTGATGATATTGATGCCAAATTGCAAGCCGCGCCCCACCAATTAAAAGGCCAGATTGATATGGGGGGGCAGGAACATTTCTATCTTGAAGGTCAGGCGGCGATGGCCTCACCGGGTGAGGCCGGGGATATGTTCTTGCAGGTATCAAGCCAGCATCCCACCGAAGTTCAGCACAAAGTGGCAAATGCTCTAGGGCTTCCTTTTCATGCGGTGACTGTCGAAGTCAGACGCATGGGCGGCGGTTTTGGTGGCAAAGAAAGTCAAGGCAATTTGCCTGCGATTGTCGCCGCGCTTGCGGCTAAAAAAACAGGCCGCCCTGCCAAATTGGTTTATGATCGGGATGAAGATATGCGCGTGACCGGAAAACGTCATGATCTGCGCATTTCTTATCGTGTTGGTTATGATGAGGACGGCCGGATTTTGGCTATGGATGTTGATCAGGCCCTGCGTTGTGGGATGTCGTTTGATCTGTCCCAAGCGATTGCCGAACGCGCCATGTTGCACGCGGAAAATTGCTATTATATCGAAAATGTTAGGGTTACTTCACGGCTATGCCGAACGCATACCCCTTCAAATACAGCCTTTCGCGGCTTTGGTGGCCCCCAAGGAATGTTAGGGATGGAACGCATCATTGATGAGGTGGCGTCACATTTAGGACTTGATCCTGTGTTGGTGCGCCAGCGTAATTACTATGCAGATCATGATGACCCCGACGCTGGGCAACTTACCCCTTATGGTCAACCTGTGACAGATAGTCTGATCCGGGCCATGACAAAAGACTTGCTGGCCTCATCTGATTATGACCGCAGACGCCAAGAGATTGAGGCGTTTAATCGCAACTCAACCGTGTTTCGCAAAGGCATTGGATTTAGTCCGGTTAAGTTTGGTATTTCCTTTAATAAAACCTTTCTTAATCAAGCCGGGGCACTGCTTCATATCTATACGGATGGCTCGGTGCATCTTAACCATGGCGGCACAGAAATGGGGCAGGGGCTTTATACCAAAGTTCGCCAGATTTGCGCCCGTGCCTTTGGTATCACGGATGACATGGTGAAAATTACCGCTACAACAACAGGTAAGGTGCCAAACACCTCGGCGACGGCGGCGTCTTCTGGCACAGATCTTAACGGGATGGCAACGGCTAAGGCGGCGCAAACCCTCAAGGATCGTATGGCAGAATATCTGGCGCCGCTTTATCAATCTGATGCCGCTTCGGTGAAGTTTGATGACGGCAAGCTATGGTTTGGTGATACCGCCATTAGCTTTGCCGATGCCGCGACGCAATGCTGGCAGGGCAGGGTGTCGCTTTCTGCCACCGGGTTTTATGCAACGCCGGATATTCATTGGGATCGTGAGGCAAAGCAAGGCAGGCCATTTTATTATTTTGCCTATGGCGCGGCCGTGACAGAGGTTGTGGTGGATTTGCTTACCGGGGAAAGTCGGGTTGAACGGACGGATATTCTGCATGATGCCGGGACATCACTTCATCCTGCCATTGACTTAGGCCAGATTGAAGGCGGTTATGTTCAGGGACTAGGTTGGCTGACCACCGAGGAAGTGGTGTATGGCGATGATGGCAAGCTTCTGACCCATGCCCCATCTACTTATAAAATTCCGGCGTGTTCTGATCGCCCGAAACAGATCAATGTGACGCTTTATGATGGCGGCGGCAATCTGTCGGACACAATCCATAAATCCAAGGCGGTTGGTGAGCCGCCCTTTATGCTGGCGATCAGTGTTTATGGCGCGATGAGCCACGCGTTACAGGGATTGGGCGATTATCCCGCGCTTAATACCCCGATCACAGCGGAACATTTGTTGATGACCGCAAGCCGTCTCCGCGCGGAGAGGAAACCAGATTAGCGATGGCGCAATCATGGCTCAAACGTGTAAGTGATCACCTGCAACGCGATGATCTGATCTGCCGGGTGATTGTCGCCCATGCCAAAGGATCAACCCCACGTGAAGCTGGGGCGGAAATGTTCATTGACCAAGAAGGATTTGTGGGCACGATTGGCGGCGGAAGGCTAGAGTATGAGGCTATCGCCATTGCGCGTAAATTGCTCCATGATGCCAAAGCCGAGGGATTTTATCGCCACTGGCAGAGATTTGCATTGGGGCCATCACTGGGCCAATGTTGTGGCGGCATGGTGATGATATTGTTTGAGGCATTCGCACCAAATATCTTGCCGGAGTTACTGAAATTAGATCAACAAAACCCGGCGGCGTGGCGGCATGATAGTGATGCCGCGACTTTGCCTCAACCAGCTAATGCCGTTATAGCACCGCAATATGAGGCGTCTGAAAAACGGTTATATTTGCCAGAGGCAAAACCTCAGCGTGCCTTTTATCTTTATGGGGCAGGACATATTGGCCGCGCGGTGATGGACATCACTGCTGCGCTTGATCTTGACCGTTACTGGATTGATGATGCAGTTGCGAGGTTTCCGGATGCGCCAGCACCTGACATTACGCTAGTGCCAGCAACGGATATGGTCACGGTCGCCCGCCATGCACCAAAAGGAGCGTTTCATCTGGTCATGACCTATTCGCACCGTTTAGATGAAGCGATTGTTCATGCGGTTTTGGCCGAGGATAATTTTGCCAGACTTGGCCTCATCGGATCAGCAACAAAGGCCAGCCGTTTTCGGTCTTCGCTGGCATCCGCAGGTATTGGCAAGCCCTCTCTTGATCGGTTGATTTGCCCGGTAGGGTTGCCTCAAGTTAAGGGAAAATCACCGCCTATGGCGGCACTTTCTATCGCCGCGCAAATGGCGGTCTGGCTGAACGAAGATGATAGCCTACCACCCAGCGCGGGTTAGCAATCCGCGCGCCGCCGCATCATGGCGGTGGAGCAGATCATCCATCTCCATAGTCGTTAGGGTAAAATCTTTGACCACAAAACGCCCATTGATCATGACATGGCGCGGTTTCACCGGGCCACAGAATATCAACGCCGCCAAGGGGTCGGTCTGGGTGCCGCTGAAATCAATACGATGACGATCAAAAATTGCTAAATCGGCGCTGAAACCGGGGGTGATCTGACCGATATCATCACGGTTCAACACCTCTGCCCCGCCACGGGTGGCAACACGCAGAGCCTCGCGTGCGGTCATGTTGTCGGCGCCATGGATCACTCGTTGCAACAACATGGTTTGGCGGGCTTCGTTTAGCATATGGCCACTATCACTTGATGAAGACCCGTCCACCCCAAGGCCAACATGAACCCCGGCATCAAGCATCTGGCGCACAGGCGCAATGCCGCTTGCCAGCCGCATATTAGAACACGGGCAATGCGCAACCCCGGTGCCGGTACGGGCAAACAGATTAATCTCATCCGGGTTGAGCTGAACACAATGGGCGTGCCAAACATGGCGACCTGTCCAGCCTAAATCCTCGGCATAATCACCGGGGCGCATATTGAAATGGGCAAGGCTGTAATCAATATCTTCGACATTTTCTGCCAGATGGGTATGCAGTCCCACGCCTTTATCCGCGGCCATGATCGCAGTATCGCGCATCAATTCACGGCTGACGGAAAAGGGCGAACACGGCGCCAGCGCAACGCGCGTCATAGCGTGGCGGCGGTCATCATGAAAGGCGTCAATCACCCGCAAGCAATCGTTCAGAATATGGCCTTCGTCTTCGGTCAGGATATCTGGCGGAAGCCCGCCTTTGCTCTCGCCAATGCTCATTGAGCCGCGCGTGGCGGTAAAGCACATCCCGATATCCTTAGCCGCGGCAATCGCATCATCCAGCCGACTGCCATTAGGGAAAAGATACTGATGATCGGATGAGGTGGTGCAACCGCTCAACGCCAGTTCCGCCAGCCCGGCGGCGGCAGAGATATAAATGTCATCAGGGCCGAGATTCTGCCAGATGGGGTAGAGGGTTTGAAGCCAGCCAAAGAGGCTCTTATTCTGGGCATCGGGGATAACCCGCGTCAGGTTCTGAAACAGGTGATGATGAGTGTTGACCATACCGGGGATGACGATATGCCCCGACAGGTTGATCACCTCGGCGTCGCCGCAACTGGTGATCAGATGCTCGCGTTTATCGACGGCGCGGATCACGCCATCTTCAATTAAAATAGCGGCGTCGTTGATCTCGCGTCCGCACCCTTTGGCACTGGCGGCTTCGGCGGTGGCGGCTTTGGCACTGGTGGCTTTGGTGGTGTTATCCGCGGCAGTGTCATCCATGGTGGCCAGCACATCAATATGATCAAGCAAGTATTTAGCCATTGGTGTGTTCCTAATCCGTTTCGTTGTCGCTAGCGCCCTTAGTGCCGATGGGCCAGAATGCCCACCGCCTGTGATGGCCCACCGCCTGTGATGGGACAGATTCTAGCGGATCATAAGCCAACTTCAAGATGAATTATGGGGTGGGGATTTTAAAAATTTACTTGATTTCAATTATTTTAATATTGTTTATTAAGTAATTGATTTTAATAGATTTGCCAGTGATTTTGCTACGGCGTGACCAAGATTTACTGGAACAGCATTACCTATTTGCTTGTACTGACTTGATACGCTGCCATAGAATTCCCAAGTATCTGGAAAAGTTTGAATTCTAGCATATTCTCTAATAGTAAGTGGCCGCGTTTCACTAGGGTGGCATCGTTCAGTTTGTTTTTGTGCTGGAGCACACGTGAGAGTTAAACTTGGCTCATCCCATGATAGTCTGCGTGCCATTCCAGTTTTCCCTCCACCTGAATAATAACTAGCCTTCATATATTCGCGCTGTAATTGATCAGGTAAATCTCTCCAGTAACCACCTTCAGGAACATGTTTCATTATTTCTGCTTTTTTATCGCGGCATTTCCTTTCGCGTTGGGGCGGAGGCGGCTATCTTTCTGCCACTCGAAGAAGAGATCAGGCCGGGGACCGCGGCGATGTTGGCGCGGCTGGACAGGGCCGGATATCGGCGCGCCTTGGTGACAGGGGATCAGGATAAAGCTGGTCGCCAGATCGCGGCGCAGCTTGGCTTCAGAGAGATACATACCGCCATGACACCAGAAGAAAAAGCCGCGCTGGTGGCGGCGCAAACCGCACAAGGCTGGACGGTGATGATGGTGGGGGACGGGCTTAACGATGCACCTGCCATGGTGAGTGCCGGGGCCGGAGTAGATGCCAGAGCAGGTGGTGGGGCAGGGTTGTCGCTTGCCCCTGCTAGTGCCAATGACGCGACACGGGCGGCGGCGGATGTGGTGGTGCTGGGGATGGCGCGGCGCGGCGCGGGGACAGAGGCCCAAATGCAACACGTCCCAACAAAAGCAGAGGCAAAAGCAGAGGCACAAGCAGTGGCACAAGCAGTGACGCCGGATACGCTCTCGCTTGAGGTTCTGCCCTATCTGTTGCGTGTGGCGAGGTTGGCGCGGCGGCGGATGATACAGAATTTTGCTATCGCGGCGGTTTATAATCTGATCGCTATTCCGCTGGCCTTTGCCGGGTTGGCGACACCGTTGCTGGCGGCGCTGGCGATGTCGGCCTCATCGGTGACCGTGTCGCTTAATGCGTTGCGCTTGCCGGGGGCGGATAAATGAATGTGCTGTTGCTATTGATTCCGGTGTCACTGATGCTTGGGCTGATCGGGCTTGGGTTTTGTATCTGGGCGGTGCGAACAGACCAATATCGTGACCCTGAGGGCGATGCCCGCCGCATTCTAGACACCCGTTATGACGCCGCCCCAAAACCGCCGGCGGATGAACCAAACCCCCCACCGGAGAAGTGATGGGCGTGTGCTGGCAGAGGCGATCTGAGTTTAAGATCAATAAGCAACGCTGCCATTGATTAAGGGGCAATCTTTTGCCTCGCCCTGCCACTTAACATGACCTGATTCAAGCCAAATGGCCTTATCCGCGAAATCAAGCGAAGCATCTGAGTTTTGATCAACCAGAATGATAGCGATTTTTCGGGCGCGCAACTGCTCCAGAGCGGCATAGCATTCATTGATAACACTTGGCATCAACCCTAATGATATCTCATCAATCAGCATGATTTTTGGGTTAAGCATAATCGCCCTGCCAAAGGCAAGCATTTGCTGCTCGCCGCCGGAAAGTGATCCGGCTAGCTGGTGCGCTCGCTCAAAAAGCCGCGGGAAAATGTCATAGACTTCTTCAAGTCTCTCTTTTTCAGATATGCGCGGTAAGACATATCCACCAGTAATCAGGTTTTCCCTGACGGTGAGATCAGGAAAGACGCGCCGACCTTCTGGAACTAACCCGATGCCCCTACTTGCCCGATCATGGATTGCAATTCGTGTTATATCCTCACCTTCTAGCAAGATATTCCCTTGTTCGGGGATCACATGACCCGCGATCGACATCACCAGCGTTGATTTCCCCGCCCCATTTGTACCAACTAATGCCAGTACCTCTCCGCCCATCAGAGAAAAATCAGCGTGGTGTAACGCTGTGACAGGCCCATATCGGCTAGTGATATTCCGCGCTTCTAGCATCATTCACTTTCCTCAGATTTTCCCAGATATGCCAACTGTACTTCACGTTTTGACAGCACTTCATCCGTATTCCCAAAAGCCAGAGGGCGGCCATTATTTTGAACATAAAGTGTTCTGCAAATGCGCCTGACCTGCGATAAATTATGTTCAATCAGAATGATACTGCGCCCAATATGCGGTAGCCCCATGATCAGATCAGCCATATCCTCCGCTTCCTTTTTGCTTAATCCAGCCAGAGGTTCATCTAAAAGAAGCACCTTAGGTTGCCGTGCTAATGCCCTCGCCACTTCAAGTCGTTTGAGATAACCAAGCGGTAATTCCGTTGGATATTTATGCGTGACATGGGCTAGTCCAACTTCAGTAAGTAGGTTATTTGCGATGTCCTGTTCGTGATGGCGTGACCGATGCAGCATGGCTTTAATAGGTGATAGCAATTTGCTGCCGCCCGCGGCTAGGGCAACATTATCAAGTAAGGTCATATCTTTTAGAGGTTTAATAATTTGCTGTGCTAAAGCCATTCCAAGATTGATACGCTCAACAAGCCTAGTCTTAGAAATATCCTGCCCATTCAGAATAATCTGCCCCCTCGCAGGGGTTAGCATTCCAATAATGGCACGCATCAATGTTGTTTTACCTGCCCCATTCGGGCCTATAAAACCAAGCAATTCATTATCGCCTAATACTAGTCCGGCGTGATCAACGGCATTAAGTCCGCCAAAAGTGACGGTGATATCTTTCACTTCAAGTAATGGCGATGTCAGCGTGTTAGCCTCGTTCATGATTGGCTCCGATATTGGCGAAACCGTTTGGCTAATCCGCCTAGGCCTTCGGGCATGAACCGCATAGCAAAAAACAGAAGCATCCCATAAACCAGTAGCTTATAGTCATCAATGACCTGAAAAAACTGTGGCATGACCGATAGTAACGCTGCCGCAATAGTCACCCCCCAGATAGACCCAATCCCACCCACGATAACCATGGACAACACAGTTACAGATTCCACAAACCCAAAACTGTCGGGGCCAATAAAGCGCACCTGATGAGCATAGAGCGCCCCGGCTAGCCCTGCTACCGCTGTGCCAAGAATAAAGGAAAATAGTTTAAACCTTCTAACATCAATCCCTAAGACACCTGCCGTATCCTCATCCTCGGATATGCTATCAAACACGAAACCCATCCATGACCGCTTGACATAGATCATGACGATGATGAAAAGAATGGTCAGACATAATGCTGTTAATAATAATCCGATCCGACCTCCATCAGGGGCAGGGATGCCAGAGACACCCATTTCCCCGCCCAGCATATCCTGTTTCCGGACGATACCGGTAAAGAGGAAAGACACGCCCATTGTTGTTATCGCAAGAAAATCATGGCGAACTCGCAAGGAGGCGGCTCCAACAATCATGCCAATCATGCCACTAATGACCATGGCTGGAATAAATGTTGTGATAAGCGGCCAGCCAGATTTGGTTAACATTGCACTTGTATATGCGCCGATACCCAGAAAAGCCGCATGGCCAAGACTGACCTGACCACAAAATCCAGTGATCAGATTAAGAGACTGTGCAAAGAGGATAGCGATAAGCACATTTGTTAGAACAATGATTTCATAGGCCATGCGTCTATCCTTTTGTAAATATACCCTTTGGGCGTATCATCAGCACAAGAATTAAAAAAGCAAAAGCAATCGAATCTCGATCTAACAGATCATCTAAATAGATTGTTCCAAATGTTTCAATGACGCCAAGTAATAGAGACGCTATGAGAGCGCCCCGAACGCTACCCAAGCCGCCAAGAACAATGATGGCAAGAGCTTTATAAGATGGAACGGCGCCCATTGTTGGTTCTACTAAATTATTTAATAATGATACCATAACACCTGCGGCGGCGGCAAAAGCCGAGCCAATGAAAAAGATAGCATATCTGATGACTTCTACATTAACGCCACTGCTCATCGCCATCCCAGGGTCAACAACGCTGGCGCGGGTAGCAATCCCTAGGCGTGTTCGCCGTGACAGCCAATTCACACCTAATAATAAAGCAAAGGCTAATACTACAACCATGATGCGTGCCTCACTCACCAATGTACCAGGTAAAATCTCTATCTGATTTTGCAGGGGTGTGGACACATAAGAAATACTAAATGGGCCAAAGATTAGTCGGAACACTTCCTCGGATGCAATAAAAATCCCGATAGATGCGATCAGGGCAATCAATGGCGGTTGATGTAATAACGGGCGATACAAGATGCGGTAACTTGCCATGCCAACAAATCCCACCACGATCATGGCTAGCACTAATGCCAGAAAAACACTTCCCGTGGAGTTTGTTATCAAAACGCCCAGATACCCACCTAGTGTAAATAGGGACGCATGAGCGACATGAAGTATCCGGAGCAATCCATATACAAGCGTTAATCCTAGTGCAATCAGCGCATATATTGAGCCCTGTATTAAGCCTTGAATAAGAATGTCCACTGCTAGCATGACATTATCCTAAAACAGGAACCATAATATGGTTCCTGTTTGTTATCAGATTTAGAAAGATTATTTTGATGGTGGCGCTAGCAATTCGTTATCACTGATAACGGAATGATGATGCCAGTTCCCATCACGGACGATTTGAACCTGAACATCTTTTTTCACTTCACCAAGAGCATTAAAGGAAATCTGACCAGTAGATGCTTTCAGATTCGTTGCAGCAATAGCATCACGCAAGCTTGCTTTATCCGTACTGCCAGAACGTGATATAGCATCAGCAAGAACCAGAATAGCGGTATGGGCAGATGCGCCAACCATATCAGCAGGATAGCCAGCCTTAGCCGAAAACCCATCAATAAATGATTTGGTTGTAGGGTCGTTAGAATCGCGATCCAGTGATGTCGTAATCATAACACCTTCCGAGGCGGCGCCTGCGATTTCAATAAACTTTTGGCCATCATATCCTTCCTGACCGATGATAGGCTGATCAACGCCAGCGGCACGAAGCTGACTGACCAGAGGTCCTGCGGTAAAGAAATATCCACTGGCATATATAGCGTCAGGATTGTCAGACTTGATTTTGGAAACAATGGCTCCAAACTCACGATCCTTGATGCTGTATTCGTATTCGGAAATGATCTCAATGCCAAAATCTGCGGCTTTTTCTTTGAACCCATTAGCCAAAGAAATCCCGAAATCATTATTCAGTGTGATCATGGTTACACGCTTTTTGCCCAGCATTTCACCAATCAGCTTTGCCCCTGCACGTCCCTGAACTTCACCCATAAATGATGTCCGGAAGACATAGTCTCCGGCGCGAGTAATATCAGGATGGATGGCATAAGCAGAAATATATGGCACATTATTTTCTGAAAAAATAGTTGCCGCTGCTCGTGTTGATCCAGAATAACTGCCTGACACACCTGCCACAATTTCATCTTGCGTGATCATCTTAATGGCAAGTGGCGCGGCTTCTTTTGGGCTGGCCTGATCATCATAAATAACTAGCTCCAGCATATCACCATTTATGCCGCCACCAGCATTGACTTGGTCAACTGCCAATTCAGCGCCATGAAGGGCGGATTGACCATCCGCGGCGGCAAATCCGGTTAATGGCACGTTGAAGCCAATTTTAATACTATCCGCGCTTGCGCCGCCGATACCAGTCGCCAGAGACATAACCCCAGCGAGAAGCGATACTTGAAATTTTTTGAGCATTTTTCCCCCCCATATAGTTTGAGTTTTAACATTTTAAGTATGCACATATTATATTTGTAAGTTTTTTCATGATTGTCAATTAGACAAGTTTTTTGCCGTGCTTTTTCCTTCTAAGCCATCTGCCGCATGATCGGAAGCACCTGGAATTCGCATCTCAAAAACCTCTGTGACAGAGGTGTAATCATAGTATCCTAGCCGTGCTAATGGTCGAATACGGGCAATATCCATCTTGCCTTCCGGGGTCAGAACATCATCATTGACGTGTATTCTTACAACCTCACCATAGACAACATCGACCCAGCCATGTGCGGAATTACCTTTTAGGCGATGGGTAGAGAGATACCGGCATTCAAAATGTGCCGGACTTTCCATCACGCGCGGACATGGTGCATCAACACATGGCATTGGGGTTACACCAGCTTGCTGAAACTCATCCTCATCTGCGCCTAGCTCCATTGCCGAAATGTTAACGGCCTCGCGCAGATCATAAGTTGCCATATTCCAGACAAACCATCCCGTTTCCTCAGCGTTGACAACGGTATGTTTTCTTTCGCCATTGCTGAGTTGATTGGCGGCAAACATAACCATTGGGGGATCAAATGACAGATTCTGCCACTGACTATAAGGTGCTAGATTAGGCACGCCATCCTTTGAGATGGTAGATAACCATCCAATAGGACGAGGCACTGTACAAGACTTAAATGGTGAAAATGGTAAGGGGCAATCATCTTTGCCGGGTGCATATTGCATAACGTTATTTCATCCTATAAAATCGAAGGTAGATTTAATCCATGTTCTTTGGCGCAAGCTAAAGCCTCCTCATAACCGGCATCGGCATGGCGCATAACCCCTGTTGCCGGATCATTCCAAAGCACTCTTTCTAGTCTGGCATCAGCCTCAGTTGTGCCATCACAACAAATTACCATGCCAGAATGTTGAGAGAAACCCATCCCCACACCGCCGCCATGATGCAACGATACCCATGTTGCCCCCGATGCGGTATTAAGCAGGGCGTTCAGTAATGGCCAATCGCTGACGGCATCACTGCCGTCGCGCATGGCTTCGGTTTCACGATTAGGGCTAGCCACAGAACCACTGTCGAGATGATCACGGCCAATCACCACCGGTGCTGTTAATTCGCCATTGCGAACCATTTCGTTAAAAGCCAGGCCAAGTTTATGACGCTGGCCCAGACCAACCCAACAAATTCTTGCTGGTAGGCCTTGGAAATGAATACGCTCACGCGCCATATCTAGCCAGTTATGTAGGTGCGGATCATCAATTAATTCTTTTACCTTTGCGTCTGTCCGATAGATATCTTCGGGGTCACCAGATAATGCACACCAACGGAAAGGCCCAATTCCACGACAGAATAGGGGTCTGATATAGGCAGGGACAAAACCGGGAAAAGCAAACGCATTTTCCAATCCTTCTTCTTTGGCCACCTGACGAATATTGTTGCCATAATCCAAGGTTGGGATACCTGCATTCCAGAAATCAACCATCGCGGCAACATGGGTCTTCATGCTGACACGTGCTGCTGCCTCAACGGATTTTGGATCGGATTCACGCTTGCTTAGCCATTCAGC
>CBFIDH010000032.1:20482-20740 GCA_965661405.1 Puniceispirillales bacterium (SeqCode)
ATGTGCGCTGGTTTGGTCTGTTACGATATCTGGTCTGATGCCCTTAGCAAACATTTGCGGGAATATCTCTGCCGTGTTTCCGATCAGCCCAATAGATTTGGCTTCACCTTTTGATGTCCATTCCTCAATCCGCTTGATGGCTTCTTCGAGGCTATCTGTTTTTTCATCCAGATATCCTGTTTTAAGGCGCATATCTATTCGGGTTTCATCACATTCAACAGCAAGGCAACAGGCCCCAGCCATAACCGCAGCCAGAGG
>CBFIDH010000033.1:0-19570 GCA_965661405.1 Puniceispirillales bacterium (SeqCode)
TGATGCCGCCCCGCAAGCGCTCAACAGTTAAGTTCAAAACCTCTACTCTTTTGGCTTTATCCAACATTGTGATATGGTGTTGGATATGCCGTTCTGCCGTGATTTTGATAAGATGAGAAATCATAATGTGGTAAGGGCATAACCTTTTACCCAGCGAGGAAGGCCCAATTATGTCTATCTTTATCTGGGGGCTGTTATTATTACTTTGTTTTGTCTGGAGTCTCTCATTTCTTTTAGCAGAAATCCTGCTTGAGAGCGTTCGCCCCTTTACTATTGTTTTTAATCGGGTCTTTTTCGCTAGCATCATTATGCTGGTTCTGATCAAGCTATTAGGTAAGAAGTTTCCACAGTCGCGAAAAAACCTGTTTTTGCTGTTTCTCTTAGGATTGACCAATAACGCTATTCCCTTTTCGGCGATTGTCTATGGTCAGCAATTTATCACAGGCGGCCTTGCTTCTATTATCAACACCAATACGGCGTTTTTTACGCTGATCCTTTCTAGTCTTATCTTTATGGATGAACGTTTAACTCCGGTGCGGTTTTTGGGGATTATCCTAGGCATTTCAGGGGTAGTGATTGCTATCGGCCCGACTGAATTGCTGTCTTTCTCAATGGAAAACCTAGGTCAGCAATGTGTCATTCTCGCCACCATCTGTTATGCGATCTCAACCACCATGGCACGGAAGTTTATCAAAGGGGTAGACCCCTTGGTATCGGTTACGGTGATGCTGTTATCTAGTGCTTTCTGGATGGGTGTGATTGTTCTTTATATGGAAGGATTACCCCTATTTACCCCAAGTGCAAAAAACATCGTCTCTATGGGGTTGTTGGCGGCGTTATCAACTAGCCTTGCCTATATTCTGTATTTTATTCTGCTTGAGCGCGCCGGGGCCGGAACAACAACACTCGTCACGGTACTGATACCGCCCTTCGCTATAATCATGGACGCGATCATATTAAACGAGGCTATTACCACACCACAAGTGGCTGGCTTTGTCTTTGTTGCTGTTGGAGTAGTGATGGTTGCCCGTGGCCTGCCGAAAGCAGACCACGAGCCAACAATTAACGAGAGTAATATTCGATAACCAGATTTGGTTCCATTTGAACCGGATATGGCACATCTTCAATGCTAGGAATACGGGTGAAAGTGCCCTTATAACCAGTCTGATCAACATCGGTATATTCAGGAATATCGCGTTCCGCAGAAACAATAGCATCCAGAACAGATGGGATATTACGAGCGCGTTCCCGCACCTCAACCACATCACCCGGCTTTAACATTCTGGAAGGAATGTTACAGATATGACCATTTACCAAAACGTGCTTATGGCTGACAAGCTGGCGTGAAGCAAAGACTGTTGGGGCAAACTTCATGCGATAGACCGTCGCATCAAGACGGCTTTCCAGAATACCGATCAGGTTTTGCCCGGTATCACCGCGGCGGCGCACGGCCTCAACATAATATTTTTTGAACTGCTTTTCACCGATATTGCCGTAATATCCCTTCAGCTTTTGTTTCGCCATAAGCTGAATACCGTAATCGGTAGGCTTACTGCGGCGCTGACCATGCTGACCTGGGCCATATTCGCGGTTATTAACAGGTGATTTGGGGCGACCCCAAAGGTTGACGCCAAGACGGCGGTCGATTTTATATTTCGCGTGGTGGCGTTTATGCTCTGACTGTGAGGCCATAACAAACTCCTTATATGCAAGCCTTTTTTGGCTTTGCTTGTTGCCCCGGTAGGGTCAAAACAGAAACTAGACTGAATTGACCGGGACAACTCACCTCAATGCAAATTGTCCACGTTCCCAGGAATGATGATGTTTATTAGAAAAAAAGCAGGTAACTGTCAAGTGTCATCAGCGTTTTCGGGCGTTTTGATGATATCATTTCATGGTTTAACTGTCGCCTGACCGGGCAATGGCCTTAATGATGCCATGCAAGGTTCTAATATCCTGTGTCGATAGAGGGGCTTTGTTAAACATAGCCCTAATATTGCGCATGATAACCGGACGCATATCGGGACTGGCAAAAAACCCACCCTTGGCAATGCTATCTTCAAGCACGCCATAGAAAAACTCCCTTTCACCTAGGCTAGCTATATCGTCACCATCAGATGAATTACTGATCATATCTGGTGATAACGCCAACCCTGCCATCCGACATTCCCACCCCATCAGCAAAACGGCTTGAGCTAAATTAAGCGAGGAAAACGCCGGATTTAATGGCACCGTTACTATAATATTAGCCAAGGCAGCTTCGTCATTATCAAGCCCTGCCCGTTCTGCCCCAAACAGCATCCCTGCCCTGCCGCCAGCCTGATGATGGGCCATGATAGCTTCGGCGGCTTGCCGAGGCGTCATCACCGTCTGTGCCATGCCGCGCTTGCGGGCAGTGGTGGCGATTAATAGGGTTAGATCTTCAACTGCTTGTGAGGTGGTATCAAATACGCTTGCCGCCGTCAGAATATCTGCCCCGCCAGAGGCCATCGCCTCTGCCGCAGGATTAGGCCAGCCATCACGCGGATTAACCAGTCTGAGGTCGTCACATCCGCAATTTTTCATAGCGCGCGCCGCGGCACCAATATTCTCACCCATTTGGGGATGCGACAGGATCACCGCTGGCATTAGCGCCGCTGGCAACAGATCATCTTGGAGGGCTGAACGGTCAGTTCCGGCCAATGGTCAATTCTCCACCGCGAGCGTAGCCCCGGATTTATAGAGTTTCCATGTCATCGCATCGGTCAGCGCCATCACCGAGGCATCAATAATGTTTGTGGAAACCCCAACAGAAGTCCAGTTATTGTTATCGGTGTCTTCACATTCGATTAAAACCCGCGTGACAGCATCAGTGCCGCCGTCACCTTGCTCACCTGTGAGAATACGCACCTTATAATCCACCAACGAAACCCCGGACAAGATAGGATAACCCCTGATCAACGCTTTACGGATCGCTGTATCAACCGCATTAACCGGGCCATTACCTACTGCCGCCTCATGATAGGGGTTGCCATTAACAACAACACTGGCAGTTGCTTCTGATTCTACGATCAGACTACCCTTGGCGTTAAAGCGTCGTTCATCCATCACCCGAAAGCGGCCAATCGTAAAATACTCCGGCACATGACCTAATCGCCTTGCCACCATTAATTCTAGGCTGGCTTCAGCGATATCATAAGCATAACCTTTGAACTCTTGTTCTTTTACTGTGGCGATCAGGCTGTTGAGACGCTTATCCTTGGGATCAATAGCAATGCCAAGCTGTTCAAATCTGGCGATAAAATTAGATTTTCCAGATTGATCTGACACAATGTATTGGCGACTATTGCCAACAGTATCAGGGGAAATATGCTCATAAGTGCGAGGGTCTTTTTGCGCCGCCGAAGCATGAAGCCCGCCTTTATGGGCAAACGCCGCATCACCAACATAAGGCGCATGGGCATTGGATTGACGATTAATCCGCCCATCCAGCATCCGCGATAATGTCTTTAATTTAGTAAGACGATCAACCGGAATTCCGGTTTCATATCCCATTTTCAGCATCAAATTTGGAATCAAAGTGATCATATTGGCGTTACCGCATCTCTCACCAATGCCGTTAATCGTGCCTTGAACCTGTCTGGCTCCAGCTTCAACCGCCGCTAGCGTATTTGCCACCGCTAGCCCTGCGTCATTGTGGGTATGAATACCGATGCGAATATCCGGAAAGGTATTTTTAACCATACTCACCGCATCATGAACCTCACCCGGCAGAGTGCCGCCATTCGTGTCACAAAGCACGATCCATTCCGCCCCACCATCACGGGCGGCGGCAATACTATCCAGCGCATATTTCTGATTGGCTTTATAACCATCAAAAAAATGTTCACAATCAAACATCGGCTCACGTCCTTTGGCCTTAGCTGATTGGAGAGAGTCGGTAATCATCTGAAGGTTTTCATCAAGACTGATACCAAGAGCCTTGGTAACATGAAAATCCCATGTCTTGCCAACCAGACAAGTAGCATCCGTGGCGGCATTGATTACCGCCACTAAACCGGGGTCATTATCTGAACTTCGGCCACTCCGGCGCGTCATTCCAAAAGCCACAGATTTTGCATTTTTCATCGCCGGAAAACGACTAAAAAAATCATCATCTGTTGGGTTAGCCCCCGGCCAGCCACCCTCCACATAATCAATGCCCATATCGTCAAGAGCCTTAGCTATGGCAATCTTATCCGCGACAGAAAAATCAATTCCGCGTGTCTGTCCACCATCACGCAAAGTCGTATCAAACAGCCATATCCTTTGATCTGCCATTACTCTTTCCTTATCCATTTTTATCTATTTTATGACATTATGGGCGCAGAGCCGCAATCAAAAGCTTATCCTCGCCGCCACACTGTCCCCTCAGCCTTGTCTTCAAGAGTAATGCCAAGGGCCGCCAACTCATCCCTGATCGCATCGGCGGCGGCAAAATCACGTTGTGCGCGGGCTTCGTTACGGCGCTGAATTCTATCCTGAATAGCGGCATCATCCAAACCATCTACGGCATCACTGCTGGTTGGCCCTTGAAACCAAGTTTTAGAGCTACCTTCTAATAGGCCAAGCATCACAGCAGAAGCCTTTAGACTCTCCTTTGCTCCGGCCTCACCTCGGTTAGCCGCACCAGCCAGATGATGCAACCGCGCCAAGGCCAGAGGCGTGTTCAGATCATCCGCCAGCGCCGCCATGAAATCAGCATCCGGGGCAATATCAGTGTCCAGATCATCATCGCCAACCGCCCGATAAAGCCCACTAAGCGCGGCTTCACTTTCCTTTAATGCTTCAACCGAGAAATCAAGAGGCCCGCGATAATGGCCTTGCAACAACGCATGGCGGATCACCTCACCACGTGTGGATTTGAGCAAATCCGCCATGGTGACAAAATTGCCAAGTGATTTTGACATTTTCTCACCGTCAACAGTCACATAACCATTATGCATCCAATACCGCGCCATCTGATCTGTCCCATGGGCGGCGCAAGATTGGCTGATCTCATTTTCATGATGCGGAAAGATCAGATCAAGCCCGCCGCCATGGATATCAAACACTTCCCCCAGATAAGCACGGCTCATCGCCGAACATTCAATATGCCAACCCGGACGCCCACGACCCCATGGGCTATCCCAACCTGGCAAATCTGCGTCAGATGGTTTCCACAAAACAAAGTCCATGGGTGATTTTTTGTAAGGGGCAACATCCACTCTTGCACCGGCTTTTAATTCATCAATACTGCGCCGCGATAACGCACCATAGCCATCGTATGATGCCACATCAAACAACACATGACCTTCGGCAACATAGGCATGATTGCGGTCGATCAGCGTGGTAATCATAGCAATCATGCCATCAATATGATCTGTCGCCCTAGGTTCTGCATCTGGTGCTAACGCCCCTAAGGCCTGACAGTCCTCATGGAAACGGGCGACGGTTTCATCCGTTAAATCACGAATTGATCGGTTTTCTTCTGCTGCTCTGGCATTAATCTTATCATCAACATCGGTGATATTGCGGACATAAGTGACTTTGGGAAAGCAGTGCCGCAACAACCGCACCAAGACATCAAACACCACAACAGGTCTGGCATTGCCGATATGGATGCGGTCATAAACCGTCGGCCCACAGACATAAAGCTTGATATGTTCCGGATCAATCGGGGCAAAATCATCTTTCTGGCGGCTAAGCGTATTATAAAATCGAAGCGGCAATGGTGACATTAGCAGGCCTCACCCTTGAGCCTGCCGATCATGCGTTCACGCCCTATCAGCGGCAAAAGCATCGCCATTTCTGGCCCCGACTGGCGCCCTGTTAAAGCCTGACGAAGTGGCATGAAAACAGCTTTTCCTTTGAGACCTGTTTCTTGCATGATCTGTTTCGTCCAATACCCCCAGAAGCCATCATCAATATCGTGATCAGCCAGAGCATCTAAAGCCGTGATCGCGGCCGCTGTCATCACCGGATCAGAAATCACAGGGGTTATCGCCTCATGAATAATGTCGGCCCACTCTTTCACCTCAGCTAGATTACTAATATTGCCCTTAACCGCATCCCAAATAAGATCGCCATCTTTTAAGCCATCTAGCCGATCTTTGACTTGAGCAAAAGAAAACTCTGCCAGCACTTTACCGTTAATCTGGCGCAACTGTTCCGGGTCAAAACGAGGCGTTGCCCGGCCAAAGCGCGAGATATCAAACCCTGCCACCAGATCATCCATATTGGCGCGAACTTCCACAGGGTCAGAAGTCCCAATTCGAGCCAGCAGGCTGGCAATAGCCATGGCTTCAATGCCGTCATCTCTTAAACTGCCAATCGAGAGCGAGCCAATTCTCTTGGATAGCCCCTCACCATCCGCACCAGCCAAAAGCGCAAAATGCCCCATCGCAGGGACAGCATAGCCCAAAGCCTCAAACAGCTGAATCTGTGCCGCCGAATTGGTCGTGTGATCTTCGCCGCGCAAAATATGGGTAATGCCATGATCACCATCATCAATGACAGATGCCAGCGTATAGATAAACCGACCATCTGCCCGCAATATCACCGGATCAGACAGGCTGGACATTTGAATAGATTGCTCACCGCGAACCATATCCTGCCAGCTTGTCGTGTCATGATTAAGAAGAAACCGATAATGTGGAACCTCGCCGCCAGCTTTGCGGCTTTCGATTTCATCTTGGGATAGCTTTAACGCCGATCTGTCATATACTGGTGGTCGCCCAGCAGAAAGTTGCGATTTGCGTTTTAGTGACAATTCTTCTTGGCTTTCAAAACAAGGATACGCCCGACCAGATTTCAAAAGGCTTTGCAGTCCATTATGATAATGATCAAGCCGTGAGGATTGTCTATCTTCACAATCCCAATTCATGCCCATCCATTCCAGATCAAAGCGGATGCTGGCCTCAAAAATATCATCAGAGCGCTCATCATCCGTGTCATCAATGCGCAACATAAAGCGCCCCTGATTGGCGCGAGCAAACAGATAATTAACCAACGCTGTTCGCATATTGCCAACATGAAGATGCCCGGTTGGGCTAGGGGCAAAACGCACCAGTGGGGATACCATTACAACTCTCCTGTGCCATCATAGGCAGAAGTGATAGGGAAGCGCCGATCACGATAAAAAGCCCTGCCAGTCAATTTCGGGCCGGGCGCGGCTTGCTTGCGCTTATATTCTGCTAATTTTAATAATCGCGCACAACGCCGGACAATATCTTTATCAAACCCTTTATTGATCAGGCTTTGGGGTGATGACAAATCTTCGACTAACCCACGCATGATAGCATCAAGCGTAGGATAATCTGGCAGACTGTCGCTATCTTTTTGATCAGGGCGCAATTCCGCCGATGGCGGTTTTGATATAATCCGCTTTGGCATGACCTCACCTTCAGGGCCTAACCCGCCGCGCGGTAAATGTTCATTTCGCCATGCCGATAATTCAAACACCGTGGTTTTCCAAATATCAATCAGCGGCGCATAGGCTCCGCACATATCACCATATAGCGTGGCGTAACCAGTGGCGTATTCAGATTTATTGCCTGTCGTCAGAACCAAGGCGCCGATGGTATTAGAAATTGACATCAACATCATGCCGCGAAGCCGTGATTGCAGATTTTCCTTAGCCAGATCAGCGTTGCCGCGATCAAAACTACCGGCAAGCGCCGTATGCGTTGCGTTCATAGCCTCCGCGATGCTGACGTCATCAAGGCGTATGCCAAGCCGTGTTGCCAATTCCGCCGCGTCATCAAGGCTATCTTGGCTGGTGTAAGGTGACGGCATCATCACCGCTTCAACCTGATCTGCGCCTAGGGCATCCACCGCCATCACTGCCACAATGGCAGAATCAATGCCGCCTGACAGCCCTAACACAACACGTTCAAATCCATTTTTTTGCACATAATCACGAATACCAAGCACCACCATGCGCCAGATCGCGGCTAAACCTTCATCAGGTTTCACCACAGGCCCAGATACCGTCCATGAGTCACCTTTTTTGGTTAACTCAATAAGGGACACTGTCTCAACGAAATCTGGTAAATGGCATCCTAATTTGCCGCCGGGATTAACCGCAAATGAGGCGCCATCAAAAACGATATCATCCTGCCCACCAACCAAATTGGCATAAACCACCGGAATTTGATTTTCACTCGACCGTGCTACCGCCGTTTGAACCCGCAAATCAATTTTTCCTATTTCAAAAGGAGAGCCATTCGGGGACAGGATAATCTCTGCACCCTTAGCTTTGATATAGCGAACAACATCAGCGTGCCACATATCTTCGCAAATCGGCAGACCAATGGATATTCCCCGCAAAACCACAGGGTCTGGCATAGGTCCATGGGCAAAATTGCGGGGATCATCAAAAACACTGCCAATAGGCAAACGTGTTTTATCACGCACAGCGACAACAACCCCGGCATCAAGAACATAAACCGAATTATAAATCTTGCCTTCATAGCGGCGAGGTGCGCCGAGAATAATCGCCGGGCCGCCATCGGCGGTTAACGCGGCTAAGGTTTTGACTGCTGTTTCAACGTGTTCTAAAAACCCCTCAACCAAAACCAGATCATCAAGCTGATAGCCTGTCAGATACATTTCCGGAGTTAGGATAATATCTGCCATTTGCGCGGCGGCTTCCTGCCGCGCTTTGATCAGTTTCTGCATATTTTCATCTATTGCGCCAAGCATAGGGTTAAGTTGGGCAACAGCACAGATCAGGCGTAATGTCATAACAGTTTTCCTAGCAGGAAAGACAAGGGCTGGCAAAGGCAAAACCACTGATCATGGGATAAGAAACTCGCGTCCCTTTTTAACCCGGCTCACATCACCATAGGCGATAATATCTGCTGTGGCATAAGTCTCAGACCATTTATTAGGCAAATATGATCCGCTACCAATCAAATTAACAGGCGCATCAGCCAGATCAAAGACGCGGCATTTCTCTGGCCCAAAGCCGCTTGAGCAAACAATCTTGACCTGATCAAAGCCATGTTGGTCAAGCTGTTCTCTCAAATGCCATGTCGCGGCGGCGGAAACCCCTGTTCCAATCAAGTTTTTCAACTCGTCATCAGTGCGATAGGCGCGAATGGCCTCAGGCTTGTTGCGATCAAGAACAGCATAAGATTCCTGAACATCAAGACCTTCACAATAACGCCCCCCATGGGTATCAAGCCTTAACGACAACAGACCATCAGCCGCCATATCACGAAAAGCCTCTGCCACGGCAAGACTATCGGTAATCTCACAACCGAAATAATCGACCAAGACGGTCAATGGCTCATCCGGAAAAGTTTGATGATAAAGCTGTGCCGCCTCAACTGTTGAACCAGCATAGCCAATGAGTGCATGAGGCATAGTTCCGCGGCCTCGCGTTGCGCCAAAAAACGGGGCAGTATGATCGGTTGATGATCCGATAAAGCCTGTCGCGCCATCCTTATTCTGTGCAACCTTGGAGCCAACAGAAGCCCCATATGCCATCAGTTCAGCCATATCTGTACCAGCGCAATGCCGTGCATCCATGGCTAGAAACGCAACTTTAGGGAGCGAGCTGCACATTGCATGGGCATTATAGGCGGCAACGGATGCCGCACCAATGCGCTGAAGAAATACTGTTTCCAGATCAACCAGATTAGCTAATGAGCCAGTGATATAGCAAATGGGCTGGCCTGCCCCGACCCAACTGCCTTCGGGATGACGAACATCAATGGTCACCTCCTGCTGGCGATGCTCCATCATGGCCTTTAGCCAATCAATAGCCATATTTGGCGCGGACAAAACCGGACGACGCATGAAAATGGCATAGGTGACCGGAACATCGCCATGTTGCTCAACCACAGCCTTGCTACGCAGAAAATAACTATCGGCAAGGCTAGGAAGCTTATCGGGTAATGGCCCCGGAAATGGCCCCGGAAGTGACCCCGGAGATGGCAAAGATCCCATTTTGGATGGCTCCATCAATTCAGATATCGAAAAACGGCAAGGTTTAAGACGCCTTAGCCAGAATATTTCCACCTTCACGGCGCTTCTGTAACAGATCAGCAATCAAAAATGCCAATTCTAACGACTGATTAGCATTAAGCCGAGGGTCACAGAAGGTGTGATAACGGTCTGAAAGGCTATCTTCGGATACCGCCTTAACATCGCCGCCCACACATTCCGTTACATCAGAGCCTGTCATCTCAAAATGGATGCCGCCCGGATGCGTGCCAACAATATCATGAGCCTTAAAGAAGCCTTTGACTTCTTCTAGGACATCTTGAACACGTCTGGTTTTATAGCCGGATGATGCCTTGACAGTATTGCCGTGCATAGGATCACAGCACCAAACCACATGATATCCTGCGTTTTTAACAGCTTCTAGCAGTGGCGGCAGATGATCAACCACTTTATCAGCACCCATGCGGCTGATCAGGGTTAGCTTGCCGGGAATATTTTCAGGATTAAGGGTTTCTATCAGGCGCAACAGATCATCACTTGCCATGGTTGGCCCGCATTTCATCCCAATTGGATTACGAATACCGCGCATATATTCAACATGAGCGCCATCAATCTGCCGTGTCCGATCACCAATCCATAGCATATGCGCGGAGGTGGAAAAATATCCGCCTTCACTGGTGATAGTATCCTTGCGCGTGAAAGCTTCCTCATAGTTCAGCAACAACGCTTCATGGCTGGTGAAAAACTCAGTTTCGCGCAAAGGGCGTGAAGTATCGCTGGAAATACCGCAAGCTCGCATGAAATTAAGGCAATCATCAATCCGGCTGGCAATCTTTTCATAGCGGCTGGCTTGCTCTGATCCAGAAATAAAATCCAGCGTCCAGCCATGCACCTTTTCTAAATCAGCAAGACCACCAGTCGCAAAAGCCC
The DNA here is from genome assembly GCA_965661405.1 of Puniceispirillales bacterium (SeqCode). Lineage (GTDB taxonomy): Bacteria > Pseudomonadota > Alphaproteobacteria > Puniceispirillales > UBA1172 > UBA12202. Next base: position 10,882 of record CBFIDH010000033.1, read on the forward strand.
GCAACAGATTGAGTGTCGCCGAAGACTGATGATATCCTTTCAACAGACGATCTGGGTCTGGCACGCGATCAGCTTCAGTGAAAGCATTGCCATTAACCATGTCACCCCGATAACTGGGCAATTCCACCCCATCAATGACCTCGGTCGGGGCTGATCGTGGCTTAGCAAACTGTCCGGCGATTCGGCCAACTTTTATCACTGGCATAGATGCCCCAAAGGTCAGCACCACAGCCATCTGTAAAAATAGACGAAAAGTGTCACGAATACGGTTTGCGCTAAAATCATCAAAACTTTCCGCGCAATCACCGCCCTGAAGCAAAAACGCATTGCCCATGGCAACATCGCCTAGACGTTCCCGCAGGGCAATCGCCTCCCCCGCAAAGACAAGTGGCGGCAAGCCTGCCATGTTTTTTTCAACAGCTTCCAGTTTGTTCTGGTCGGTATAATCCGGCACCTGAACAATAGGGTGTTTCCGCCAAGAATTAGGTGTCCAGCCCATCACATTCCCCATAAAAAATAATATCTCTTATCATAACAGGATTTTTCATGGTTTGACAATTGGTTAGCATCTTATCCCTTTGAGGTCAGACTCCGGCAAAATTTCGGCAAATGTTATGTCGATATCAAGCACGCGGTGACCGCATCGTCACAAACTCCTCTGCCGCGGTGGGATGAATACCAATCGTTGCGTCAAAATCAGCCTTAGTCGCGCCTGCGACTATTGCTATGGCAATGCCCTGAATGATTTCAGGCGCATCAGGCCCTAACATATGCGCCCCTAAAATTCGATCATCCGCGTTATCGACAATCAATTTCATCACGGTTTTTTCCTGTCGTCCCGACATGGTGTTTTTCATAGCCCTGAAACTTGATTGGAAAACAGAAAACTCATGACCATTGGCCTTTGCTCCATCTTCGGTAAGCCCGATGCTGGCCAAAGGCGGTTGGCTAAAGACGGCTGAGGCGATCTGATCATAATTGATCTGGCGGCGGTTCATCTTGCCATAAAAACGATCAGCAAAAATATGACCTTCGGCAATGGCAACAGGAGTTAGGTTGACCCGGTCCGTAACATCGCCAATAGCATAAAGTGAAGGCACCGAACTCTGCCCTTCAGCGTTAACAATAATCGCACCATTTTTTGCACAGTCAACATTGAGCCTATCAAGCCCAAGTTGCGCTGTGTTAGGCATACGGCCCGTGGCCGCCATGACCGCGTCCACCGTCAAGCAACTGCCGTTATCTAATGTGACCTGCTTTCGCCCCGATACCTCGGTAACACTGGAAATACTGGCGCCAGCGTGAATATGAATACCGCGTTGAGCCATAGCGGTTGTCAGGCCATCGCGCATATCTTCATCAAAGCCCCGCAAAGGTTTATCCGCACGAAACACCAAATGTGTTTTGCTGCCAAAACCGGCAAAAATCCCTGCGAACTCAACCGCAATATAGCCACTGCCAAAAATAACAATCTCATCAGGTCTAGTATCAAGGTCCAAAGCTTCATTTGAGGTGATAGCATGATCACGAAGTCCGGGGATATCCGGAATATAAGGCCACCCCCCGACCGCAATCAAAATACGTTCCGCCGTCCATATTTTGCCATTTACCTCAACTTCATGTGGGCCAGTGATGCGCCCCTTGCCAGATAGAACTGTTACTCCGGCTTGATCCATCAGCCCTTGATAGATACCAGCCAACCGATCCAATTCCTTGCGCTTCGCCTTGATCAGACTAGACCAATCATGCCGCGCGCCTTCAATCGTCCAACCAAACCCTGCCGCGTCTTCAATATCGGCGGCAATGCTTGATGCGAACACCAAGAGCTTTTTCGGCACACAGCCTCGCAAAACGCAAGTACCGCCCAGACGGTCTTCTTCCACCACGGCGACTCTAGCACCATGACCTGCGGCTATGCGGCTAGCCCTGACACCGCCAGAACCACCACCAATAGTGATAAGATCAAAATCGTAATCGGGTATCATGGGCATATCTCCTTTGCGCCCCTCTATACCTATTGATAGCCCTTTGACATATAAAAATCTATCACGTCATTTCAATTTACTTTGCTAATGCACCTGACCAGATGGCAATAGCCGATCTGATTCTATTTTATCAATCGGATCATTATCATCAGCACTCAACGAAGTGGAAAGCCTGACATAATCTATCAACTGGCGCATTCCTGATATTAACTCAATCAAATGAGGCGGCGTCATGGATAAAGTAGAAACCTTGGAAAAGATCGTAAATGTTACTGGCCCCGGACAAATGCCATAGCCAGTAAGTGTCGTGCCAATCATGTTCTCCAGCATCATTGAGGTCAAGATTGGCGTATAGATAGCTTGGCCAGAACTCTTAACAAAAGTGCCATAAATAATGATCTGATCAATATGACTTAACGGCTCAAGCTGGATAGGAAAATGACTGTCATCACCTAGCACCCAGTGGCCATCCTCGGAATGTGAAATTTGCCCCAAATCGTGATCATTAATTTCATCCACTAAATGCATTAAGTTATCAACCAACATAAACTTGCCCTCATTTGCAATCTCAAACATGCAACAATGAACAATTAACGTTAGATGATATATTATGCATTAGGATGAACCTGTTGCAGACTATCAACAGGCGATCACCAATTCGGATCACAAAGATTAAGCTTTTTCTGATTAACAAGCAAAATCAATACTAAAAGGTGTAGTAAGAATAAGACACAGGTCAGCGTTAGCCGCCTGTGTCTTGATTTAGGATTACTGCCTAACGCCAAGGGGCAGGATCAATATCTTCGGGCAAAGATTCGTGATAACCGGGCACTGATTTGGCAAAATCCATCATCCATGCCTCCATCTCTGGCAAGATATCACGCCAGTTGATATGCTTACGGTAATCATAATGATCAAAGGCACAAGCCAAGGCAATTTCAGCCGCGTTTGGCAACGCGCCATTGGTGTAAGTGAGGTTTTCTGATTTGATTTCCACCATACTACGGATGACCTTTTGGCGCTGATAGTCAACGAAAGATTCAACACGCATATTCTCAGGGCGGAAGCGGTTTTCATAAACCATGAGAATTCCAGCATCAAGCATACCTATCACTCGTGCTAATTGCGTTTTGAGACGAAAGACCTCTATGCCTGATCCGGGGAACAGTACACTCTTTGAATGTTGAGCGAGATAACGGTCATCAAGGTAATCCAGTATCACTCGCGTATCATAAAGCGCATCATCGCCAACCAGCAAAACAGGAATTTTGCCAAGTGGGTTTTGTTGACGCAAATTGTCATCCGGATCATTGGTATCAGCCGCGACAACCGAAAGATCATCTGCCATCCCTTGAACCTGAATGGCAATTTTAACCATGCGGCCGAATGGTGATGGAGTGGAAGTTCTTAAAATCATGTTTTATCTCCATTTCTTTTGATAGAAATACCATGGCATTGATCAAAAATCCTGTCCAGCATCAGATTGCACATAAAGCCATATCACGCTAGAATCATATTGTTATTTACCCTTACAGGAGCAACCACAATGGCAAAATTAGCATTTCTTGGGCTTGGCGTTATGGGTTACCCCATGGCAGGTCACCTAAAAGCTGGCGGGCATGATGTTACCGTTTATAACCGAAGCTCAGATAAAGCTGCCGCATGGGTCAAACAGCATGGCGGCCAAAGCGCCGACACACCTGCCGCCGCCGCCAAAGATGCCGATATTGTGTTTTGCTGTGTGGGGGCAGACAAAGACCTTTACGATGTTACGACTGGCGAAAACGGGGCTTTTTCCAGCATGAAAAAAGGTGCTGTGTTTGTCGATAACACCACTGCCTCCGCGGATGCCGCCCGAAACCTTGAGGCGGCGGCGCGTGACCTTGGGCTTGGCTTTATTGATGCCCCTGTGTCCGGTGGTCAGGCTGGAGCAGAAAACGGCAAGCTCACCGTCATGTGTGGCGGCGATGAAGCTATGTTTGCAAAGGTAGAGGCGGCGATCTTATGCTATGCGGCCAAGGTCGTTTTGGTCGGGCCGTCTGGTGCAGGCCAGTTAACAAAGATGGTCAATCAGATTTGTATCGCCGGATTAGTTCAAGCTCTGTCAGAGGCCATTAATTTTGGTCAACGTGCTGATTTGGATATGGATAAGGTGCTGGATGTGATTTCAGGCGGCGCCGCGCAATCATGGCAAATGGTTAATCGAGGTTCAACCATGACCGAAAATTCCTTTGATTTTGGTTTTGCCCTAGACTGGATGATCAAAGATCTGGGAATGTGCTTGGACGAGGCCCACGCCAATGGCTCATCTCTGCCAGTAACCGCACTTGTTGCACAATATTATGCGCAACTGTCTGATCGAGGCTATGGCCGCAATGATACCTCAGCCCTGATCAGGTTATTGCGATAGGCGTGATGACAACAACATTAGGATTAGAGGCTGGCGTTAACTTTGCTAATCTCAAGCGCGGCAGAGGCGGCCTCAATCCCTTTTTTGACAAAATGCTTTTCAAAAAACTCAATCATCTCTGGGCTTTCCTGAAAGTTATGGGGCGTTAGCACTACCGACAACACGGGTACACCTGTATCCATTTGGGCACGCATGATGGCATCAATCACGGATGATGCGACAAAATCATGACGATAGATGCCGCCATCCACAACAAAGGCGCATCCAATTACCGCATCATATTTCCCTGTTTCTGCCAGTTTTTTTGCTAGCAATGGGATTTCCAATGCACCGGGAACATCAAACACATCTGTTTGATCTGCGCTGACCTTTTCCATAAACCCTTTAAGAGCTTGATCAACAATGTTGCTGTGCCACCTGGCTTTGATAAAAGCAAAACGTGGATTAGTCATGGCGAAACCTCCTGATGGGTGTTCTTTGATTTATTTTATATACAGGTAAGTCATCACATAGCATTTCGCAAGAACAGCGAGTGCTACTTTTTGTCTCTTTTGATGATTTCTGGCGGTTGATGGGCGGTCACGGTAATCTCTCCCCCTGTCCATTTCTCTATTCTAACGAGGCAGGAATGTGCCGCTGGCCCTTGTGCCAAAGACGACGTGCCGATGTCAGGCGTGAGAACATTGGGATTACCATGCTTGCATGATACTTCACCTGTTGGGTCGGGATCAAACCACGCACCAGTGCTTACCAGAATAACCCCCGGCATAATATCGTCAGAAATTACCGCGCCGCATATCATTGCCCCGCGCAGGTTATAGACCTTAACCAGATCATCAGCGTTAATACCTCTGGCAAGGGCATCACTGGCATTGATTTGCACAGGTTCATGACCTTTGATCCGAGCCTGACGGCTAACCTTGCCATGATCAAGCTGAGAGTGCAGTTTTGTGGAAGGCTGATTATTGATCAAATGTAATTGATCCCCACAATCAGCGTCACCCAACCATTCTTTTGGTGTTTGCCATGATGGCATGGAAAGACAGTCATCAAGTCCAAAGCCTTTAATCTGTTCGGAAGTAATCTCAATCCGTCCTGATGGCGTCAACAGAGGATTAGCAACCGGATCATCACGAAAAGCCTTGAGCATGATTTGCGGGGTGTCATCTTCGGGGATAACAAACCAGCCTGATTTTCTAAAACTCTCATAATCTGGCATAATTTTGTTATGACGTGATAACGCCTGACGTGACAGATCATAGAGCCATCTTTGCCATTCTTCGGCGCTGCGCCCTTCTGTAAAGGCAGATTTACACCCTAATCGTTCTGACAATCCCGACAGGATGTCATAATCATCCCTAGCCTGCCCCACAGGGGCAACCGCCTGATCCATTGACACCACATGATTATCACGCGGGGTCATGGCGATATCTTGCCGTTCCAGTGTGGTAGTACAAGGCAGAACAATATCAGCAAACTTTGCATTAGCGTTCCAGCACCATTCATGCACGACAATCGTTTCAGGTTTTTGCCATGCCTTGACCATGCGGTTGAGGTCTTGATGGTGATGGAAAGGATTGCCGCCTGCCCAATACATAAGCCGAATATCCGGGAAAACATAATCGCCGCCATCATATCGAAAAGATGATCCCGGATTTAGCAACATATCGCTGATCCGCGCCACAGGGATAAAACTGCGAACATTATTATCACCCTGCGGTAAGGCCGCAAAATTGAGATTGCTGCTGTTGTTACCAATAGAATTGAGGGCAGAATACCCCATACCAAAACCGCCACCCGGCAACCCAATCTGACCCAAAAGTGCGGCCAGAACAATTCCAGCCCAATACGGCTGTTCCCCATATTGCTGTCTGGTTAAAGACCAGCTTAGGCTGATCATGGTGCGTTGGTCTGCCATACGGCGAGCTAATGTCCTGATCGTCTCGGCTGGTACAGTGGTAATTTCCTCAGCCCAATTTGCATCACGAACGATACCGTCATGACGTCCCATCAGATAGGCGGCAAAGGGGGCAAACCCGGTGGTATAACGATCTAAGAACGCCTGATCATGCCGATCTTCGGTGATCAAGGTATGACATAAAGCCAGCATCATGGCGGTATCCGTGTTAGGACGCACCTTAATCCATTCCGCCTCAAGGTGATCGGGAATATCTTGTCTGATGGGTGAGATATTCACAAAGGATACCCCAGCTTCAGCCGCCGCTGTCATGGCTGTGCCTTGAATATGGTTGCCAGTACCGCCCTGCCCGATTTGCCCGTTCTTGAGCGGCAATCCACCAAAGGCAACAAATAATTTCGTATCAGATATGACCGACTTCCACGATGTCTGGTTATAGATAACATCACGGAAACTGCCGATGACATGAGGAACCATAACCTCCGCCGCCGCAAAACTGTATGTGTTGACAGATTTCGTATAACCGCCAAGACAATTCAGAAAACGGTGAATTTGGCTTTGGGCATGATGGAAACGTCCGGCACTGGCCCAGCCGTAAGACCCGGCAAAAATAGCCTCATTGCCATAGCTTTTGATCACTCGCGTTAACTCATCCGCTAATAGTTTTTCTGCCGTTGGCCAGTCCACCTCCAAAAATGGCTCTTTCCCTCTTAATTCAGGGGCGGCACCGGGGCCATGTTCAAGCCAGCTTTTCCGCACCATTGGCGCAGAGATGCGGGTCGGATGATCCAGCACATCAATGATGCCTTGTCCGATTGGTGATGGGTCTTTATCTGTTCCCAAAGGCTCTAGGGCTGATACTTGTCCAGATTTAAGCTTAACAGCAAAACTACCCCAATGGCTTGAGGTCAGCAAATCGCGGCCCAAGGCCGAAGTGGTTTGATCATGATCATCCATACCGCATATCATGTCCCAAAATCATGATGGGGTAAAGCCAATTTCTGTTATCTCAATCATGGGATCAGGTCTCCTCTGCCCACAATCCCAGAGTATGATTATGCTCGGCTTTAACATCCAAAACAGGCGGCAAAACATCAGGAGTATCTGGTGTCGTATTCCAATGCAAAGCCGCCAGAATCTCACGCAAACCGGGGGTATCCGGGCAAGCGGCGTCATGGTGATAAACCCATTCACCAGATTTCATCTGGCCATAGACTTTAGCGCTGTGGAAATCGGCAAAAGTCATCTGATCCAAAGCACTGGCACAGGCTGTAAGAAACCGATAGGGATCATCACTTTTCTGCAAGACTTCGTCAGGGGATTTGGCATCAATATTCACATTGCGATAACGGTCGATATTGCAAAGCGCTACCGGATCAAGAACCGTCATCATATTGTTAAGCCCAAAGGCAATCGTTCGCGGCGGCGCGTTGAGGGGCTGGTCATTATCCAAAAACTCAAAGTAAATGGTTTTGTTGCGAACCTGTGTCCATGATAAAAACAGATCCGGAATACCGTTAAACGCCTCAATATTATGATAAAGCAGATCATCAACCGCCTTATAACGCTGGGTCGTTAAACCACGCAGCCAAGCTCGTTCCACCGTGTTTTGCGGTGCGGTAATGACAAAGAACAAATAGACGGTGTGACCAAATCGGGTCAATAAACTGCTCTGATAATCACCGCCAGCGCTCGTGTTAAAACTATCAAAGCGAAAACGGTCAACAAGCAAATGCGGCATTGTTCCCGCCACTGCTTTTTCGGCCATATAGCCATCTAACTTGCGATCAATCATGACCAGTTCATGACCTGTGAGCATGGCGGCGTATTTGAAATCCTCACCCAGATTGTCATAATCCAGCAAGTATTTGCGCCAGTAATCAGGTGAGATCAAGGCGTAGTCTTCCCAATCTGTATTCAGCTTGGCGGCAAGCTGGCGTTGCTTTGGCCGAAGCGTGCTTTTCCCTGCGGCAGAAGCGCCTTTTGTATTCATCACCACAGGTTTGCTTTGCGCTGGCAGAAACCGATAGCCTTCGCTATTTGCCGCTTTCTCAAAGGCCGGGGCGATGAGACGGCGAATTTGAGATGCACCATAATCATGGATGACCAGACGGCTTGCTAAATCAACCATAAGCCCATGATCAGAAATCAAACGCCCTTGTTGCCCCATCATGGCGGCGGCCAGTTTTGCTAATGCGGCGTAGCAGGTTTTTGTGCAAGCATCATCATGATCAGCTTTGGCCATCTCTTGCCATAACGCAAGTTTATCTTCATCTGTCATAGAACCTTGCGAGGATGGACTTTGCAAAGATGCCGATTGACCAGACCCCAAAAGCCTAAACCACCGCCCAAGCCATTTATTACCAGCCTCTTTAT
>CBFIDH010000034.1:0-18668 GCA_965661405.1 Puniceispirillales bacterium (SeqCode)
TCCTTTGGTCGCATACTCATTATCGTCTCCTAAAAAGGGTTCAGCGTCGTTTTTTGGCAGAAACCAGTTTCGCTTCGTAATATGCACATTCCATGCCAGCCGCCTCAATCACGCTTTGCGATGGCAATGTTCGCCCTTTAAAACCAAACAGGCGACATCCATAGGGCCTGTTCCGGTCATGGGTGATAAAATGATGCCGACAATCAAAACAATTTAATGGCTTGTTGGGATTTTCTTTACGATTTGTCATGGCGGGACTTTCGCAGATGATTAATCGTCATGGCCCAATTCGCCAAACGAAATCGCATCGCGCCAAGAAAGCAAAGAAAGGCTGCAAACCATGACAGAGCTGCCCGTATTGTGTTGCCTAAATCGTGCCATTCTAGCGCGGATAGGGCCAGATAGACGGCGACCCCGAAAAAACTCACCGTGCTGATTAACTCACCCAGGCTATGATGTCGTGTTCTTGGCATATCAAATCTCCACCTTCTTATCCTAGTTCAGCAATTGCCCAAACTCATCATAATGCATATCTTCTGGAACGATAACATCAGGTTCTTGTAAAACTTCGCCGCGGTCAACGCGATAGATATAAGCCAGAACAACCGCCACAGCGTTATAGAGGGCTTCACTAATTTCGGCACCAATATCACCAGTGAAATAGATGGCTCGTGCCAGCAAAGGACTGCGGAACACCGTGATACCATGCTCGGATGCTTTGGCAATGATGCGTTCAGCGATCAAGCCTTTGCCCATGGCAAGGATCACCGGCGCGCCGCCCTGTTCAGCGGTATAGCGCAAGGCTACGGCAAAATGTGTCGGGTTCACAATGACGGCGGTAGCATCAGCGACATTATCCAGCGCGTCTCTCTGGCGAGAGCTTTGCCGTGACTGTTCCATCTGCATCCGGCGGATCTTTGCTTTAACCTCAGGTGAGCCTTCGGTGTCTTTCATCTCATCTTTTAATTCTTTCATAGACATTTTCAGGCTTTGGATATGGGTGTGGCGTTGCCAGAAATAATCAATCGCTGCGATAATCAGCAAAGCAAGCAAAAGCATCCCGATGAGAACTTGCAGGCCAAACAGCAGCATATCTAACGCTTGATTGAGCGTGCTTTGGGTAAGCGGAAGCACGCGCGGGATCAGCTGATAAATCACCACCGTGGCAACGCTAAATAATAGCACAACCTTAAGCAGAGACTTACCCAATTCCACCAATCCTTTGACAGAAAAAATGCGGCCCAGACCAGCGATAGGGTTGATCCGGTTGCCTTTGAAGCTCATCGCTTTTGGTGAGAAAGTAATACCGCCAACAGCAATTTGGGTTAATAAAACAACAACGACAATCGGCACAGCCATTAGCGCCATCAGCAAAATAAAATTCCAGAAAACGACTTCTACTTTTGCCAGCCACGCCGTTTCCAGCATTTCGGGGTGATCAAAAATGAATAACGACCCCCATGCCTGAAGCATCTTGCCGCCAAACATCGGCACGATAGAAATAATCGCTAATCCTGCCACCATGCCGGTGAAGACAAACATTTCCTTGGAGGAAAGCACTCGACCTTCTTCCCTCGCTTTATCAAGTTTTCGTTGCGAGGGGTCTTCGGTCTTTTCTTGGCTATCATTTTCTTCAGCCATGATGCAATGCTCCTATCAGGTCATGGAGATGCTGGATCGCTTCATTAGTCAGATCAGACATAGCGTAACCCAGAAAGTCAGCAGAAAAATAGAGAATGAAAAAGACACCCATTAACGATATGGGAAATCCAAAAGAAAACAGATTTAACTGTGGGGCGGAGCGCGTCACAATGCCGATTGAAGTGTTGATAAACAAAAGTATCATAGTAATAGGCAACATGATCATGGCGGCCCCAAAAAACATAGCGCCTGCCGCCTCAATTCCTGAAGCGATCATAACATCTGCATTTGGCTGAAATCCTACCGGCATAATATAATAGGTTTCTAATATTGACCTGATCACGATCAGATGACCATCAAGGCTAACAAAAATCACCATCAGAAACAGATAGAGGATTTGGCTGACCACAGGGGTTTGACCGCCAGCGTTAGGGTCAATCTGCGCCGCGTAACTAAGGCCAGAGGTTGAGGCAATTTTCTCACCTGCCAGAGAAACGGCACCAAAAAAGATTGTCATAATAAGCCCGGCGCAAAGCCCAATGCTAATTTCTGTCATGACGATAGTAATCAATACGGGTGAGCCAAGAAGTTCTGGTGGCAATAATGGCATAGTCATGGCAATGGAAGTCGCCAGTGACATTGACATAATGATGCGGATATTTAGAGGCACCCATCTTGCACCAAAAAATGGCGCAGACAAAATAAATGAGCCAATACGCAAACTGCTGACAAAGAAATTAGCCAAATACGCCATGATGATTTGCAAATCCATCCCCGGAAGGGCTGGACCTGATACTCCATCAATAGCGAGATCTGCAGCCATCAGTTGATCGCCACAATCTGATCAAAGGTATAATCAAAATAATTGGTAAGCGTGTTCAGCATATAACCTGATAAAAATCCAAAGACCAGCAGAACAATAATCAGCTTTGGCACAAAGCTAAGCGTCATTTCATTGATTGATGTTGCCGCCTGAATAATACCAACCAAGAGACCAATGGCTAGGGCAACCATCAAAAGCGGGCCTGCCGTGATAATGATTTGCCAGAACATATTTTGCAGAAAATCAACATTGGTATCAAAGGTCATAATCTTGGTCTTTCTCGCCGTGGTGAGGCATTATATCGTTGAATAGGTGGCAACAAGTGAGCTGACCGTCATCGCCCAACCATCTACCAGCACAAACAAAAGCAATTTGAATGGGAGTGACACCAGCATAGGGCTAAGCATCATCATCCCCAGTGACATAAGGGTGGAGGCGATCACCATATCAATAACCAGAAACGGCAGAAACAAAAGGAAGCCAATCTGAAAGGCTGTCTTTAACTCTGATGTGATATAAGCTGGCAATAACACAGAAAAAGGAACATCAGCATTGGTGGCATAAGGCTCATCACCTGCCATCTCTGAAAACATGGTCAGGTCATTGATGCGTGTGTTCTGAATCATAAAATCTTTGATCAAGGCGCTGCCGGAGTTGACCGCAGCATCGACCCCAATCTGCCCATCCAAATAAGGTGATATCGACACATCATAAATCTGCGTGAAGGTTGGGGCCATAATGAAAAAGGTCAAAAATAAAGCAATAGCAATCAGCACCTGATTAGGCGGCGTCTGCTGAGTGCCCAACGCTTGACGCAAAATAGACAACACAATAATGACACGCGTAAATGAGGTCATGCCCAGCACCAGTGACGGCAGAAGCGTCAGTGCAGTCATCAGCATCAGAATCTGGAGCGAAAGCGAATAGGTCGTTGCCCCATCGCTGCTATCGACAACAGTAAAGGCTGGCAAACCGCTAAGCGTATTACCAAGACCGTTTTGCGCCATGGCAACACTAGCCGTCATAATAAAGACAAGAGCAAGCCCTAAACGGGTAAAGAGAGAGGAGTAAGTCATGACTGGGATAATCCGAGCAGAGGGTTACGCTGACGAGCTTGTTGCATCGCCTTGAGAAAGGGTGAGGTCGTGGGGGCCTGATCTTGGAAATTCCGATTGGTGGAATTCTGATCTGCCGCCGCCTTGGACGTAGGTCGTGCAGGTTTCTGTGCAGGCAGTTTTGGCCCAGCGGCTGGCATAGTGGGGCGCGGGCTATCCACAGGCAGCATCACCGGAGCCTGATTTTTGGTAGTGAGGACAAGATAGGCTTGCCCGTCAATGGTAACCAGCTTAATGCGCTCATTACCGCCGATGCCTGTATCTTCGATCAACTTAATCCGGCGGTCGCTTCCAAGCTGGGCTTTAAGAGGGCCTTTGAAGCGCCGAACAAGAAACATCAGTCCTATCAACACCGATAAAAATACGGTGATTGTGATAAGCTGGCTATATGTAAATGTTTCAGACATGGATGCCCCATCAACTATTCCCGAAGATAGAGGCAAAAGCCGTGCCAGAATGACAAGGCATTATGTAAAGAATTGATTATTAATAAAAAATTAATGTATTGAGTGACAATTCTCTGGTGATGTCAGAAAATTGTCACCTTTTATCGTTCTGATTATAGGTTTTCCATGCGTTGTTCAGGTGAAACAATCTCGCTGAAACGGATGCCAAAACGCTCACCGACCATGACCACTTCACCACGGGCAATGATGGTGCCATTAACCATAATATCCAGCGGATCACCAGCCAAGCGGTCAAGTTCAATAACAGAACCTTCATTCAGTCTTAGGAGATCACGGATCTTGATCTCGGTATTGCCAACCTCAACCGTAAGGGTGACGTCGATATTTTCCAATACGCGTAGATTGTCAATGCCAACTCTTTCTGCTGGTTTTGAATCTTCAACGGCATCTTCGGTCTGATTTTCGGTCTCTTCGGCCATGGTTATATCCTCTTTAGGCTAAAGCTTAATTTTTAATGCGCTCAGTCAGTTTGACAGCGGCCTGTCCGTTGACTTCGCCAATCTCACCCATGAAGATCACATGATCTTTGAGTAAAATTTCTACCCCGTCATTGATCTGCATGGGGAAAGTATCATTTGGCTTCAAGGTGATGAGTTTATTCATGGAAACCGTTGGTTCACCAAGTCTGGCAACAATCTCAAGCGGGATATCCATAATCGCTTGTTCCATCCGTTCACGCCAGCTTTTGTCATCATCTATCATATCAGATTGGACTCGTGATCGCAGTTGGCTGGCGATAGGTTTCAGGGTTTGCAGCGGATAGATCACATCGAAAGTGGCAGCCTCAACATTCGGTAATTGAACTACAAATGAACAGATAATGACCAGATCATTTCCATCAACGAATGAGGCAAATTGTGGATTAACTTCACGGCTACTAGGGGTAATCGTGATGCGAGTAAGGTCTTTCCATGAATCCATCAGCGCGCGATTTAGTCCTTCGCTGACCAGTTCGATGACGCGTTCTTCGGTGGTGGTAAATTCATTGCGGCGTTGCTTCAGCTTTGAGATTTTTCCGCCATAGTAAGAGTTTGTCAGGATAGAAATAAAGCTTGGGCTAAGCACCATCATCATGCTACCGCGCAATTCCTCAATTCTTGAAATGTTAAGGCTGAGGAAATTATCCACATCAGAGGTATATTCATCAAAAGTTTTGACCTCTGGCGGAAAGGATGAAATCCGCGGCTGTATCCGAAGCATAGGAAGGAAAATGCCGCGAGCAAGGCGCGAAAACCTCTCATTCACCATTCTCAGCGCATAATAATCCCCCAGTAGCGACAAGTCATCTGAGCCAAACTGAAATGCCCGGATGTCAGCGTTTTCACTGATATCAGCCGTCGCGCCTTGGCTTGAGGATTCGTTCTGCAAACCATCAATCAGGGCATCGACTTCATTTGAGCTAAGTTTTCGGGTGGATGTCACAACAGACCTCGCCAGATGAAAAGATGAATAACACTATTATTGCAACACGAATGAGGTGAAATGCACGCGCTCAACACCGCCAAAACCTTCAAGCTCTTCTAGCTCCACGTTGACGGCTTCTTTGATCGCCTCGGCAAGCATCTTGCGCCCGGCTTCACCCTTGATATCTTCTTCGGAAAAATTGCCAATGCGCTGCAAAATAACAGAACGCAGCCCCAATTCATGGGCCTCGACGTGTTGCATGACCGTGTCATCATATTGGGTGGACACCGCTAAACCGAGCTGCAGCATTTTACGTGAGTTATCAAGGTTTGTGGTAAAAGTGCCAGCAAACTCATAATAGATTGTCTCAAAGGTTTCCTCTTCTGGGGTATCCTTTGATACTTTTTCAGGGTCGGCATTAGCTTCTTCTTCCGCGGCTTTGGCGGCGTCGCGCTCATCCATGCTACGGGTGATCATTTCTTCTAACTCTTCTTTTTCAATGACCTCGCCACTAGGGGCAAAGAAGAAATAGCCAACCACCATACCGACGGAAATCATGCCGCCAAATATGCCAATTTTCTTAAGTAGCGGCTTTAATCCGCCAGATTTCTTTTCATCTTCGTTATCGTCAGCCATTGCTCTATCCTTACATCGTGACGTTAAGCCAGAATATTAATCTGACCATTATTAGCATTATCTAATGTTTTAGTCGATGGATCGTCTGCGGAATCCTTTTGACCGGAGTTATTCTGATTAGGGTTTTGTTTTTCTTCACCAGATGAGTTGCCCTGATGACCTTGATTGCCATGTTGTGCGCCTTGCCAGCTTGAAGTGTTCATCTGGCCTAGCCGCAAACCATGTTGTTCAAAAACTTGTTGAAGCCTGTTTTCAGTATCCGCCAGCATGGACGCCGCCTCAACACTGGTTGAGGTGATATTTACTGAGGATACATTGCCTGTCATGCTGATCTTGAGAACAAGGCGTCCGAGGCGCTTAGGTTCAAGGATGATTTCAATAGACTCATCACCGCTACCGTTTGAGCCAGATTGAACATGACGGATCAGGCGATCAGGCCAGTTATCCTGATTCATATTTAATCGCATTAATCTGCCATCTTTGCCTTGATCAAGGCCCATTTGTGTATCCAGGTTAGTCCCAGGATTGCCATTCTGTCCTTGCTGTTGCCCCGACTGTTGTCCCGATTGTTGCCCAAAACTGCCGCCTTGTTCAGCGTTGGCAGAAACAGAATGGGAGACAGGGGCGGTGCCAGAATGTGTGCCTGAATTGGGCTGGCTTGGGTGGGTCAACTGACTAGCCTTAGCTTCCATCAGATCCGCTTTTGTCATGCTTGGCGCGTCGGGAAGGGCAGGTGAGGTATCGGGTTTTGCCACGGCAATATGACGCTTTGGCATCATGATATTATGATCACTGGTATCAGATTTTGCCTTTTTGGTCATACTTATCATCAGATCAGTGTCGTCAGAGAGATCAGGGGCCGGGTTAACCGTAGGATCAGATGGCGTTTTCAACGCATCTGATGTTGCCCCACTCGAAATGGTGGGAACTTGAGGCAAATTGGCTGCCAAATTTGGCGCCAATTTTGATATAGGCATAGTGGCGGCGCTGGATGTGATTTTGGCCATAGGGCTATGCTGTTCAAACGGACCGTAAAGATGCTCGACGCTTAATTCAGGGGCAGGGCTGTTTATGGTATGATCGACTCTAACACTCATGCCAGCTATCATATCTTGTTGTGGGTGAGGGCCATAAATCTCATGTGGCAGGCTCACGTGTTCCAGTGGAGCTGGCGACACAGCAGCGTCATCTATTGGTGCTATTGGTGCAGGGATCGTTGACGCTTCAGATGTAGGCAGAGTTTTGCGAAACAGGCTTGCCAGAATCTGAACGGAATGTCGGCTTTGCTCATATCCATTTTTCGTTCTGATTTTATCAGGCTGCTGGTTTGCCATTGTTTGAAAAAGCAAATCATTCGTCTTAGCCTGTTTGTTCGGATGTTCAGGATTTTGATCTGACAGTGGTTTCAGCATGATCGTTTCGGTCAGGGGCATTGGCGCGATCTGATTTGCCCATTTCAACATGGCTTCTTTTGGATTTGGCTGGGTTAAAATGCTTTCCAAAAGCGGCAGAAGATCTTTGCCTGTTTGGTCGTCAAGATAAGGCTTAACGCTATCATCAGAAATGACTTTAGCCAGCACTTGTTCCGCGTCGGTTGGCTCACCTTCCGCATGGTCAGGTGATGCTGTCCCTTCCTCACCAGAGGATAAATCCCATTCAGACATAGCAGATAAAATGGCGTCAAAAATGGCCGACATGCCATCAACGGTTTCGCCGTTTTCGGGGGATAACCCTGGTGTCTTGCCGGGTGCAGATAACGAGGCAACATTAATCGTAGTCATGATCAAACATCATCCTTGCATAAAACATTCGCAGGTATCGATGCAAAAACAATGCCAAGAATGGGATGGATCAGGCTTTTGCCATACCGCCTCGGTGTGAACGCGGCACATCTGTCTCGTCCTTTTCTTCTTTTTCCTCACGCATCATCTGTTTGTGTTGGCGTGATTTATCGGTAGCTCGGTTTTTCCGGACAAGCGCTTGGCTGAGGATGATTTGCTCATCATTGATCTCGGTCTCAAGAAAACCTTTGCGGCTTTCAATGAGTTTTACTTGCTCGCTGATCTTGCCGCCATAATGCTGAGAGGCTCGCAAAGCCATCATAGATGTCGTGCCGATTTTTAATTGGGTTTCCGCCGCCATCTCATTCAATTTATCACCAATAGCGCTAATTTTCTGATGTTCTTCATCAAGCGTGCGGATGCTATCAGCTCTTGCCATGGCGATGACTTTTTCACGCAAGGCCAGACGTTCAAAAATGTCGCGTTTCCGTGTCATAGGGCTATTTCGGCATCAAGGCACTAAGGCCTTCTATGCTGATATCAATATCTGCTTTCTCGGCTTCATTTTGTTGAATATAAGCCATTAGAGCAGGCCAAAGCTGAACAGCCCGATCAAGTTCTGGGTCTTGTCCTTGACGATATCCGCCCATCAAAATCAGATCTCGGTTTTCCAGATAAAGCGCCACCAGCCGTTTGAATTGGCGGGCCATGTGTTGATGTTCCGGGCTTGTGATCTCATTCATCACCCTGCTAATCGAAAGCGAAACATCAATAGCGGGATAAATCCCCATTTGTGCCTGATTGCGTGACAGCACGATATGACCGTCCAGAATGGCGCGCGCGGTATCGACAACAGGGTCATTACCATCATCACCATCTGCTAATACGGTATAAAATCCGGTGATTGATCCTTGACCGGGGGTTCCGGTTCCTGCGCGTTCAATTAGCCGCGGAAGCAAGGATACAACCGAAGGCGGATACCCTTTAGATGTTGGTTGCTCGCCTAGTGACAAGCCGATTTCTCGACGGGCATGGGCCACACGGGTGAGGGAATCCATGATCAAGAGAACATTTTTACCTTTATCACGATAATATTCTGCAATAGCGGTGGCGCGTTCAGCGGCGCGGATACGCAGCAAAGGTGACCTGTCCGCGGGCACAGCAACAACAGTGGTGCGGGCGCGAGTTTCATCATCAAGCACAGTGTTGACAAAACCGCCCACCTCACGGCTTCTTTCACCAATTAGTCCAATGACCACGATATCAGCGTTAGTATAGCGGCTCATCATCGCTAGCAGAACAGATTTACCAACGCCAGACCCGGCGACAATACCAATCCTCTGCCCCTGTCCAACCGTCAAAAGGCCATTGATAGCTTTGAGGCCAACATCTAGCGGCGTTGTTATCGGCTCGCGCAACATAGGATTAAGCGGTTTTCCAGCCAAAGGCCATGTATCGTCAAGCCCGTCAAGAGGTCTGCCATCCAGAGGTTCACCCAACGCATCCGTGACCCGGCCAAGCAAACCATCCCCAACTTTAATATGATACCCTGTATTCATCAGTTTAACGGTGGCCCCAACGCAAATCTTTGCGTCATGATCCAGCATAGCCAGCATATTTCGGCCATCGTTAAAGCCAACAATTTCCGCCATGGCAGTTTGACCTGTTAGGGTTTCGATCTCGCACACAGAACCGATGGGGGCGGGGAAACCATCACATTCTACAAACTGGCCATCAAAGCGGCATACTTGACCGTAATGAGTCTCCCCGCGATCAAAGGATATTTGATCAATTTTATGTAACATCAGATCAGCGATACTAGACATCTTGCGGCGTATCCTTTTTGGTTTTGGCGGCTGGCTTATGACTAACCTGATCATCTATTAGATCCATGACACCGATAGACCCAACATCAACACGGGCATCGCCGCGTTTTAGGGTTTCATCTGGCGTCAACTTAAACCCGCGTGGGGCCAGCCGTTCTTCAAGATGGCTTTGAATGATCTCAGCGTCTTGTGGGTGAAGACGTATCACCGGATCATCAAGACGATTGCGGATGCGGCTGACCATGGTTTCGATACGTGTAACAAATCCATCAGGATGATCCGTAATGGCCATGCCTGCGCGTTCACTTGCTAATGAGATGATGGCTTGTGTCATCGCTTGATCCAACTGGGTCAGATCAATGTTGTCATCTTTGCTAAGCGCGGCGGCGGCGGCTTGGAAACTGCTAATCGCTTCACCAAGACTGGCCTCAAGTTCTTGTTTTGCGGCGGCTTGGCCTTCTTCAAAGCCGCGCTGATACTCTGCCTCTTTGGCCTCTCCTTTGGGCTCGGCTTGCGGCGTGTCCTTGGGAATTATGGTTGTCTTAAAACCAGCCTTTTCCTCATCTGTTTCTTGGTCTGTCTCTGGGTCTGTCTCTGGCAAATTTTCAGCTAAATCTGTGTCATCTCCAGCGATCTCATCTAAACTTTCAGCAATAGCCTCTTGCGACGTTTCACCATGCTCTGTGCTATGTTCTCCATTAGGCTCTGCATCAAGCTCTGTATCAAGCTTTGGGCCTGTCGGAACATCTGGCTGGATATTTTCGGCTACTTCTGGGGCTACCTCTGCGGCTACCTCTGCTGCTACCTCTGGGGCGGCTTCATCACTTGCTGGCTCTGGGATATCGTCAGGCAAGGTATCAGCGCTGGATGATGGATTTGCATCACGCGCAACTGTCGCCGCTTGACTGTTTCGCTCAGCCAAATCCTTAAGGGTTATCGTTTGAAATGGGCCGTTTGGCTTAACATGACCATCAGGGGCTTGAATATAGCCAGCGGTTTTAGCAGCCTTGATCAGACGCATGATATCTGTCACCTCTAAGGGTGCATCATCTGGCTTCTGTTCGGTCATATTTTCGCTCGTCACGCTGGTCATAATGTTCTCTTTATGTGGTTCCTATCAGATCTGTGCTTACACAAAATCATCACCGCCACGGCCTGCCAATACGATACTGCCTTCATCAGATAAGCGCCGTGCAACATTAATGATACGCTTCTGGGCTTCTTGAACTTCCGTCAAGCGAACAGGTCCCAAAGCTTCCATTTCATCCTGAAGATTAGCAGCGGCACGTGATGACATACATGAAAACAGCTTTTCTCGGAGAGGCTCATCTGCGCCTTTAAGCGCCAGCACCATATCCTCGGTATCAACACTTCTGAGAAGTGTCTGAAGCGATTTGTCATCAGACATAATCAGATTATCAAAGACAAACATACTTTCCTGAATGGCGACCATCAGGTTTTTATCATCTTTGCTAAGCGTTTTCATGATGCGGGCTTCCATCGCTTGCTTTGTGAAGTTCATGATTTTTGCCGCCGCCTGAACACCGCCAACCTGTGACGCGCGCAGATTAGTGTTGGTGGCAAATTTCTTTTGCATCACTTTTTCTAGCTCTTTCAGCGCATCTGGCTGAACAGTCTCAAGGGTGGCGATCCGGGCAACCACATCAGGTTGAATTTCTTCAGGCAACAGCCCAAGGACATCGGCACCAACCCCAAAATCAAGATATGAGATAATCAACGCAATGATCTGTGGGTGTTCATCGGTGATTAACTCAGCGATAGATTTTGAATCCATCCAGTCTAAAATCTCAATAGGCTGATTGCTGCTAGATGGCGTAATGCGACTAAGCACGGATTGGGCCTTATCTTCACCAAGGGCCTTGTTTAGCACATTGCGGATATAGTTTCCGGCACCAAGACCAAGGCTGGTCTGTTCCTTAATGATTGTTAGAAACTCATCAAGAACCTTATTAACGGTTTCTTGATCTAGACCTTGCACCGAATACATGGCTCGGCCCAGATGCTGAACCTCACGCGGGTCGAGGTTTCGCAGGATTTCTGAAGCCTCATCTTCACCCAATAGCATCATGAGGATAGCAGATTTCTGTGTTCCGGTAAGGGAGTCATAAATGGACTCATCTTTATTTTTATCGGTTTCAGCCATGGTTTTATCCTCGTTCGTCCAGATTAGGCTTAGATAGATTTCGTGCTTTTCAGGTCTATTATATCAGATTTTCATAATATAATGACTAGCCGATATCATTCTTCATCATTGACTTAAAGACATTGGAAACGCGCCCAGCCTCATCGCTGACAATCATGCGAATGATCGCAACTTTGTCATCATAGGTGTTGGCGGTATCCAGCATCTCGGCGGAAACAGACGCCTTCTTTGGCTTCAGTTTAGCTTTGATATCTTCAAGGCTTTCACCCTCGGCGATTTCAACAGCTTCCATATCCACTTCTTCTTCAAGATGGACAAGAGCTTCGCCTGGCTTGCCCGGTGCAATTGGCACAATGATACGATTGATCAATGGACGAATAACACCAAGAATGATGACACCCATGATCAACAGGGTCATGCCTTGTTTCATGATATTAACGGCCCAATCCAACTCATACCATGGCTTTTCAAAGCCCTCGATAGCTGAGGCAAATTTTGAACTGCTGACGGTTAGCCTATCGCCGCGATCAACATTGATGCCGATAGCGTTAGCGACTAGCGCTTCAATTTCTTTCAGGGTGTCTTCTGGAATTTTTTGAACTTCCACTAGCCCTGTTTCAGGATTTTCAACTTCGGCATCACGCACCAGAACCGACGCGTTGATGGTAACAATGCGGGTTGATGGTTTCTTTGTCGTAGAAATAGAACGGCTGACTTCAAAGTTCTTTACCTCATTTGATGAGCGTGATTGAATGCCATCACCCGAAGCACCATTGCTGGCAAAATCTGTGGTGATGTCGGCTGCTGCAGGTGGCCGGTTGGTTGTTGCACCCGGAATACCTTTGGCCTCAGGCTTGGCAGATATATCAAGACTGGACTGAGAGCTTCTGAGAGCGCTGGCTTGCGGATCAACCAATTCTTCGGTGATCTCATTTTGGGTGAAATCAATATCCACATTGACCTGCGCCATGACATTTCCAGCCCCAACAATAGGTGAAACCAGTTGAATGATGCGGTTTCGGTAGATCTGTTCCAGCTTCATCCGGTGTTCAAGTTCGCTATCATTTTGAACAGTTGATGGATCATCATAAGGTTTGGATAAAAGATTACCGTTCTGGTCAACAATCGTAACATCACTTTTCGCCATGCTAGGAACGGATGAGGAAACCAGATGAATGATCGCGTTGACTTGGTGGATACCAAGGGAACGCCCATTACTTAATTGCAAGAAAACAGACGCGCTAGGCGGCACGGCGGTGCGGGCAAAAACCGATTTTTCAGGAAGTGCCAAATGCACCCTCGCGGCAATAACACCGTCAATCTCACTAATAGATCGCGCCAGTTCAATTTCTTGGCTTTGCTTGATCTTAACACTTTCCACAGAACGGCTTGCCCCCATGGGAATATCGCCAATAGTGGAATAGCCATCCGGAACAGATTCGGGCAAACCTTGTGCCGCCAGCATCATCCGGGCGCTATGATAATCTGTTGTCGGAACAAGAACATCACCAGTGCTAGGATCAAGTGTGACATCGACCCCGCCATTACGCAAAGCTTCGACTACTCGTGCTTTTTCAGCTTCGGGTAAAGACGCATAAAGTGAGGTCACGGCAGGTTGTTGAATGATCATATAAACCACAAGACCTGCGATTACCGCGATCACTGAGATGATGGCTGGCATAGATCTTTTGACACTAGGGTCAGAGGTCATGCGACGGATATTAGACAGGAGGCCAGAGCCGCCTGCTACTGCAACAGTTCCGTTGCTTTCATTCATCGTTGTTGCATCTGCCATGATCTTGCTCCATCTTATGCGTTTATGTTGTCGTGGTGATCATTCATCACACAGGCATATTCATAATATCCTTGTAGGCGCTGAGAACTTTGTTTCGCGCATTCAAGGTCAACTGAAAACCTAACGAAGAAATTTGCTGGCTAATCATCACTTTGCTTAAGTCATTCTCAAGGCCAAGTTCATAGGCGCGAGCCAATTCAATGCTGTTATTCTGCGCTTCGGCAACAGAATTAATGGCACCGCCCATGCGGTCAGAAAAACTTACCGAACTTGATGTTTGATCAAGTTTCGCGTTATTCAATGCCGCTTTTGCTTCTTGAAGCGCGTTGCTTGGGCTGACTTGTGATAGTCCTGCTGGTTTAATGCTGTTCATGATTAATCCCTAATATTAATAGTTAGCGGGCTAGAGCCTGTGCGACAGGTTCTGCTATATGTTGCGGCGGCATCAACTGGCTCATGGCGGTGTCGATGATAATATCGTCTTGGGTAATAACACCGTTGCTTGCTAGAACGATGGCGCGTTGAAGTACATTTTCGAGTTCGCGCACATTTCCAGGCCAGTGATATTCGGTCAGCATTTTGACAGCGTTATCATCCATCCATGGGATCATGGTGATATCTTTATGATGCCGCATCAGTAACGCGGTTACGATCGGAATAATATCGGCGGTGCGATCTGCCATACTGATAGTCGCCAAAGGAAAAACATTTAGCCGATAATAGAGGTCTTCGCGAAAATGACCTTTCTGAATCTCATCAATCATGGAACGATTGGTGGTGGCAATAACACGAACATCAACCGGAATTTCCTGTTGGCTACCAAGGGGTGTTACCAATTTTTCTTGCAGAACGCGTAACAGTTTGGCTTGCAGGCCAAGGGGCATTTCAGAAATTTCATCAAGCAGCAAAGTGCCACCATCGGCGGCACGGAAAATCCCTTTATTAGCTGTGGAGGCACCAGTGAAGGAGCCTTTTTCATGACCAAACAGAATGGCCTCAAGCATATTTTCCGGAATAGCGGCGCAATTGATACCAACAAAAGGGGCTTCTCTGCGCGCGGAATGAAAATGGACAAAACGCGATAGCACTTCTTTGCCAGTACCTGTCGGACCATTAATAAATACCGTGACATCGGTGGATGCCACTTTTTTCGCCAAAGTCAGCATATTCACACTGGATGGGCATCCGGTCGCCAAATGCCCTTCGGCATCAATCAATGACGCCGCCATGTTCAAACCATAATCCGTGGCTGGGTCTTTTTCGGCTGTCTTGGGCAGGTCTATTGTGATCATCTTGCCACCAAGATCAGTTGTCATATTGAATTGGGCCTGATGCTCCCGGATGATGATGATTTTCGTGGCACGGAATTGACGTGCTAGATCAATAATTTTCTCGCGCCCACCATGTTTGCTGGCATAAGCATCTGAGCAGATCAGAATATCACCCGCCGTTGTGGCAGAGTCCTTAGCCGCAAGATCACTGACCGTGAACATACGCCGTGTCAAAATAGTCTCAAGCGTGCCTGCTTGATCGAAATTCTCTTTGGCGAGCCGAATATGGGACATGGTATCCTCAAATAGTTAACAAAATATTAATTTCCAAACCAAACAGGCAAAAACCTTGCCAGCATGAGGTCAAATAAAATAAAAATGTTAATTCATTGAAAATAAACAGTAATTATTATTAATAATAACTCATGCATCTGTTTTCCTTTTATGTTATTTTTTTGACGCAACTTCATATTGTGATGTAAATTTAACAAAATACTGACACTTTCCATTGAGGATTAACCATGACGGCCATCATTGATCAGTTGATCACAGGACAATCCGCCGCCATGGTTGATCTTAAAAATATGGTGAGGATGGTTGCCCCATCAGCTACCACCGTTCTGATCCTTGGAGAAACGGGAACAGGCAAAGAGGTGGTAAGCCGTGCCATTCACCACGCTTCCAGCCGTAAGGGTGATCTGATCTCTGTTAATTGCGCGGCTATCCCATCTGAATTGCTAGAATCTGAGCTTTTTGGACATGAAAAAGGGGCATTTACCGGCGCCGATAAACCGCGCCGTGGACGCTTTGAAATGGCCGAAGGCGGCACGCTTTTTCTTGATGAGATTGGTGATATGCCCCTATCGCTTCAATCCAAACTTTTGCGCGCTCTTGAAGACCGCAGCATTCAGAGGGTTGGCGGCGGCAAAGATGTTAAGGTAGATTTCCGGCTGGTTTGTGCGACGCACCAAAACCTCAAATCCAAGGTTGATGATGGCAGTTTTCGGGCTGATCTTTATTACCGGATTAATGTGTTTCCTATGCAAATCCCTAGTCTAGCCGAACGCAAAGTTGATCTGCCTATGCTGATCAAGGCGATTATGGAAGGCGACAGTAACGCCGAAAGTGCCAAGTTTCAGTTTGACGAAGACGCTGTTGGCGAGCTGATGCGTTATCCATGGCCAGGCAATGTGCGTGAATTGCGAAATGTGATTGAACGCGCCTCGGTTTTGTTCGCAGGGCGGACAATCACCGCAAGTGAGGTGCGTGAAAACCTCCTCCGCATGAAAGCTCCTAAATTTGCAGATGAAGCTGATTTCCTTTGGCAAGCGACAGCAGGCCTTGGTGAGCCTTTGCCCGCGGATGAGGGGTCGGATCGCCCACCCTTACCCCATCCTGCTGATCACCGGGATTGGTTCGCCTATTTTGATGAGATTGATTTAAGGCGTCATCTGCAAGATATTGAGGTCACCTTAATTGAGGCCGCGCTTGATAGACACGAAGGTCAAGTTAGCCGTGCCGCTGATGCGCTTAAATTGCGGCGCACCACGCTGATCGAAAAAATGCGGAAATATGTGATCGAAAAACCGGCATCATAACGACAAGGGAAAAAGTCTAGCGGTATCCTTTGTATCTACGGATAGTTTGGCTAGTTTCTTTATTAAGGGTTTTGATACTATTCTCAAGATGCTTGATATCGGATGTGATGCTTTTTAATATTATTTCTAATCGATGTTTAATTTCAGGCGATAATGGTGCAGAAGTGGTATCAATCTGATTGATACTGTTTTGTCTTTGTTGATCCAAAGTCAGCGCAACTTCCATATCATCACGGCCTAATGCTTCCGCAATTTTTATGTTTAGCCCATCGAGGTGATCAAGCATATGGTGGATGGTATCTGTCATTATCGTGGCACTTGGCGGCTGATTTGGTGCCAGGCCTCACGAATATCATCAAGGGCAGCAATGGCTTTTTCCGTCCCATCTGTCGCTTTATTTTTCCAATCTTGCAATAGTTGTTGTCTGGCGTATTCATAAAGGCGAAAGAGGTTATTAGCGATTTCGCCGCCCTCTTCAAAATTGAGACTGGATTGTAAGGCATAAATAATGGTGAGGGAGCGACTGAATTGCCGGGATTGAACCTCTTTTTTGCCAGTGTCTTTATGGGATTGGGCAACAAAATCTTGCATAGACCTTATCAATTCATCAAATAGTAGAGCTATAAGTGCCATAGGATCATTGGATTCCACTACCGATTGGTGATCAGACTTGGTGTAGGCTTGCATCATTTTATTAACTGACATAATAACTGATCACTCCAGACTTTATTTTTAGCCTTAACTATATTATACTTTTATTATGTCTATCCCAGTTTTAGCACAGACGATCCCATTCGTGCCAAGCTATGATGCCTCGGCAGCGCAAGCTATACCTGCAAATCCTATGCCATCTTTGCGTCAAACTCCCTTTGGGGTGGAGGCGTTATCAGCTAGCCAAGCGCAACCGCGCGAACATAAACGCCAGCCTGCAACGATTATCCGCCATCCGCGTTTTTCCCCTTCGGCGGTTACCTCTGAGCAGTATATCGCTGCTAGAGCCATGCTTTCGCCAGGGTTTCTGCATCAGGCCGCGGCAACACAGATGGCGCGCATATCCAATCTCTATGCTGATACGCCCCGGTTTTCCCAGCAAGTGGATATTCTGGCCTAAGCCATTTCTGACGATTTTGTTTAGACTGATCTATGACCGTTCAAGGTCTGTGATGCGGTTTTGTGTGGAAAGATAGAGACCAAAGATATCCCCTTCTGTCAGAACCCCCAACATTTCGCCGTTATCCCGGTCGATCACTGGGATAGACTCACCAACAAAGGTGCTGGCAACCTCTATCGCCTGCATCAGCGAGGCATCGTGTTTGATGGAAATGGTTTCCGTATCTGCCGCATCAATCAGGGTAATATCGTCACCCGTTTTTAACAATTCATGCAAGGTCAGTTTGCCCATAAATTGCTTGCCATCCAAGAGATAACTCTCACTTACGGCGTGATCGATCATTTTTGTGATCACATTTGCCTTGGTATCGGTTGGTCTTACGGTCACATAATCGTCGCTGACCAACCCACCCACCGACATTTCCATCATTTCCAGATGGCCGCGCCCTTGTGAGATATCAATGCCGCGATCCAATAATTGCCGATCAAAGAAAGAATGGCTATAAATATGCTGGCTGACTAGGGCCGCAACAACAACGCTTAGCATGGCGCAAAGGGCGTATTCGTAACTCATGGTCATCTCAAGCATGATCAAAACCCCAGACACTGGCGCGCCAATCACCGCGCTTGCCACCGCCGCCATGCCGCAAACGACCATTACCGGGCCGCCAACAGAAATACCAAGCATTGTTAGCAATTTCTGCAAGCTTGCGCCTGCGGCTGCACCAACAAACAACGCCGGGGAAAAGAGACCACCATAAAGCCCAAAGCCCAGACAAAGCGCCGTCATCACCGTTTTTGCAACCATGATGGTAAGCAGTAAGGTTAAACCAAACTCCATATTCAGCATGGAAATTACCACCCCTGTGCCAAGGCCGAGAACCTGTGGCAACACCATGCCAACAAGGCCCATTAACACCGCCGCAAGCAGAACAAGGTGACTAGGCGAAAGCCCAGATTTACCAGCAAGCTGCGCGGAACGCCGGATCGCCATCATGTAAATCGCGGCGATCAGGCCAAAAATAGGGCCGGCGATA
>CBFIDH010000035.1:0-18272 GCA_965661405.1 Puniceispirillales bacterium (SeqCode)
CGGCGTGCGCCGAATTGAGGCGGTGACAAACGAAGGTGCTATGCAGTGGATCAAGGAACGGCTTGATATCCTCTCATTGTCATCACAGGTTCTGAAAACAACACCTGAGCAGTTGTCAGCAAGGCTGGAAGCGTTGATGCAAGAGCGCAAGCAAACAGATCAGGTGATCGCGGATCTGCGCCGCAAATTAGCGACTGGCGGCGGTGATAGCAGTGATATCACCCACCAGTTAGGCGATATCGTGTTCACGGGCAGACAATTAACTGATACGCCGGCTAAAGATCTCAAAACGATCGCGGATGGTATGATTTCTCATATACCAGCAGGGGTGGTGGTGCTGATATCGGCGGCTGATGGCAAGGCATCATTAGTGGTTGCTGTCTCAAAAAATATCACTGATCAGATCAACGCGGTTGATCTGGTGCGAATTGGTGCTGAGCAAATGGGCGGCAAAGGCGGCGGCGGTCGTCCTGATATGGCACAGGCAGGTGGGCCGGATGCCAATAAGGCCGAAGCCGCCATTAACGCTATTCTTGAGGCTACAAAACAAAAACTAGGCTAATTAACCTGCCATTGCGGTTTTGAGGTTCTGGTCAATAGCATCAAGGAAATCATCTGTTGACAGAAACGCCTGATCTGGTCCGATTAATAGGGCTAAATCCTTGGTCATTTGGCCATTTTCAACAGTCTGAATACAGACTTGTTCCAATGTTGTCGCAAAGGCTTCTAGTTCTGGTGTATCATCAAATTTTGCCCGATAACGCAAACCTTGCGTCCAAGCAAAGATGGAAGCAATCGGGTTGGTGGAGGTGGTTTTACCTGCCTGATGCTGACGGTAATGACGAGTAACCGTACCATGGGCAGCTTCCGCTTCAACAGTTTTACCATCCGGCGTCATAAGCACCGAAGTCATGAGGCCAAGTGAACCAAAGCCTTGGGCCACGGTGTCAGATTGCACATCGCCATCATAATTCTTACAGGCCCAGACGAACTTTCCGTTCCATTTCAACGCCGATGCGACCATATCATCAATGAGCCTATGCTCATAAGTGATGCCCTTAGCCTCAAAATCCTTTTTGAACTCGGCGTTGTAAATCTCCTCAAAGATATCTTTGAAGCGCCCGTCATAGACTTTGAGGATCGTGTTCTTTGTGGAAAGATAAACAGGCCAACCCAGATCAAGCCCATAATTCAGACAGGCACGCGCAAAGCCGCGAATAGAATCATCCAGATTGTACATCCCAAGAGCAACACCGCTATCCGGAAAAGTGAACACATCGCGCGTCACGGGCGCAGTGCCATCATCGGGAGTAAAGGTGATGGTTAGTTTGCCGGGGCGATCCACTAGAAAATCGGTAGCACGATACTGATCACCAAAAGCATGACGACCAATAATAATGGGATCAGTCCAGTTAGGAACAAGCCGCGGCACATTTTTGCAAATAATAGGCTGGCGGAAAACCGTTCCACCAATAATGTTTCGGATCGTACCATTAGGGGAACGATACATGGCCTTGAGATTAAACTCTTCCACACGGGCTTCATCCGGGGTGATGGTTGCGCATTTAATGCCAACGCCATATTGTTTGATGGCATTAGCGGCATCAACCGTAACCTGATCATTAGTCTCGTCACGATATTCCATGCCGAGATCATAATATTTCAAATCAATATCAAGGTAAGGAAGGATCAATTTGTCTTTTATCTTTTGCCAGATGATCCGAGTCATCTCATCGCCATCAAGTTCAACAACAGGTGTTTTTACAGTAATTTTGGACATCAGTTCCCCCGTATAGTCCGGTCAAAGTTTGTTAATCTGATCATCTTTATTCGTGCTTTGCCATGCCAGCAGAAGTTGATCAAGGACATCGGCAATATCATCCACGGTATCAAGGTGATGAACCAAACCCATGTGGTTGGGCCGAATAAAGCCATGATCTGAGGCATGGTTAAACATAGCCAGCAAATGATTCCAAAATCCATTAGGATTAAAAAGATAAACAGGTTTGTTGATCACTTTTAGTTGGCACCATGTCAGCACCTCAAGCATTTCTTCCATAGTGCCAAAGCCGCCGGGCAAGATGATAAAAGCATGGGATTCCGTGAACATCATCTGTTTGCGTTGGTGCATAGTTTCGGTAATGGTCAGTTGCGAGATATCATGATTGGTGACTTCTAGGTTTTGAAGAAATCTTGGGATAATGCCATGAACTGAGCCGCCATGGGTAATCGCACCCTTAGCTGAGGCGCCCATCATGCCTGTACTTCCACCGCCATAAACCATGCCAAACCCGCGGGTGGCAATCATCGTGCCAATTTGTTCCGCCATGACAAGCAATTCAGGCGGGGAAGAAGCAGACGATCCAGAAAAAACACAAATATTCATGATTAGCTAATCGAAGGTTTGATTGTCATTAGGTTAAGCTTGCTGTAACTTATAGAAAGCTGGAGGAGCGCGATGAGATCAATTCCATTGATGATGACCATAATCGGTATCGCCTTTAGCCTTGTTATTCTAGGGGTATATCTATATCAGACCGCGCCAGAGAATAACACTACTAACTTGCCCGAATCAGCGAGTATTGTCTTGCCTGCGGTTAATCCTGATGAAGATACCTCGGATGAAACTGCGGATGAAATTTCGGGGGAAGCACCAGATAAAGATCAATCAGATGATGCGGTAACGGACTCTGTTCTTACCGATACGGTCTCTCTTACGGTTGATCTTGTTAATGTCTCACCAGATGGCACAGTTGTCATTAGTGGTCAGGCCGCCCCGCATAGTCAGATCAGCATCCTTATAAACGAAAATATGATGGCGACAGCAAAGGCAAACGCCAAAGGTGATTGGGTTGCCGTTCCTGATCACCCTTTAGCACCGGGAAGCCATTTGCTAACGATCCGTTCAAAAGACCCCAACGGGGTTGAGACCATGGCGGATATGGCCGTTATTATTGTCATTCCAGATAACATGGATGAGACGCCACTGGTCGCGCTCGTACCCGTGGATGAGGCATCGGATCAAATGGCACAGTTGCTATCTTCCCCATTTACGGATGAGGGCGAAAGCCAGATTACCGTTTCTGATGCTCCGGCGGTGACACCAGAATTACCACAAGATGCTTCGCAGAATGATCAGCCCCCGACCGAGGAAGATGTGTCATCATCTGTTGAACCAGCTGTTGTTATCCCAAAAATCACCATCAGAATGATTGAGGCCATATCACCAGAACGCATGGCGGTATCAGGGTTTATTGTGGGTGAGGGAAGCGTCAAGGTTAGCATTGGCAATATCGTCGCCACGACCTCTCTTGATGATGATGGATATATGGCCAAGGGTGATATCCCGGCAGAAAATCGGTTTCCTGTTGCCGTGACGCTAAGTGACGCGGACGGGGCGTTATTATCTTCGGCCAGAATTGTTCTCAATAAATCAAAACTGGACGAAACCTTGTCCGGTAATGCGCTGATTGTTGTCCAAAAAGGTGATGCCTTGTGGCGGATTGCTTATAAAACCTATGGGCAAGGCATTCGATATGTTGATATCTATCAATCTAATCAAACAGAAATTGGAGATCCCAACCTCATCTCTCCGGATCAGGTTTTTGTGGTACCTAATCCCTAACCCATGCTGGACGCTTCCTTTCGCCCTCTCATTGATGTGATATTGCGCTGGCCAGCAAAGGCCCTTTCTCGATTAGGGGTTGGCGCCAATAGCATCACCATTATCGGCGGCATCATGGGGATCGCCGCATTTATCCTGACCAGTTTTGGATTTTATCAATCAGCATTGGTGTTTATCGTCTTTAACCGTTTAGCTGATGGCATAGATGGGGCGGTGGCACGTGAAAATGGAACAACTGATTTAGGCGGCTATCTGGATATTGTTTTTGATTTTCTGTTTTATGCTTTGATACCCCTTGGTTTTGCGATTGCCAATCCTGATCATGCTTTGGCGGCGGCGTTTCTGATATTCACTTTTATTGGTACGGCATCGTCTTTTCTTGCTTTTGCAGTGATCGCGGCTAAACGCGGGATGATGACCGAAAGCCGTGGTCGCAAATCATTTTATTTTCTGGGGGGATTAACCGAAGGCGCAGAAACCTTTGGATTTTTGATTATTATCTGTCTTTTTCCGGAGTGGTTTAACTGGCTCGCGCTTGGGTTTGGGTTGCTTTGCCTTATCACCACCGCAACACGAGTCTGGATTGCTGTTGATGCTTTTAATGATGCCTATCATTGAACACAATTTAACGATAAAATATGTGTGATAACCATGGAGATGAAGTCATGACGAAAATAAAAAAAGCTGATGCAGAATGGAAAGCGATGCTGAATGACGAACAATATCGCGTGACCCGCCAACATGGAACTGAACGCGCCTTCACAGGAGCCTATTGGGATAATAAACAGGATGGAGATTATCACTGCATCTGTTGTGGTGAGCCGTTGTTTTCATCTGATACGAAATTTGACAGTGGCACAGGTTGGCCTAGTTTTTGGCAACCGGTGGATATGGAACAGGTTGAAACAACAACCGACCGATCATTCTTCATGACGCGCACAGAGGTTCATTGCGCCGCTTGTGAGGCTCATTTAGGCCATATCTTCCCCGATGGGCCAGAGCCAACAGGTCAACGCTATTGTATCAATTCGGCTTCTTTGCAGTTTAAGCCAAAGACAGATGCGGATTAAAGCCGCGGCCTTAGCGCGTTAAATCCATATCTGGCAGGGTTTTGGCGGATAATCCCGCCGCCGTCAGCCCTTGTTTAAGATGTTCCGCCATGGCCACCGCGGATGGCCCGTCTCCATGCACACAGAGCGAATGCGGCGTAATATCAAGGCTAGTGCCGTCAATCGCGGTGATGCGGCGTTCCGTTAGCATGATTAATGATCTCTCTAGCGCTTCTGCCGGATCATGGATCATGGCATCATCACGATGACGCGGTGCTAATTGCCCATCTGGCATATATGCACGGTCAGCAAAAATCTCCTCCGCTACGGTGAGCCCGCATTTTTGACCAGCTGTGACCAATTCGCTCAAAACGGGAGCAAGAAAAATCTGGGACGCATCCACAGCTTTGATGGCACGGGCAATCGCCATTGCCATATCAGCGTTATTTGCGGCCATATTATTTAATGCCCCATGGGGTTTAACATGGGTGACTTTTGCCCCTATTAGTGACGCGGCACCAATCGCAGCACCTAGTTGATAGGCAATAAGATGTTCAATCTCACTAAGGGATAGGTTTAATTGCCGCCTCCCAAAACCATGCAGATCATAAAACCCCGGATGGGCGCCAATGCTGACACCATGTGATACAGCCTTTTTCATAGTTTCTGCCATGATATGATAGTCACCACCATGAAACCCGCAGGCGATATTGGCAGAATTAATGACAGGCAACAGGGCGTCATCATTGCCCATTATCCAAGGCCCGTAACTTTCCGCCATATCGGCGTTAAGATTAAAATTGGTCATGATATTGTCCCATATATGGTGCTGTGATCCTGATCACCTAATCTAATAATCCTCATTCCAACACGCAACCGCAAGTCTAACGCGAGCGTTTCCATCTTTTCAATGGTCTTGATATTAGATATGTCTTGATAGTCATGATTGTATCAAGAAAACAAGATAACACTGACAAAGAGGAGGTAAAACGGTTTTTACCTGCTGGTGGTCATGGAATAGTGGTTAATTTTGACGATGCCCTGCAAAACGGCAAAACGGCTAAGGACAACATTGATATAGCCACACGTAAAGCTCGTGCTTTAGCCGAGCGTATCCGCCAAGCGGCAGAGGATGGCAGGCTATCAGGAATTGTTGACCTTATCCCCGGTTTGACCAATTTGTTAGTGCAATACGACCCTTTGCTTGTGTCATATCAACAGCTGCAGGATGCTATCGCACCATGGCTGAATGATTTATCCCAAGAAAAAGGGAGATCGCGCCATATCCGGATTCCATGCTGTTATGGAGGTGAGTTTGGCCCTGATCTGGATATAATCGCAGGTCAGCTTAACCTTGACCCTGATGAGATTATTGCCCGTCATGTGGCCTCAATGCTTGAGGTGGCGATTATGGGCTTCTTGCCGGGGCTGGCTTATATGAAAGGCGTGGACGATACGCTCTATTTGCCGCGCCGCAAAACTCCGCGACCTCGTGTTCCTGCCTTGACGCTTGGCATCGCAATGGATCAGACGGTGGTTTATCCCATGCCATCACCGGGTGGGTGGAATCTCATCGGCCGTATCCCGATTGAGTTATTTGACCCTAGGAAAGACAATCCTGTATTGTTAAGGCCGGGTGATAAAATAAGTTTTTATTCTATTGATATAAATCAATATAATGATATCTATAAAGCCTATCACGCAGATCAATTTACGGTGGAAATATCATGACTGGCGATATCGTCACCATGTTAAAGGCTGGCCCTTATACCACGGTTCAGGATCTGGGTCGGGCAGGTCATCAGGCGGTTGGCGTTCCAGAATCAGGCGCTCTTGATCGTGATGCTTTGCGGCTTGGTAATGCGCTGGTTGGGAATGACCCCAATATGGCAGGGTTAGAGATTTGTCTTGGCGGCGTTAGGTTGCAGATCAATTCCGCTAGGCGAGTGGCCCTGACTGGTAGTGTGGCGGCGACCATGGTGATCACAGACCAAAAGGGCAGGGATATTACGGTCTATGCGAACCGTTCTGTTTGCATGGATGCAGGGCAGACACTTCGTATCAATGGCTTGGCAGGGACGAATACAGCTTTTCTGGCGATTTCTGGTGGTTTGGGAACGCCGCTTCTTTACGACTCTCGCGCCACTTCGCCAAATGCCATGATTGGCGGTTTGGATGGACGCTTGCTCAAAGATGGTGATATTTTGCTTTTACTGCCAGATCATACTAGCGGAAATAAAGACCTGATGTTGTCTGATTTGACGATATATGAACATGATGCCTGCATCAGAATTGTGTTTGGGCCGCAAGATAATCGTTTTACGGATCAGGCTAAATCGGTATTTCTCACTTCGACTTACCATGTTTCTCCTTTGCTAAACCGGATGGGGATGCGGCTTGATGGCCCGGTGCTAGAACATCGTGACAATGCGGATATCGCCTCAGACGGGATTGTGAATGGTTCGGTTCAAGTGCCGGGTGATGGTAAGCCCATTATCCTTTTGGCAGACCATCAGACCACAGGCGGCTATACCAAAATCGCCACGGTGATAAAGTCTGATTTGCCAGCTTTGGCGAGGCGTAAGCCGGGGGATGAGATCACCTTTACCGCTATTTCTGTTGAAGATGCTGAACAGGCCGTGCGTGAACATGAGGCGCTTTTATGTCGCGCTATTGAAACCATGGTTGCCCCGCCACCTATGAATGATATAGCCTCCCTCTATTCATCAGACCAAGGCATGAGGTAAGGAGCAGATCAGATGACGGAAATCACAGGCAAAACAAAACTGTTTGGCATTATTGCTGATCCTGTGGATCATGTTCGTGCGCCAATGGTGTTTAACCCGGAGTTTCAAGCACGGAATATTGATGCTGTGTTGGTTCCGGTGCATATCCTGCCTGAACACCTCACTGAAACGCTGCGCGCTATGGCACGGATGCCTAATATGGGCGGTGTTGCGGTCACCATTCCGCATAAGATGACGGCAGCACTGATTTGTGATCAGCTTGGCAAGGTTGCCGAAGTGACAGGGGCGGTTAATGCGATCCGCTTTGAAAACGGTTGCCTGATTGGTGATAATTTTGACGGCAGAGGGTTTGTTGCAGGATTGCGAGGTGAGGGTCATGACCTTATGGATAAGCACGCGGTCTTAATCGGGGCTGGCGGTGCGGCTAGGGCTATTGCTATGGCTCTGGCAGAGGCTGAGGTGGGGCGCTTATCTATTGTTAACCGCAATCTTAACAAGGCCGAAGCCTTGATGAAGTTAATCTTGTCGCATTATCCGGGGTTTCAGGTTGACGCCGCGGAAATAACGCAAATCGACACTATCAAGATCGGCGTTGATCTGCTAATAAATGCGACTAGTCTTGGTCTTCATGAAAAAGACGCCCTGCCAGTTGATCTGGAAGGGGTTGCCAATGGCACTATTGTTGCCGATATCATCATGGTGCCTGAGATGACGCGATGGTTAACAGACGCGGCACACAAGGGTTTGACGATCCATAAAGGTCGTCATATGCTGGATTATCAAAAGGACCTGATAGCCAATTTTATTGGCGCATGGTCATAACACGGGATCTATTATGAGCGCTTCAGTTCAATGGGACGAAAAACGTCTTGAAAAATTGAAAAAACTTTGGGAATTGGGACTGCCCATCTCCCAGATAGGTGAGAAACTTGGGGTATCGCGTAATGCTATCGCTGGTAAAGTGCATCGCATGGGTCTGCCAAAGCGCCAATCGCCTATTGCTAACAACGGCAATAAGTCTGGTGCCAGCACCGCGCGCCGCAAGCCAGAGGCGATGCCCATTCTTAATCGTTCTGATCTGCCGCTAAAGCTGGCTCTGCGGAATATTACTTGGTCACGCAGTAAGTGCAGTTGGCCTATTGGTGATCCGCAATCCACGGATTTCCATTTTTGTGGAGATAATGTGGTAACGGGCAAGCCTTATTGTAATGACCATTGTTTTGAGGCCTACACTACTAACCGTGAAAGCAGCGGTTCCTGATCATGAATAACATGATTTCTGGCTCGGATCGTACGATCCGGCGTGGTGATTATAAATTCCCGGAATGTCGAGTGGATCAAGTTCATTTGACGTTTGCCATTCATGATGATTTTACCCGCGTGACGGGGACTTACACGATTACCCCCCTGTCACAAGATGGTAAAAGCCAAATCACCCTATGGGGTGATGAGACGCTATCTTTCATCAGCTTAACGGTAAATGATAAATCCGTTCATCCAGATGACAAAAGCCTCTCTGCCCATGCCATCACGCTTGATATTGACGCCCCATCAACTGTTGTTATCGTCTCGGATATCAATCCTGATGCTAACACGGCGCTTGAGGGGCTTTATCGTTCCGGGGGGATGTATTGCACCCAATGCGAGCCTGAGGGCTTTCGCCGTATCATCTGGTATCCTGATCATCCTGATGTTTTATCTGTTTTCACGACACGCATAGAGGCCAGCGCATCTCTGCCGTTTCTTTTGTCTAATGGTAATCTGATTGAACAGGGTGATCTGCCCGAAGATAGGCATTTCGCCGTCTGGCATGATCCGCATCCTAAGCCTAGCTATCTGTTTGCTATGGTGGCTGGTGATCTGGAATTGGTGGAAGATCATTTCGTCACTAACGAAGGCCGCCGTGTTGCGCTTCAGATTTATGTTGAGCATGGAAATGCCCATCTATGTGGTCACGCGATGAAGAGTCTTAAAAAGTCGATGAAATGGGATGAGGATGTTTTTGGTCTGTCCTATGATCTGGATGTTTTCATGATCGTCGCGGTTAGCCATTTCAACATGGGAGCGATGGAAAATAAGGGATTAAATATCTTTAATTCCAAATATGTTTTAGCAAATACAAAAACCGCCACAGATGATGATCTTGATCGGGTCGAATCCATCATCGCGCATGAGTATTTTCACAATTGGACAGGAAACCGTATTACTTGCCGCGATTGGTTTCAGCTAACGCTTAAAGAGGGGCTGACAGTCTATCGTGACCAAGAGTTCACCGCAGATATGCACTCTCGCGGCGTGAAACGCATTAATGATGTGGCTTTGCTCAAGGCTATTCAATTTCCCGAAGACGCCAGCCCAACGGCTCATCCCATCCGCCCTGATACTTATCAAGAGATCAATAATTTCTACACGCCAACAGTGTACGAAAAGGGGGCTGAGGTTATCCGTATGCTGGAACATATCCTTGGCAAAGATGGGTTTATGCAAGGCGTGGCTTTATATATCAAGACTCATGATGGTCAAGCGGCGACTTGCGAAGATTTTATTGCCGCGATGGAAAACGCCAATGATACGGATTTATCACAGTTCAGGCACTGGTATTCCCAAGCTGGAACACCGCAAGTTAAGGTAACGCGCCATTATGACAGCGCCAGCCAGACCCTGTCAGTCCAGTTTTATCAGAATATTCCAGATCATCCGGCTATCTCCACTCGTCATGAGCTGGTTATTCCTGTTCGCATGGGGCTGTTATCTGCAGATGGTAAAGCACTACCCCTGATTAAAGAAGGCGAGAAAAAAGGCCTCAAAGAATGTGTGATCACGCTGTCCGAAAAGAAAGAAACACACCGTTTTGAAAAAGTGCCAGAAGATGCGGTGCCATCATTGATGCGAGGGTTTTCCGCGCCAGTACAATTAACCACTGATCTTAATTCAGACGAATTGCTGGTGTTGTTGGCGGCGGATAAAGATAGCTATGGGCGCTGGAACGCTGGTCAGGAATTGATGAAGTCTATCATTCTTGCGATCATTGCTAATGATAATCTAAATGATAGTATCAACAATGATATCAGTAAGTTATCGACCTCACTTATTGCAATACTTGAATCTAAATCTCTGGATTCTTCTGTAAAGGCCGAGATATTAAAACTGCCATCACAACAGGTGATTGAGGCGGCATTGCCATTAGTTGACCCATTGTCGGTGTTGTCTGCCCGCCGCAAATTGGCTAAGGCGATTGCGCGGCATATGTGGGACCCTGCACAGGCTATCATCACCCGTCTTATGGCTGATCTTGGTAAATGTGACGCGGGCCAGAGACGGCTTTTGAATATGCTAATCCATTTGCTTGTCCTGACCAGAGAAGAAAAACCATATCAACAGGCTTTGTTGATGGCTGGTCATAAGAATATGACCTTATCTATGGCTGGACTTGGGGCGCTTAATCAATCGGACGCCGCCGAACGACTGCAGGCCATGGCAGAGTTTGAAGCACGTTGGAAAAATGACCCTCTGGTCATGGAAAAATGGTTTTCGCTTGAGGCGTCATGCCCGTTTGTTTCCACGCCTGAGCATTGTGAAGCGTTGATGCAGCATCCTGCCTTTGATCCGGGCAATCCGAACAAATTGCGGTCGGTGATCTCAGTTTTTGCGGCGATTAATTATCAGATGTTTCATGCCAATGATGGCTCTGGTTATCGATTTCTGGCGCATCATATCGCCGAAATTGATGGTCGCAACCCACAAATCGCGGCCCGAATGGTGTTGCCATTAACGCGGTTTTCGCGATACCACGAAGACAGGCAAGCTCTGATGAAAGGCGCATTAATTCGCCTGAAAACGGCTAAAACCTTGTCATCTGATCTATCAGAAGTGATTGAAAAAACTCTGACCTAGTGGGTTTTCACCTCAAGTAGAGGTTTTAGGCAGGGTGTTTTAGCAAAAAGGCAGGGGTGTGTTCCGTGTCGCGGAAACTGTTGCCTGAACAATCCGGCGGCTGATCTCTCTCACCCTCAACATTGCGATTGTGGTGACGCTGGCCTTTGACCTTTCGAGATGAGGTCTTGTTGTCATTTGTTGGCGACTTATCATCGGCTGTTGTATCTGCTTTTTCATCAGTGGATTTTGTGGATGTTGTGGGTTTTGCAGATTTTGCAGATTTAGAGGATGATTTTGCCGGTGATGACTTTGTCGAATTCCCATTGGCTGTATTACTGCCATCTAAGGTCAAAATGGATTTGCCAATCAGCTTTTCGATGGCGGCCAGATAGCCCTGATCATCATCATTAGCAATAAGGCTAAACGCCCGGCCAGACATTCCAGCCCGACCCGTTCTGCCAATGCGATGCACATAATCTTCGGGGTTATGTGGGATATCAAAATTGAAAACATGGGAAAGCCCAGCGATATCAATACCGCGTGCCGCCACATCACTGGCAACCAGCAATTTTACCTCATTGTCTTTAAAACGCTTAAGGGCGGCGTTTCGGGCAGATTGTGACATATCACCGTGCAAACACTCAACATCCATCCCATGACGTTCTAGCGATTCTTTAAGGGTGGCAATATCGCGCTTACGGTTACAAAAGATGAAAGCGTTTGTCACATTCTCATCCAGGATCAATTGGCGGAGATCTTCACGCTTTTTGCGAGGTGAGGATTTGCAGATAAATTGTTCTACGGTTTCCGCGGTTGAAATCTCTGGTGATACCTCAATGATCTTGGGGTTAATGACAAAGTTTTCCGAGATTTTATAAATCGTCTTGTTCAAAGTTGCAGAAAAGAACAGCGTTTGGCGTATTTTGGGCAACATTTTCGTGATCTTTTCAACATCTGGAATAAAGCCCATATCCAGCATACGGTCAGCCTCATCAATGACGAGGATTTTTACATCTCGCAACAGCACTTTGCCGCGTTCAAGGTGATCCAAAAGACGCCCCGGTGTCGCGATAAGCACATCAACACCGCGATCAAGCAGAGCATCCTGCTCACCAAAACTCACGCCGCCGATCAATAGCGCGGTGGTAAGACTGTGGTTCTGGGAAAATTGCGTGAAGGATTCAGATACTTGCGCCGCTAATTCACGGGTAGGGGTAAGAATTAGTGACCGCGGCAATCTTGCCTTGGCACGGCCGGAATCCAGAATATCAATCATAGGTAAGGTAAATGACGCTGTCTTGCCTGTACCGGTTTGTGCCGAGCCAAGAACATCCCGACCCATCAAGATAACAGGAATAGACTTTTCCTGAATTGGGGTTGGGGCTTTATAACCGCATGACGCAACAGCAGACAGCAGTTTTTCGCTAAGGCCAAGTTCCTCAAATGATGTCATGTAATACCCTGAATAAATATCCGCTCATCTGGCGTTGAGGGTTTAAGTCATGATGCAAAAGCATCTTTAACCATCATATAAGCGAAAACACCTATCAAGGTCAAGTTTATTGCCATTTTGCCATGGTGGCGGTATATCCTCATTATGCAAATCACGCTTATTTTTATTCCTTGCCATATGGGAACCGCAACGGTTTTTGCTGATCAGATCAGACATTTTGAATATCGTTACGGATATCATATCGCCAATACCTTTGATCATGACAACATTGCTGATATGGCAAAGGAGGCCTTGGCAGATACCCATGGCCCTATCGTTCCCATTGGGCTTTCTATGGGGGGATATATTGCCTTAGAAATGGCAAAAATGGCGCCGGAACGGATATCTGGTTTAGTCGTGATGGACAGTAACGCTCATAGTGAAAAGACAAGTCGTCAGCAGGAAAGATTGGCGGAAAAGGCGCTTCTTGAAACCGGGCGATACCAAGGTCTTACCAAGGCAGGGGCGCGGAAAATGCTATCGGCAAGCAGTTTTCAAAATACGGAATTGGTATCAAAGGTAATTGCCATGGCAAAAGAGCCGGGATTCGCCGTATATGAAGCCCAGCAGAAAGCGATCATAACGCGATCAGACCATACAGAAACCCTTGCCCGGTTGACTTGTCCAGCGCTGTTCATGGTG
The DNA here is from genome assembly GCA_965661405.1 of Puniceispirillales bacterium (SeqCode). Classification (GTDB taxonomy): domain Bacteria; phylum Pseudomonadota; class Alphaproteobacteria; order Puniceispirillales; family UBA1172; genus UBA12202. The sequence continues at coordinate 13,432 of CBFIDH010000035.1, forward strand.
GGAGAGGAGGATAACATTACTCCGCCTCAAACACACCGCCACATGGCCGAGGTAACGCCTTTGGCAGAACTGATTGAGATCGCCGGGGCAGGGCATTTGATTACCATGGAAAAACCAGATGAGGTGAATACCCATCTTGACCGTTTTTTAAACAGCCTTGCGATATAATCAGATATCAAGTGGAGCAATAAGCGAAGGGGCGTGATCACGGATATAGTGAAAGCGTTTTTCTGCTTTGCGTCCCATCAAGGTGTCCACTAACCCATCAACTCGCCGCCGATCATCCGCGTCATCACCTTGTCGTCCCGGCAAACTGACTTGAAGCAAGCGTCGGGTTTCAGGGTTCATCGTTGTCAGTTTAAGTTGTGCGGGGGGCATTTCGCCTAGTCCTTTGAAACGGCTGACTTCAATTTTTCCGCGCTTGGCAAAATCAGATGCGATGATAGTTTCGCGCTGATCATCATCTAGGGCATATCTGACATCGCCACCTTGTGCCAGACGGTATAATGGCGGTTGTGCCAGATAGAGATGCCCTTTTTCGATCAGCTCTGGCATCTGCTGATAAAAATAGGTCATCAGGAGGGCTGCGATATGGGCGCCATCAACATCCGCGTCTGTCATGATAATGACGCGGTCATAGCGCAATTGTTCAAGCGAAAACCCTCTGCCAGGTTGAACACCTAAGGCAAGTGCCAGATCACTCAATTCTTGGTTCTGGCTGGTTTTATCGTCGCTGGCAGACGCAACATTCAATATCTTGCCACGCAAAGGAAGCACGGCTTGAGTGCGGCGATCACGCGCCTGTTTTGCAGAACCGCCCGCTGAATCACCTTCAACAATAAAGATTTCTGTTTCTTCGTTTCCGGATGCGCTGCAATCTGCCAATTTACCGGGCAGGCGAAGTTTCTTTGTCGCAGATTTTCTGGCAACTTCACGATCACGACGCTTGCGTTTGCGGTCTTCCATACGGGTGATCGCGGCCTCAAGCAAAAAACCGGCACGTTCTTTATCTGCCGCCAGCCATGTCTCAAAACGGTCACGCAACGCAGTTTCAACAAGCCGAGTGGCGTCTTGGCTAACAAGTTTATCCTTGGTCTGGCCCTGAAAATGTGGCTCCCTGATAAAGACTGATAACACGGCCCCAATAGAGGCCATGACATCGTCCACCGTGAGATCAGCTGCCTTTTTAATGCCTGCAATCTCACCAAAATTCCGCATTCCTCTAACAATGGCTTGCCGCAATCCCTGTTCATGGGTGCCGCCATCGGGGGTAGGGACGGTGTTACAATATGATCTGACATAACCATCTTCGTGATCATGAAACCAAGTGATTGCCACTTCAACCTTTTCACCAGAAAGGGTGACATTATCGGCAAAGGGCTGACCGATCAAAACATCGTGATCACGGGTCGCGTCCATAAGATAATCTTTAAGCCCATCGGGATAGGAAAGCGTTATTTCTGTCGGGATATCTTGATCAGGCTTGATTAGCTCTGGGGCGCATTGCCAACGAATTTCCACACCAGCAAAAAGATAGGCCTTAGATCTAGCAAGGCGATAAAGCGTTAGAGGCTTAAGCTTAGCGTCATTTCCAAAAATTTCAGGATCAGGCAAAAACCGGACTTGCGTTCCGCGCCGATTTGAAACTGCCCCTAAATCTTGAAGACCGCTTACGGCCTTGCCGCGAGAAAAGCTTTGCTGATAGAGGGTTTTGTTGCGGGCAACCTCAACACTCAATTCCACCGATAGTGCATTAACCACGGATGAACCAACCCCATGCAAGCCGCCGGAGGTGGCAAGAGCCTTGCCGCTAAACTTGCCGCCGGAATGAAGGGTCGTCATGATGACTTCTAGCGCGGATTTACCCGGAAACTTCGGATGCGGGTCCGTGGGGATGCCGCGCCCATTATCCGCAATGGTCAAATGGCCGCTGGCTTCTAGCTTGATATCAATGCGATTGGCATGACCTGCCACGGTTTCATCCATGGCGTTATCCAATATTTCAGAGGCCAGATGATGAAGCGCCCGGTCATCGGTTCCGCCCACATACATCCCCGGACGCTTGCGGACAGGTTCAAGACCTTCAAGGACTTCAATTTCCGCCGCTGAATAGTCAGAGGATGAGGTTTCAAACAAGCTGTTCATGAATACCAGACCATAGATATGGATAAAAGTGGCTTAACTTACCACAATATTTGGTATTGTGAAGCCTCAAGATGAGGTCAGAAATGCAAAAACCCCCAAGATAAAATCTTGGAGGCTTTGCAACTCATGAGGAGTGAGTGGTTTAGCTGGAGTAATACATCTTGAACTCAATCGGGTGTGGTGTGTGTTCAAAGGCAAACACTTCTTCCATCTTCAGTTCAATATAGGCATCAATCTGGTCATTGGTGAACACATCACCGCTGGTCAGGTAATCCCTATCGGCATCAAGACTTTCCAGTGCTTCTCTCAGACTGCCGCAAACCGTTGGAATGTTTTTCAATTCTTCTGCTGGCAGATCATAAAGATCTTTATCCATCGCTTCGCCGGGATGAATTTTATTCCGGATACCGTCAAGCCCAGCCATCAGCATAGCAGAGAAAGCCAAATACGGATTGGCCATCGGATCAGGGAAACGCACCTCAACGCGCTTGCCTTTTGGATTATCCACGAATGGAATCCGGCAAGACGCGGAACGGTTACGCGAGGAATACGCCAACAGAACCGGCGCCTCAAATCCCGGGATCAAACGCTTATAGGAATTGGTGGTTGGGTTGGTGAAGGCATTAAGAGATTTAGCGTGCTTAATGATACCGCCAATGTAGAAAAGAGCCATTTCTGAAAGATCGGCATAATTATTGCCAGCAAACAGAGGGGCGCTATCTTTCCACAAGGACTGGTGAACGTGCATCCCTGATCCATTATCACCAACAATAGGCTTAGGCAGGAAGGTTGCGCTCACGCCATAAGCATGGGCCACCTGATGCACGCAATATTTATAAAGCTGCATATTATCGGCGGTTTCCAGCAAAGTGCCAAACTTCATACCCAACTCATGCTGTGATGGGGCAACTTCGTGGTGATGCTTTTCAACGGGAACACCAATCTCACTCATCACGGATAGCATCTCGGAACGAATATCCTGACCACCATCAACCGGCGGAACAGGGAAATAGCCGCCCTTAACGCCGGGGCGATGGCCCATGTTGCCTTCTTCGTAATCACGGCCGGAATTATAGGGGCCTTCGATGGAATCAACCTTGTACATACCGACATTCATGCCGACATCAATTTTGACATCTTCAAAGATAAAGAACTCTGCTTCCGGGCCAAAAAACGCGGTGTCAGCGATGCCAGCAGATGCCATATGGGCAAGCGCGGCCTTGGCGGTGGAACGTGGATCACGCTCATAAGGTTGCATGGTAGCTGGATCAAGAACATCACAGAACAAAGCCAGTGTTGGCTGGGCAAAGAACGGATCAATGTAAAAACGGGTAAGATCAGGCATCAAAGTCATGTCAGATTCGTTAATGGCTTTCCAGCCAGCAATGGATGAGCCGTCAAACATGAAACCTTCAGCCAAAGCATCTTCATCAATGGTATCAATATGCTGTGTTACGTGTTGCATCTTGCCGCGTGTGTCAGTGAAACGCAGATCAACATAGTTGACATCGTTTTCTTTCATAAAGTCGATAATGGTTTTTGCGTTCGTCATAATTGTCACTCCTCGTTAGTAATAAGTAGATATTAAATTGCGTCTGAGCCACGCTCGCCTGTGCGAATGCGGATCACTTCTTCGATAGGTGAGATGAAGATTTTGCCGTCACCAATTCTGCCAGTTGTAGCTGAACCAAGAATGGCATCTACCGCGGCATCGACAAGATCGTCATCAAGAATGATGTCAATTTTTACTTTCGGAAGAAAATCAACAACATATTCTGCGCCACGATAAAGTTCGGTATGACCTTTCTGACGACCAAACCCCTTGGCTTCCGTGATAGTTATCCCTTGGATACCTACTTCATGTAGGGCTTCTTTCACTTCATCAAGTTTAAATGGCTTAATAATGACTTCTAATTTTTTCATAATCACCTCCGTTGCTAATAATTATATAGCAATATTGGTTCTTAATTGTGATGATTATGATAATGATGAATGAATACAATGAAATAAAAAATAATTGTTATTGATAAAATCATATCACGCAAGAGATTAAATGATCTGACTGATCAATAATTAGGCAATGTGATTATTTTTTAGGCAGTAAGTATGATGATATTGAAGGCTAATTTTGGCTTAGTGCCTTTTTGAAACGATCTAATGCCTCACTAATCGCCTGATCAGAATTAGCACAGGAAAACCGCAGATAGCCTTCGCCCATGTGACCAAAGCTGGTTCCGGAAATAACCGCCACGCCATGATCTTCCAGCAGGGTGTTTTGCCAGAAGGCAGAGGGTTTCCCTGTCCCCGTGATATTGCAGAAGGCATAAAACGCACCCAGAGGCGCGGCGCAAGACACCCCATCAAGCGCATTAAGTCCCTGATGAATGAGGCTTGCCCTGCGCTGAAAGGCTTGTCGCATATCCTCAACACAATCTTGCGGGCCAGTAAGCGCCGCTAACGCCGCGTATTGGGCGGCGGCGTTCACACAAGAATGGTCATTGACGGCAAGACGATCAGCGACATCAATCAGCGATTGAGGCCAGATGCCATACCCTAACCGCCATCCTGTCATGGCATAGGTTTTCGACCAGCCGTTCAGAATAATCAAGCGGTCTCTGATCTCAGGAAAGCTCAAAAAGCTTGTCATTTCGGCCTGATCAAAGATCAATTTGTCGTAAATCTCATCAGACATGAGA
>CBFIDH010000036.1:0-17586 GCA_965661405.1 Puniceispirillales bacterium (SeqCode)
CAATTTCCTAACCCGAAAAGACAGCCCTATTCGCACCAACTCCGATGTGGATAAAGATAATGTCACCATCATGCTCTATGGTCGCAGTGCCTATGATCTATGGCTAAGTGATCATTATCTTAAACCAAGATATTTGCGTGTCGAAACCATTGACCTATCACATCAGCATTTCAAAGCTGGCGAGGGCGATGTTCTGGCAAGCCTCAAGCCGAAATTGCTATCAGAATTGGCAGGTGAAGGTGGGGAGGCTTATCGCCTGATCACGGAACCCTTTACCGCGATCAAGCAAGCGGTGGGGATGCGGCCCAATCATCCTGAGGCCCTTGCCTTTATCAACGTGGTGATTGCTCATCTTCTGGCAAGTGGCTTTATCGCCAATGCCCTCAAGACGCATCAAGTGGCAGATAAGCTTAGCTTGCCCCGGTAATCCCGCTCATTTTGATCAGGCTGATGTGAGCTATGCGGTAGGCTGGTGTTTCAGTTTGTAAAAATCTTGCCCGGATTCATGATCCCCAAAGGGTCAACAGTAGATTTGATCTGCCGCATCAACTGATAGGCTTCACCATGTTCGGCTTCCATATACTCGCTTTTGCTGGCGCCGATACCATGTTCGCCTGTGATGGTGCCGCCATAATCTAGTGCTAATTTGTTCAGGCGCGACGATAAGGTTTTGGCCCGCGCCCATTCATCATGATTATCTTGTTCAACCAAAACAAGCAGATGAAAATTACCATCTCCGACATGACCAACCATGGGGGCCATCAGACCTGAATCAGCTATCAAAACCTTTGCTTCTGCGATGCAATCCGCAAGTCTTGAGATCGGAACACAGCAATCTGTCACTAAGGATGATGATCCCGGTCGCAACGCTCGCCCTGCGTAATAGGCGCTATGCCGCGCCGCCCATAATTGGTTGCGTTCCTCGGTTGTGTTGGCCCATTCAAATCCATCCGCGCCATGCTCGCTTGCGATCTGGTGAAACATATCCACTTGTTCGGCGATGCTGGCTGAACTGCCGTGGAACTCCAGAAACAAATGTGGTTTTTCGGGGGCATCAAAATCAGGATTGTAAATATTCATTCCGCGAATTTGCATTTCGTCCAGCAATTCTATCCGCGCCATGGGAATACCGCTTTGGATAGCCATTATCACAGCGTCAACGGCATCACCAATATCATCAAATACACATCTTGCGGATGATATGCTTTCGGGGACACCGTGCAACCTCACGGTTAAACGGGTAATGATCCCTAATGTGCCTTCAGAGCCAATAAACAGGTTTTTAAGGTCATAGCCTGAAGCTGATTTCCGCGCCCGGCTTCCTACATTAATGACGCTGCCACTAGGCAATACAACTTCCATGGCAAGGATGTTTTCCCTTATCGTGCCATAACGAACCGTGTTGGTGCCAGAGGCGCGAGTGGATGCCATGCCGCCCATCGTTGCATCGGCCCCCGGGTCAACCGTGAACATAAGCCCGGTGGATTTGAGATTTTGGTTAAGCTGATTGCGCGTTACCCCTGCTTCAACGATGGCGTCCATATCGCTAGTATGGATAGCAATGATCTGATCCATCTGGCTGATATCAATGCTGATGCCCCCAAAGAGAGGAATAACCTGACTTTCAAGAGATGTCCCAACCCCGAACGGGATGACAGGGCAGGCATATTGCGAACATATCGCCATAATCGCCGAAACCTCGGCGGTATCTTTGGGGTAAGCCACGGCATCAGGCAGGCTGGTTAGCGCATAGGCTTCATCATGGCTATGCGACTCACATTCGGCTTTGCTTGTTTTCAATCGGTCGCCAAGCAGGTTTCTAATTTCAGCGATCGCCGTGCTGACGCCATCCAAAGCCATTGCCTTATATCCCTCATCGCCCGATTCCAAAATATAAGCTTACCTTTCCTGATCCTTGCGCTCAAGCGTGATCAAAACCAAGGTTGCATTATTTGCTGGTTAATATCATGGTTGGTGATGAGGTTATAACCCCTTTAGAATTGTCCCGGATGGATTATGCTGAAACCTTTGCCAGTCCCTGTTCATACTCTCGGTATTAGCCAGATTATCGCCTATGGCTTCATGTTTTATGTCTTTGCCCAGATTAAACTGCCACTTGCTGAGATGCTTGGCGTTACTCCGGCGGATATTCTCATTGGGTTAACGATATCTCTCCTTATTCAAGCTGGGATCGCGCCTCTGGTGGGATCATGGGTTGATTATTACGGGGCGCTGCGGGTGATGGCGGTAGGCTTCATCATCGGCGCGTCAGGCATCGTGATGATGGCGTTCAGCCCTGCCTATTGGGTATTTCTGCTTGCGATGGCACTTTTAGGTATCGGGTTTTCCATGTCATGCTATGAGGTGGCGTTTGGTGCCGCCGTCCAGATGAATGAGGCTTCTGCCCGCCGCAACATCTCACTGATTACTTTTTATGGCGGTGTTGCCAGTACATTGACTTGGTTATCGGTGGCGCCTTTGTTGACCCGATTTGGTCTGTTCCATACGCTGATTGTCATGGCGTTGTTGCTGGTGGTGATGGCGGCGTGGTTGGGGCGAATGGGGGCAGGGGCAGTGATGCCTGGCAGGGCGACACCTGATGCGCCCGTCGTGCCTTTCCGCTGGTCGGATTTCACCCGCAATGAAAAATGGGCAATGTTGACCTTGGCGACCGCATCTTGTCTGGAATATATGTCTTTTGCTGGCATTACCTTAATGCTGATCCATTGGTATTTTGAAAGTTTTCATGATCTCGGTCTTGCGGTCATTCTAGCCAGTATCTATGGCCCATTTCAGGTGGTGGGGCGTGTGCTAGAAATGCGCTTTGGTGCGCGCCATGATGCTCGTGTCACTGCGATGCTGGCTTTTGCCATGGTTCCGGCGGCGCTTGTCCTTATCCAATTTTCATCTCTGCCTCTTGTGGTTTTGGGTATGGCGATGTTTGGGATGGGGCATGGTGTTTTAACGGTATCTTTTGGTTTTATCACCAATATGTATTTTCGCGCGGCGGTCTATGGCCGGGCAAAAGGTTGGATTTCGACGCCGCGAGCGCTTGGCATGGCCATTGGCCCTTCTGTGGCTGGTTTTATCTATGCCAAAGGCGGCAGTGGGCTATTTTTTATTGCTATGATCATCTTGGCCTTATTGGCTTGGGGAGTGTTCTTTGTGATCATGACCATCCGCCCACGTGAGGGCTATGAAATACCATAGAAGACAATGAGGAAAGAAAACTACCAACAAAAAGAAAAAATCTGATTGCAAAAGCCGTGGCGGTGCGCTATTACCGCCTCTCATCTGTGATTGTGAAGAAATATTCGTGCCGCCTAAATCTGTGGATAATATGTTACCGCATAAAAAACCGCATATCAGGGCATGAAAAGCTTGCACGATTGAGGGAAAATGGCTAGAGTTACACCTACACAATTTGTACGTCAGGTTCGGCAGGAAATCAGCCGCATTACTTGGCCTAAGAGGCGCGATGTCATCACAGGCACTATCACAGTGCTGGTGATGGTTTTCATTGCCGCCTTGTTTTTTATGCTTGTGGACTGGATTTTAAGCAATCTGGTGCAGGTTGTGTTGGGGATTGGTGGATAGGTTAGCGTCGCAGACTATGTTGTCATGGTCGCGCTTGGGAATTACTTAAAGATGGCTAAACGCTGGTATGTTGTACACGTCTTTTCCGGATCGGAAAAGAAAGTCGCTCAGGCAATCCGTGAGCAAGCGGAGACCTATGGACTTGATGATGATATCGAAGAGGTGCTGGTTCCTACCGAAGAGGTTGTGGAAATGCGCCGCGGAGCTCGCGTCAACGCGGAGCGTAAGTTTTTTCCCGGTTATATTTTGATTAAAATGGAATTGACAGATCAGTCTTGGCACATTGTCAATTCTCACAATCGCGTTACCGGATTTCTTGGCGCCGGCGGTAAGCCGATGCCTATCTCAGATGCTGAGGCTGAGCGTCTCATCAAACAGGTCACCGAAGGTATTGAGCGGACACATTCCGATGTCATCTTTGAGATTGGGGAGTGGGTACGCGTTGCCGAAGGGCCGTTTGCGTCGTTCAAGGGGCTGGTAGAAGAGGTTGACGAAGATAAGTCCCGGCTCAAGGTAACTGTCTCTATTTTCGGACGGTCAACGCCAGTTGATCTTGAGTTTTCCCAAGTTGAAAAATCAACCTAGCATTATGGTTATATAAGGATACCGTTATGGCAAAGAAGATTGATGGATATATCAAATTGCAAATCCCGGCAGGTGCGGCTAACCCGTCACCGCCTGTTGGCCCCGCGCTTGGTCAGCGTGGTGTCAATATTATGGAATTCTGTAAGGCCTTTAACGCCGCCACAGATAGCGTCGAAAAAAATACGCCTATTCCGGTAGTGATCACGGTCTATTCCGATAAGTCATTCACCTTTACCATGAAAAAGGCTCCGGTCAGCTTTTACCTTAAAAAGGCGGCTGGACTTGCTAAGGCTAGCCAGACCCCCGGTCGCGGAACAGTGGGCAAAGTAACAATGGATCAGGTTCGTGAGATCGCTGATCAGAAAATGGAAGATTTGAACGCGGTTGACCAAAATGGCGCGGTTCAGATGATTAAAGGTTCTGCCCGTTCGATGGGCTTGGAAGTGGTGGAGTAAAATTATGGCTGGAAAAAAACTTAAAGCAGCTTACGAATCATTTGATAGAGAAGCCGTCTTCGCACTTGAAGAGGCTGTTGGCATGGTTAAGAAAAACGCCTCAGCCAAATTCGATGAGACGATTGAGATCTGCATGAACTTAGGCATTGATACGCGCCACTCTGATCAAATGGTTCGCGGTGTTGTTGCCCTTCCTCATGGAACAGGTAAATCAATGCGTGTTGCGGTTTTTGCTCGTGACGATAAGGCAGCAGAAGCAGAAAAAGCTGGCGCGGATGTTGTCGGTGCAGAAGATCTGGCGGAGGCAATGCAATCTGGCAAGATTGATGTTGACCGCGTGATTGCAACACCTGACATGATGGGTGTGGTTGGTCGTCTTGGTAAAGTGCTTGGCCCCAAAGGTCTTATGCCAAATCCAAAACTTGGCACAGTTACTCCAGATGTGGCCAAAGCTGTTGAAGCCGCAAAAGCTGGTGAAGTTCAATTCCGCGCTGAAAAGTCAGGGATTGTTCATGCTGGTATCGGTAAGGCCAGTTTTGGGGCTGATCAGCTTCATGAAAACGCATCTGCGTTCATCAGTGCTATCAGCAAGTCGCGGCCAGCAGGCGCGAAAGGAATATTTGTTCGTAAGATCGCCATCAGCAGCACAATGGGCGCTGGTGTTTCTGTTGATCCTACGGAAGTCAGTAAATTAGCTGGCTAACTTATTCAACATTCCGGTTTTGCCGGGATGCTGAAGGAACCGTCAGGTTCCACCTGTCCAAGAAGGTAGGTGCCGCAAGGCTTAAACATCCTACTCAGACGGAGATAGCGATTTTTCGCTTGAACTAATGGGCAGGCCTTGGGGATTGTTTTTTTCCATCATGATGGAGAACGGCAATCACTACGTGCAACCGGATGTGACCATGTTGGTCATATCCATAAACTAGCGGAGACAATCGGTGAAAAGATCCGAAAAAACCAAGCTGGTCGAAACGCTGCACGCGACCTTTAGTGAGGCGACATCTGTCATCATCACTCATCAGGTCGGGCTGACTGTCACCGAAAGCAATGAGATCAGGGAAAAAATGCGGAATGCTGGGGCCCGTTTTAAGGTCACAAAAAACCGTATTGCCAAGATCGCATTGCATGGGACGAAATTCGAGGGGCTGAATGATCAGTTCACAGGACCAACGGCCATTGGTACATCCGATGATCCCGTTGCTGCTGCAAAAACCCTCGTTGAGTTTGCCAAGTCAAACGACAAAATGTCAATTATCGGCGGTTCTATCGACGGCCAGATTCTTGATAAGGCAGGCGTGGAAGCGCTGGCTAAATTGCCGTCACTTGACGAACTTCGTGCCAAACTTGCTGGCTTGCTTTTGGCACCAGCAGCGAAACTGGCAAGAGTTACCCAAGCCCCAGCATCACAGCTGGCACGGGTCGTTCAGGCCAGGGCAGATCAGTTACAGTCGTAGCAGGGTGTTAGCCCAGTTAAATTATAACGCTTAGTTCAAGCCTAATGGAGATAAACATGGCTGATATTGCAAAACTCGCAGAAGACCTTTCCGCCCTTACTGTTATGGAAGCTGCCGAATTGGCAAAGCTTCTTGAAGAGAAGTGGGGCGTGTCTGCCGCTGCAGCACCTGTTGCTGTTGCCGCCGCTGGTGGTGGTGACGCTGGCGGTGCCGCTGCGGAAGAAAAGACCGAATTTGACGTGATCCTTGCCGGTGCTGGCGATAATAAGATCAACGTCATTAAGGCTGTTCGCACGCTGACTGGTCTTGGCCTCAAAGAAGCCAAAGATCTGGTTGAAGCTGCACCAAAGCCGGTCAAGGAAGGCGCATCCAAGGATGAAGCTGAAGCAGCTAAGGCTGCCCTTGAAGAAGCTGGAGCTTCGGTTGAGCTTAAGTAACTTGAATATCATATGAATATTCACTCCCCCACATCGGTTTTCCGGTGTGGGGATTGCCCATTTTCGGGCGAAAGAAAATTTGTTTCTGTGATCAGATAAAAATTACTGGCACATCAGGCATTTGAACAGAGGTATCACCAATGGGATCAAGCATCACCGCACTCAACAGTCGTCGTCGTTTTCGCCGGAACTTTGGCTCTATCGCCGAAGTGGCAAAAATGCCAAATCTGATTGATGTCCAGAGAAGCAGTTATGATCTGTTTCTTCAAAAAGATGTTGCACCCTCAATGCGTGAGAGCATTGGCCTTCAGGAAGTTTTCCAGTCGGTTTTTCCAATCAGCGATTTCAACGACAAATCTATTTTAGAGTTCGTTTCCTATACTTTGGAAGAGCCTAAATATGATGTTGAAGAATGCCAGCAACGTGGTTTGAACTTTGCATCATCGCTTAAAGTCACCTTGCGTCTGGTTGTCTGGGAAGAAGATGAGATTACAGGCACGCGTTCTCTGCGTGATACCAAAGAACAAGAAGTTTATATGGGCGATATGCCCCTTATGACCAAAAACGGCACTTTCATTATTAACGGCACTGAGCGTGTGATTGTCTCACAGATGCACCGTTCACCGGGCGTGTTTTTTGATCATGATCGCGGCAAATCCCATGCTTCTGGTAAGTTGTTATTTTCAGCGCGGGTTATTCCTTACCGCGGCTCATGGCTGGATTTTGAGTTTGATGCCAAGGATATTATTAATGTCCGCATCGACCGTAAGCGTAAGCTTCCTGCCACAACATTCCTGATGGCACTGATTGACGAAGCGTCTGAGGCTTACGTCGCGGATTGCAAAAACGAAGGCATTGAACCTGATCGGACAAAGGTGAATGGTCTGTCGCGCGAATCTATCCTAAATTATTTTTATGATGCGGTAGAATACAAGCGCAGCAAAAAAGGCTGGCAGACAAGTTTTGACGCCAGCCGTTTGCGCGGCGCGCGACTTAGTCATGATCTGGTCAACGCTGGAAATGGTGAAGTTGTTGCTGCTAAGGGCGAAAAGCTGACCCCGCGTTCACTGCGTAAGCTTGAAGAAAGCGGCATCAAAGAGGTGCTGGTTAGTGATGAGCAGATCCTTGGTCAATATATTGCCCATGATATTGTTGATATGAGCACAGGCCTTATCCTTACTGAGGCTGGTGATATCATCACCGAGGAAATTCTGCAAAGTTTGCAAGAAATGAAAACGGATAAAATCCGTCTCCTGGCTATTGATAATGTCAATATTGGCAGTTTCTTAAGAAACACGCTTGCCGCAGACCGTAACAATTCCCGCGAAGACGCCTTGGTTGATATTTATCGCGTTATGCGTCCGGGTGAGCCGCCTACACTGGAAACAGCAGAAGCTCTGTTTAACGGCCTGTTCTTTGACAGTGAACGCTATGATCTCTCATCCGTTGGCAGGGTTAAGCTTAACGCCCGTGTCGGACTTGATGTTGATGATCAAATGCGGGTTCTGCGCCGTGACGATATCCTAGGCATCATTAAAGTTCTGGTAGATTTGCGTGATGGTAAGGGTGAGATTGACGATATTGACCATCTTGGCAACCGCCGTGTGCGTTCGGTTGGCGAGCTAATGGAAAACCAGTATCGCATCGGGCTTGTTCGGATGGAACGCGCGATCAAAGAGAGAATGTCATCGGTTGAGATTGACCGCACGATGCCAACAGACCTGATTAACTCAAAACCTGCCGCGGCGGCAGTTAAGGAGTTTTTTGGATCATCCCAGTTGTCACAGTTTATGGATCAGACAAACCCTCTTTCAGAAATTACCCATAAGCGGCGTTTGTCGGCGCTTGGCCCCGGCGGTCTAACGCGTGAGCGCGCAGGATTTGAAGTGCGTGATGTTCACCCAACCCATTATGGTCGGATTTGCCCGATTGAAACACCTGAAGGCCCTAATATTGGTCTGATCAACTCTCTTGCTACTTTTGCGAAAATCAATCGCTATGGATTTATTGAAACCCCATATCGTAAGGTTGAGGACGGCAAAGTTACAGATGAGGTGATTTATATCTCCGCTATGGACGAAGGCCGCTTTGCCATTGCTCAGGCTAACGCCGAGCTTGATGAAAAAGGTCGTTTTGTTGGTGAGTTGATACCTATCCGCCGCGGCGGTGAGATTGGCCTCGGTAATCCACAAGAAATTGAATTGATGGATGTCTCGCCGAAACAGCTGGTTTCGGTGGCGGCTTCACTAATCCCATTCCTTGAAAACGATGATGCTAACCGTGCGCTGATGGGATCAAATATGCAGCGTCAGGCGGTGCCATTGATCAAATCCGAAGCTCCACTGGTTGGCACCGGGATGGAGGCCATTGTGGCCAAAGATTCAGGCGTCACAATCATTGCTCGCCGGAGTGGTGTGGTTGATCAGGTGGACGCTACTAGAATTGTGGTTCGGTCCAACGAAACCTCAGAACAAGATGTATCACCTGTTGATATTTATTCCTTGCTGAAGTTCCAGCGTTCTAACCAGAACACTTGTATCACTCAGCGGCCTCTGGTTCGTGTTGGTGACGAAGTGCTGTCAGGCGATATTCTAGCTGATGGCCCATCAACCGAAGATGGGGAATTGGCGCTAGGCCGAAATGTGTTGGTCGCGTTTATGCCATGGAACGGTTATAATTTTGAGGATTCCATTCTCATCTCTGAGCGTATTGTCCGTGATGATGTCTTTACCTCCATTCATATTGAAGAATATGAAATCATGGCACGTGATACCAAGCTTGGAACTGAAGAAATCACTCGTGATATTCCTAATGTTGGCGAAGAAGCTCTGAAAAATCTTGATGAGGCTGGCATGATCTATGTCGGTGCTGATGTTCAGGCAGGTGATATTCTGGTTGGTAAGGTGACGCCAAAGGGTGAAACCCCAATGACCCCAGAAGAAAAGCTCTTGCGTGCAATTTTCGGAGAAAAGGCATCAGATGTTCGTGATACCTCTTTGCGTGTGCCGCCCGGCGGGGCAGGGACTGTGGTTGAGGTTCGGGTCTTCTCACGACGTGGTGTTGATAAGGATGAGCGTTCACGCGCGATTGAACGCTTTGAAATTGAACGTCTTTCCAAAGACCGTGATGATGAGCGTGAAATTCTTGAGCGCGGTTTCTATAACCGTCTGATGGAACTCATGGTTGGTCAAACGGTTGCCTCTGGCCCTGCTGGGATTAAAAAGGACAGCAAAATCACCAATGATATGCTGACAGAACTTGCCCGCAACAAGTGGAACGAAATTGCGGTCAAAGACGATAAGACACAGAAATCTATCGAAGCACAGATTGATGATTTTGAAAAATCCATCAAAAAACTAGAAGCACGGTTTAACGACAAGGTTGATAAGCTTCAGCGCGGTGATGAATTGTTACCCGGTGTCATGAAAATGGTTAAGGTGTTTGTTGCTGTTAAGCGCAAACTTCAGCCAGGTGATAAGATGGCTGGTCGCCATGGTAACAAAGGTGTTATCTCGCGTATTCTTCCGGTTGAAGATATGCCTTATCTCAAAGACGGCACCCCTGTTGATATCGTGCTAAACCCACTTGGGGTTCCATCACGAATGAATGTGGGTCAGATTCTGGAAACACATTTGGGCTGGGCATCAGCAGGACTTGGCAAGAAAATTGCCGATGTTGTTGATGATGCCGTTCAGAAAAATAACCCCAAATTGATCAAGGATGAGCTGAAGCAGATTTACAGTGCTGATCAGTTTAAGGATTCCATTGATAAACTAGATGATCAGCAACTGATAGAACAAGGCAGACTGCTATCCAAAGGTGTGCCAATGGCAACTCCGGTGTTTGATGGGGCAAAGGAAAAGGATGTTCGTAACTTCCTGACCTATGCTGGATTGAACGAAACCGGGCAAGAATGGTTGACCGATGGCCGCACGGGTGAAACCTTTGATCGCTCAGTCACTGTTGGTTACATCTATATGCTGAAACTTCACCACCTTGTTGATGAGAAGATTCACGCACGTTCGATTGGCCCATATTCTCTTGTCACACAACAGCCGCTTGGTGGTAAGGCTCAATTTGGTGGTCAGCGCTTTGGTGAAATGGAAGTCTGGGCTCTGGAAGCCTATGGTGCCGCTTACACGCTTCAGGAAATGCTCACGGTTAAGTCTGATGATGTCACCGGACGAACCAAGGTCTACGAATCTATTATCCGCGGTGATGATGATTTTGAGGCCGGAATACCTGAAAGCTTTAACGTCTTAGTGAAAGAACTGCAATCCCTCGGCCTTGATGTCGATCTGCAGTCTTCAGAATACTAGAATAGGAGAGATCATTATGAATGATTTGATGCACAGCTTTGGACAGCCGCAGAGTTCACAAAGTTTTGATAAGATCAAAATTTCAATCGCCTCTCCTGATACCATCAGGTCATGGTCATTTGGTGAGATCAAAAAGCCTGAGACGATCAATTATCGTACCTTTAAGCCAGAGCGTGACGGTCTGTTCTGTTCCCGTATTTTTGGCCCAGTAAGAGATTACGAATGCCTTTGCGGAAAATACAAGCGGATGAAGTACCGCGGCGTTGTCTGCGAGAAATGTGGTGTCGAAGTCACGCTTTCAAAGGTTCGCCGTGAACGGATGGGGCATATTGAACTGGCCTCACCAGTCGCGCATATTTGGTTCCTTAAATCCTTGCCATCGCGCATTGGTTTGCTAACAGATATGACCCTCAAAGACCTTGAACGGGTGCTGTATTTTGAAAATTTTGTCGTCATTGAACCTGGTCTAACATCATTGACTAAGGGCCAGTTGCTGAGCGAAACAGAATATTACGATGCGCTTGATGAATATGGCGATGGCACTTTTGAGGCTGATATCGGTGCAGGTGCTATTCGCACAATCCTTGAAGCGATTGATCTTGAAGAAGAACGCACCACCGTGCGTGATGAATTGCGCGATACCGGAAGCGAAGCCAAGCGGAAAAAACTGGTCAAGCGGCTAAAGCTGATTGATGCTTTTCTTGCTTCTGGTTCTCGTCCAGAATGGATGATTCTTGAGGTTATTCCTGTGATTCCGCCAGAACTGCGGCCTCTTGTGCCTCTGGATGGTGGGCGCTTTGCGACCTCTGATCTTAATGATCTGTATCGCCGTGTGATTAACCGTAACAACCGACTAAAGCGTCTGATGGAATTGCGGGCTCCTGATATTATTATCCGTAACGAACGCCGGATGCTTCAGGAATCGGTTGATGCGCTGTTTGATAATGGTCGCCGTGGCAGGGTTATTACAGGCGTTAACAAGCGTCCTCTGAAATCTCTGTCGGATATGCTGAAAGGTAAGCAGGGACGTTTCCGCCAGAACCTTCTTGGTAAGCGTGTGGATTATTCCGGTCGTTCGGTGATCGTGGTTGGCCCTGAATTGAAATTGCATCAATGTGGTCTGCCTAAACAGATGGCATTGGAATTGTTCAAGCCGTTCATCTACTCAAAGCTGGAAATCTATGGTCACGCCACAACGATTAAGGCGGCCAAACGCATGGTGGAAAAGGAACGCCCCGAAGTATGGGATATCCTTGAAGAGGTGATCCGTGAGCATCCCGTGATGCTTAACCGTGCGCCAACCCTTCACCGGTTAGGGATTCAAGCCTTTGAACCTGTGCTGGTCGAAGGTAAAGCTATTCAGTTGCATCCATTGGTATGTACCGCGTTTAATGCGGATTTTGATGGTGACCAGATGGCGGTTCATGTGCCGCTTTCATTAGAAGCCCAGCTAGAAGCGCGGGTTCTGATGATGTCAACGAATAACATTCTTAGCCCGGCCAATGGTAAGCCGATTATTGTGCCATCTCAGGATATTATTCTGGGGCTTTATTACCTAACCATGATCCGTGATGGTGAAATGGGTGAGGGCATGATCTTTTCCAATCCGGGTGAGGCTTTACTGGCTTATGATGCCGGTCATGTCAGTCTTCATGCTAAGGTTAAGGTGCGGATTCATACATGGGAAAACGAAGATCGCGTCTATAAAGTGGTGGAAACAACCCCTGGCCGCGCCCAGTTGGCGAATATTCTGCCGCAAAAATCTGCTGTTCCGTTCAGTGTTGTCAATAAACTGATGACGAAGAAAGAAATCTCAAATGTTATTGACCATGTCTATCGTTATTGTGGTCAGAAAGACACGGTGATTTTCTGTGATCAGTTGATGGGACTGGGGTTCCGCAAAGCTTGTGAAGCTGGCATTTCCTTTGGTATTGATGATCTCAACACGCCTGAAGCCAAAACAAAGTTTGTTAATGAGTCTGAGATAGCGGTTAAAGAGTTTGAACAGCAATATCAGGATGGTCTGATCACCCAAGGTGAGAAGTATAACAAGGTGGTTGATGTTTGGTCGCGTTGTACAGACCAAGTCGCTGATGAGATGATGAAAGTGATCTCAAATGAAGTCAAAGGCGAGCCTGTCAATTCGGTATGGATGATGGCTCATTCCGGTGCGCGTGGATCGGCAGCCCAGATCAAACAGCTTGCAGGGATGCGCGGTTTGATGGCAAAACCATCGGGTGAGATTATCGAAACGCCTATCATTTCTTCCTTTAAGGAAGGTTTGAATGTGCTGGAATACTTTAACTCTACCCACGGGGCACGAAAAGGCCTTGCCGACACCGCGCTAAAGACGGCTAACTCAGGTTATTTAACTCGTCGTCTGGTGGATGTAGCACAGGATTGCATCATCACTGAGGTGGATTGCGGCACCAGCAATGGTCTGACCATCCGTCCTGTTGTCAATGATGGTGAGGTTGTGGATTCTCTGGGTGAGCGTGTTCTTGGCCGGACCGCTGCCGAAGATATCCGCGCTCTTAGCGATGACAGCGTCATTGTTGAGGCTGGGCGTATCATCACAGAAGAAGATGTTGAAAAGATTGAGGCCGAAGGCGTTGATATTGCCTTAATCCGTTCGGTTCTGACTTGTGAGACAAAGACTGGCGTATGCGGGGCTTGTTATGGTCGGGATTTGGCACGGGGAACCTCTGTCAATATTGGTGAAGCGGTTGGTGTTATCGCTGCCCAGTCCATTGGTGAGCCGGGAACCCAGTTGACCATGCGGACTTTCCATATTGGCGGTGCCGCCCAGCGTGGGGCCGAACAATCCAGTATTGAAGCCGTGATTGATGGCACGGTGAAATTGCAGGAAGCCAATCTGGTTGAAGTCGAAAAAGGTCAACATATTGTCATGAACCGCCATACCCAGCTTCTGTTGTTGGATGGTCAAGGTCGTGAGCGTTCAAATTATCGCCTCACCTATGGCGCTAAGCTGATTGTTAAGGATGGTGAAAAGGTTCAAGCCGGCCAGAAAATGGTCGAGTGGGATCCTTACACCTTGCCTATCATCAGTGAAGTGACTGGTGTTGTTGATTATGTCGATGTGGTTGATGGCGTTTCTATGCGAGAAGTCACAGATGAGGCAACAGGCATCACTAACCGTGAGATCATTGACTGGAAATCACAAACAAAGGGTAAAGATTTGCGCCCACGTCTGACCATGCGCGATGAGGCAGGTGACGTCATTATTCTGCCAAATGGTCAGGAAGCGCGTTATTTCCTTTCTGTAAGCTCTATTCTGTCAGTGGAAAGTGGCACTACCGTGAAAGCTGGTGATGTGCTGGCACGAATTCCGCGAGAATCGTCAAAGACCAGAGATATTACAGGTGGTCTGCCGCGTGTGGCGGAGTTGTTTGAGGCAAGAATGCCTAAAGATTTCGCGATTATCAGTGAAATTGATGGCCGGGTGGAGTTTGGTGCTGATTATAAGACTAAGCGCCGGATTCGTGTTGTTCCTTTGGATGAAAGCCAAGATACAGCAGAATACATGATCCCTAAAGGCAAGCTGTTGGCTGTCCAAGAAGGTGATATGGTTCGTCGCGGCGATCTGTTGCTGGATGGTAGCCCGGTTCCGCATGATATCCTCAATATTATGGGGGTTGAGGCCTTAGCTGAATATCTCGTTAATGAGATTCAGGACGTTTATCGCCTGCAAGGGGTGAAAATCAACGATAAGCATATTGAGGTGATTGTTCGCCAGATGTTGCAGAAAGTTGAAGTCACCAATGCTGGCGGTACAACCTTGCTGAACGGCGAACAGGTTGATCGGGATGAGTTTAACCAAGCTAATGCCACCGCGCGTGCTGAAGGCGTGGAGGAGGCCGTAGGGCACCCTGTACTCTTAGGGATTACCAAAGCTTCCTTGCAGACGCGTTCCTTTATCTCTGCCGCGTCATTCCAAGAAACTACTCGCGTGCTGACCGAAGCCGCGGTATCTGGCAAAGAAGACACCCTAAATGGCTTGAAAGAAAATGTCATTGTTGGTCGTCTGATTCCTGCCGGTACAGGTAGCATCATGTCCAAACTGCGCTCGGTTGCTTACAGCCGTGATAAGCAGATTGAACAAGAAAATCAGGAACAGCGTGACCGTTTAGCGGCTGAACAGGCCGCGGCTGATGCTCAGGCTCAGATTGAGGCGGCGGCAGAAGCGGTTTCTGAGGCGTCAGAATAACTCAAATCCTTGGATTTGCACTTAGTATTGGGAACGGGGTAACCTGTTCCCAAGGTCAAAATGACCAAAATGAATAAAATTTAGTGAAAAAGTAAATATTCCTCTTGACCTATTGGCGTGAAAACCTTATTTTCCGCCCACCTCAAGGGCTCTTGTCGTGTAAATATTACAAACGCATTGGCTGAAATCTTGGGGTAAATATCGTCGAGGGTGCTTCATGTTCACTCGGCCATCCTTTTTTAGGGATGAATTACGATAACTTTTTAACGTGCAAGCTGGCAGGCTTAATATTAATGTTCTGCTATGCTGTGATGGAAAGCATCTGGTATGCCAACGATTAACCAGCTTATTCGCCATGGTCGTCAACGACCTGTGAGTCGGAATAAAGTTCCCGCTATGGAAGCTTGTCCGCAAAAACGCGGTGTCTGCACT
Source organism: Puniceispirillales bacterium (SeqCode) (assembly GCA_965661405.1). Classification (GTDB taxonomy): domain Bacteria; phylum Pseudomonadota; class Alphaproteobacteria; order Puniceispirillales; family UBA1172; genus UBA12202. The sequence goes on from CBFIDH010000036.1 coordinate 15,511, forward strand.
CGCGTATATACAACAACCCCGAAAAAGCCGAACTCAGCTTTGCGTAAGGTGGCACGTGTCCGTCTTTCCAATGGCTTTGAGGTCACTAGCTATATTCCGGGTGAAGGTCATAACCTTCAGGAACACTCGGTAGTGATGATCAGGGGCGGTCGAGTAAAAGACCTTCCAGGTGTTCGTTATCATATTATTCGCGGCACGCTGGATACCCAGGGCGTAGCCAAACGCAAGCAGCGTCGTTCTAAATACGGCGCCAAACGTCCTAAATAGGTTCATATCATGTCACGTCGTCATAGAGCCGAAAAACGCCAACCCATGCCAGATCCTAAATTTGGTGATGTGGTTGTTTCCAAATTCATGTCCTGCCTGATGTATGATGGCAAGCGCTCAGTTGCTGAGCGCATTGTTTATGGTGCATTCGAAAAAATTCAGGAACGCACAGGCATGGAACCTGTTAAAGTTTTCCATGATGCGATTGAAAATGTCCGCCCAAATCTTGAGGTGCGTTCACGCCGTGTTGGTGGGGCAACCTATCAGGTTCCGGTCGAAGTTCGCTCTACCCGCGCTCAGGCACTTGCCATTCGTTGGTTGATTGACTCCTCACGCAAGCGTGGTGAAAACACAATGACTGATCGTTTAAGCGGTGAATTGCTTGATGCCATGAATAATCGTGGTGCCGCTGTCAAGAAAAGAGAAGATACGCATAAGATGGCAGAAGCCAACCGCGCCTTCTCACACTATCGCTGGTAAATTACAGGGAATTATTCGTTATGGCTCGTGCTTATCCTCTAACTCGCTATCGTAATTTTGGTATCATGGCCCATATTGATGCGGGCAAGACCACCACGACTGAGCGTATTCTTTATTACACTGGCCGGTCACAGAATATCGGTGAAGTTCATGATGGTAACGCCACGATGGACTGGATGGAACAAGAACAAGAACGCGGTATCACCATTACTTCTGCGGCGACCACTTGTATGTGGTTCCGTACCGAAGATGGCAAAAACCCATCTGGCGAGTTTGGTGATGATGCCGACGAAGCTAAGTTCCGCTTTAATATTATTGACACCCCCGGCCACGTTGACTTCACCATCGAAGTTGAGCGTTCACTCGCTGTTCTTGATGGCGCGGTATGTGTGCTTGATGCTAACGCAGGTGTTGAGCCGCAAACAGAAACAGTCTGGCGTCAGGCTGATCGTTATAAGGTGCCACGGATTGTTTTCGTCAACAAGATGGATAAGATCGGCGCAGATTTCTATAACTGCGTCCATATGATTAAAGACCGCACAGGCGCTATTCCTCTCCCTGTTCAGATTCCTGTCGGGGCCGAAACAGATTTCATTGGTCATGTTGATCTTGTCACCATGAAAGAATGGGTCTGGAAAGGTGAAGATCTTGGCGCCTCATGGGTTATCCAAGATATTCGTGATGACCTCAAAGACAAGGCGCAAGAAATGCGCGAGGCAATGATTGAGATTGCGGTTGAGCAGGACGACAATGCTATGGAAGCCTTCCTAGAAGGTAACGAGCCTGATGTCGCCACTCTGCGTGAGCTTATCCGTAAAGGCACATTGTCCATGTCATTTGTTCCTGTGCTTTGCGGTTCAGCATTCAAAAACAAAGGTGTTCAGCCAATGTTGAACGCTGTTATTGATTTCTTGCCCGGCCCGCTTGATGTTCCAGCTTATGTTGGTTTTAAGCCCGGTGATGAAGAAGAAACCCGTAACATTGAGCGCCGCGCCAATGACGCAGAGCCATTTTCCGGTCTTGCGTTTAAGATCATGAATGACCCGTTTGTTGGTTCATTGACCTTTGTCCGTATTTATTCTGGCAAGATGGGTAAGGGTGATAACTTACTCAATTCAACCAAAGGCAAGCGCGAGCGGATTGGCCGGATGATGATGATGCATTCGAACAACCGTGAAGAGATTGAAGAAGCGTTCGCTGGCGATATTGTTGCCTTGGCTGGTATGAAAGAAACTACCACAGGCGATACTCTCTGTGATAATTCTGATCCTGTTGTCCTTGAAACTATGACTTTCCCTGATCCGGTGATTGAGATCGCGATTGAGCCTG
>CBFIDH010000037.1:0-16562 GCA_965661405.1 Puniceispirillales bacterium (SeqCode)
TATGGTTCATTTTCAAGTCACCATTAAAATATCATCTGCGAGTTATACTTAGTTTTTATAGACCTGCAACCATATCTCGGCAAAGCGGTTAAAATCATCTTCTGTGCTGGCCCAGCCAGACGAAACGCGGATTGTCTGGTGTGCCAGATCACCAACTTTCATGGCTTCTAAAACATGGGAGGCCGCCACTTTTCCTGATGAACAGGCGGCGCCTGCGCTCACCGCGATCCCAGCCAGATCAAATTGCATCACTTGAGTTTCAGCCATCCGCCCCGGCATAGCAATAGCACTGGTATTTGCCAGTCGATCAACCTCACGGCCAAAAATAACCGCATCACTTGCCGTTAATATCTGATCTTCTAGTTTCTGATGCCATTTCTGCAACTGTGTCAGCCAGCCATGACCAGCTTTCTCTGTCGCCGCCGCCGCCGCGCCAAAGCCAACAACACCTAACAGGTTTTCCGTACCGCCACGACGCCGACTTTCCTGTCCGCCACCAAGCAAAAATGGCGGCAGGCTTAACCCCTCACGAACCACTAAAGCTCCCACTCCGGTTGGGCCACCTATTTTATGGGCTGAGATCGTTAGCATATCAATAGCGCTGGAGCGGAAACCTCCAAACCCTTTGCCAAAATGCTGAACCGCATCACTGTGAACCAGCGCATCATATTCACGTGCTAACCGCACCACCTGATCCAGAGGTTGAATGACACCCGTTTCATTATTTGCCGCCATCACCGAAACTAATGCTCCACCCCGATAGGTGCGAAGCAGATTTTCAAGGTGATCAAGATCAATGATGCCATCTGCGTCCACATCTATCATCAACGCATTCGGGGCAGAGGCCAGAACAGCCATATGCTCAACTGGTGTTGTTATTATGACGCGATCTGGAAAGGCACGCAATGCCTGATGATTGGCCTCGGTACCGCCACTGGTGAAAATGATACTTTCTGGGGGGGCATCTGCTAGCGCGGCAACATTTAGTCGGGCTTCTTCCAAACGTGAACGTGCCATTTGACCATGGTGATGCACCGATGATGGGTTACTAGGCGGCCCCATGGCTTCAAGCATAGCTTGTTTTGCTTCGGGGCGAAGAGGGGCAGTAGCGTTATAATCTAAATAAATTGAGTCCATGACCGGCGGCATTAATTCCTGTCGGTCTTTGTGGCTGACTTACCTTCTGATGTTTCAAAAAGAGGCGTCCGTGCCTCATGATTGGCTTGTGCGTCTTCAAGAGCTTTTAATTTTCCATGCAAAACATCTACTTCTTGAATTAGGCCTTTGATAGCCCGGTCACGCGCATCCGAAGAAATATCTGCTGGCGTTCCATAAGGCTGAAAACTGGTCTCATCTACCAGCCTTTTGGCGCTTACTGGACGCGCGGGAATACCTGTTACTGTGACGCCTAGCGGTACATCTTTGACGACCACAGAATTAGCCCCAACACGGGCGCAATCATGCACCGTAACAGCGCCTAAAATCTGTGCCCCGGCGCCAACGATGACATTATTGCCAATCGAAGGGTGGCGTTTTTGCTGACGCTGACCGTCGCTATCAATGCTAGGTAGCAATCCCCCCAGCGTAACGCCATGGTAAAAAGTAACATCATCACCAATTTCGGCGGTCTCACCAATAACAACACCCATGCCATGATCAATGAAAAACCGTCTGCCAATTTTGGCGGCGGGATGAATTTCAATTCCTGTCAGAAAACGGGCAAATTGCATAACAAAGCGAGCCATGAACCGCATACGCCACCGCCACAGCCGATGGCCTAGCCGATAGGCCAGCATGACATGAACACTTGGCGTCAGAAAGAAAAGCCCCACCAATCCACCGGCGGCGGGGTCACGCTCCCTGATGCTGCGAAGTTCATCAATAAACCCGCGCATATCAACCTCCTGATTCTGGTGTCGATAACATTGAAAAAAATGATCAATAACTGATCTATACATAACATTTAGCCTTCCCAAAACCAAATTTCAACAGCAAGCAACAGGTTTATTAACAAACAGATTTTAGGGAAATGATGAAAAGCCTTTGATTTCAGTAGTAATCTCATCTATAAACCGCTTCAAATCATTACTTGAGATACATATGCCAGAAGTCATCATCAATGGCCCTGAAGGCCGTCTTGAAGCCCGTTATATGCCCGCAATTGACCCAACTGCGCCAATCGCGCTGATCCTCCACCCGGAGCCAAATTACGGCGGCAACATGAACAATCGTGTGTCGTTCGCCATGTATAAATTGTTTCAGGCGCGTGGATTTTCCGTGATGCGGTTTAATTTTCGCGGCGTTGGACGCTCCCAAGGGAATTATAGCGGCAGTGAAGGCGAATTATCAGATGCCGCCACAGCCCTTGATTGGATTCAATCACAATGCTCCAGCGCACGTTCATGCTGGATCGCCGGATTTTCTTTTGGGGCATTAATCGGGATGCAGTTAATGATGCGGCGACCTGAGGTTGTTGGATTTGTTTCCGTTACCTTGCCTGTGCATGAACATGATTTCTCTTTCCTTGCGCCTTGCCCATCATCAGGGTTAATCGTTCATGGTGGCATGGATAGTGTTGTTCCTGCTGATCAGGTAGCAAGCACAGTTAAAAAAATGCCTGCCCAAAAGGGTATCAAAATTGATTTTCGGGAAATTGATGAGGCCAATCATTTCTTTACGCATCATCTGGATGAACTTATGGAAACTATTGGTGGCTATCTGGCCGAAGCAGAACCAGATATGATAGAACAAACCGAAGATAGAGCCTAACGACAGACCTCTTTATTGATCCAGCATGATGAGCCATAAATCTGAATTTATAAAAATTATTACCGAGCGCGGCTATTTGCATCAGGCCTCCCATCCAGAAGAGCTTGATGATCTTGCCGCAAAACGCTGTATTCCGGCTTATATTGGATTTGATTGCACCGCCAACAGTTTACACGTTGGCTCACTCATTCAGATTATGATGCTTCGTATTCTTCAGAAAACAGGTCATAAGCCTATCGTTCTGATGGGTGGGGGTACGACTAAAATTGGTGATCCTTCTGGTAAAGATAGCCAGCGTCCATTGCTGTCTGATCAGGATATCGAAACCAACAAACGCGGCATTAAGTGTGTTTTTGAAAATTATCTCAAGTTTGGAAATGGGGCTACCGATGCCGTTATGGTGGATAATTCGGAATGGCTAGACCAGCTTGGATATATCAATTTTCTGAGAAATTATGGCGTGCATTTTTCGGTGAACCGAATGTTGAGCATGGACAGTGTTAAACTGCGCCTAGACCGCGAGCAACCGCTTAGTTTTCTTGAGTTTAATTACGCCATTCTTCAGGCTTATGATTTTATGGAATTGCGCCGCCGTTATGGATGCTTATTGCAAATGGGCGGCTCTGACCAATGGGGCAATATTGTCACTGGAATTGATCTGACACGGCGCGTTGATGGACAGGGTGTCTATGGCCTCACCTCGCCTCTAATTACAACGGCGTCAGGAGCAAAGATGGGGAAAAGCGCTCAAGGCGCCATCTGGCTGAATGATGATCATCTGCCCGTATGGGATTTCTGGCAATATTGGCGCAACACTGAGGATAATGATGTTGGCCGATTTTTAAGGCTGTTCACCGAGTTACCACTTGATGAGATCGCCCGCCTAGAAGCTCTGGAAGGCCAAGAGATTAACGAAGCAAAAATTATCCTTGCTAATGAAGTCACTGGACTTTGCCACTCCCCAGAACAAGCTATGGAAGCTGCCAAAACCGCCCAGCAAGCCTTTGCCGAAGGCGTCATGGCATCTGGCTTACCACAATTCTCAGCGACCTTGCCTTTGAGTATGATTGACGCCCTAAAACTTTGCGGTTTTGCGGCAAGCAATGGCGAGGCAAGACGATTAATCCGTGGCGGCGGGGCCAGAGTTAATGATCAAGGCATTAGTGACGAAGACCACACTCTCAACGCCGGTGATGCCAATTCTGATGGTGAGATTAAAATCTCAGCAGGGAAAAAACGCCACGCTATTTTGACGCTTGAAGGCGCATAAAAGCTAAACTTGCCGCCACTCACCAATAGCCCTCAATAGCCCCCAATAATATTGCTAATATCGTATCAGATTATTGTTCTGGCGGCGTTGGCGTATCATCGCCTAGCAACCGTGATCTTTCACTATTGATCCAGTCTGGCGAAAAGATATCACGCAACAACCCCGGTGCAATGCTAGAAAGCCGGACATTAATTTCAGGGTCATCCACATCACCTTTCATGCGAAAGCGGGTATTAAAAACACCTTCATGATTAATTCCTGTAACCAATTCACCAACTAGCGGCACGCGCCCTAAAATCTGGGTGATTAGATAGACAGGAAATAACGCACCACTAACATCGAGCGTATCCTCATTCCTATTGATAAGGCCTGTGATCTGAATAGCCAGCGCATCCCCTCTGGCTTTGGCATATTCAATACGTTGTTCATCTGGCGTTACGGATATCTTTGCCTGACCTTCGGTAAAGGCTGTGCCATCACCTTCAATCAGCGAATATAAACCTGCCAGACTTAACACAGATAGCATCCGAACCGCGGTTGGGGCTTCTATGACTCTAAAATTAGCAAGAGTGAAATTAGCCGTATAGTGGTTGGCGTCATCTGGTGCGTATATCACACTCATAGTCATATCACCGCCGCGAATAGCATCTGTTATGGAAAGCGCCTTTAACACTTGTCCTGCATTTGCCGTTGTCAGAACAAGGAGGTCCCCATCATCCTGACCAGAACGCATCACCAAATCGGCTTCAACGCCGCCAACAAGCCCCTGTCCACGCATATATTCATTATCACCGCCAAACTCTGCCGCGAATGTTGCCTCGGTGATAAAGGGGTCTTCCTTCAGATAGAGATTACCAAGAAAATCACCCGTACCACTGCCATCCTCACGTGTCATGATAGACACACTCCCAGCGATTGACAGCCGCGAGTCTAGCAACAGACGCTCAGCCGACAGATCAATTTGCATTTTCAGCCCCTCACCCGGACTTTCTTTGAGACGCAAAGGACGCAAATCCATGACGCTGGCATTGGCAGAAATGGTAAGGCTTTCATCTTCTTCACGGCGAATTGCCACATCACTCTAGGCATTTCCCGGCCAGTCGACGATATCAAAATGCGCCGTTCTCAGCATCCCTTCCTGATCAAGAAAAATACCGCCATCTAAGCGGATGCCATCAGCAATAAGATCACTAATCTCACGAAGTTTGCCATTAGCGATATCCAGACTAGCCGTAACGCGAGCCTCCTCTCCTTCCAGCTTAATCAACTCCAGTCGCGGGATATAAAAACGGCTTCCTGTCAGGTCGAGATCAATCAATACCTCAGCATCGCTTGCCGCGTTACCCGGAATGAGATGAATACGACCTGCGGTCTCACCCTCTAGTCCTAACGGCAGACGGTCGTTTAAAATAGCAGTGAACATATCGCTTTTATCAAAGGTAATGATCACTTCGCGGAGTTTGTTTTGATCCAGACGCAGATTGAACTTAGCGAGAGCATCATTAACCAGCCCGCGACCATTTACTCTGGTATCACCGTTATTATATTGGAGGGTAAGCGCCCCATTTTTTAACCCTACCCCTTCTGGCAGATCAGGCAGGGACGCCCCATCCAAATTAGCAGAGATTTTGACATCAAAATCTTTAAATGACAGATCTTTTGTCTGATTTGAAACTTGCCATTTGATTGCCCCGGTCACATCCGCAACACCTGTCACGCCTTCGGATGACACCTCACCTTGATTCAAAACATTAAATCTAGGTTGATCTAAAATCTGCATTAATGTTTTGAGATCACCTTTACCAAGCAGGCTAAGAGACATATCGGTTACGCCATCTTTGTTAAACATCGCAAGCTCACTGCCTTTGAGATCAACCGTATTCACCACACCATCATTAAAGGTGAGGTTAAAGGTTGTGCCGCCTAGCTTGGTGCCAGAAAAAGACAGGCTAATATCGGTGTCTGTGATCGGTTGGTGATCAATCAGGTAGTGCAGTGTTTTCGCTTTTAACTGACCGCTGCCTTCGACAAAAAGCGGTGTTGGTTTTTCTTCTTTGAGATCAAGCCCGATGTTTAGCTTATAGCCATTGATCACACCGCCTTTGATATGACGTCTTAGCCATTTGCGGGTGAGTGGGAAAAGCGCTTCGGGCCAGAGATTACCAACTAATTCGGTATCCACCTGTTCTGCCAGTATCTGAGATTCCAAGACGGATGCCGTAAAATCATTTTCAAAGTAGAGCTTTGCTTGTAATGCCATTTGCCCATAATCCTTGGCATCCATAGCTAAGCGGTGGACAATCACCGTCTTACCATCAAGCCCCGCCCATAATTCCATCCCCTTGATCGGGATAGGTTTATCACCAAATCGCGGTTTTAGATTAGCATCTCTGAGGGTGAGTTTTGTTTCAAAAGTTGAGACGCTTCCGTCAGGTTGCAGAACAAAATTCACCTGCCCATCTAATGTGCCATCAAGCCGTTCCACTGGCCCAAGTCCGGATACAAACTCAATATCCTCAACATTGGCGGTAAGGGTCATAGCATCAAAATCAAGCCTGTTCACGGCGCGGTCGATATGCGCCAAAAGATCAAGCGTGACGAGGTTAATCCTGCCCCCATTTATCATAGGCCCATGCTGGTCATGGGAAAGCCAGTCCATATCAGGTATCACAGTCAAAACAGGTTCCAAGAGAACAGACTGCCCGGTGAATGCGGCCATCACTTGCGGAACAGGAGTTGATGCGTTTCTGATTTCACCTTTTAGGGTAAAGACCCCCGGAAAGGCACTTGTTGACGGGGCAGTGATGCTAAGCGTTTCCAAAAACAACCGATCATCCGCTTTGTTATAGGTGAAGCGCGATGCCGCGTTGCTGTAAGTCACCAAGCCTAAAGATGGCACGATGATATGGCCATCACGCGCCCTGATATCTGCCGTGAGGGTGGTCACTTCCCGATCAATAATCTTAAGCCTTGTGTCGCCAGATATCTTTCCAAGATCATGCAATTCCGGAAGATGAATACCCAGATACGGATAGAAACGCCCACTGTCGAAATTATCCATCACGGCGTTAATATCAAGATTACCCAATTGGGGGTCTAGCGTACCGTTCAGAGCGATAGCGCCAAACTCCGGTGATGCCACCGATACCTCCATATCAATATGATGATCTGCCTTCGTCAAATCAATCATGATGCCGTCAATATCAAGGCTGATATTATCTTCATCTGCCTCGGATGACGGATAAAGCATGGTCATCTTGCCCGAATTGATGATCAGACGGTCAATGGGAAAATCAAAGCCCTGTGAGGAGGTAATATCAGTCGCAATCTCGTTCGCGGTGTTTGCCAGAATAGTATCGTTAAGGCTTTGATCGTCTTTCTGGCTTATCGCCTGCATGAGCATGGCAAAGGTTTCGCCCGTGTGCCAACCATCGGCTTGATATTCCACCTCAAAAGCGAGACGATTAAGGGTGACACTTCGCGGCACGCCCTGACCAAAGATCAGATCATATCCCGTAAATCCAAAATATGCCTCCGGCAGAGTAACCGATTGTTCAGGGGTGAAAATCTTAATATCTGTGGCTTTAACTTCAATCGGATATTTACTGAATTGCAGAAAGAGGTTGGCTTCCCCAACATGAACCTCAACATTTTCGTCAATCATGCTGAGGCGGTTTTCCATCCAGCTTCGCAAGCCGCCATAATGGTTAAGATACCAAAGCCCAAAACCCATCACGACAGTCACCATAACCACAAGGCTGACTAGCGCTATGGCAATTCTGCGATACCAGCGATATCCTTGCGTGATCAATGATCCTGTCTCCATCCTTGATAACCACCGACTATTGGTATCTGTGGCTGAGGAAATATTCACCTATGGAAAGATAATAACCATGGCTATTATCGGCATAATGACTATATACCATATCAAGGATGCCGTCACACACTGATGCGATAATGACGCTAAGATGTTGGTAGAAACATCTCATTTAGACGCCACATCAAGTGGTGGGGTGGCGCAAGAACACGAAAAGAAAGGATTTCAAACCATGCTAAACGAAGGCGATAAAGCCCCCTCTTTCACTATCCCAACAGATCAGGGCCATTTCTCACTAGATGAGCAGACTGGCATGACAGTTGTTTTCTTTTTCCCTAAGGCAGACACATCGGGTTGCACCGCTGAGGCGATTGCCTTTTCCCAATTAAAGTCAGAATTTGATGCTCTTGGAGTATCGGTGATCGGTATTTCCAAAGATAAACCACAGAAACAAGGAAAGTTCAGAGAAAAGCACGAATTGACTTGCGGGCTTGGCGCTGATGATACCAGTGATATTTGTGAGCAGTTCGGCGTCTGGGTTGAAAAATCCATGTATGGGCGGAAATATATGGGCATCGCCCGTGCAACCTTTTTGATTGATGCCAATGGAACGATCCAAAAGGTCTGGCCAAAGGTCAAAGTTAACGGTCACGCCGAGGATGTTCTCGCCAGCGTAAAGGCAATGGGCTAATCATATCACTTTGAAGACGTTATTTGCCGAGACGCTGGGCTAATCCTGCCTCAAGAAAATCATCTATATCACCGTCAAGAACACCTTGGGCATTGCCTTTTTCAACTTGTGTTCTCAGGTCCTTGACCATCTGATAGGGATGCAGAACATATGATCTGATCTGATTGCCCCAACCGATATCGGTCTTGGCGGCGCTTGAGGCATTGGCCTCAGCTTCGCGTTTTTGCAATTCATTTTCGTATAGTCGCGCTTTTAGCATATTATAGGCTGTGGCACGGTTGCGATGCTGTGAGCGATCGTTTTGACACTGCACAACAATGCCTGTAGGCAGATGGGTGATGCGGATGGCAGAGTCTGTTTTGTTAACGTGCTGGCCGCCTGCTCCAGAGGCACGGTAGGTATCAATCCGCAAATCTTTTTCATCAATTTCAATCTCAATGGCATCATCAACCACCGGATAAACCCACACCGAAGCAAAGCTAGTATGTCGCCGGGCAGAGCTGTCATAAGGCGAGATGCGAACCAGCCGATGCACCCCGGATTCCGTTTTCATCCAGCCATAGGCGCGTTCACCATTAAAGCGCATGGTCACTGATTTAATGCCTGCTTCTTCTCCGGGGCTTTCCTCAATATATTCAATTTTATAGCTATGCTGTTCTGCCCAGCGTGAATACATCCTGACCAGCATCTGCGCCCAGTCCTGTGCTTCGGTACCGCCTGCCCCGGCGTTAATTTCAATGAAACAGTCATTGCCATCTGCCTCACCTGATAGGAGGCTTTCCAACTGTTTTCGGGTGGCTAATATTTCCAGCTCAATTAATTGCTGAAGCGTTTCTTCAACTAACCCTTCATCACCTTCGGCTTCTGCCAGCTCGACCATTTCCATCGCGTCATCCAGCTGGCGCGTGATCATGTTGACATCATTAATCATCACCTCAAGGCTGTTTTTCTCCCGCATGATAGATTGGGCTTTTTGTTGATCATTCCATAGGTCTTGATCTTCAACAGCGTCCTGAAGTTCAGCAAGACGCTCCAAACTCTTATCCCAGCCCAGATGCTGACGAAGTAATGCTAGACTGGAACGAATAGCTTCGGCTTTATGTTCGGTTTCTGCGCTCATAGATGCTGGTTAGCGCACCTTGCCCCTATTAGGCAAGGCGCTTATCAAAAGAAAGATTAATAAAGGCTAGGAACATCGCGCTCTCCCTGACCAGATGCTGTCCCTTCATTTCCGATGATGGCACTATCACTGATATCAATTAATGGCTCCTGACCAGGTTTAAACGCTTCAAGCAAACTGTCGGGGTCTTCTGGGCTTGCCCGCACGCCAGTTCTGGCATTGATTGTGTATAAATTGATCCCATCTGGTCGCCGGAACGGGATTTGTGGACGGTTCTGCATGGCGGCGGTGATAAAGCTCTCAAAGATCGGAACCGCAGCGGTTGATCCCCCTTCCCTCTTGCCAAGAGGTTTCAGTTTATCAAACCCGACATAGACCCCTACCACCATATCAGGAGTGAAGCCAACAAACCAACCATTCGTATTGTCATTTGTTGTCCCTGTCTTTCCAGCCAGCGGAAAGGGTAAATCCTTCATCCGCCGGGCGGTGCCGCGACGCACCACACCTTCAAGCATGGAAACCATCTGATAGGCTGAATTGGCATCGGTCACGCGCGGCCGCGTATCCATTAGCGCTGGCGGCGTCAAGTGATCTTCGGTATTCACATCAAGCACTTGGCATCCCTGACAATCGCGTTTGTCATGGCGATATATGGTCTGCCCATAACGATCTTGTACCCGGTCAATCATGCTAGGTTCAATATAGCGGCCACCATTTACAATCATGCCATAAGCCGCCGTCATCTGAAGCAAAGTGGTCTCACCCGCGCCCAAAGACATCGACAGATAATCTGGTAAATTGTCATCAATACCAAACCGCTTGGCGTAATCCTGAACCATCGGCATCCCAACCTGCATAGCCAACCGCGCTGTCATCAGATTGCGTGATTGTTCAATGCCAAGACGCATGATGCTAGGGCCATAAAATCTGCGTGTATAATTCGCTGGCTTCCATTTTGGCAGACCGGGGCCTTGATCAACCACTAAAGGGGCGTCAAGAATCTTTGTGACCGGCGAATAGCCATCATCAAGAGCCGCCAAATAGACAAAAGGTTTAAAGGCTGATCCGGGTTGCCGTCTGGCTTGAGTCGCACGATTAAACTGTGTCTGTTTGGAATCAAAGCCACCTGTCATAGCCAGCACCCGCCCAGTATGCGGGTCCATCACAACCACTGCCCCTTGCACTAGCGGAACTTGCCCTAATGCCCAAGTCGTGTCCTTGACCAAAAGATCAGGATGACGCGACAGCCGATCCATTGCTGTTTCTGGTCGCTGAACCACAATCACATCCCCCGGTGCCAGCGCTTGATCAAGTCGCTTCAGGGGGGCGCCTCTTGTGCCATCATCATTTCGCGGTGGATAGGCCCAGTCCGCTAAGGCAAAAGGTATCTCGCCAGTGGTAAGAAGATCACCATGATCATCTGCTTCTAGGACAGTGATCAAGGCTCTTTTGGCGTTGACCTCGGTGACCACCGCTGGAAGGCGTGTGGAGAGCAATTGTTCCCGATATGGGCGCAACGCTTTTATCTGTCCAGCAGGAAGGGTGCTTGAGAGATCAATTTGACCAAGAGGGCCACGCCAACCTTGTCTTTTGTCCAGAGCTTCTAATTCATTGACCAGCGCCATATCTGCTAGCGCTTGCAATTCTGGATCAAGAGAAGTCCGCACCGAAAGCCCACTGGTATAAAGGGCGTCATCACCAAAGGTTATGGCAATCTCACGTCTGACTTCCTCAACAAAAAACGGGGCATCGGCACCATCACCAGCACTGGCATCACGAGTGACCAATGGCTCATTGGCGGCGGCCTGTTCCTCAGCCTCGGTGATATAGCCGTTTTCCCGCATCTGGCTAAGCACCCAATTCCGCCGAACGATGGCAGAGGCGTATTTTCGCGTTGGATGATAATTATTCGGTGCTTTCGGCAAGGCGGCCAGATATGCCGCCTCAGCCACAGTGAGTTGATCAAGAGGCTTATCAAAATAATTCAACGCCGCGGCGGCAACACCATAACTGCCAAACCCAAGATAGATTTCGTTCAGGTAAAGTTCAAGAATACGATCTTTCGTAAAGGCACTTTCAATACGCATGGCAAGAATGGCTTCTTTGATTTTGCGCTCATAGGAAAGCTCATTCGTTAACAGAAAGTTTTTCGCAACCTGCTGGGTAATGGTTGAGGCCCCAATAGGGCGGCGGCTTCGCCCCAGATTAGCAATATTGGTGACCATGGCGCGAGTTACCGCCCAGAGATCAATGCCAAAATGATGATAAAACCCCTTATCTTCTGCCGAAAGAAAGGCATAAATCACTGGCTTAGGAATTGCGTTGATAGGAACAAAAACACGTTTTTGCGTGGCAAACTCTGCCAGAAGTGCGCCGTTTCCAGCATGAACACGAGTCAGAACTGAAGGCTCATACTTTGCCAACTGGCTATGATCAGGCAGGTCTCTGCCAAAATGCCAGAACACCAGCATCATGCCAATAATGCCCAGCACAGACATGAAAAACATGAGGCTGGTTAGTCTCAACAACCACTTCTTGATCATACCGTCTTTATTCCCCGCATATACGGCCTGACTATTAGGATTAACCGGCACTAGCTAATCTGCCTGTCCAAGATTTCTTATCCTGTTATGGCAATGCCTATGCCAACTCACTATAACAGGCTTGAATTTGCGACGCAAAGATGGCTTTTTTTTGTTCAGTCTTTTCTTAACGGATGCGAATACCGTTTTGATGCGGTGATCTGCTTGAAGTTCAAGCCCTGAATGTACTATTTAATAATGTACTAGTTAATGGCGATATCATTAGGCAGATTTTGATTAGTACTCTCAAGGAACTGCAATACCGCCACCGTTACCCTTTTCATGATTTTGCGCCGATATGACGCATCGAGCAAATAACTCTCATCCTGCCGATTGGTAAGAAATCCCATCTCAATAAGAACAGATGGAATATCAGGCGATTTCAGAACAGCAAATCCAGCAAACCGATGCCCTCGTTTCAAGGTTGGCAGATCGTCAAACGCCAGAATAAGCTCATTGGCAAATTGACTGGATTGGTTCATTGCCTCACGCTGAAAAATACCCAGCAAAGCAGGCGTGATTTCCGGGTCTGTGGCTCCTAAATCCGGGCCTCCGATTAAATCGGCCTTGTTTTCACGAGAGGCGAGCAATTCCGCTTCTTTATCAGATGCTGTATCCGATAGTGTAAAGACAGAAACACCCCTTGCCGTGGATGATGGGGCGGCATCGGCATGAAGCGAAATGAAGATATCAGCCTGATGAAGCCGCGCCAGTTCTATGCGCTTGCGTAAATGCAAAAACTGATCGCTATCACGCGAAAGGATAACCCTGATCTGGCCTGTCGCTTCCAGCTGTTTTGCCAGTTCTTTTGCCGCTTTCAGGGTGATATCCTTTTCTTTGTGACCATTGATACTAATCGCACCGGGGTCTTTACCGCCATGGCCCGGATCAATAAAGACAACCCATTTTGCCTTATCTAAGGTCTGTGCGAATGGTCGCGCAGGCGGCACATTGGCAAGAGCTTGATCTGTTTTAGCAGTATCCATGACCGTGACCGGCGGGTCAGGGCGCGGCAGAGGCAAGGGAACTTGATGTGCTGGCTTTTCTTCCTCAACAGATGTTGCCTCAACCGAGGAAAACGCCATATTCTGATTCGTCTGCAAAGCGAGCGCCGCGACACGAAACGCGGTTTCGCCGCGATCCACCAAATCAATGACCAACCGATGATTGCCATTACGCGGCGGCAACCAGAAAATCTGCTCAGGCACAGCAGGCCCGTTCAGATCAATAACCAATCTTGAGATGTTCGGTGCAGGTGAGCCAAAGCGATACCCGTTCATAAGTGACGCGGATAACCCACCCGAAGCTCCCATATTTTCCACACGCCAGCGGCTAGTAGGAAAGTCCACCACCAACCGATGCGGGTCTACCAGTAGCAATAGCGATACGGGCACAGGCTGAGTGGTTTCAATAACTAATCGTGAGGCGGTTTCAAGCTGACCACTTCGCAAATCTGTGATCTGCGGCGTCTCTGCCAAAGCCGGGTTCCATGGCGATACCCCCCATGGCAACAGAAAAGCCAGCATGAATAAAATAAAGATTGATCTACGGCTGATCACAACACCTACCTGACAATAGCTGCCTGATTTTCTTCTATGACTCTATTTCATCTATCATGACCGTTGGCAGAACGCCAAGCATGAAAACGCCTTTGCTTCTTATCTTTCTGGAGGTGATAGCATTTTTCATTGTATATCAGTTTGTAACAGGATATAAATTGATTGTGGAATTCTTCACAGACTGCTCGGCTTATGTCTTACTGTATGTCTAAATGCAAGATTAAGAAGAACAGTCTGTCTGGGAGATAAAGCGCTCAAGGCGAAGCTACTTAACAAAGCCTGAAAGCCGCTTTTATAATGCCATGATGACAATCTGACGCTCTGTTTTACGCTTGCGCAGACATTATGGCAAATGGTGATTAGATGGACAAATCATGACCATGATCTTGCCTCTAATCAAATGTAACAAAGGGGTAACGAAATACCCCAATTAAACCAAAGGTCAGGTGTCATGCCACAAGGCTTACATCACATCAACACAACCACCACGGCGCGTTTTCGCCCATGGCTGGCCGTGGATGGTGATTGCCCTATCATGTTGACCAACCCACAGGTTCATGCACCGCTTCTGCCGTCATGCTTACATTTGACCGGCGACAGTGCCACAGAAAGTTCTATTTATGTCCAAAAAATTACTCATAGACGCTCGATCGAGCGACGAAACTCGTGTTGTCCTTCTCAATAATAATGTCATTGAAGATATTGATTACGAAATCAGCCACCGCAAACAACTTAAGGGAAATATTTATCTGGCCAAAGTGACCAGAGTCGAGCCTTCTCTCCAAGCTGCTTTTGTGGAATATGGCGGCAATCGTCAGGGTTTTCTGGCGTTCAGCGAAATCCATCCTGATTATTATCGTATCCCCGTTGAAGATCGGGAAAAGCTGTTGGCAGAAGAACGCGAACACGCTGAAACCGAAACCGATTCAGACGCCGATCCCAAAGAAGATCATGATGACGATAATGGTGACGACAGCGATAGCGGTAACGGCTTTGATCCCGATGATGAGCGCTTGCGCCGCCGCCGGTTTGAGCGTTTTCGCCGACACTACACCATTCAGGAAGTCATCTCACGCCGTCAGATTATGCTGATACAAGTGGTCAAAGAAGAACGCGGCAACAAAGGGGCGGCATTGACAACATACCTGTCACTTGCTGGCCGCTATTGTGTGTTGATGCCAAACACTTATCATAGTGGCGGGGTGAGCAGAAAAATCATTGATGCCACCGACCGCAAAAAACTTAAAACTATTGTTAATGGGCTTGATGTCCCAACTGGCATGGCGGTGATTGTCCGCACAGCTGGATCAAAGCGTACCAAGGCAGAGATTACCCGTGATTATAATTATCTGATGCGCCAGTGGAATGAAATTCGCGAAACAACAATGGCCTCGTCTGCGCCTTCTATCATCTATGAAGAAGGCAATCTGATCAAACGGGCGGTGCGCGACTATTATACCTCTGATGTCGATGAAATCGTTGTTGAAGGTGCGGAGGGTTATAAATCTGCCCGCGCACATATGAAAAACCTGATGCCGACTCACGTGAAAAAAGTAACGGAACATTCGGATTCCGTCAGTCATTTGTTTCAGTCGCATAAAGTCGAAAATATGCTTGCTGAAATGCATAATCCCGAAGTCACACTGAAATCAGGTGGTTATATTGTCCTTAACCAGACCGAAGCCTTGGTTGCAATTGATGTGAACTCTGGCAAGGCAACACGTGAACGCAATATCGAAGAAACCGCCCTGAAAACCAATCTTGAGGCGGCGGTAGAAATTTCTCGCCAGCTTAAATTGCGCGATTTGTCAGGGCTAGTTGTCATTGATTTCATTGATATGGACTACTCGCGCAATAAAAGCGCGGTTGAACGGAAATTAAAAGAAGCTCTGAAACATGATCGGGCACGTGTTCAAATTGGCAGTATCAGCCAGTTTGGGCTGTTGGAAATGTCACGCCAGAGACTTCGCCCCAGCCTTAGCGAGGCGGTTTCTGATTTATGCCCACATTGCCACGGCACCGGACGCATTCAGTCTGTGGAGAGCGCGGCCTTGGCGGTCATCCACCAGATTGAGGGCGAGGTAGCCCGCAAGCCACGAGCAAAACTGACCGTTGCTATGGCAACCGAGGTTGCGCTTTATATCCTCAACCATAAGCGTGAGGCTATTAGCGAGCTAGAATCACGTTTCCAGATGACGATTATTCTTGAACAAGATAATAGCCTTCTGCCGCCTCATGTCCGGTTTGAAGGGATATCCGAAAAACAGGCACAACCTGAACGGAGAAAAGCAAAGCAAGACCCCAAAGAGACACAAGAAAACACTAGTGACTCACAGGCCGCGTCACCAGATGCTGACGGTGATGGTGATGATGATGAAAACAAGCCAAAGCGGCGGCGTCGGCGCGGCAAGCGTGGTGGGCGTAACCGCAATCGCCGCGATAATCAAGGCGCTGATAATAACGCAGAAGCAGCGGCTAGCTCAGATGCTGAAGGTGGAGATGCCGTAGCCCCACAAGATGCGACAGCTAAAGACACATCAGATCAGGCCAGCGGCAACGCAGGCGAAAATAATGATGTTGCCAAAGCCGCAGACGACGACGGCAAGATGGTGAAAAAGCCAGCTCGCCGGCGCGGCAGAAAGCCTGCCGCGTCTGATGCTTCTGCGTCTGATGCAACTGATGGGGAAGTCGCCGTGCCTAGCACTGATGCGGCAGAGGCCAATACCTCACAAGAAAAAGAGGAAAAGCCCAAGC
>CBFIDH010000038.1:0-15792 GCA_965661405.1 Puniceispirillales bacterium (SeqCode)
AGGACGCAATAAATCAATGATAAGCGTGAATATGGATTGATAAAAGCCTACTTACTGATTTCATATTAATGTCTTGTAATAGTTAAAAATATTATAAAATTATGAAATATTTTATCATTTATTATCATATACTTATAAATATTTATCTAAAAAATAACCTGTGACATATTGTCAAGTCTGATAAAAAATTTATTTAGGGGGGGATGTTTATGACATCAAAACACGTCGTGATAGAACTCAATATTGAGGAGCTAAAATTATGATTAAGACCCTAAAAAGGGCTGTTCTGGCAGCAACACCAATTTCTATGCTGTCTGTAATGCCCGCTTTTGCTGAAACAAAAATGCTTCCAGCAGATGACTATGTCGGTATTTCCTTCTGGTTGATTTCCATGGCACTTGTTGCGGCCACTGCCTTTTTCTGGCTAGAGATTGGCCGTGTATCCGCCAAATGGAGAACTTCACTGGTAGTATCCGGTATGGTTACCATGATTGCTGCCGTTCACTATTTCTATATGCGTGATGTTTGGGTAGAATTCGGCTCAACTCCAACCGTATATCGTTATATTGACTGGCTGATCACTGTGCCACTTCTGATGATTGAGTTTTACTTGATCCTCAGCGCCATTACGAAAGTATCTTCTGGTATTTTCTGGCGTCTGATGATCGGTACGCTTGTCATGCTTATCGGTGGTTACATTGGTGAAACCAGCTTTACTGATCCTAATGCCCGTATTTTTGGTGAAGCCACCATTACGATTGGCTTTATTATTGGTATGGCAGGTTGGGCCTATATTCTCTATGAAATCTTTGCTGGTGAAGCAGGACAGTTGAATGCCGATAAGGCACCAGCCTCTGTTCAATCTGCTTTCTCCACCATGCGTTGGATTGTGACAATTGGTTGGGCGATTTATCCGCTAGGATATCTGTTCGGCTATATGCTCAGCGAAACGCCTGATTTCAACTCTTTGAACATCATTTATAACCTTGCTGACGTGCTCAACAAGATTGCATTTGGTGTCATCATCTGGAGTGTTGCAACATCTGAGTCCCAAAACGCTTAGGTTTAATGAAACGCTTAAGGGACAGCTCCTTCTCCCCCCCTTTTTGAAGGAGCTGTCCACCCTATCATAATCGGATATGAGGGATAGTGACAATATGGATGATATGATCCGCAGATCTTTTGCTTCTGATCAGATTACGCTCAATCCATCACCATCTGATTCCGATGCCCTCGCCGCTATCATGCGGTTGATCAACAAACATATTCCTGCCAATAACGACTTGCTTGCCAAGGCAGCCCGATATCATTTTCGCGATACTGGCAAAATGTTGCGCGCTCGGCTGGCTTTATCAGCAGAAAAACATATCGAAAATCATTCTCCGACAGCCACCTATCAAGCGACGATAAGCTGGGCAGCAGCGATTGAGGTTTTGCATAATGCCTCACTCATCCATGATGATATTTCTGATGGAGATCAGTTGCGCCGCAATCGTCCTACCGTTTGGTTTAAATTTGGCCGCGATATCGCGCTTGCTTTAGGGGATTGGCTTATCGGTCTGTCGTTTCAATTCGCCGCAGACGCCGCCGCTTTGGCGAAGAAACCTGAACTTGTTCATATTCTTGCTAAGCATATGCTGGCCACAACCGAAGGCCAAGCAAAAGAGTTTCGCAAACATGGCTATCCGGGCATGGAAACTTACCGTGATATTATTCGCGGCAAAACCGCGCCGCTTTTCATTGCCCCTATTGAGGGGGTTGCGGTGATCGCAGGCCGTTTAGACCTGATCATAGACTCGCATAAATATTTTGAATCAGTTGGATCAGCATATCAGGTGGCTAATGACTTGCTAAACTTTGCTGGCACTGATGGCTCTGAACAAAGCGCCACAGATCTGATCCGCCGCGCCCCTAACGCGGTGATTGTTCTCTTTAGGGAAAACGCGACTCCACGGGAAAAAGCACGGTTTAATGCTTGGCTAAATGATGGTAAACCTAGTGACATCACGCATTGGTTGGATGCAATTAGGGATTCGGACGCTATCAGTCAGACCTCCCGCATGATGGAAGATATGCTGGAACATGGGGAAGAATGCTATCAGAATATGCCAGAGTTTATGCGTCAGATTGTGGCCCCTGTGCAAAAGCTTATACACTCTGTGCGTATCCAGACCCTTGTTCATCAAAAGTAATGGTCTGATTAAGGCGCATCAAATTTAATGCCACATCAAAAAAAATCATTAGTCATAGGTGGTGGTCTTGGCGGTATAGCCGCGGCGCTGCGAATGCGCGCCAGAGGCGATGACGTCACCCTGATTGAACGGCTGGATCAACTGGGTGGTCGGGCGCGTGTTTTTGAACATGGCGGCTTTCGTCATGATGCTGGCCCAACGGTGGTTACGGCTCCTTTTCTCTTTGATGAGCTGTTTGAACTTTTTGGTGAAAAGCGTTCTGATCATGTGCGTTTTGTCCCGCTTGACCCGTGGTATCGGTTTTATTTTGATCGTACAGGTGAGCAATTTGACTACCGCGCGACGGTTGAAGACACGATGGCCGAAATCTCACGGTTTTCCAGTGCAGATGCAGAAGGATATCGCCGTCTGCTAACCGCCTCGGAACAAATATTTGATGTCGGGTTTAGAAAATTAGCTGATCAGCCTTTTGACCGTTTCAGCCGAATGTTGGCACAGATTCCATCCCTATTGCGGCTCAAAAGCCATCTGACGGTATCTCAACTGGTTAATCGTTATATGAAACATGACCTGATGCGACAGGCGTTTTCTATCCACCCGCTTTTGGTAGGTGGCAACCCGTTCAACACCACCTCAATCTATGCTCTGATCCATTTTCTTGAACGCGAATGGGGGGTGCATTTTGCAATGGGTGGAACAGGCGCTATCGTGGCCAGTTTGCGTGATCTGATGGAACGTCATGGCATCACCATCATGCTGAATACGGATATTAAGCAGATTAATATCAGCAATAAAAAAGCAACAGGCGTCACCACCGTAAATGGTGAGGTGATCACAGCAGATCGGGTGATCTGTAACGCGGACCCCCCAACCGTTTATCAGCAGATGATTGATCCGGCGGCCGGGGCAAAAGGTAAGGTCATACCAGAGGCCATGACCCGATATTCTATGGGGTTATTTGTGCTTTATTTTGGCACGACGCGCCAATATCCCCAAGTTGCCCATCACACCATCTGGATGGGAGAACGCTATAAGGAATTGTTGCATGATATCTTTAACAAAAAGATACTAGCGGATGATTTCTCGCTCTATTTGCATCGGCCAACGGCGACAGACCCAAGTTTTGCCCCTGAAGGCATGGATAGCTTTTATGTGCTTTGTCCAGTGCCAAATACCCTTGGTCAAGTCCCATGGGGTGACATGGGCCCGGTGATGCGTGACCGTATCGTGGCGGCGTTAGACCGGACGATTATGCCCGGATTGAAATCCACGATTACAGCAGACTTCTTTATGACCCCGGATGATTTTAAGACAGATTATCGGTCTATGCACGGGGCCGGGTTTTCCATCGCGCCTGTCTTTACCCAGTCGGCGTGGTTTCGGTATCATAATCGTGATCGCAAGGTTGGTAATCTCTATTTTGCGGCGGCTGGGGCGCATCCGGGGGCAGGAATGCCAGGTGTTCTCTGTTCTGCCAAAGTTGTGGAAAACCTTGTTATTCAGGATGAAAAGGCCGTATGATCACGAAAAGGCAAGGGGATGATGAGCAACACCAACAGCCCAACATTGGACCATGCCTCTGATGCGGAGGCAACACTTCGCCAGCATGGTAAGAGCTTTGCTTGGGCGAGGCGACTGCTAGGAAAAAAAACCGGATATCGGGCGGCACGGCTTTATCAATTTTGCCGACAGGTAGATGATCTGGCTGATGATGATGATCAGGACAGGTCGCAAGATTTGCTGCAATTAAAACGCTGTATTCTGGGTGAGCCTTCGGATGGACACCGGCTTTATACCGATATCGCCGATTTGATCAATGAATTAGATTTGCCGCGTCCGGTTCTTGCGGCGTTAATTGATGGTCTGGTTTCTGATCAAAGTCAGGTTTGCTTTAACCGTGAAGAAGAATTGCTCCGTTATTGTTATCATGTTGCTGGTACAGTGGGTTTATTGATGTGCGCGGTGTTGGGTTGTGATGATCGGCGCGCGTATAGTTTTGCTATTGATCTAGGTATCGCCATGCAATTAACAAATATTGCCCGTGATGTCCTTGAAGATGCCAGAAACGGGCGCCGATATTTACCTGCGGAATGGCTGGGCAAGATATCGCCAGAACAGATCACCGCCGCCGCTAGCCCCGAAAATACCGCCAGCCAACAGCATCAGGATAAGATCGCTTCTGCGGTTAAAAAATGTCTTGATCTGGCCGAAATCTATTATCAGAGTGGCGAAAAAGGGATGGCTTTTCTGCCTTTGCGCGGGCATCTGGCTATTGGGGTGGCGGCGCGAGTTTATCGGCAAATCGGGGTTCAGCTTGCGGCTTGTGGCTATCGCTGGGATAAGGGACGGCAAAGCACCAACAAAACAACAAAGTTTTTAGTAACGATCTCATCTTTGCCTATGTTGTATCGCCGCATTCATGGCATCAGGCGTCATTTTGGGATCAAACGTGCCAAGCCTATCCCACATCACATTCAGCTTCATGATGCGCTTCATGGCCTGCCATTAACGGGACAGGTCTCATCATGACAAGACAACTGGCGATATTAGGTGGAGGCTGTGCTGGCCTAACGCTGGCGGCTAGGGCTGGGGCCATGCCAGATACGCGCGTCATGGTGATTGAGCATCCTGATTTTACAAAATCACAAGATCACAACTGGGGATGCTGGGCAGTAGAGGGGATGAGAGAAGCGCAGCGGATGGCGCGAAAGACTTGGCAACGCTGGGCTATTAATACCCAAAAGGGCGCGGTTGTTCAAACCGCGGCGCGTTTTCCTTATATGGCAATTTCTTCTGCGGCATGGAAAGGCCATTGCCGCATCACTGCTAAACGGCAAGGGGTGGAGTTTCGATCAGCGCGGCTTAATGCGATCAATCCAGATCAAAACGGTTTTCATCTTATCGCAGATCAAGAATTACCTCATTGCCAGCAAATCGCTGATAGCCGGACACCTGATCTTCCCCACGGTATAATGTTGCAACATTTCCGGGGGATTGAGATTCTGGCAGAACATCCGGTTTTTGATCCCGATTGCGCGGTGCTGATGGATTTCCGCTGTGATCAAAGCCGGGGAATACATTTTCTTTATGTCTTGCCCTATTCGCCGCATCAGGCGCTCATCGAGTCAACCATGTTCACCCCTCATACCGAAGATGATGCGTTTTATGACAACGCTATTATCCGGTATTGTGATGACATCCTAAAGACAGGAAAGCGGCAAGTGTTGCGGCGTGAAGCAGGTGTTATTCCCATGGGATTTCTTAGCCCGCGCGACGACAGGTGGGATGCAATCGGGGGAAATGGCGGTGCTATTCGCCCATCATCAGGTTACGCCTTTACCTTTATCCAAAGGCAAATTGATGAGGCTGTGTCAACTTATCAGCAGAGTGGGGAATTGCGGTTTGTCTCACCGCATCAACGCATTGATTTATGGATGGATAAGGTTTTTTTAACCGTGTTGCGTCACCGCCCTGATCTGGCACCACAGCTATTCTCGCAAGTGGCCTCGGCGCTAAGTGGTGATGAGATGGCGCTTTTTATGTCTGGCTTAGCTAATCATAAGATCAGATTAAAAATTATTATGGCAATGCCGAAATGGCCATTTTTGCGTGCTATGCTAACCCGGCAAAGGCAAATGGTATCATAATGGATGTTGTGACGATAATATCACTGTTAGCGGTTGTTCTCATTGGCCTTCCTCATGGTGCAATGGATGGGGCGGTTGCCCTTGCTATGGGATATGGGAGGTCTTATGCTCGCTTGGCTGGTTTTCTTGTTCTCTATGTTTTGATAGCTATCGCGGTAGTGATGTTCTGGCTAAAACTACCTGAGGTCGCGCTATTTGGATTTCTTCTCTTAAGTGTCTGGCATTTCGGATCAGGTGATAGCCAAAAAGACCTGACACTAATCTTGCGTATTCTGCAATCCATCAGCCATGGCGGTTTAATCGTCTTTGGTATCAGCATGGCTGATCACGATACCGCAGACTTAATCTTTGGCTGGCTTATTTTTGGTGATACGGCTCGGCTTTGGTATTGGTTTGATCTGATCGTTTGGTTATGGTGGCCTTGCCTTGCCCTTTATGTGGCTTCCGGCATTGTGGAAACGCGTCTTTATCGCCGGTTTGTAGAATTGGCAGGATTAGCCATCGTGATAGCGATGATGCCTGCGTTAACCAGCTTTGCGATTTATTTTTGCCTTGTTCATACCCCTCGGCATATGGCGCGTGTGCTGACCATGCTTAAAGATGTGATATCACTTCGGCTAGTCATCACCCTTACGCTTATTTTTACGGTGATGAGCTGGCTTACAGGCGGCCTTATTTTTCTGGCCCTGAATAAAGGCATAGGTATAGCCCCGGCAAGTATGATGGTAGTATTTATCGGATTGGCGGCATTAACCGTTCCGCATAGTCTGTTAATAGATGGCCTGTTCCGGCCACGCTTTGAGAAAAGGGAATTGTGATGCCTGATCTAAGCAAACGTAAAGGTGATCATCTTGATCTTGCCAAAATGCCATTGGCAATGGCTCAGATTGAAAATAGCCTTGATCGGGTGAGGTTAACGCATCAGGCGACCCCCGAATGTGATGCCGATAAGGTGGATACCCGCACGCGGTTTCTTGGCTATCGTCTGGCCATGCCTCTCATGATCAGTGGCATGACTGGCGGCTTGCCTCGCGGCGATGCGGTGAATATGGCTTTGGCTGAAGTGGCAAGCCAGCATGGGATAGCATTATGCGTTGGCTCTCAACGGGCGTCACTTCTTGCGAAACAAAGCCAGTCAGGGTTACGCGCGCGGGCGCAAGGCATTCCCCTGATCGGAAATCTTGGCGGTGTTCAACTAGCCGAAAAGGGCGGTGTTGATTTAGCCCGGCGAGCCATAGATGATCTGGGCGCAGATGCGCTAACCATTCATCTCAACCCGTTACAGGAACTTGCCCAACCGGAAGGTGATCGAAATTGGGTTGGTGTTTTAGCCGCGTTGAGAGATGTGGTCAAACGCGTGGATGTTCCAATTATGGTCAAGGAAGTTGGCGCAGGGATTAGCGCAAGAACAGCAACACAGCTTATGGATCAAGGTGTCGGAATTATTGATATCGCTGGTCTTGGCGGAACCAACTGGACCCGCATTGAACAAAACCGTAGTGACACGTTGCGCCAAGAGATCATGGCTCCTTTTCTGGATTGGGGTATTCCCACTGTCGATGCCCTTAAAGCTGTGAGAGCAGAGGCAACACAGGCGCTGATCATTGCCTCTGGCGGCGTACGTCATGGTCTGGATATGGCCCGTTGTCTGTGGCTTGGCGCGGATATGGTATCCGCCGCGGGGGTGTTTATCAAAGCGCTGGAAGATGAAAATAATACGCTTCGCCCTGAGAGGCTGGATGCGCTTTTGTCTGTCTGGAAAGAACAGCTCAAAACCGCTATGTTTTTAACAGCTTCAACCACTCTTAAAGCTCTCAAGACCGCAGATGGTGAAGTGCTTTAGCACAATTCAACATAAGCAATTCAACATAATCAAGGCAACATAATCATGTCTGAGATTTCCCCTCCACCCCTAGATCGTTTTCTTGCGCGTCAGGGCTTGGCGGCGGCGCAATATGTGCCATTATTGGGTGATGCGTCATCACGGCGTTATTTTCGTCTGCCAGATCATGGTTTGCTGGTCATGGATGATCATAGTGATCCGGCAGGGTTCGATGCGTTTATTCGCATTTCAGATCATTTATGTGGGCTGGGCCTATCTGCACCGAGGGTTCATGCGGTGGACAATGAATATGGATTGGCGCTGATAGAAGATTTTGGTCATGGCACTTATGCCCATTGCCTAACCTCAGGCGAAGATGAAACCGCGCTTTATCAACTAGCTGTTGAGGCTTTACTTACCCTTCATCACCACCCTGAAGGAAAGCAGATTGAGGCAAAGCAATATGATCTGGTCACATATTTAGATGAGTTGGATATCTTTTCAGACTGGTTTGCCCCAAGGATAGCCCCCGAAGGATATGATCATGATGGATTTGCCGCCGCCTTTCGGCAAGCGTGGGAGTCCATATTAGGCGAGGTATCCACCAAGAGTGACACCTTGGTTTTGCGAGACTTCCACATTGACAACCTTATGTTTTTAGAACAACGCACAGACGTTGCCCGTTGCGGTATTCTTGATTTCCAAGACGCGGTGATTGGCCCATGCGAATATGATCTTGTCTCACTTCTTCAGGATGCTCGCCGTGACCTAAGCCCCGGTCTTGAAGAAAAAATGCTGGATTATTACATCCAACACGCCCCGCAGCATCTGGGCGGTGAAGCGGTTATCCGCAAAAACTATGCTTTGCTGGGGGCGCAACGTCATGCGCGTATTCTCGGTGTTTTTATCCGCCTGCAACAGCGCGATGCGAAACCGCATTACTTAAAGTTTTTACCTAGGGTTGCCCGACAATTTGAAACAGCATTACAAATGGCTGAGTGCCATGATATCAAAACTCTCATCGCTATCACATTTCCAGATTGGCGTGATCACATTGATGAGATGTTTTCTGCTACTAACATAACAAAATAATGATATATGTGGGATGAAAGGATGAAGTGTGATGAGCCTGCTTGCTGATCTTTTATCAACAGTATTTAAGCGCCGCTATCGTGCTTCGCGTGCGTCGGAAAAAAATAACCGTCCCTTGTCTGAGGTGGCTGAGGATTTGATGGGATCGGCAGGTGAGATATCAGGTCTTGCACTGGCCGATGAAATCTTATCCCGATTTCAACATCTTGATGATGATGGCAAGCTCAATTTTTTTGGTTATATTTCTGATGCCATGGATATTAAGCCAGACGAGCTTCGTCAAGCTCTGGATGCTTACGAAAAACAGCCATCTAAATCAAATTATCGGGCTTTTGCGGCGACGGCAGAACCTCGCCGTCATGAGTTTTTGCGACGTTTGAATGGTGTTCCCGGCGCGACGGGGCAACTTGTTCATATGCGGGCAGAACTGTTACGGTTGGCAGGACAAGATCAGCGGATGGCACCGCTTGATCTGGATTTTCGCCACCTATTTGCCTCATGGTTTAATCGCGGATTTCTGGTTCTTCGTCATATTAGCTGGGAAAGTCCAGCCCATATTCTTGAAAAGATTATTGCTTATGAGGCGGTTCACGCCATTAGTTCATGGGATGATTTGCGGCGGCGTCTTGAACCTGCGGATCGCCGTTGCTTTGCTTTTTTTCATCCCGCCATGCCTGATGAACCTTTGATTTTTGTTGAGGTGGCCCTAACACAAGGTGTGCCAGATTCTATTCAATCTTTGCTGGCAGAAGACCGCACCGCCATTGCTGTTGATCAAGCCAATACCGCGGTATTTTATTCCATTTCAAATTGTCAGCGTGGGCTTGCCAGTATCTCTTTTGGCAATTCCTTGATTAAACAAGTGGCGGCAGATCTGGCTAGCGAGTTGCCAGCTTTGACTACTTTTGTCACGCTATCCCCTATCCCTGGTTTATCAAAATGGTGCGCAGAAGAAGGACGGAGTCTGCCTGATATGAACAACCCGGAGATCGCGCGGGGAACGGCGGCCTATTATCTGCTTAATGCTAAGGCCAAAGGTAATCAGCCCTTTGACCCGGTGGCGAGGTTTCATCTTGGCAATGGCGCCATGATTCATGCCATCCATGCCGGAGCAGATATTTCTGATAAAGGCATGGCACAATCTGGCGGGGCTATGGTCAATTATCTTTATGATCTGGATCAGGTTGGTACAAACCATGAGCTTTATGTCAGTACCGGAGAAGTCGTTGCCTCTGCTGAAGTAAAAACACTCGCCGAAGACGGCAAACGATATTGTGAAGAAAAATAGCATAATGAATAATCCATTATATGACAGATTGTTTGCCCCACATGAGGGAAAGGCAACGCCATTTCTTCAGTTTCTAGATGGCACAGAAATGAGCTATGGGGATTTTCTTGCCTTGGTGTCTCGTCTGGCACACGCTTTGACCGAAACAGGTCTTAATCCCGGTGACCGTGTTGCTGCCCAAGTCCACAAATCAGCTCAAGCCTTGGCGCTTTATGGGGCTTGTGTTCAGGCAGGTCTGGTGTTCCTGCCTCTGAATACGGCCTATACCGCGCATGAGATTAGCTATTTTGTCAAAGATAGTGGCGCGAGCCTCCTTGTCTGTGATGGCGGAGATATTGAAAACTATCAGACGCTTTTTGCCAGTGATGATATTAGGATGCTGTCGCTGAACGCGGATGGGACTGGAACAGTGATGGATCAGGCCATGATGATGGAACCTGTTTTTCCGACGATAAGCCGGGATAAAGATGATCTGGTGGCCATTCTTTATACCTCTGGCACAACGGGGCGCTCAAAAGGCGCCATGCTGACCCAGAACAATCTGTTATCAAATGCGCTCTCGCTTGCGGAGGCATGGCAGTTTTCGGATCAAGATGTTTTGCTTCATGCGTTGCCAATCTTTCATACCCATGGGCTGTTTGTGGCAACAAATATTATACTGGCAACATCAGCTCGTATCCTGTTTCTGGCAAAATTCGATCTTGATGCCATCATTACGCTGATGCCAACAGCAACAACAATGATGGGCGTTCCGACATTTTATACCCGGCTTTTGGATGACCAGCGTTTAACACGTGAATTGACGGCGCATATCAGGCTTTTCGTTTCCGGGTCAGCCCCCCTGTTAGCAGAAAGCCATCAGCAATTCGCGGCTAGGACTGGCCATGCTATCCTTGAACGTTATGGTATGACTGAGACGAATATGAACACCTCAAATCCCTATCATGGGGAACGCCGCCCCGGTACGGTTGGCTTTCCCTTGCCGGGGGTTGAACTTAAAATCACCGATCCAGAAAACGGCACGGAGTTACCGCAAGGTGAAGTTGGACAAATTGAATTGCGCGGCCCCAATGTTTTCAAAGGGTATTGGCAGATGCCCGAAAAAACCGCGGCAGAATTGCGTTCGGATGGATTCTTTATCACAGGCGATCTGGGCCGGATTGATGCGGATGGATATCTGCATATTGTTGGCCGCAATAAGGACCTGATTATTTCTGGTGGCTTTAATATTTATCCCAAAGAAATTGAGCTGGTGCTAGATGATCAGCCCGGCGTTTTGGAAAGCGCGGTCTTGGGTGTACCGCACCCTGATTTTGGAGAAACCGTGCTAGGGGTGATTGTCGCCGCCCCCGGTCAGCGCCCTGATCTGGACAATATTGCCGCCGCCGCTGCATCAGCGCTGGCACGTTTTAAGCAGCCGCGTAAGCTTATCCTGATTGATGAATTGCCGCGAAACACCATGGGTAAGGTTCAAAAAAATATCCTGCGTGATAGCTATAAGGATTTGTTTTCAACGCGCTGATGTACCGATGACGATCTAGGCTTATTGAAGTCGGGCATATCGCCTAAGAACACTTCCAGAGATTTTCAGCATGATATCGCCCTTTCGTGCTAAGCTATATGGGCGCTATGCCGTTGCGCCCATCAATGCCTTCATCTGATCTTTGGGAGAATACCAAATTGAGTATCTATGTAGTTTCACTGCTTGCGGTTGGCGCGGTGATGGGCGGTTTTATTAGCGGCCTTGCTGGGTTTGGGACAGCGCTTTTCTCGCTAGGTTGGTGGCTGATTGTTCTGCCAACCCAAGAGGCGGTGACCGTTGTTGTGATCATGTCATTGATAGGCGGTATTCAAGGTCTCTATGAGATCAGAAAAGAAATCCGTCTTCGCCGACTGGCGCGATTTTCAGTGCCAGCCTTGGTGGGTATCCCCTTGGGGGTTTATAGTCTTGTGCTAATAAATCTGTTTGTACTTAAGCTGATTATTGGCCTTTTGATGGTGCTGTTTGGCGGATTTTCTGTGCTTCAACGTCAAGCTGTGAAGTTGCCCCACTCCTATCCCATGATTGATATTGTGGTTGGCTTTGTCTCTGGAATTCTGGGTGGTATTGCGGGACTATCTGGTGCCTTACCTACGATGTGGACATCGCTATATGATTGGAAGAAACATGACCGGCGAGCCATTTTGCAAGCTTTTAATATGATTATTCTGGCTGTTGTTTTTGTGTTTTATTTTATTGCCGGAATGGTAACGCCAGCGGTGCTAATCGCGTCCGCCATTGCTTTTCCTTTTACATTACTTGGTGTTCAATTAGGGCTTTATGTTTATCGGCGAGTTAATGATGAACAGTTTTTGCTCGTAATCATTTGGCTTATCTTGATATCGGGGCTGGTTTTGATCAGCCGTGAATTCATCACCTATATTCTTAGCGATCCGGCTGTCTTAACGGCGCCGTGATAAGTAAGATTGGGCAAGCGCCATCATGTGACTTGCCTTATATTCATAAAAATATAAATTATATTTATTAAATATAATAATGGATAAGATATCGATGTCGTTGAGAATAATTGTCTGGGTAATATGCTTAGGATTGCATATTTATCAAAGCATGATTTTGCGTGATAATGGTATCACTTCGACTTGGGTTGTCATGGCTCTGTTATTCGCATCCGGTCATTTTTTTACGACGGGATCGGCGACCTTAGATGCGCTTCTTGAATTGCTCATTTATATTGTCGATGTGGTATTGGGCTTTATCTATAATCTGCTGGCGGTACCTGTTGATATCATCATGCTCTTTGCTGGTGATGAGATTGATCGTTTTTTTGTTCGGCTTGGGCTTGAGGCAGGGTCATTCTCGGTGGCGATGATCTATTTGGCGGTGCTGATTGGGTCGATGTTTCTGCCCTCCGCTTCTAGCGACAGTAACCAACAGGTATAAAGTGATGATAAGACGACAATTTATTGGCGGTATTGGCGCGGCAGGCATGGCGGCATCTGGCCTTGTGCCATCTTTGGGAATTGCGCCTGCTGAAGCAAGGTTACGCCAACCTGTTACATGGGGCGGGATTTATCAGGAAGACACCGCCCATTTACCTCATTTCCGGTCAGCTTTGAAAATGCGTAATGCTGAAAACCAATCTATTAATTCCCTGCTCGTGGATATGATCCGGCAGGTGGATTGGTCAGCCACGAATATTGATTTAGCCCCCCTGTCTGATCAGGCGTCTGATATTGAAACAGATTTAGGAATGGCGACGGTATTTGTCGCTGAGCAAAACTTAGCGGCGGTATATTTTCCCCATTTGAATAAAACGCGATATATCAACAGGCTCGTTGGGTACAATACGATTTACAATGTCAAAAAGCGCCAGATCATTGCTAATTTTGGGGTGCTAGGTCGCTATTTTGATAGCCTGACAGGAAAGCCTAATTCAGATGTTCTGCCAGGCATTTATTTTGATCTTGTTACTAATAAAAATCGCCAAGACAGTATTGCCCAGCATCTGATTACAAAAGTAGCGCGTTATCCTTATGCCAATACATATGGCGGCAAACGGTTTCAGGTGACTAAGGTTTCGGGGACGTCTCTCGCTGAAAGTGAAGCGAATATCTTAAATATGGATATATCAAGTCTTTTGGATCAAGTTGGGCATATGGCTGGGATCAGTTTTTCGTCTAACCTCAATGTTCCTATTATTCCCTATGAAAAAACGAAAACTTTGAATCTTGATCTTGTGAAAGATATGCGGATTGTTGCGACGGATGGCAATTCTGCCCTGAACACGAGTTTGCCTCTCCCAGACCCTGAAATAGGAATAGAAATCACATTGGATGGATGGAATTATCAGGATAAACCCTACACCAACCAACGCCAGCTTGTTACATTAGTGTTATCACTCAATGTGGTGATAAAACATATTAAGTCAGGGCAAGTACTTTATAATCAGAATTATTACGCTGAAAAGCAACAGTTTGAAATTCCCTCCACAGGCTATTTTGTTCAAAGAGATGCCTATGTTTATCTGCTGCATGAAGAATTGCTTCATAAGGTTTTTGAAGCCTTTGCTAATCCTAACAGCAGGTCAGAGCTTTATGAGGGGTTTGAGTTCAAACAGGATGGCGAAAATACCTTCCTGCAAGCCTCGACAGAAAATGAAAAATTATTTGAAGATGAGCATAACGCCGTCATTGATCATCTGCCATTCGCGATGGGATAGGGATAGTAATCTATCCGCACCGCCAATGGGCATAGACGTTTTATCTGTTTATTTTTTCTTTCGGGATTGCAGCCCCTCAACAACTTCGACTTCAACCTCTTTGATTTCGAAATTAGTATTTTCAGCATAGAGATTAATACCTCTATAAACCTTGCACGCATTGCTTCGCATAGCACCGCCAGCGTCCATCACCAATAAAAAATCTGGATTTGCAAATTGCTCTGCCCCGGCGTCAGTTAACATAAACACCAAACCTGTCATAACGACACTTCTGCCAACGAAGCTATGCGTATCGGCAATATATTCAGCATTTTTATTATGGAGTGTTTGCAGTTTCACAAGCCCGTTGTTTTCCATCATGTTAAACTTAGCTAGCTCTAGCTCGGTTTCTTGCTGGAACGCATCGCTTACCGCCATCAATTCCCCCAAAATAGTATCCATATTTGATTTATTGACCATATCCTGCACGGTGATGCGGTAAGCCTCAACCTTATCTCCCATCTCAAGAATTTCACCGAGTTCAATAAGCAGTTCTGAGCGCCGAACTAAAAGATCAATCGCTTCTTGCCGAAAGAGCGTCGCGGTTGTGGGGACATTATTATTATTAATCTGCTGAACAAGATTAGACCGTGCTTGTTGTGCATTTGCCATCAATTCCACATATAGATCACGTTGTGGATAGCTGGGATGAAAGACAATCTCAAAAAAGGTATTCACGATCACATCAGAAAAAATATCCTTTTTTGTCTCTGCAATTTCGTAACTTGGGCGCATCCAAGTGGCGGCGTTGGTCAGATTAGGGCTTCTGCCATATCCATAATACCACCGCATCCCTTCGACATAACGTGCGCCATATTGATTTTTCTTAGCCGCCTCTATTAATAACTTTTCCCCAAGCTGTGCATTGCCGCCTACTCTGTTGTAATGCAGATGCAAAATGCCATAAGCGAATTTGGCATCAGCGGAAATGACTTGCGCCTTTTTATCGAATGAGCTTTTTTCTGATGTGGTTAACAGAACAGCTAAATCACTGACATTAGGATTTGAGATAAAGTTTTCAAACAATTCACTAATTTCGGGGCTGTCAAAACCAAATTTGATCATATCTAAATTCGGCAGATACGGCAGACCTGATCCACCGGGATTTTCTAGCATGGCTTCGAT
Source organism: Puniceispirillales bacterium (SeqCode) (assembly GCA_965661405.1). GTDB lineage: Bacteria > Pseudomonadota > Alphaproteobacteria > Puniceispirillales > UBA1172 > UBA12202. The sequence goes on from CBFIDH010000038.1 coordinate 15,426, forward strand.
TTGATCAACCGACATCCCAAAGCTTTTTTCCAATTTTTTCAGGTCAGGTTTTTGCAGTTTTTTGTAAATATCTAGCTTCTTGCCGTTGCAAATAAAATTGACCCTTTTGTTGCTATTGGCGATTTGGCTAGCGGTATTGGAAACAGGCAGAATACCAGATGAGAGGTAATGGTTCTGCTCATAGATATGGTTAAGAGAGCTAGCAAATGGGGCATCGGCCCTTGCGACTGAGGCACCAAAAACAACGGTGACGATAAAACCTAATCCTAGCAAACGAAACATTATGATCATCCTCAAAATATAAAATTGTTAATTACAAATTTATAATTTATTGGATAAGGGTCAACCCCAGAGATGATAATTTAAT
>CBFIDH010000039.1:0-5808 GCA_965661405.1 Puniceispirillales bacterium (SeqCode)
CATGCCAACGCGTTTCCGTAATTCTAGCTTTTGCAGTTGTGGGTCGGTGACATCAATTCCGCAAACACTAATATTTCCGGCTTGAATATCATTAAGGGCGTTGATACAGCGAATTAAAGTAGATTTGCCTGATCCTGAAGGGCCAATGATACAGATGACCTCACCTTTGCGAACATCTAAACTCACGCCTTTCAATACTTCTAATTCACCAAAAGACTTATGCACATCTTTGATGGATACAATCACCTCAGCGGTTTTTAATGTCATGGCGGTTTCCTCTATATTTTGACCGCATAGCGGCGTTCAAGATACATGGTCATTCGGGCGATGGGGTAGCAATAGATAAAAAACAATCCAAGAGCGAAACTGTAAAACGGAACAAGCAATTCTGGATGATTATTCTCAGCTTCCATAGCTTGACGCGACAAAGTGATGATTTCTTCAACGCCAAGAAGTGAGCATAATGGCGTTGCCATGGTTAAAATCGCATACCAATTCATCCATGGTGGGATCATGCGCTTAAAGCATTGGGGCAGAATAATACGCCACAAAATCTGTTGGCGGCTAAAGGCTAGGCTTTCTGCGGCTTCCCATTGGGCTGTTGGAACGGACATGATGGCGCCGCGAACAATTTCTGAAATATTGGCCATGATAGGTAACGAAAGCCCGATAACCGCCTTCGTCCAGTCTGGGATCATGATTATTACCCCAAATATCGTAACCTCAAATGGAAAGGCCAATAGCACAATAAACAACAACACAAGCCATGGGGAATTGCGACCCAACTGGGTAATAAACCAGCTCACCCTTCGGGTTATCGTAATCTTTGATATCTGTCCAAGGCCAAGAACAATCCCTGCCACCGTGCCGATCAGCATAGCAAAAAGCGAGATAATGACATTAAAGAGAAAGCCTGATTTCAACAGAAACGGTACCCAATTCCATAATGTGCCAAAGGCATCAATTATCGTAAAATTGCCTGCCGCATGGCTAGCAAATGGCCAAAGCATCAACGGCAGAAATAAAACCAATCCCATCCATGGTGAAAACCCAGCCAGCCACGCGCTGGTATGTAGAACAGGGTGAGCCCTTGGCAAAAACGGTTTAAGGACAGGCAAATCCGTAGTGGTGGGCTTTGTAAGTCCGGGGATTCTAGTGGCCATAACCGGGTATCCTCAAATTTCTTTCCCAACGGTTCATGCTCATGACCAAAACCCCTACCAGCAGAATATAGACAACAAAGACCAACAGCATGGTCGGATATTGCGCCGACGGATAGTCATTCCAAATGGTCACCGATTGATAAAGCAATTCTGGAACAGCAATGCCATAGGCTTGAGTTGTGGTTTTCATCAGATTGATGAGATTGTTATTCAGTGAGGGTAGAGAAACCCTGATCGCTAAGGGAAAGACCACATAGCGGAAAGTTTGAAATCTTGAAAAACCTAGGGATTCTGCGGCTTCTTTGGTGCTGTCGGCTACGGCTTCAATGCCTGCGCGGAAAATCTCCACATTAAAAGCGCCAGCAAAAAACGAAAGCGAGATAATGGCCCAACCGACATTCGAAATAATAGGAATTTCCAGCCAACCATCAGGGCTGTAAGTCGGGGTAAATTGACCTAAGGCAAAATAGAAAAACAATAATTGAACATAAGGCGGCGTGTTACGGAAAAATTGAATATATCCCTGCACAAGGGAACGGATAATTACATTTTTGCTGCCTTGGGCAAAGGCGCCAACAATCCCAATAACTACCGATAAGATCAGGCAGTAAAACGATAATTTAATGGTCATCCAGATGCCAGAAAGGATCTTGCCCTGTTGCACAGGTTCATACATCCAGATGAAATTCCATCTAGGGTAGTCTTCGGCAATCTGTCTGAAAAAATCAGCGATAATATCCATGCGTTAATCACCAGCCCTGAAATTATAAATCCCGTCATGTTTCCATGACGGGATTATCGTCATAGGCATAGGGCTTATTCAGCCAACCAGTCTTTATACTGTGCCTGCTTATCCTGAAGATACTTGGTAGGCTTAATGCCCCATTTCTTTTCAAGTTCAGCTAATGTGCCATCCTGATGCCACTGGTACTGCATACCAGACATGAAACGACCAAAGACACAATTCTGTTCTGCTTTTGGAACAGCCAGCGCCCATGGGTTATCGTCTTCGGAGTTAAGTGGCATTTCAAAATCATCCCACTCACCAGAGCTTAGGTCAGAGCCGATGGAGCTGTCATCATAAACCCAAGCGATACATTTTTTATCACGCAGGGCCTGTTTAGCTTCGGCGTTGCCGGTGAAGGCAATGATTTGGGCGCCATAACGCTGTTCTACAATCTGGTTATAGAATGCGCCTTGCTTGCCGCAAACAGGCTTACCGCGAAGGTCTTCCCAGCTTGTTAGCCCCAACGCTTTTGGAGACATGACATTGGTTCCCGAAGTATAATAATTCGGGCCGACAATTCCAACGATCTCACGTCTGTCTTTACGGTCAGACATCGTTGCGATCATCAGATCAATTTTGCCTTGTTCCAAAAACTGCATACGATTTGATGACTGAACAGCAACCAGTTCAATATCAACGCCCATGGTATCAGCAACATTTTTGGCCATATCGATTTCCATGCCAACAATATCACCGTTAGTGCTACGGAAACCCCAAGGCTTATAATCGGCTTTAACGCCAACCACGAGCTTGCCACGAGACATCACTTTGTTCCAGGTGTCGTTTGAGCATTGTTCAGCGGCGGCGACCATCGGTGCCATCGCAAAGCTAGCGGCAACCGCGCCAGCAAGAATCTTTTTTATCATGAAATCCTCCTTAAAAAAAATATAAGTCACATCCTTCGCCTTCGAATAAGCACTACCAGAACATAACATTATCCTATCTTGTAATGTTAAACTTTCTTTGGCAACACTTTATGGGGTTTTTCTGAAGAAAATGATTTGACTAAATCACATCACCCTTAGAAGAATGAGGTTGTAATAGATTACCTGTGATGATGAATTGAAGGAAACAATGCCGCATCCCGATATCGACCGTTCCGACAATGTGATGACATTGCCATCACAAGCAGATGTTGTTGTCATTGGTGGTGGGGTAATGGGGTGTTCCACCCTTTATCATCTTGCCAAAGAAGGTGTTAGCAATGCAGTTCTGCTCGAACGCAATAAACTAACCTCTGGGACAACTTGGCATTCCGCCGCGCAAGTGCGCGCGTTACGGTCAACCCAAAACCTGACCAATTTGATTAAGTATTCTATTTCGCTTTATCAATCGCTGGAAGAGGAAACCGGCCAGCAGGTGGGATGGATTAACAAAGGGTCATTATCCATCGCGACCAATCCAGACAGATTAACGCATATTCGCCGACAAGAAGCCTTAGCCCAATTATACGGGGTGGAGGCCGTCTCGGTATCAGCACATGAGGCCAAAGCGCGCTGGCCATTGATGCATAGTGACGATGTGATCGGTGCGGTTTGGTCACCTGATGATGGCCGGGTTAGCCCTTCGGATTTATGCGCGGCGCTGATCAAAGGTGCCCGCAAAAGAGGCGCCAGCATTTTTGAAGACACAGGCGTTACCGGCATCCTTACCGAAGGCAATAAAATTAAAGGTGTTGAGACCACTAAAGGCGTGATCCAGACCAAAGCCATTGCCTTATGCACAGGTTTATGGAGCCGTCAGGCCGCGCAAATGGCAGGTGTTGATATTCCCGTTTGGCCTTGTGAGCATTTTTATTTGTTAACGCGCCCTATTGAGGGCATTTCCGGAAATATGCCCACCTTATCCGATCATGATGGGCATTTATATATTCGTGATGACTCTGGCGGTTTGCTGGTCGGTTGTTTTGAGCCTATGGGCAAACCCATTGATCCTGACCGATTAGGGCCTGATTTTGCCTTTCAGTTGTTGCCCGAAGATTGGGATCATTTTGAACCGATGCTTCAACACGCCTTGCATCGCCTACCTGTTTTGCAAGACGCTGAGGTAAAGATGCTCTTGAACGGGCCGGAAAGCTTTACCCCTGATGGTAGTTTTCTTTTAGGTGAGTCTGCGGAAACCCAAGGCTTATATCTGGGTTGCGGTATGAATTCGGTTGGTGTGGCGACAGGCGGTGGCGCTGGCTGGGCCTTGGCGCATCATATCGTTAATGGGGCGCCGCCAATGGATTTGCACGAAGCCGACCCCAAACGCTTTGATCCCTCATGGTCAAATGTGGCGGCGTTATCGGCTCGCGTGCCAGAGGTGCTAGGCAAGCATTATGAAATCACCTATCCGGGGCGACAATGGACAACCTCGCGTGGGTTACGCCACCTGCCTTTACATACGGTATGGGAAACAGAAAAGGCGTGTTTCGGTCAGGCCTATGGCTATGAGAGACCGCTTTATTTTGACGCTGAACATTCGCCAACATTGCGCTTTGATAAACCGGACTGGTTTGAGCAAGTCGGCCGTGAGGTTAGACGCATCACAGAAGGCGTAGGCGTCACAGACCTATCCAGTTTTGGCAAAATTGATGTCACGGGCAGTGACGCTTTAGCCGCGCTTGAGAAGATCATGAGCAACCACATCGACCGCCCTGTGGGGTCAGTGATATATACGCTGATGCTTAATGAAAAAGGCGGAATAATGAGCGATTTGACCATCTTCCGTCTGGATGATCAGCATTTCCGGCTTTATGTCGGCACGGCATCGTTAAAACGTGATTTGGCGTGGATCAAGCGGCAAATCAAAGACGATTGGGATGTGTCGCTTCAGGATGTGACAACGGCCTATGCTACTTTGGGGGTGATGGGGCGCGATGCCGCCAATCTTGCAGATGCTATGGGGGCAGACTGGTTGAATAAGGTCGCTTATTTCCATCATGCTAAGGGTGAGATAGCAGGCGTTGCAGTGATGGCAGGGCGGCTATCCTATGTTGGTGCGCCAGGATGGGAGATCACTTGCAAAAGTGATGATGCCAAAACGCTTTATCAAGCGATGAAAACCCATGGGGTGAAACCTGTTGGTGCCTTTGCCCAATCCGCCATGCGTATAGAAAAGCGGTTCTTATCTTATGGTCATGATATTGATACCGATAATACCCCTGAACAATTAGGGTTAATGTTTGCCGTTGATCTGAAAACGCCTTTTATTGGGTGTGATGCCGTGATGGCAAGAATGGGGAAAACCCCTGAAAAAACTTTGACCAGTTTGATTTTTGATCAACAGGATATCACCCCTATCGGCAATGAACCTGTGTTGGATATGTCTGGTCAGATCATAGGAAAAACCACTTCAGCCAGTTATGGTTATCGGGTAGGCGCGCCTATTGCCTTGGCATTGGTAAAAACCGATGCCATAGATCAAGATCAACAATGCCATGTCAATATTGCAGGAACATTGGCATCCGCTAGAATAAGCCAGAAGCCAGCCTTTGATGCAAACGGAACATTAATGCGGTGAGAGCCGTGATGAACAGATAAGAATTGAGGGAAACCATGTCTCATGTCTTTGGTCGTAACGCAAAGGGAAATCCACCTATCGCTGTCGCAGGTGAGGGATGCTATCTCATTGACGCTGACGGCAAAAGATATCTGGATGGATCAGGCGGCGCGGCGGTATCCTGCCTTGGGCATAGCAACACCAAAGTCAAAGAAGCCATCAAACAACAGATAGATGATTTGGCCTTTGCGCATACAGGTTTTTTCTCATCAAAACCAGCTGAAGCCTTGGCAGATAAGCTGATCGCTCATGCACCAGATGGGCTTGATAAGGTCTATTTTGTTTCTGGCGGGTCTGAGGCTGTTGAGGCGGCAA
>CBFIDH010000039.1:5818-15703 GCA_965661405.1 Puniceispirillales bacterium (SeqCode)
GTTATCATGGCAATACCCTTGGCGCCCTTGCGGCTGGGGGTAATGCGTGGCGCCGCCAGATGTTTCAGCCAGTATTGTTTGAAACCAGCCATATTGCGCCATGTTATGCGTGGCGTGAACAAAATCATGATGAAACCGAGGCTGAATACGGCTTGCGCGCGGCTAATGAATTAGAGGCAGAAATATTGCGGCTTGGCCCAGAACAAGTCATGGCCTTTATCGCAGAGCCTGTGGTCGGCGCGACTTTGGGGGCGGTGCCATCTGTCACCGGATATTTTAAGCGGATCAGAGAGATTTGTGATCAATATGATGTGCTGCTAATTTTGGATGAAGTGATGTGCGGCATGGGGCGAACAGGGTATCTCTTTGCATCTGAACATGATGATATCAGCCCTGATATCGTAACCATAGCAAAGGGGCTGGGGGCAGGGTATCAGCCTATTGGCGCTATGCTAGTATCAGAACATATTTTCCAAACGATTGCTGACGGCACCGGTTTTTTTCAGCATGGTCATACCTATGTGGGGCATCCGGCGGCAACTGCTGGCGCGAGTGCCGTTCTTGATGTTCTTGCTGGCGGTGACATGATGGGTGATGTTCGCGCCAAGGGTGAGCGCGCCTTATCCGCGCTGAAAGATCGCTTTTCGCAACACCCCCATATTGGTGATATTCGCGGCAGAGGGCTTTTCCTTGGGATGGAGTTTGTCAAAGACCGTGAGAGCAAATCAGCCTTTGAACCATCACAAGCTATTCATCGCGCCTTTAAGGCGGCGGCGTTTGAGGCGGGGTTAATTTGCTATCCTATGGGGGGAACGATTGACGGGCAATATGGAGATCATGTTTTGCTCGCGCCGCCCTTTATCATTAGTGATGCTGAAATTGATCTTATGGTAGATCGGTTAGATGAAGCGTGTAAAAAAGTATTTAATTAATAAATATCAATTTATTAATAGAATATCTTTAAGTGATTAATTAAATAAAAACGCAAGCACGGTTTTTCTTTTCGCCAATGGCTTACCGCGTTATGATGGATTTTTCCGATGATGAGTTCTATTGCCATGAAGATGTTTTCTAAATCCTTCACCCAACAGGAAAGTATTCCTGAAGATGGTATAGCTCGCGCGATTGAGATTATGCGAACAGGCCGCCTTCACCGCTATAATGTTGAACCGGGGGAGGAGTCTGAAGTTAGCCTGCTTGAGCGTGAATACGCGGACTGGCAGGGCAGTGATTATTGTATCGCTTGTGCTTCTGGCGGTTATGCGATCTCTCTGGCTTTGCGCGTGGCAGGGGTCAAACATGGCGATAAGGTGCTGGCTAATGCCTATACTCTAGCGCCAGTGCCGGGGGCGATACATAGTGTCGGCGGCGTTCCGGTCTTTATTGAGATTGATGAAAACTATCACATGGATATCACGGATTTTGAGGCGAAAGCCATATCATCCGGTGCTAAAGTATTGTTGCTATCGCATATGCGCGGTCATATCTCTGACATGGAAGCGATCATGGCAATTTGTGCGAAGTATCACATTAAGCTGGTTGAGGATTGCGCGCATACCATGGGGGCATCATGGCGCGGCATCAAATCAGGTAATTTTGGCGTGTTAGCAGCGTTTTCAACACAAACATATAAGCATATGAACTCTGGTGAAGGTGGATTTTTGACCACCAATAATCCTGATATGGCGGCGCGGGCGGTGATCTCATCAGGGTCATATATGCTTTATTCTCGCCATGGAGCTATTCCCAAAGATACCTATTTTGAAGCTGTCAAATATCAATCCCCTAATTATTCCGGCCGCATGGATCATCTGCGCGCCGCGATGTTGCGAGCGCAACTGCCTCATCTTGAGAAAAATGTCGCACGGTGGAACGCGCTTTATGATGATCTGCATCGCCGCATTAAGTCGATTCCCGGTGTGACGATACCTGACCGCAAACAAGAAGAATCCTATGTTGGCTCATCCATTCAGTTTCGTCTGGATGGGCTTGAGCGTGACCAGATACCTGATCTGATTTCCCGTTTGGTCAATCGCGGGGTTGAATTGAAATGGTTTGGTGATGATGAACCCAAAGCATTCACTAGCCGCTATGATAGCTGGCGTTATATTGATGACTTGCCCATACTGCCAAAGACTTTATCGGTGCTTGAGAAAACCGTAGATATGCGTATTCCGCTGACCTTTAATCTGGATGATACCGCATTGATTGCGTCTATTTTGGCAGAAGAAGTATCCAGCATAACAACAAAAACTAAGGCAACAGTATGAAAACCGCCACTTGCATAGAAGACTTGCGCCAGATGCACCGTCGCCGCGCCCCAAAAATGTTTTATGATTATGTCGATAGTGGATCATGGACGCAAAGCACTTACCAAGCTAACGAAACCGATTTGCAAGGGTTGAAGTTTCGCCAGCGTGTCGCGATTGATATCAGCAACAGATCAACAAAAATGCCTATGCTGGGCCAAGATTTGCCGATGCCAGTGGCGTTAGCACCTACTGGCCTAACCGGGATGCAATATGCGGATGGTGAGATATTGGCAGCGAAAGCGGCAGCAGATTTCGGGGTTCCCTTTACGCTTTCCACCATGTCGATCTGTTCCATTGAGGATGTTGCTGAAAATACGGATAAGCCCTTTTGGTTTCAGCTTTATGTCATGCGTGATCGTGATTTTGTCCGCCGCCTGATTGAGCGTGCCAAGGCAGCCAAATGTTCAGCGTTAATGCTGACGCTGGATTTACAATTAATGGGGCAACGCCATCAGGATATTAAAAACGGGCTTAGTGCGCCGCCACGCCTTACTGTTCGCAATATTCTCAATATGATGACAAAACCGGCATGGTGTATGGGCATGATGGCAACGAAGCGTCGCCAGTTTCGCAATATTGTCGGTCATGTTGAAGGGGTGGATGATATGGCATCTCTGGCGGAATGGACAACAGGCCAGTTTGACACCAGTCTGAATTGGGATGACGTGGCGGCAATCCGCAAGCAGTGGGATGGTCAATTTATCCTGAAAGGCATACTGGATGTTGAGGATGCCAAAAAAGCTGCCAGCCTAGGCGTTGATGCTGTTGTTGTCAGCAATCATGGCGGTCGTCAACTTGATGGCACGTGTTCAGCGGTTAAGATGTTGCCGCAGATTGTAGATGCGATTGGAAAATCAACCGAGGTCTGGATGGATAGCGGTATCAGATCTGGTCAAGATGTGCTTCGTGCCGTTGCGTTAGGGGCCAAGGGTACACTAATCGGACGTGCGTTTTTGTATGGATTAGGGGCCATGGGTCAACAGGGCGTCACGCGAGCATTAGAAATTATCCACAAAGAATTAGACACAACCCTTGGGCTTTGTGGGCAGAATGATCTGGCAAAAGTAGGGCCGGATATCCTTTTGCGTTAAGGCCGGAAGGATTTACATTGCCTGTGTTATGGCGTTTTCGCCTTATATCTGGTGACCAGATAAACCCCGGCGGATGCCAAGGCAAAACCCAGTATCGTTACGGGGCCAAGAGGCTCTTGTAAGGCCAGATTAGCGATAATCGCGGTTGTTGGCGGCACCAGAAACAGAAGTGATGTTGTGGCCGCCATCGTGCCGCGTTTAATCAAAATCATCAGGATCACATAAGCACCTGTGGAAACCGCAAACACTTGCCACATGAGCGCAAAGATAAAATCCGGATGCCATTCTATGCGCGGGGTTTCGACTGTCTGAATTAAAACCAGAAAAAAGCATGACGCCGCCAAAGCTTGAATAGCGTTGCTTTTCACCAAACTCATGCGGCCACTAATGCGTTTATGGATGAGGGTTCCTATGGTGATAGTGATCAGACCAATAAGACTGGCAATAATACCTTCAATAGGGGTGTCGATCCGCAACGCAGGCGACAACGCCACAACAACACCAACAAAACCAATCAGTATGCCTAGCCACTGAATAGGTCTTGGCTTTTCATGGAACAAAAAGACCGCCAGCGCGGTTGTCAATAGCGGCTGGGTGGAAACGATTAACGCTGTTAATGCTGAACCTAGGCCAGAGGCCATGGCATAGAAACTAGCCCCCAGATAACCACCATGTAGCAACAAACCAGTCAATATCGTTAGTGCCAATGGCTCTTTATCCGTGCTTTTGCTGGCGAGGTTCGGCTGTGATGAGGAAAACACTAATCCAATGGCGACAAAGATCACAAAGACAATCGAAAACCGGACAAAAAGAAAAGCAAAAGGGCTGGCATGAAATACGCCGATCTTTGCCGAGACAAATGCCGATGACCAGAGCAAAACAAACAGATAGGGCAAGAGACGGAAAGGCATGATGATGTGAACTTTGATAAACCTTGGATCAGAGGTTGGGGAAATTATCCTGATTGCCAGTAAGCGATATTGGCGTGCAAAAAATAGCTTATATCAAAACGATCCCTATAACTATCCAGAAAACCATTTCAGATCATTTCAAATTTTCACGATAAAATGAGACGATAGGTAAAGTAACGATTGATTTTATTTACGCGTGGCCTATGTTTTTATTGTGCGCTTGGCACTTTAAGGATCAAGGCGTTGATGTCTCCTAAGAAGCTTCTTTATTTTCCCATTTCTGTTTCGGGTCATGTGATTGACCTGCCGCCTTACCGGATCAAGGCCGTGTTTGTGGCTGTTTGTTTTGTGATATTAGTATTTGCTTTTCCTATCACCGCCAATAGCCAGCAGGGGCGTTCTGCCAGCAAGGTTGAAGTCGCCATGGTGACGGAGGAAATGTTGACACCTTCCGTCGATATTGAGGCTAGGATCGTTATCGGTCAAGAACGCGCCGTTACCGCGCCGATTGATGGCATTGTCAGGTTTGAAAACTGGCAAGTAGGGGATAGGGTTGAAAAGGGCGCGGTCCTTGCCATTCAAGACAGTGGCGACATGGCGCATCAGCTCAATTTGTTGCAGCTTGATCTTGCCCAGACCATAGATACTTTTGATGAAATCTCTAGCCAGCTTGAGTTTGAAAAGTCGTTATTAGTGTTGGCAGAACAACAACTGGCCTTACAACAAGATAAGCTTAACCGTCTGACAACGCTTGCCAATGAACAGATAATTCCAAAAGATCGCATGGATGAGGCGATGCGGACGCATCTTGCCGCCCGTCAGATATTGATTAACCAACGCCAGAACATCTTAAAGCTTGAGGCAGATTTAGACCAATCCAACCACAAGAAAACACGCACCGATCTTCTTATCAAAGATATTCTCGCCGATATCAAGGCCGCCACCTTAGTAGCACCAGTAACAGGTCAGTTGGTAGCGTTGCCCCAATTTGATGCCCAATATTTCCGCGAAGGTGAGATGATAACAAAGATCAGAACTGTCAATGATTATGAATTAGAGGCAGATGTTCCTATCACTTGGTTACCCTATTTGCGCCAAGCAGGTGTCATTAGTGGAACGGATGCCGAGGGCCAAGCTTTAACAGCCGTGCTTCGCAGTGAATTACCAGAAGAAAACCAGCGCACCTCCACCCGGCCTGTCCGGTTTCGGATTACCTCACCGCTAAGTCTAGCCATGATGGCAGACGCGGCACAAGTTCAGCTTAATATCCCTGTTGCGGATCAGAGGCTTGTCATGACCATTCCGGTCGATGCCATGATACCCAAAGGATTTGGCGCAGTTGTGTTTGTGGTCGAGGATAATAAAGCCATTCTCACCGAGATTACTATTGGTGAGGTTTTTGGTGATAAAATCATTGTCAAAAGCGGTCTTAATCCGGGACAAAACATTATCAGTAAAGGTAACGAAGGGTTGCGTGATGGGGCAGAGATTATGATTATTAGCGGCGGTGATGAAGGCTGATCATGCATAATCTGATCCGGTTTTCTATCAATCATCTCACGGCTGTTTTGGCATTGATGCTGATGATCTTTCTGTTTGGCCTATCGGCCTTGCAAAGCGTACCGATACAATTAACCCCTGATATTGAAAAACCTGTCCTGCAAGTCCGGGTAAGCTGGCCGGGGGCTTCACCTGCGGATGTTGACCGTGAATTAATTAATCGGCTTGAAAGCGAATTATCATCTTTAAGCGGTGTGGAATCGATTGAATCGCGGTCATTTTTTGGACAAGCGCGGGTGACTCTGACTTATTCTGTTCATCAGGATATGGATAAGGCCCTGACTTTATTGCTATCTGAAGTATCCAATATTACCGATTTGCCAGATGAGGCGAAAAACCCTGTGGTGCGATCATCCAATTCGGATGATTCGCCGATTGCGCGTCTGGCGCTAATGGCTTTGCCGCCTAGCGAAGATGCGCCGCCATCTGTGCCGCTTAATCAGCTTGGCCGGTATTTGCAGACCGATATCATGGACCCATTGTCGCGAGTTCCGGGGGTGTCCGAGATTTTCAAATATGGCGGCGATGATATGGAAATGCGGGTGCTGGTAGATGTTGATCGCATGGCGTTATATCGGCTTGAGATATCGACTATTATTAATGCCTTGCGTTCAGCAACCACCCAGCAAAGCGTCGGCGATATTGAGGCAGGAAAACGCAATTATACCGTCAGGGTATCACCAGACAGCTTTACCCCGGAAACAGCAGGGGATGTTATTATCTATTCCCAGCTTAATGAAAATGGCAGCATTGTTCCGGTGCGACTGTCGGATATTGCCACCATCGAAGTTGGCCCCAAGGAAAGCACCAGCGCCCGCCGTCTTAATGGTGAAAATGCCATCATTATTAATGCAACCCGCGAGCAAGGCACTAATGTTGTTCAGACGATAGATGCCTTAAAACAGACCATTGAGGCCATGAATCAAGGGCATCTGGCAGATAAAGGCCTCCAGCTTAAGATGGTTTATGATGAAACCGTTTATATTTCCTCTGCGATTTCGCTGGTTCAGCAAAATATCTTTGTCGGAGGCTTTCTGGCGGTGATCATTCTGCTTGTTTTCATGCGCAGTATCATGACAACGGTGATTGTTTTCTGCGCCATTCCGGTATCGGTCATTGGCACTTTTGTGGCGGTGTCTATGCTCGGCTTATCAATTAATGTCATCTCGCTTGCCGGGCTGGCCTTTGCTATTGGTATGGTGGTTGATGCGTCCATTGTTAGCCTTGAGAATATTTTTCGCCTGCGGCAATCCGGCTTGACCGCGCGTGAGGCTGCGTTTGAAGGGGCAAGACAGGTATGGGCGCCTATTTTGGGGTCTGCTATTACCACGGTCGTGGTGTTTATTCCGGTGATTATTCTAAAGATACCAGTTGGTCAGTTGTTTCGTGATATCGGTGTTGCTATTTCTGTTTCGGTGCTGATTTCTGTTTTGGTATCAGTGACGGTCATTCCGGCGATTGCATCGGTTCTGTTGCGTCATAACAATTATGATCCGAAAGATATGATGAAACTGCCTCTGCTTGATCCGCTTGCTTCTGGGTTTAAGACGCTGGTGATATCTTATGCTAAGGCTATGACCTCATCATCACGTCGCGGCATTGTTGTTATTGCTTCGGTTATGCTCATAGTCATTGGCGGGATGATTTTGCTGATGCCGAAACTTGATTATCTGCCTGATGGTAATTCCAATTTTGTTTTTGGCAGGGTGTCTGTGCCGCCGGGCTATTCCATTGATGAAACGATGCGTATCGCAGGTGAGATGGAAAAACACGCCAAACCTTTATGGCAGTTGGATGCGGACACGGCCGAGGTTCCAGCGATTGAGAGATTCTTTTTTGTTGCTTACGGCGGCGGAGCGTTTGCCGGTGGCTCGACGGTTAATCCTAACCGGGTTAATGAATTGCGCCCTATTTTAATGCGGCCTATTTTCGATATTCCCGGCGCATCTGTGTTTGTTGTTCAGTCTTCGTTATTTGGTCGGTCAGTTGGCGGCTCGCGTTCGATTAAGGTCAATGTGTTAGGCAATGACCTTGAGGATATCCAGTTGGTGATTGAGGGGCTGGATAAGCGGCTGAAACAGGCGTTTCCGCGTCAAGACGGTAATCAGGTTCGCATTGTTCCTAGTTTAAACAACAACGCCCCTCAGATTAACATTGTTCCGGATATTAAGGCATTGTCTCGCCTTGGGCTGTCTATCCGTGAGTTTGTCAGCTTTGTTGATGTCTTTAATGATGGCTATATTATCAATCAAGTTCCGTATCAGGGGGAATTGCTGGATATGCAGTTGCGCGGCAAAACCGCAGGCCAGTTATCTATTGATCAGCTTAAATCCCTGCCTATTGTTGCCAAAGACGGCTCCATGGTGCGCCTGTCACAGGTGGCATCGGTGGATTTTGTTAATGCCCCCGAAGAAATCCAACGTCTCGGCGGCAGATTGGTGATGTCGGTTGTCTTGAGACCAGTGGAAAGCCTTACCCTCGAAGATAGCATTGCCGTGATTGAAAACGACATTATCCCCGAATTAACAGATCTGATGACCAATGGAACAACGATTGAAATATCAGGCGCGGCAAGTGAATTGGCAACAACATGGCAGGCAATGAAAGCAAATGTGATTCTGGCGATATTGGTGATCTATCTGGTGATGACCATTCTGTTGCGTAGTTTTGTGTTGCCTCTGATCATTCTGATGGTGATACCTGTGGCCGGGGCAGGGGGATTGCTTGGGCTTTCTATTCTCAATCTCTTTATCAGTCAGCCTCTGGATATGTTGACCATGCTAGGCTTTGTTATTCTCACAGGTGTGGTGGTCAATAACGCGATTTTGATGGTGGAACAAACCAGCCTGCATATCAAAGAAGACGGCTATCAGATTTCTGATGCGATTGTTGAAGCGGCGCGCAACCGGATTCGCCCGATTTTCATGTCCACCATGACGTCATTATTCGGCTTGTTGCCTTTGGTGATTTTTCCGGGGGCAGGGTCAGAATTATATCGCGGCATTGGCGTTGTGGTGTTTGGCGGGTTAGGGCTTTCCACCATTGCCACGCTATTTATTGTGCCGGTGATGCTGTCTGCCTTTCGGCGGTATTTGCCGCAACCGCAAACCTCTTAAAGTGTTGTCTTTGGGGGGGCAGGAATTGCCCTGATGCGGATTTTGCGTCATGATCAACGCCTTAACCATATCATGAGGCATAAGACATGGATTTCAACAACAGCTTTTCTTCCCTTCGCGTGGATGGTGACGGGGTTCAGATACATCTTCGCCATAAGGGTGAGGGGCCGCCCTTGCTGTTGATCCATGGCTATCCGCAAACCGGATATATGTGGCATAAGATCGCCGACCAATTAGCGGCGACGCATCATGTGATTATCCCTGATTTGAGGGGGTATGGGAGGTCTGATAAACCTGCCACGGATGCTGACCATTCCCCATATGCGAAACGCGCGATGGCAAAGGATATGATGGCGGTGATGGCGCATTTTGGCTATGCGAGGTTTGATGTGGCTGGTCATGACCGGGGCGGCAGGGTGGCGCATCGTCTGGCAAAGGATAATCCTGATGCGGTTCAACGTCTGGCGGTGTTGGATATTGCCCCTACCGCCAGGATGTATGCCGCCGCGGATATGGATTTTGGCAGGGCGTATTATCATTGGTTTTTCTTAATTCAGCCTGCGCCCTTGCCCGAAACCTTAATCGGCAACAATGTGGAGTTTTTCTTGCGTCAGAAACTGGCCCAATGGGGACGGACGAATGATGCGATTACCGGGGCGGCCTTTGCCGAATATCTGGCCTGTTTTTCCAAGCCTGAGACGATCCACGCCAGTTGTGAGGATTACCGCGCCGCCGCCAGCATTGATCTTGAACATGATCGCGCGGACGCGGATAAAAAACTGGCTATGCCTGTGCTGGCCCTTTGGGGTGAGCGCGGATTTGTTGGTCAAACCTATGATGTGATCACAGAATGGCAGGCGGTGGCCGAAGATGTGCGTGGTCATGGCGTGCCGGG
>CBFIDH010000040.1:0-14945 GCA_965661405.1 Puniceispirillales bacterium (SeqCode)
AGATAACTTTTTAGGTGATTAAGCTTTGGTTAAAGCTAATTTCTTCCGAAAAATGGGATTTGGTTTAGGTCAACATGATGACCTCCCTGCCGATACTCTCGCTTGGGCGAAAGCTCAAATGGATTCTGTACCAGATTTAGTCTGGGATGGGGATATTCCGACCGAGAAACAGTTACTTGATCGTTATGCCAAATGGGTAACAACCGATCGCCGGGTGCTTCGTGATCAATATAAAGGTGATCGTGAAGGCTATGAGAAAGCAAAAGAAGCTTTGCGAAATGAGGTTGGTGAGCGCTATTTTGAAAACCTAGAGTTATGTATTCGCCACAACACGGCACTGAACAGTGGCGCGCCTTGCTTTGAGAGATTGTGGTTTTTCTGGTGCAATCATTTTGCCATCATTGATAAAGATTTTCTGGCAGAGTTTTCAACAGGGCCTTACCACCGCAATATTATTCGCCCCCGCATGACAGGCAGTTTTGTTGATATGGTCAAGGCGGTAACGACCAGCTGGGCGATGATACATAACCTTGATAACTCGGAATCGATTGGCCCTAATTCCATCCGCGGAAAGCGCCGCCGCCAACAAGGGCGAGTGGTTTCTGTTAATGAAAATCACGCGCGTGAATTGATGGAATTGCATACGATTTCCCCGGCCGCGGGATATACGCAAGAAGATGTTGTAGCGCTATCCTATATCATGGCTGGATGGGAGCATCCTTCGAAGAAAACCCGTGAAGAATGTAATCCAGTTAAGTTTAACCCAAAAAAGCATGAACCCGGCGTCCATACTGTGCTTGGCATAGATTACAAGCAAAAGGGTTTGTCGTCTAAAAATAAATTAATGGATGTGATTGATGATTTGTGCGTCCACCCCAGCACGCGTCAGTTTATTGCCTTTAAACTGTGCCGGCATTTTATCACGGATCACCCCACGGATGCCATGACTGCCCCGATTGTTAAGGCATGGGAAGAAAGTGATGGTGATCTGCCAACCATTCATAAAGCGCTTGTTGATGTGGTTTATGAATATACCGACAAAGAGATGAAGTTTCAGAACCCAGAAGTTTGGATGTTGCAAAGTGTCAAACTAACCAATGCAGAGTGGCCGCCACAAGCCAAAGACATGGGATATGACTTTAAAACCAAGCCTAGTCATTTAATAAGAAGGCCAGAAAATGTCATGCGGGAGATCGGGCATTTGCCTTACCGCCCCATTCAGCCAAATGGCTTCTCTGATCTTGAACAGGATTGGATTTCCCCAGAATTGTTGATCCGCAGACTGGCGATGCCTCAAGCCATGAGCCGTTATATTCGTGGTCAGATCGACTTCGATAAAATTATCAGAAATAATTGTAGCGCCCCTGATGATATTTTGGCTGAAGTAAAGGGCGTTAAAAATCAGCTTCAGCGGCTACAATTATTCTTTCCTAGTTATTGGATGTTAAAAGCATGATAAACAGACGCGATTTTATTGCTGGATCCATGACCTTAACGATGTTGGGTTCACCATTATTTTCTGCGCGGGCAGAAAGGCTAAAGAAAAAAAACCTAGTTGTCGTTCTTCTGCGCGGTGGTATGGATGGGTTAACGGCAGTGCCGCCTCTGGATGATGGTCTTGCCAGTTATCGGCCTGATATTTTTGTTGATGATACTTTGCGACTCAATGCGGATTTTGGTCTCAACCCGAAGTTAAAAGAGTTTCATTCCGCGTGGAAAGAGGGTAAGGCAAGCATCGTTCATGCAACTAATATTCCTTATACCATGCGATCACATTTTGAAGGACAGGACCTGATGGAAAGTGGGGGTAGAACCCCATTTGCCGAAAGCACAGGTTGGCTTGGCCGGGGAATGCACGCCGCTAATCTTGATGGACTGGCAATATCGCTTCCTATGCCTCTGTTGCTTCGCAGCCCATTAAGTGTTGATAACTTCTATCCAACCCGGATGGATGCGCCATCACCTGATATGATGCAACTTGTTAGTCAGACTTACCCGTCCGGCTCGCTTCTGGAAGCAACGATGCAACGCGTGATCTCACGCCCGGTTTCCATGATGTCATCAAACTCATCAAGAGATGCAAAGGACTTAGCGCGAACGGCATCGCGGATGCTGGCTAAAGAGGATGGCCCTAGGGTTGCGGTATTTGATATTGATGGTTTTGACACCCATGCCTCGCAAGGTGACGGAGATGGGGTACATTCTGATAAACTGTCCGAATATGATGAGATTCTGGGACGATTAAGACAAGGGTTAGGTGAGGCGTTTGATGATACGCTCATCGTCACATTGACTGAGTTTGGACGCAAAATTGAACAGAATGGCGGTAACGGCACGGAACATGGTTATGGTACAGCGGTTTTGCTTGCGGGTGGGCTTTTGAAATCGGCGCAGATCTATTCAGACTGGCCGGGGGTTAAACCAAAATACCGTTATGAGAAGCAAGATTTGATGGCAACTCTT
This sequence comes from Puniceispirillales bacterium (SeqCode), assembly GCA_965661405.1. GTDB lineage: Bacteria > Pseudomonadota > Alphaproteobacteria > Puniceispirillales > UBA1172 > UBA12202. Next base: position 2,464 of record CBFIDH010000040.1, read on the forward strand.
GATGCACGGTCTATCTATTGTTCTGCGATGGCAACCTGTTTTGAGACGGATTTTGAAAAATTGCGCCGCGATGTGTTTTGGAATGACCCCCTTGAAGATTTGCAGGATCAATTGTTCCGATCCTAATCTCTGATGGGTTAGCTGGTCAATTTTGCCCGGAAATGCCCCGGTCTGTGTTCACCGATTTCCAGCACGCCAATCATTTTTCGCCAAATAGCGGCGGTGTTATCGGCCTCTTTTTCGCCGATACAATCAATGATCTGATCACGCAGAGGCGAGGTTGTCATGCCTGCTAATTCTTGGCGTGCTAGATCAAGATACCATGCGTTGCGATCTTTTAGGCTAATATCATCAAATCCTGCGGCGGTCAGGGCGTTTTGATAGCGTTGAAGTGAACACATATGCATATCAAGACCTTCGGCGGCAATATAGTCACGCAACTGATCTGATAATGGGCCGTCATCCAAACGCATCCAATCGCTTGCGGCAATCATACCAGCAGGTTTTAAAACCCGCGCAACATCTGCCATTAGGCTTTCTTTGTCTGGGATATGCAAAAAGGCATCTTTGCTAAAGACCATGTCAAATTGCCCATCTGGAAAGGGTAGTGGGCCGGGGGTCACAACCTCAAACCTAGCCTTATCAGTGAGATGATAATTTTGCGCCAATTCTGACGCACGCTTGATCACTAGGGGTTCAATGTCAATTCCAACAACGCTACTGGCGCCATGCTCTCGGATTAAGTGAAACGCCGCGCCGCCACATCCGCATCCTATATCCAAAATATTCAGACCTTTAAGATTGAGGCCTTCTAGCACTAAATCCAATTCCTTAGTGCCGCCGGGGGACAGAAAGCCCTCTCCCCATATCAATTCCAGAAAATCAATCTGCTTTTGACCATATTCGCCGTCATCGGTAATGCTCATCATCGTCCTCTTTTACTAAAGATTTATTCCAGCCAAGCCGAACTGCGGCGGCGATCTCCATTCATGAGATTACTGATAGCTTCTGCCATATTGCGGCTGGCTTCTCTGTTTTTCTTAAGTACAACATCAAGCGGAATTACAATGTCACCATCTGCCCGTACACGCGGCGGATCATAATCCGGATAATCTTTTAAAATCGTTTTTAATTGTTCCAGAAGCCTTACTTCCGGTGATAATTCTTCTTCTGGTTGGTTTGACATTACTATCCTCATCATAATCAAGTGATGGTCACAATAATAAACTTTGCATATATTCTGGCATAATCATGATGAAGTGCCAAGTTAGTTGGTTCCTGGGAATTGTCTTTCGAGGCGAGCGACAAGTTGCTCTGCGAATTTGGCCGCCGCCACAGACAATACCCGATTTCCAAGTTGCAACAAACATACCACTGTGGCCGGGATATCGGAATTAGCAAAATGTTTTGTTATGAGTTCATTATTCATAGATGCTGATTGGGCAAGGGGGAGGTCAAACCCTATGGCATCTTCCTGTTGCAGATAATGGTTACGAAACTCAAGGTTATCATAACTTCCGACCATATCTAGTGTTACCCCAGTTGCGGCCTGTGCCAAGTGGATTAGCGAGGAGATATGATCATCCTTTTGCGGCATGATGATAGGAAACTCTGCACATTCATAAAATCTAATGCTTGGTTGTTGGGCGAGGGGATGATCAGCTCTCATAACCGCTACTGGCGCCAGACTGATTGATGCCAATGTCTTAAACACAGATGAGATCACAGGGCCTACGGTAATGGCCAGATCAGCGTTTAATTCAGACAAATGATATTCCGCCATCTCACGTTCACAAGTTTGGATGGAAAAGGTTATGCGCGGATAAGCGCGGCGATATTTTGCCATTTCTGGCGCTATGATATCAGCAACCGCATGATGACTTGATACCAGATTGACATGACCTCGGCGCATCCCTTCCAGATCAGAAATTTGTGACCGGACGCGTTCCAAATCAATCTGTTGCCGTTTAATGTGATGCAGAAACAACTCGCCAGCCGTGTTAAGGCGCACCCCTGATGCCATGCGTTCAAATAATGGACAGCGCAATTCTTCCTCAATAGCCAGCAGCCTTCGGTTTAATGCTGATGGTGTAATGGCCAATCGCTCTGACGCTTTGCGGATTGATTTTTCTTCGGCAATGATGGTTATAAAATTTAGCGATTTCATGAATTGCATCTCATCGGACTCCAACTTTTATAACGCTAACTTATGACGCTATCATTGATAGGTGGTGCAAAAAACGCAACACTATCATGCAAAATTAGCACGATTAGAACACAGTTCAATATGTTAAGACCGATCCATTATTTTATTTTGAAGGAAGGTAAAGTCATGGTCAGAGTGTTACTCGCTGGTTTTTTACTACTCCCTAGTACAGCCTTTGCCGCTGTTGATGGGGAAGTTGCTTATATCTTTAATTCTTTGTCATTTCTTGTGCATGGTTTTATTGTCATGCTCATGGCGGCAGGGTTTTGTATGCTTGAAGCCGGGTTGGTCAGATCCAAAAATTCCGCAGTTCAATGCACCAAAAACATTTCCATTTACGCTATTAGTGGCCTGATGTTCTGGGTTGTTGGATATAATCTGCTTTATCTTGATGTTGAAACATGGATTGGCAGTTTCGCGATATGGTCACCAAGCGAACCTGTTATTGACGATGGCTATTCTTCATCTTCAGACTGGTTCTTTCAGATGGTGTTTGTTGCGGCAGCGGCGTCAATAGTTTCGGGTGCGGTTGCAGAGAGAGCTAAGCTGGTCAGCTTTCTTATCTTCTCGGCCATTTTGACAGGTTTCATTTATCCGATCCAAGGCAGTTGGAGCTGGGGTCAGGGCTATCTATATGCTCAAGGCTTCTCTGATTTTGCTGGGTCAACCATTGTTCACTCGGTTGGTGGCTGGGCCGCGTTGACTGGAGCGATTATTATCGGGCCGCGCATAGGTAAATATACAAGTGATGGCCGTGTTAATCCTATGCCGGGATCAAATCTGCCTTTGGCAACATTAGGGACTTTTTTGCTTTGGTTTGGATGGTTTGGCTTTAATGGCGGCTCAATGCTTTCCATGGGCAGCGCCGTTGATGTTGATGCTATTGCCCGTATTTATGTCAATACCAATATCGCGGCCGCCGCAGGTGTTGTTGTGGCTTTGGTCTTAACAATGATCCGTTATGGAAAAGTGGAATTGACCATGGTTCTTAATGGTGCGCTCGCTGGCCTTGTGTCGATTACGGCTGAACCTTTGACGCCATCACCCGCGATGGCAGCATTTATCGGCGCTATTGGCGGTTTGATTGTTGTTATCACTGTACCGCTTTTGGATAAGCTCAAGATTGATGATGTTGTTGGTGCTATTCCCGTTCACTTGTTTGCCGGTATTTGGGGAACGATCGCTGTTGTTCTAACTAACGATGGCGCTAGTCTGTCCAAACAATTGCTCGGAATTGTTATGATTGGAGCTTTTGTTGTCATTACTTCATCGGTGGTCTGGTACATTCTGGCTTTTACGATTGGGGTTCGCGCCAATGAAGAAGATGAGATCAATGGTCTCGATATTTCCGAATGTGGTCTTGAAGGTTATCCGGAGTTTTCCAAAGGTTAATCCTTTAAGTTAACATCACATCATTTTAGGTGAGGGCGCGATAAGCGTCCTCACTTGATGCCACCGCTTGATGATCAGTGATTTGTTTAATCAAACTGGCGGTATTCTCGGCAATACTGCCATCTTTCAGATAGATATTATTCTCAAAACCTATGCGGGCTTGCCCCCCGTGACCAATAGCCTTGATCATGCTGTCATATTCACTTGGGCCAAAGGCGCAAACCATCCATGAGGATAGCGCCTCAAGCGGGTGGGCGAGAAACATATCCAATTCTTCTGGGTCTGAAATAAAGCCGGGGTTATAACGACCTAATACAAATAAGGCGTGAAGGGGACGATTAGGCAATATGCCTTCGCTCTTTAGCCGCAGCAATTCTTCTAAATCATTGGGTGCATAAACAATATGCTGAATGGCAGTGCCTTGCTCGGAAGCTTTGGCGTAAGTCTCACGTGCAAAATCTAAATCCGCCACACTGCCAGTTCCCATCATTTCACGCACCGCCACCGAAGCAAAATCAGGTTTTACCTCCATCAGGCAACGGGCTTGATCAGCAGGGGTGAAAACTCCTGCCGATTCTGTCGTAATTTGAACCAGCATATTTGGTAAAGCTTTGTGCATATTCTCAATCAGCTTACCATAGCTTGCTGTGTCTAGGCTGTGCTTGCCATCTTCATCCCTAACATGAGCGTGGAGGACGCTTGCCCCGGCATCAAAACACCTCATAGCCTCCTCAACGGTCTCTGCTATCGTCATTGGTAGATTAGGGTGATCCTCTTTTGTTTTTCGGGCGCCGTTTGGGGCGGCCATGATGATAGGAACATTGGACATTTGTTCTGGAATTCCTTAAGAGGATAGGCTAGGGTTCATAAAATGAAATGAATGGAGAATACCATGGACGCAACAATTGGGCTTATTCTGGTTATCGGCTTTCCCGTGTGTCTCATTATCGCTATTACCGCGTTTGGCAGGTTTTCTGTTGATCCAGAGTAAAAGTTAAAAAGGGCAGAGAGATCTGCCCCTTTTATTTATGTTCTATCCATTCGCCGATACAAATAGATAAATAACCAAGACAACACTGATCAGCGCGACCGCTAATGTCCAATGGAAACGATGATACTCGTTTTCAGCTGGTACATGAGATGGTCGGTTTTTATCTGTTTTCGACATAAGTATTCCCCCTTAAGCTTATCTTGATAAACAGTTTGAGCAATCGTCATAACAACGGGTATTGGCATAACATATCATAGCATGAAACAAAAAGTGTAATTTGTCTTAATCTGTTATTCTTTTTGTCATGATTTTAGTTGATTAACCCTCGTGGTTTAGGTTTAATCCGAGCAATAAATTTTTTGGCAATAATTTTTGGAAATGGGGGATATTCAGCAGTAATATGGCACGCGGGTTCATTTTATTTTTAGTTCTCATGGCGGCGTGGCTTTTGCTTTCGGGTCATTATACTGGCTTGCTGATCGGTTTTGGTGTTGTTTCGGTGGCATTTTGTGTTTGGATGTCTCAACGCATGAACGCCATTGATGATGAGGGGCTACCCCTGCATCTGCTGGCGCGCCTGCCACTCTATTGGTTATGGCTGATCTATCAGATTATTCTCGCCAATATCCAAACCGTAAAAATTATCATCACCGGAAATGTTCAACCACGCCTGTTTCGGATAAAAACAGGCGATATGAGTGAGGCCGCATTGGTGCTTTATGCCAATTCGATCACTTTAACCCCCGGAACGGTCACAGTTGATATCACCAAAGACGGCTTTCTTGTTCACGCCTTGACTACGGCGATGGCAGATGATGTTAAAAGTGATGAAATGGGAATAAAGGTCAGGCAAATTGATGGGGCGGCATCATGACGATACTGCTTGTTAGTATTGCGGCGCTTGGGGTGTCGATCTTGATTGCGCTTATTCGCGCTGTTCTAGGGCCGACCGCGTTTGATCGCGTTCTGGCGGTGAACAGTATTGGAACTATCATCATTCTCGGAATTGCATTACATGGCTTTATTATGCAAAGGCCGGAGTTTATTGATATTGCCATACTTTATGCCATCCTGAATTTTATTGGTACCTTTGCTGTTCTGAAACTGTTTAGCACCGGAAAGCTTAGCTAATGATGGATCAGATTATCATGATGGCGGCATTGACTCTGGTAAGCATTGGTACGCTCTTGGTTGTGATTGGTGCATTTGGTTTAATACGTCTGCCTGATGTTTATTCTCGGATTCATGCCGCGGGTGTTATTGATACTGGTGGCGCGGCCTTGATCATTTTGGGGTTGTGCCTGTATTCGGGATGGAATTTGGTCACTGTTAAGCTGATTGCCATTGGCGTTTTCCTTGTTTTCACCAGCCCGATTTCGGGTCACGCCATTGCGCTTGTTGCCCATGATCAAAAGATTGATCCAGAAGGGGTTGATGAAACCCGTTCGGCTAAATCCTCAAAGGCGGGGAAATAATATGGCGGCGTTGCTCATTAATATTTCTCTGGTAGGTTTCATGCTGGCCATCGCCATTATGATCACTTTCAGCCATAGGTTATTTGCGATTATCGTAATGTCAGGGGCGTATTCGCTGATTTCTGCGGCGATGTTTGTTAATCTGGATGCTGTTGATGTTGCCTTTACCGAGGCCGCGGTGGGGGCAGGGTTCTCTACGGTGCTATTTCTGGCGGCTATGGCTTGGCTTCCTGCCGAAGAAAAACGCGATAAGGCCCTTGTTGTTTTGCCTCTGATCATCTGTGTTGTTGTTGGCGCTCTGTTGTTGTGGGGGGTGATGTTTCTGCCTGCACTTGGTGACCCTGCGGCGGTTGTGCATCAGCACGTTGCACCGCGTTACTTGGCAGAAAGTTATGACAAACTGCATATCCCTAATGTTGTGACAACAGTCTTAGCTAGTTATCGCGGTTTTGATACTCTTGGTGAGACGATTGTTATCTTTACTGCCGGAATAGGGGTTTTGCTTATCCTGACAGGAGCAACTGGACGCAATACAACTGATGACGATAGCAAGGGGGATGAAAATGAAAAATAATCCTGTCCTTCGCGTTTGCTCAAAGGTTCTGTTTGCCCCGATCATTCTTTATGGTCTTTATGTTCAATTTCATGGTGATTACGGCCCCGGAGGTGGGTTTCAGGCTGGTGTTATCATCGCGGCGGCCTTTATCCTTTACGGCATGGTGTTTAGCTTGAAAGACTTAAAAAAGGTAACGCCGCCGCCTGTTGTTCATGCCATTATGGGCATAGGGGCATTGCTTTATGGCGGGGTTGGTGTTGTCACTTTCATTAATGGCGGTGAATATCTCAATTATAACTACTTGGCGGCGGATTATGCTAAGGGTCAGCATTGGGGCATCATTCTGGTTGAGTTTGGCGTAGGTCTAACCGTGGCTAGCACTATTCTTGGATTATTTATGGCATTTGCTGGTTTTGAGTTTTCAAAATTTAGTAAAAGAAAGAGACGATAGATGCTGGATCAACTGTTGTCTCATTGGAATTATATCATTGTCGTTTTGTTGATGATGATCGGTTTGTTTATCGTGATCTCAAGCATGAATTTGGTCAAAAAACTGATCGGATTGAGCTTGTTTCAAACATCGGTATTTCTTTTCTATATATCACTGGGCAAGATCGAAGGCGGTACCGCCCCAATTATCATTTCCAGTGGTCATGGTGATCATGGCAGTTATCCGTCCCATGATATTCTTTACTCTAACCCTTTGCCTCATGTCCTGATCCTGACGGCGATTGTGGTTGGGGTGGCGACCACGGCTTTAGGATTATCTCTGGTTTTGCGTATTCAGGCCAGTTTCAACAGCATTGAAGAAGATGAGATTCTTGCCGAAAAGCGTGTCATGAAAACTGAGGGGCATTCCTCATGATTGATTGGCTCACACATCTGCCTGCTATTATTGTTGTTCTGCCTCTGTTAGTGGCGGTTGTCGCCGCGCTTTTACCAGCGCGCTTTGGCTGGATACTAGCCTTGCTGGCAACGGCTGGGTCTGCGGTGGCGTCAGGTGTTATGGTTGCTGATTTTATGACCAGATGGGCAGGCTATCGGCTTTCTTATCATCTTGGCGGTTGGCCTCCACCATGGGGCATTGAGTTTTCTGTTGATCATGCCACCGCGCTGGTTGTTATGGTGATTTCTGGTTTAGGCTTTGTTGCAACATTGTCTAGTAAAGCATTGTTTAAAAATGAAATATCACCACAAGACTTGGGGCGTGTCTATGGCGCATGGTTGCTAACATTTGGCGGTCTTTTGGGATTGGTGATGACAGCCGACGCCTTTAACTTGTTCGTCTTTTTTGAAATATCCTCACTCGCTTCGGTGACACTGGTCGCGATGGGAAGCGGTTATGATAAACGCGCCCTTATTGCCGCGTTTAATTATCTGGTTATTGGCGCAATCGGGGCTACCTTTTATGTGATTGGTGTTGGGTTCTGTTATGCCATGACAGGGACACTCAATATGATGGACTTAGCGGTGCGTTTGCCGCAAGCGAGTGATCAAATACCGGTATATATTGGCTTAGGCTTTATGGTCACAGGTGTTATGGTCAAGGCGGCGATCTTCCCTATGCATTTCTGGCTTCCACCTTCCTATGGTCATGCCCCTATGGCGGTGACAACGCTTTTAGCGGCGGTGGCAACTAAGGCATCTCTATATATCCTTGTGCGCGTATTAATGACTATTTTTGGCGGGATTGACACCTTGCCGCAATTAATTCTGCAATGGGTTCTGATACCTCTGTCTTTGATGGCGATATTACTAGGTACGATTTTGGCAATTTATGAACGTGATGCGAAACTTATGCTTGCGCAATCCTCTATCGCACAGATTGGCTATATTGTTCTTGGTTTTGGGATGGGGTCATTGGCTGGGTTGCAGGCAGGATTTATCCATATGACCAATCACGCCATGATTAAGGGTGGAATGTTTATCGGTCTTGGTGGTTTGGCAGTCGCGACGGCAGGAAAAACCAAACTTGACAGTTTGGCAGGGATGGGGCGCCGAATGCCTCTAACGTCAACAGGTTTTCTGATTTGTGGATTGAGCCTAATTGGTGTCCCTTTGACCGCTGGTTTTATCTCAAAGCTCTATTTGATCAGCGCCGTCATTGATGCGGGTTATTGGCAGATTGCCGCTATTATCCTGTTTTCCAGTGCTTTATCGGTGATTTATTTATGGCGTCTGGTTGAGGTAATGTGGTTCACACCTAGCAATTCTGGCTCCGGCAATTCTGATAATGAACGCTTACCTGAATCTTTCATGATCTATGCGCCATTATGGATATTGGCGCTGGCGAATATCTGGTTTGGTATCAATGCTAGTGCCATTACCGAGCTATCTTATGGCGCGGCGCAAGTCCTGATCGGAGGCATGATATGATGACCTCAAGCCATGCCATTATTCTTGGATTACTTGCGCCGCTTGCGGTTGCGGTTCTAACGCCATTTTTAGGTAATCGTCCGCAATGGCGTGATCTGCTTGGCCCTATTGGCGGTGTTGTCACCTTTGTGGCGGCGCTTCAGGTGGCGTTGGCGGTATTGGCAGGTGAAACGCCGGAATGGTTGGTCGTCAGCATCAGCAGTGGTCTTGATCTTAGCTTTCGTGTTACCGCGCTTGGCGCCATTTTTGGATTAGTGGCTTCAGGGCTGTGGATTATGGCCGCGGTGTATTCGGTAGGCTATATGCGCGGCACCAATGAAAATAATCAAACTCGTTTCGCGGCTTTTTATGCCGTTGCGGTTCATGCGGCCTTGGCTATCGCTTGGTCTGGTAACCTTTTGGTTCTGTTTATTTTCTATGAGATATTAACCTTTTCGACCTATCCTCTGGTGATACACAAACAAAACGCTGAGGCCATGCGGGCAGGGCGGCTTTACATGGGGATCTTGGTAGGAACCTCATTAATGCTATTACTGCCAGCGGTAGTTTGGGTCTGGCTAACGGCAGGAACACTAGATTTCACGCCCGGCGGTATCTTGAGTGGGCAGCTTGATCCGGTGTTTGCCCCTTGGATGCTGGCCTTATTTGCCTTTGGTATAGGGAAATCCGCATTGATGCCAATTCATCGCTGGCTTCCTGCCGCTATGGTGGCACCGACACCTGTGTCTGCCTTGCTTCATGCGGTGGCGGTGGTTAAGGCAGGCGTCTTTACCATGTTGATGGTGGTTGTTTATATCTTTGGTTATGATTTTGTGGCAGAGACAAAGGCGTCGGTCTGGCTGATTTGGTTGGCTTCATTCACTATTCTTGCCTCAAGCGTGATCGCCATTCAAAAAGATGATATTAAGGCGAGGTTGGCGTATTCAACGATATCACAGCTTTCCTATATTGTTCTGGGGGCGGCCTTAGCTACTGAAATGGCGATTAAGGGTGCTGGACTTCATATCGTTATGCACGCCAGTGCCAAGATCACTTTATTCTTCTGCGCTGGCGCAATTTATGTATGCGCGCATTTGAAAAAGGTTTCTGATCTCAATGGTCTTGGCTATCAGATGCCGTGGGTGTTTGGCGCGTTTTTCCTTGGCGCATTATCCATCATTGGTATTCCACCACTTGGCGGATCATGGAGCAAGTTCTTGCTGATGGCAGGGGCGGCGGAGCGCGGAATGATGGTGGTCATTCTGGTGCTTGCGGTATCCTCACTTCTCAATGTCTGGTATTTGCTTGAACCAGTGATGCGCGGGTTTTTCATGACTCAAAAACAGACTGTTAAGGTGCAATATCATCCTCTGGTAGTTATTCCACCAGTATTAACGGCGATCCTATCTGTTTTGCTGTTCTTCGTGCCGTGGCCCTTTACAACCCTGATCAGCATGATGGTGACGCCATGAATGACGATGAGATGAAGCATAAGGTAGAAATAATGGCGCTGGAACGCTATGGCAGGGCATTTACATTTGTCCTTGTTTTGGCGATTTTGGCTCTGTTGGTGATTGAAATTTTCTCACATCGCCATGGTGAGCTCGAGATTGAAGATATGTTTTTCTTTCCGGCGGTGTTTGGCTTCTGTGCCTTTATCTTTATCGTCATGATGGGCAAATTGCTCCGGCAGGTCATTATGCGTCCAGAAGATTATTACCAGGACAAGGAGGCGGATCGTGATGATGCCTGATCTTGGACTTCCTCCCGGACTAATCATGGTGTTAGCGGCGTTTGCTATCCCGTTTCTGCCGCCTATGGTGCGCCATATCTGGATGCTTTTGGCGATTGCGTTATCCGCGACGACTTTGCTGGCATCACCTGGTGAGCATCTGATCTGGTCTGTGATGGGTGTTGATCTGTCGCTATATCATGTTGATAATCTGACCTTTCCGTTTTCTATGATCTTTCATATCGCTGCCTTTTTAGTGGTGATTTATAGCTGGCACGTAAAAACTTGGCCGGAATTAACAGCGACACTTGCTTATGCCGGGGCGGCTATCGCGGCGGTTCACGCGGGCGATTTGATCAGCCTCTTTATCTGGTGGGAGGCAACGGCGGTTACCTCGGTCTTTATTATTCTGGCGGCCGGGACAGTGGCGGCAAGACAGGCCGCGATGCGGTATCTGATTATTCAAGTATCTAGCGGAGTTCTGTTAATTGGGGGAGCCGCTTTATTTTACTTTGACCATGGTCATATTACTTTTGATGCCATGACGCTTGAGAGTATGGCAAGCTGGTTCATCTTTCTTGCCTTTGGCATTAAGGCGGCTTTTCCCTTTCTTAATGGCTGGTTGCAGGATGCTTATCCAGAGGCAACACCAACAGGAACCGTTGCTCTATCGGCCTTTACCACCAAACTGGCTATTTATGCTCTGGCGCGCGGATTTCCGGGGACTGAGGCCTTGATTTGGATTGGTGCGGTTATGACGGCCTTTCCTGTATTTTTTGCGGTGATTGAAAATGATCTGCGGCGGGTATTGTCGTTCAGCCTAAATAATCAGCTTGGGTTTATGGTTGTTGCCGTTGGTATTGGAACGCCTATGGCGCTCAATGGCGCGGTGGCCCATGCTTTTGTTCATATTATCTATAAGGCGCTGTTATTCATGTCAGTCGGCAGTGTGGTCTATCAGACAGGAACAGCCAAGGCATCAGAATTAGGCGGGTTATATCGCAAGATGCCATTTACCATGTTGTGCTGTGTGATAGGGGCGATGTCGATTGCCGCGTTTCCATTATTTAGTGGCTTTGTTGCCAAGTCGCTAACCATGACCGCTTTGGGCGGAACAGAAGATGCGCTGGCCTATCTTGTCCTATTATGTGCTTCGGCTGGGGTGTTGGAACATTCTGGCATCAAGATACCGTATTTTACCTTTTTTGCGCATCCGACAACTCGTAAAATAGGCAAAACCCCAAAAGGAATGACGATAGCCATGGGGATCGCCGCCATCATGTGTATCGGCATTGGTGTTTTCCCTAGTCTGCTTTATCAGATTCTTCCCTACGCTAAGGTGAAGAATCCCTATGATTTGAGCCATGTCACCGGACAGTTGCAATTGCTATTGCTGGCTGGGATGGCGTTTGTTGTGCTGATCCGGTTTGGACTATATCCGCCAGAAATCCGTTCTACGGTTCTCAACACCGACTGGTTCTATCGGCGGCTTGCGCCTCTGTTAATCAAGCCAATCGTGGCGGCATTTATGGCCTTGGCTAAGGCGATTGATAATCTCATCATTGCTGTTGCTGGTAAGGCGATGGCTGGTGCAAAATGGATAGCAGAACACCCCATAGCAGGGCCGGTCATTCCGGGGCCAGCGGCATTGGTTCAGGTGATTGTTCTGTTGTTCATCATGGCCGTTATCTATGCTCATCTCATCTAACATCTTTATCAGGCCGATTTTATATCTATTGCCAGCTTTGGCGCTTGTTTTGATGCCATTATCCATG
>CBFIDH010000041.1:0-13776 GCA_965661405.1 Puniceispirillales bacterium (SeqCode)
GTTTGATGGGGTGAGAATAGCTTATGACGCCAAGGCACCAAATGTGGACGAAGACGCGTTGCGTCAGGCTGCTCAGCACGAAGGCCTCACCCATGCTGATACGGCTACTATGCTGGCAGAGGCAAAAGCCATGAAAATATCCGCAAGCCATCCGGATGCCGTGGTTATTGCGTCTGATCAACTGTTAGTTTGTGACGGGGAGGTTTATGGAAAACCAACACACCGCGACGAAGCTCGTCATCGTCTGGAGACTTTATCAGATAAAACGCATGAGCTGGTCACCGCCGGGGTTATGATGACTAACGCTGGCCAGAGGTTATGGCATTTGGTGAAAATCCCGCGCATCACTTTCCGCCGTCTTGATGCCGATCAGATTGATGCCTATCTGGATGCTATGGCTGATGATGCTTATCAAACCCCAGGGGTTTATATGATTGAAGGTCTAGGCGCCCAACTGATCAAGCAGATGGAGGGATGCTATTATACCATCATGGGCTTCCCGATGCTGGAATGTCTCGGTCATCTGCAACAGATGGGCCTTCGTTTTGGAAAGGCGAAATCATGATCAGGTTAGGGTTAACAGGGTCTATTGCCATGGGCAAAACCACCGCCGCAGAATTATTGCGTGAGCAAGGTGTTCCGGTTCACGATTCAGACGCTGTGGTGCATCGCCTCTTGTCTAAAGGAGGTGAGGCCGTAGCGCTAGTGCTTGAGCTGTTTCCCGATGCTGATGATGGTGAGGGCGGTGTTAATCGCAAAGTGGTAGGCGCCCAAGTTTTTCAAGATGACGACAAACGCCGCCAGTTGGAGGAGATTATCCATCCTCTTGTTCGGCATGATAGAGAAAGTTGGGCTGATCATATGGATGATGAAGACCATCCTATCATTGTCTATGATATTCCTCTTTTGTTTGAAACCAGAGCGCAAAACTATTGTGATTATGTTGCGGCGGTATCAGCACCAAAATGGCTACAAAAAAAGCGTGCCTTGGCAAGACCGGGCATGACAGGCAATAAGCTGGATCAGATTCTTGCTGCCCAGATATCAGATACCGAAAAACGCCAGCTCGCGAATTATATTATCCCAAGCGCGTTTGGCCTAAGCGTCACCAGATGGTATATTGAACGCATGGTTAAGGATATTTTACTCAGGGGAAAAACAGATGCGTGAGATTGTTCTTGATACGGAAACCACTGGACTGGAACATGAGCAAGGTCATCGGATCATTGAGATTGGCGCCGTTGAGCTGAATGACCATATTCCCACCGGACGTCATTATCATGTTTATATCAACCCGGAGCGCGAAATTGACGCCCGCGCTAGCGAAGTGCATGGCATGACTTATGAGATGCTAAAAGATAAGCCTGTGTTTGCCGATATTGTTGATGAGTTTTTAGCCTTTATCGCGGATGCCACCCTAGTTATTCACAATGCCGATTTTGATATGGGGTTTATTAATGCCGAATTGTCTCGGCTTGGTCAGCAGACTATTGGCAATGATGTTGTTATCGACACATTATTAATGGCGCGACAAAAATTTCCCGGTGGACAAGCCAGTTTGGATGCCCTTTGCCGCAGGTTTTCTATTGATAATTCAAATCGTGATTTACACGGTGCGCTGATTGATGCTGATTTATTGGCCGCCGTTTATATTGAACTTATTGGCGGCAAACAACCTGACCTGATGATGGCAGAATCCAAAGAAAAACCGACACCATCGGGTCAGGTGAAAATCATGTCGTCACCGTCTGAGCCAAAACCGCCACGAGAGTTTTCGATATCGCCAGAAGAATTGTTAGAGCACCAAGAGTTTATGAAAACGATAGACAACAGCATCTGGGCAAAATATCAGGCTTAAATATTGGCTTAGTTTTTACTTTCCGCGGCGTTGGCGTTGCTACTTTGTTGCATCCGCATCTGATAAAGCCGGATAAAATCAATAGGCTGGATATTCAATGGCATGAAGCCGCCTTCACGAGTGATATTGCTCATCAGGCTTCGTGCAAATGGAAACAAAAACCGCGGCCCTTCAATCATAACAATAGGCTGAATAGATTGCGGGTTCATTTCAGGAGCAATCGAAACCTCACCACCATAGCTTAACTCGGCAATAAACATGGTTTGCTCACCCTGTTTTGCGGTTGCTGAGATGTTTAACACAACCTCAAAATGGCGCTCCTTATCCGGAATAGCTGATGATCCCACACTAAAATTAACAGACACTTTCGGTGCCGCGGAGGGGTCATGATAAATATGGGGAGCATTAGGATTTTCAAAAGATAAATCCTTAATGTATTGGCTGTGAAACATGATCTGCTGATCAGGTGTCGTTGCACCGCCAGTTGCATTTGGTGCTTGTTCCGCTGGCTTTGCGCTAGTGGCATTAGAAGCTTTTTTTGTGGACTTGCTTGCGGCGGCATTAGTTGCTTTTTTTTCTGATTTACCGCCAGTTGCGTTGTTATTAGTGCTCATTTGTCTTTCCTTTCCGTGTTTTTATTGTGTCACTTTTTATCACTCTCGCGAATCAGGGTCAATATGTTCAGCTTTGCCCTCAATTATCATTTCTGAAGGTTTTTCATCCTTATCATCGTCTTGCTGATGAAAGGGTGTCGTCGTTCCAAATCCTTGTTGAGGAAAGGGAAAGGGGCGTGTTTTAGCAGCGGGAAAAAGATGAAACAGAGCTTTCCCTATTATCAGATTGAAACCTGGAATAAAGCAAATTATCCCAATAGCATCCGTGGCATAGCCCGGAATGATCAGAAAAATACCGCCAATAACAACACAAAGCACTTGCGGCATAATTTCATGTGGCGGCTTACCGATTGCCCCACCAGAAACCATCCGCATCATATTAAACCTGATCAACTGAAAACCGAGGATAGCACTGACAAACACACCGATGACCGTTGGCAAAACACCGATTGCCCCGCCAACAATGCCAAAAACAATCACTTCGATCCAAATCAGGACAATAACAATAGCTAGTACCAATAGGCCAGTCATAGTGTCTCCTCAAATATTCTCATGCTGATAGAACATGATGGTCTTGTCGTTTAACACTAATGCGTCTATCTGTATGGTACAAGGTTGATAAACCATTTAGATATTTTTTGATTTCGGTTAAGATATTTACTTATCAAGGCCATCAGGAGACCACAATGTTCAGCGGCCCCTATGTTGACATCCTTATCTTTGCCATTTTAGCGGTATTTCTTATTTTCCGTCTGCGTTCCGTTCTTGGGCGCCGTGATGGGTTTGATGAGAAGCCGCAAGATCGTGACAGCACAGCCGTGTTTCAGAAACGAGAGCCTATCTCCGATGATCAGAACCTTTCTTCGGGCGAAGGGGTAGAAGCTATTGTCAAAGCTGACCCTTATTTCAGCCAACAATCCTTTATGCAGGGCGCTGAAAATGCCTATCGCATGATTTTGGACAATTTTGCCCGTGGCGATATGGATCAACTGAAACCTTTGCTTGGTTATGACATGGCCTCCAGTTTCTCGGATGCTATTCGTGATCGCCGGAAAGCAGGCGAAGAGCTATCTATCACGCTGGTGGAAATAAGCCGTGTGGATTTGCTTCGGGCGTGGGTATCTGAGGGCGTGGCCTCTATCGTTGTTGAATATCACTCCACCCAAATTCGGGTTCTGCGTGATGAGGCCGGGAATATTCTTGATGGTGAAAGCGAAGAGCCAGAGACTTTTGTTGATCAATGGACATTTGAGCGTGATGTCACCACAGATAATCCGAACTGGCTTTTGACTGAAACACAAGCATCACAATCTTGATAAGAACCGGCCTGATAGAAACTGGCCTGAAAACAAGCGGCCTGAAAACAACCTAGACGAGCGCGCCGATGAAAAGACGGCCTGAAAACACCAAAGACGGGGAATTATGGCAACGGTTGGCAGATACGGTTAAACCCTTGCCGCAAGACCGCTTGCGCGAAAAACCGAAATCATCATCGAAAAACGCGATATCAGATAAATCAGCATCTCCTCGTGCAAAAACGGCAAAGCCTTCCATCGCTTCATCTTCTGCCGCGCTAAAAAGCCGGATATCTGATCGTCAACCTGCGGATCTTCAGGCGGAACGTGTTAGCGGCATTTCCCGTGCTGATGCCAAACGCATGACTAGTGGCCAGATAGCTCCAACCGCAACCCTTGATCTGCATGGCATGACCGCCGCTTCTGCGCATCTGGCCTTAAAACGGTTTATTGATGAAAAATATCATCAGAATCATCATCACGTCTTGATCATTACTGGCAAGGGTGTTGCTGGGAAAGGCGTTATCCGCACATCTTTACCTGTTTGGCTTAAAGAGCCTCCCTTGTCGCATCAGGTGGTTGCTTTTCATCCGGCGAAACCCAAAGATGGCGGTGCTGGCGCTTGGTATATCAAATTGCGTCGATCGGATCGGTGATGATGACACCTTTTGGTTTAAAAATCCGGGAATTGCGTCAGACGCATGGGATCAGCATGGCTAAGATGGCGTCCCATCTCAATGTATCCTCGGCCTATCTGTCGCAACTTGAACATGGCAAACGCGGCGCCCCCGGTGTCATTATGATTGATCAGATTTGCGCCTTATTTGGCCTGATCTGGGAAGATGCCGAAGAATTAAAAACGTTAGCAGCGCTATCACAACCTCGCGTTATCATTGACACAAGCCAGCTGGGTAAAGATGCTATGGTCGCTGCTAATCTTTTTGGTCAATTATTACCGCGTGTTAGCGAAGAAGAGGCGCGGGCCATGGCTGAATGGATGAAAACACGGTTAGATCAAGTCTAATTCCGTTCAATATCATGTGATTAGGCTGGTAAAAACACCATGTTCCTGCTAGTAAGCCAGAAATATAAACACCAATGACGTTGGAGGAGGTCAGCTAATGGCATCGGAACGTCCTGCGCCAAGACAAGCAGAAGTCAAAAGACACACAAACGAAACCCAGATTACCGCTAGGGTATCCCTTGATGGGACAGGATTGGTAAAATCCGCAACTGGTGTTGGTTTTTTTGATCATATGATGGAACAGTTGGGGCGCCATAGCCTTATGGATATTGCGCTGACGGCTAAAGGTGATCTGCATATAGACACGCACCACACCGTTGAAGATTGCGGCTGGGCATTGGGTGACGCGTTATCAAAAGCCCTAGGTGATCGCCGGGGTATTACGCGCTATGGCATGGCATATCTGCCGATGGACGAAGCTCTGAGCAGAGTGGCACTTGATATCTCTGGTCGTCCCTATTTGGTTTGGAATGTTACCCTGCCCTCACCCCAATTAGGTGATATGCAAACCGAAGTCTTCCAAGAGTTTTTTCAGGCTTTTAGTCAGGCCGCGGGTCTGACCTTGCATATAGAAACCTGCTATGGGAGCAATACGCACCACATCATTGAGAGCAGTTTCAAGGCCGTCGCCAGAGCATTAAGACAAGCTGTTGCCATTGATCCGCGTCAAGCTGATCACATCCCCTCGACCAAGGGAGTCATTGGTAAAGGGGCATGATTCCATGAAACTGGTTATTGTCGATTACGGATCAGGAAATCTCCGGTCGGTGGAAAACGCCATGCGGGCGGCCATAGATGTTGCTCATCTACCGCATCAGGTTTTGATTACCTCTGACCCTGTTGAAGTCGCCAAAGCCGATTATCTGGTGTTGCCGGGGGTTGGTGCGTTTGCCGATTGCCGCGCCGGACTTGATGCGATTGATGGAATGGTTGAGGCCATTAATGATCTGGCATGGGGTCATCATCGGCCATTTCTAGGCATTTGTGTTGGTATGCAACTGATGGCTGAGGCGGGCGAAGAAGGTGGTCAAACGACCCCAGGGTTAGGCTGGATAACGGGGCAGATTACCGCCCTTGATCCATGGCAAGATAACGTCAGACTAAAGGTGCCGCATATGGGCTGGAATCAACTGATACCAACATCATCCGCATTCTCAAACGCGGTGTTTTCAGGATTATCCAAAGATAGCCGTGCCTATTTTCTTCATGGCTATCACCTGACAGGTGGTAACAAAGATCAGCTTTTGGCCACAACTGATTATGGTGACCATATTGTTGCCGCAGTGGTAAGAGATAACACGATAGGATTGCAATTCCATCCAGAAAAAAGCCAGCGTGTCGGACAGATGATTTTGGCAAATTGGCTGCGCCTAATGCCTTAAAACAATAGGCATGAATAGTAAAAGGATATGGACAATGATGGCACAGGATAACCGGAAACCAAACACCACTGTTGAGACGGTGAAAACACTTTCCACAGGTGATATGGTCGAATTATGTGACGCCGCCGTTGAGACGATTGAACAAGGCGGCGGCTTTGGCTGGTTGACCCCTCCTCCCCGTAATGTGCTGGAGGATTATTGGAAAGGCGTCATGTTGATACCAGAACGTGAGCTGATCATCGGCCGTGTTGATGGCGTCATCGGTGCCAGTTGCCAGATTGTCCGCCCCCCTCGTAATAACGAGGCACAGTGTTTGACCTGTAATCTGACTACATTTTTTGTTGCTCCATGGGCGCGTGGCCAAGGCTTAGCCCCGCTTATGCTTGATGAGGCTGAGGCCCTATCCCGCACCGAAGGATTTAAGGTTATCAATCTTGATGTTCGCGCCACCCAGACCCGCGCTATTCAACGTTACGAAGCGGCGGGATATGTCCGTTTTGGCGAACACCAAAAATATGCTTATGTTGATGGTGAATATGTCACAGGCTATTATTACTATAAAGAAATCCGCGATAAATCAGATAAACCGCGCAAAGGGACAGATGTGACATGATCATCTATCCAGCTATTGATCTCAAAGAGGGAAAATGTGTCCGCCTCCGTCATGGGGATTTGGATCAGGTGACGATTTATAACAGCGATGCTGGCGATCAGGCGCGTCAATTTGTGGAGGCTGGCGCGAGTTGGATTCATTGCGTTGATCTTGACGGCGCGGTGTCGGGCAAGCCTGTGAATACAGATGCAGTAGCGGCAATTTTGGACGCAGGGGTAAAACTTCAGCTTGGCGGCGGCATCCGTGATATGGCGCGGATCTCGGCGTGGCTTGATCAAGGGGTGGAGCGTGTCATTTTGGGGACGGTTGCGCTTAAAAATCCGGCCTTGGTGATTGAGGCGGCAAAGGCCTATCCGGGGCGTATCGCGGTTGGGGCGGATGCCAGAGACGGCATGATTGCCGCCGAAGGCTGGATCGAAACTTCTGTTGTTCCTGTTCTTGATCTGGTGCGCCGCTTTGAAGATTGCGGTGTGGCGGCAGTGATTTTTACCGATATTAGCCGTGATGGTGATTTATCTGGTGTTAACAGCGCGGCGACCTTGGCACTAGCCGAGGCGGTATCCCTGCCGATTATTGCTTCTGGCGGTGTTGCTGGGCTGGCAGATGTGCGGGTGTTTAATGGCACAGCCGTTAATGGGGTGATTATTGGCCGTGCGCTTTATGATGGGCGTATTGATTTGGCAGAAGCAATTAACCAAAAGCAGGCAGGATAATGCTGGCGGTTCGCGTGATACCATGCCTCGATGTCCATGAGGGCCGGGTCGTTAAAGGCATCAATTTTGTTGATTTGGTTGATGCAGGTGATCCGGTAGAACAGGCACAGATTTATAATAATGCTGGTGCGGATGAGTTATGCTTTCTTGATATTTCTGCCAGTATCGAAGGCCGAAAAGCTATGGCGGATGTTATCAGCCGAACCGCAGACCATTGTTTCATGCCAGTCACGGTTGGTGGCGGTGTTAGTGAGGTTGAAGATTTCCGGCGGCTTCTTCTGGCAGGGGCAGATAAGGTATCTGTGAACTCATCGGCGGTTCAGCGACCTGAGCTTTTATCAGAGGCCGCGTCTCGATTTGGCACGCAATGTGTGGTGTTAGCTATTGATGCTCGTCGTCATGCAGAGGGTTGGTATGAGGTTGTGATTCATGGGGGGCGAACACCGACAGGTATCGACGCTGTGGAATGGGCGGCGCGAGGGTGCGAGCTTGGCGCAGGTGAAATATTGCTGACTTCCATGGATGCCGACGGCACGAAAAACGGTTATGATTTGCCCCTGACTAGGGCCATTAGTGATGCTATTTCAATCCCGGTCATTGCTTCTGGTGGGGCAGGATCGGCAGAACATATGGTAGATGCTGTGCGTGAAGGTCACGCGTCTGCGGTGTTGGCAGCGTCCATTTTTCATTTTGGCTTGTTGAAACTCACAGAGGTAAAACGCGTCATGGCCTCGCATGGAATAGAAATGCGACTGCTAGAAGGAGAACAAAGATGAGTGTTTCCATTGTTGATGAACTTTATCAGATTATTCTCTCACGCAAGGGAGAAGACCCAAAAGTGTCGTGGACAGCGCGGCTTTTGATTGAAGCCCCCCAACTGCCAGCCCGAAAACTAGGTGAGGAGACCACGGAGGCGATTATCGCCGCGATGTCAGGTGACCGTGAGGCATTATTGGCAGAATCCGCGGATGTTGTTTATCATCTGTTGGTGGTGCTTGCGGCCGCGGATATTAAACTGGAAGAATTATGGGATGAATTATCACGCCGCCGCCAGCAATCAGGGATTACTGAAAAGGCAAATCGTGATGACACAGCATCTTAACTTGCCCAGTGTTTTAATTTGCCAGCGCCTTAATTTGCCCAGTGTCTTAACTTAATGGAGAGAAAAGACCATGAGCCAAAGTGATTATGATCCCGATAATATCTTTGCCTGCATCCTTGATGGGCGCTTGCCATCACAGCCGGTGGATCAGGATGAGAAGACTTTTAGCTTTGCTGATATAAACCCACAAGCCCCACAGCATCATTTGGTTATCCCGCGAGGGGCTTATACCGATTTAACCGATTTCGCTGACCGCGCCAGTGACGCAGAATTGGCGGCATGGGTTAGGGCACTGGCTCGCGTAGCCAAGACTTCTGGCGTGGCCAAAGATGGGTACCGGGTTATTGTCAATATTGGCGAAAATGGCGGACAAGAAGTGCCGCATCTGCATGGTCATGTGCTTGGCGGGGCGCCTCTTGGCCCAATGCTAACCCGGCGCTAACGGCGTCTATTTCTATGTCTTGATTGTATTTCTGACGGGTGCGCCTTGCGTGTTGGGTATTTTCGTGTCAGGCTTCAACTGTAACGCGAAAAAGAAAAAGAAAACTAAATTTATGCAGGCATCACTTCTTACCTTGGCCTTCCGTGGCCTCGAAACGGTTCCTGTCCATGTTCAGGTGCATTTGTCCAATGGCCTGCCAAATATTGCGATTGTTGGTCTTGCCGATAAATCGGTGGTGGAATCCAAAGAAAGGGTTAGGGCGGCGTTATCTTCGCTTGGCCTATCTCTGCCGCCAAAACGCATCGCTGTGAATCTGGCTCCTGCTGATTTGGCTAAAGAAGGCTCACATTTCGATTTGCCCATTGCGCTTGGTCTCTTGATTGCGATGGGGGCTATTCCTTCAGACAGTGTCGATAATATGGTGGTAATGGGTGAACTGGCACTTGATGGCGGCATCACCGGGGTTAATGGTATTCTGGCGGCGGCTCTAAGCGCGGCGGCGGATGACAAGGGTATGATCTGCCCTGAGATTAACGGCGCAGAGGCCGCGTGGAGTGGTGATATTAAGATTATTGCCGCGCCTAGTTTGATGTCATTGATTAACCATTTGCGCGGTGATCAGGTGTTGCCAGACCCCAAAGGGCGGGTGGCAGAAACCAAATCAGATTTTCCAGATATTGCGGATTTACAAGGTCAGGATATGGCAAAAAGAGCCCTTCAGATTGCCGCTGTTGGTGCGCATAATTTGCTCATGGTTGGGCCGCCCGGTTCGGGGAAATCCATGTTGGCATCACGGCTTGCTGGTATTCTTCCGCCTATGCTGGCAAAGGAATCACTTGAAGCCACGATGATACATTCCATGGCAGGTCATTTAGATAAAGGGGGATTGATCGTTTCACGACCTTTTCGCGATCCGCATCATTCCTCCTCTGTGGCAGCTTTGGTTGGTGGCGGGTCAAAGGCTAAACCCGGAGAGGTCAGCCTAGCGCATGGCGGTGTTCTGTTTCTTGATGAATTAGCAGAATGGCCGTCACATCAATTAGATTCTCTGCGGCAAACGATTGAAACTGGTCGTTCGGTGGTCAGCCGGGCCAATCATCATGTGACTTACCCGGCGCGGTTTCAGCTTATCGCCGCCATGAATCCTTGCCGTTGTGGTTATCTTGGAGACCCCTCACGCGCTTGCACCAAGGCGCCTCGTTGTGGACGTGATTATATGACGAAAATATCGGGGCCGTTGCTTGACCGTTTTGATATGATGATTGAGGTCGCTGAGATACCGATATCGGTTCTTAACAATCCCTCAGCTTCTGAAAATAGCGCAATTGTAGCCGCCCGCATTAAAGCCGCAAGGGAGAGGAGTTTTGATCGGCCAATTCAAGCAGAAGGCATGGTTAATGCCCAACTTGACGGCCCGATGCTAGATGAAGTGATGGGCATGACCGCATCAGATAAGGATTTTCTTCAGACTAGCGCAGAACAATTACGGCTGTCGGCACGGGGGTTTCATCGCGTCATGCGCGTAGCGCGAAGCATTGCTGATCTTGATCATCGTGACACAGTGGAAAGACCACATATCGCCGAAGCGATGCATTATCGGTGGCTACCACTATTGTCTTAAAAGACAGGCCCCAGCCAATAAACCTAAAGTTTAGTCAGGATATTGTCCCAGATGGCTTTTGCCAGATCAATACCACTTAGCCGTTTAATCTCACGCAGACCAGTTGGTGAAGTGACATTAATTTCGGTCAGATAACCGCCAATCACATCAATGCCGCAAAACAAAAGCCCTTGGGTTTTCAAATACCCCCCAATCGCCTCCGCAATGCGCAGATCATCATCATCTAATTCGGTTTTAACAGCTTTACCGCCAACATGAAGATTTGATCTGGCCTCACCTTCTGCTGGTACGCGGTTCACGGCTCCGACCGCTTTACCGTCAATCATGATCACTCTCTTATCGCCTTTCCGGACAGAGGGCAGGTATTGCTGAATCATCAAAGGTGAGCGTTCCAGCAAAGTCATCATCTCAATCAAACTAGAGAGGTTGCTATCGCCGGGTTTAAGATGAAAAATCCCACTTCCCCCATTGCCGTGTAGCGGCTTGACGATGATATCATCATGCTGTTGGCGAAAAGCCTTAATTTCTTCAATATCTTTGGTGATCAGTGTCGGCGGCATCAATTCCGGAAACAGCGTTGCCACTAGTTTTTCCGGGGCGTTGCGAACGGAGACGGGATGATTAACAACCAGCACCTTATCCATGATCGTCTCAAGCATATAGGTGGAGGTGATATAGTGCATATCAAATGGCGGGTCTTGCCGCATCAGAATGACATCAAGATCGGTGAGATCTATGCGTTCTTCCCGAATAACCTCAACATGATTACCAACGACATCCTGAACACGTATCCACTGGCCTTTTGCTGTTAGCCCTTGACCGGGAATTAAGGCCAGATGATCTGGATGGTAAGTGAAAATATGATAGCCGCGGGCTTCCGCTTCTAGGGCCAGAGCAAAACTACTGTCACCGTTGATATCGACCTCAGAAATGGGGTCCATTTGAAGGGCAATGCTAAGTGTCATTGGGATGCCTAAAGGTTACTCGCGATTGTCTTCGTTGATACGAATATAATTAACAACCGTGGTCCCAAACCGCAAATCTTGGGCGTGCGCAACGACGCGGTTCATTTCTTCTTCTGAACTGGCAATGCCACTCAAATACACAACACCATTAACGACATCAATGCTGAAATTCAGCGAGGAGATATCAAAGTCAGTAATCAATTTCCCGCGCAGTTTCGCTTGAGATGCGATATCCTTAGCCCGATCTTTGATAGAACTCTCATCCCGGATATCCAATTCGTTGATTACCTCAATAACGCCATGAACTTGCCATGCCATTTGGACAGCTTTGACCGCGTCTTCGGGCTTTTCAACGGCACCTGTTAGCAAAACAGACCCTTGATTGACATCAACCTTAACAGCGGAAAATAAATTAACATCGTTTTGAAAATAACTTTCGGAAATCTTTGTGCTAATGACACCGTCGCTGATGCTTGTGCTAAATCCCTTTTCGGTTGTTCCCGCAGCAACGGCGGCGGCACCAACCCCGGCAACAGCACCAATGCATCCTGATAAGCCAATGGCCATAACACATAAAAGGCATAAGGAAGGCAATCCTAGGGTTGAAAAAAATGAGGCTTTTTCAGATTTGGTCATCATGGCGTTCCTAGTTTTAACTTATCGGTCGAGGCCTTTTGTTAAGGTTAAGTTATACACCCTAATGGCGGTATCGGGCAACACGTTATCATCAGTGATTTTCCGCTAATGCCATCTGGTGAAATAAACCTCATCACTTTAATATGGTATCAAAACGTGTCAAAAAAAAGATCATCAATAAATCGGACTCTGCCATAAGGCTGAACCAACGCCACGACTATCCGCATCTCATCATTTTGATGGTCAGGATTTTCTGCCAGAAAACCCTTTGCTGCATTGACAATACGCTGTTGCTGGCGTGGTTGAGGCAGAACAGTCTCAAGCGTATCATCACTTGTGGTACTGGTATATTTGACCTCAACAAAAAGAAGTTGATGCGGTTTTCCCATAATCAGATCAATCTCACCATAGGCATTACGATAGCGTGAGGCCAGTTTGCGCCACCCTTTAAGACGTAATCGCATTGCAACGAAGGTCTCTGCATGACGACCGCGGGACTCTGCCTTGCGGCGTTTCTGAGAATTTGTCATGATGACCCTAAGGTCAGCATCAGATCATAAACACGAGATTTTCCAACGCCAGTTTCTGTGCTGATTTGGCGAACGGCGTCTCGGCGACTAGCACCTTGGGCCATGGCCTCTTTCAACAAATTCAGAATAGCATCATCATCAACATCTTTTTCCATGTCATCGGGCGGAGCGATCATCACGACCAACTCACCTTTGGGTGGGCCTTCTTGGCGGAAATGCTCTGCTAGATTGGCGGCGGTATCGTGCCAGCTTTCCTCAAATGTTTTTGTCAACTCGCGGGCGATACTGCAAAGACGCAAGGGTGATATTTCGGCAATATCCGCCATAGCATCACCAAGCCGCCGAGCCGATTCATAACAGATAATCGTGGCATCAATCGTCATCAACTGGTTTAGGGTTTTTTGTCGTTTTGATGAGGTATTAGGAAGAAAGCCGGCAAAATAAAACCGATCTGTTGGCAGGCCAGAGATAACCAGCCCTGCTAATAGTGCTGATGGGCCCGGACCCGTGGTCACAGGAATGCCGCGTTCCCGGCAAGCCTTGACCAGACGATACCCCGGATCAGAAATCAGCGGAGTGCCAGCATCACTAACCAGTGTGACAGCTTTGCCTTCTGCCAGTTCTGCCAGTAACTTTTCGCGTGCCTCGGTTGAGGTATGGTCATGATAAGATACCAAACGTCCATGCTTTAGACCTAACCGAGACAGCATTAATCCGGTATGGCGCGTATCTTCACAAGCGATCAGATCAGCACCTGTTAGAGACGCCACCGCGCGCGGCGAGATATCATCAAGATTCCCAATAGGTGTCGCGGTAATGGTTAACCCCGGAGGAGTCATAGCTTTGCCTCTGGCACTTTACGCTTTGATGAAATCATAATAGACTAAAATCTGGATTGTGGATATTTGGAAATCACCTACCAAAACGCATCGCCATGAAGATGATTATAATGGAAGAGGATTAGGGATGACCATATTGCCA
>CBFIDH010000042.1:0-12822 GCA_965661405.1 Puniceispirillales bacterium (SeqCode)
CCTGTTTTATCAGATTCTCAACAACTGTACTTAGTTCTGCCAGCACCTCATGAGTCAGCACATTGACAGAACGACCCTCAACATCGATGGTAAGCCAAACAAACCCATTGGCATCGCAATCCATTTTCCAGTGCGCCATTTCAGACTCCTTTTTATCTCCGCCTTTTATCTCCGATTGGTCTTTATATTTATAGCGGCGTTTTGATCAATTCCTGAATAGTATCGATTACTTGCGCAGAGACCGTCAAGCCATCCTCGCTGGCCTGTTGACGGCGACGGATGCGTCCAGCACCTGGCAAACGCGCACCGTCATCAGCAATCTGCATCGCCATTTCTGCCATCCGCCCGGCGGTATCCACTCCTAGTGCGCCTGCGTCAATCATCACCATCAGTTGCCCAGCATGGGGCGGATCACCATCTGCGCTAAGAAATGAGGCAGCTTCATAAGCAAAATTAGCACCTGTTAAGGCCGCCGCCAGCACCTCAATCATCAGCGCCAGCGCCGCGCCTTTTGCGTCTGCCATTGGTAGCATTGTGCCGCCTAGAGCTGCTTTGGCATCTGTGGTGGGCTGACCATCTGCATCAAGCGCCCAACCTAAGGGAATAGGCTGATCATTCGCGGCGGCTTTCATAATCCCTCCCCTCGCCACGGCAGAGGTTGCCAGATCAATCACCAATGGCGGCGCGTCTGCCACTGGTGCGGCAAAGGCAATAGGGTTCGTGCCAAACAGCGCGGTTCGTCCACCCCACGGGGCCATAGCCGAGGGCGTATTGGCAAAAAGCAAAGCCACCATGCCCTGTTCCGCCGCCGCCTCAACATGATGACCAGCAACACCGCAATGATGCGACCGATGCACCCCAGCCATAGCAATACCTTGCTCGCGTGCTATGGCTGGCAGATCACGAGTAACCGCCGCCATGGCTGGATAGGCAAAACCGCTAGCCGCGTCCACAGACATAACCGCAGGTTTTGGATGATTAATGCTGATCTTGGCGAAGCCATCCACCTTTCCTGACCGAGATTGGGCGGCATAACTTCCGATCCGGGATAGGCCATGGCCAAACTTGCCATCAATTTCTGCCCCGACAAGGGCATCTGCCACCAAAGCGGCGGTTTCTGGCGCCACACGGCTGGCGGTAAAGGCGTTGGTTACCAGACGGGTAATGTCAATAATAGATAATTTTTCAGACATAATTATAGCTTTCTCAATTATAGCTTTCTCAGGCCATCATACGGCAACAGATGATTATTGATCAGGATAATGCGTTCAGATGATTTGCTACTGCCTTAACAGTCATCCAAGATACCCTTTGGGTTGCTTCGGTGGTCACGCCAGCGATATGCGGGGTTAGCCAAATATTAGAAAGATCAGAAAACATGGCAAGGCTGTCGGCGGTTGTCGGTTCTTCTTCGAACACATCCAACGCGGCGCCGCCTAAATGACCAGACCGCAAGGCATCGGCTAACGCCGCGTGATCAACAATCCCGCCTCTAGCGGTATTGACCAGAACAGCCCCCGGCCGCATGACCGCCAATGTCTCAGCATTGATCATATTTCTGGTGGTATCGGTTAGCGGCATATGCAGACTAATAGCATCGGCTGTCGCCAAACATTCCGCCAAGGAAAGAGATGCTACGTCAAGCCCCGACTCAGGACTAAAGGCCGGATCATATGCCACTAATTCCATGCCTAGGGCGGCGGCACGCTTTGCCACATTCCGCCCGATGCCGCCGAAACCAATTAACCCTAGGGTCTTGCCACCAATTTCCCGACCCTTGCCCATATCCTGACGCGGAAAACCGCCATCACGCATCATGTCACTAACTTGCCAAACAGGTCGCAACATCATCATCATGGCGGCAATAACATATTCGGCAACACTGTCGCTATTCGCGCCATGGGCAGGGATAACGGTAATATCACGGCGCGCGCAGGCGGCCATGTCGATATTATCAAGCCCAACACCAAGCCGCCCTATCACTGATAAGCTTAGCGCGGCATCAAGCAGACCTTCATCCACTTGGGTGCGATTGCGAACAATTAACCCCTTTGCATCTTTGACTTCTTGGCGGAGGCGTTCAGGGTCAAAAGCAAGGCGATCATCCCGAAAGACAGTAAAGCGTTGGTCAAGGAATGCCGCCGCCTCACCATCAAGAAACTCGGTAATCACAATATCAGCGGTCATACCGGCTCCCTTGATGATTTTTTACGCTATAAAGACCCTGTTACAGGCTAAGCGTTTATTTAGGCACTTTTAACCTAGGCACTCTTAACCTAGGCACTGCGGTAAAGTTTTGTCATGACGAACTCTTTATGACCGAGGGCCTCTGCCGCCGTGGCGCGTCCGTTTGAGGTGCGTCTGATCATTTCGATCAACGCGTCACCGGCCTGATCTATGGTCATCTCACGCCGCAAAATCCCCGACACATCCAGATCAACATGCTCACTCATCGTGCGCACCGTTCTTGGATTACCTGTGATCTTAATCACCGGCACAATCGGGTTACCAACCACATTGCCCTGACCTGTCGGGAAAGTATGTACAACATAGCCCGCCGCACCCATCAGCGTGATACATTCCGCCGCCGCCGATGAGGTATCCATGAAATAAAGCCCAGCCCCTTTTCTCGGCTCTTCGGCTGGCCCAAGCGCATCAATATAGGTGCTGGTACGCCCGATCTTTTCCAGATTGCCAAGCGCCTTTTCCTCAATCGTCGTCAACCCACCTTCGATATTCCCCTTAGTCGGCTGAGATTCCGATAAATCCGATGTCTTAAATGGCTCAATCACTTCATCCTGATACGCTTGCCAGATTGCCATGAACTTTGCCGCCGCTTCAGGATTGGCGGCCCGCGCCTCACATAAATGTTCAGCACCTGTGATCTCTGAGGTTTCACCAAACACCCCATAAATCCCTTCTGGCAACAGCTTATCATACATATTACCAACCGTCGGGCATGATGACAGACCTGTGGTCGTATCAGATTCTCCACATTTGGTGGATACCCATAGCGTGCTCATATCACATTCTTCACGTTGATATTCGCTGGTCATATGGACAAACTCTTTGGCCGCGCGTGACGCTGCCGCAATCGTGTTGATATCCCCGTTTTGTTCAATCGAAAACCCGACAACAGGTTTGCCTGTCTCAGCAATCCCATCAACAATCCGCTTCGTCCAACCGGGTTCAATCCCGATCACGACACAAGCCGCCACATTCGGATTGCTACCCGTGCCGATCATCGTCCGGAAATGAAGATCAAGATCTTCGCCAAACTGAAGACGACCATAAGCATGGGGAAGCGCCATTGTTCCCTTGATATTGTTCGCTACCGCTTCACAAGCCGCGTTGGAAATATCATCAACCGGAAGGATGACAACATGATTACGAACGCCAACACGACCATTTTCACGAACATATCCCATAAAGCTATTGTTCATTGCATTCATCATATTCTCCTTACCAGCGCTTTGTTTTTAAATTCTGAACATGAACATGATCACCCTTAGACACAGGACTTATGATCTTGCCAATGTCCTGACCATATTTGACCACCGTATCACCCTCAGAAAAATCCTGAAGACCAACCTTATGACCTATCGGAACATCATGGTTCACCGTAAGACGAAAATCACTGTTATCCTCTGTCACAACGCATAGCATCTCTGTGCCAGCCGCCAAATCTTCAACAACAACAACACCAACATTATCGCCCTTATGATGAACGAGCAAATGAGGCTCTGACATATTTTGTTCCTTTCAGTGCGGAAAAATGGAATTTAATGTCCTTATTTATGCAGAAAGTCCGTCGCAATAACAAGCCCCCTTCCTCACCTCACGACCTTATCGGCAAAATTAAGTAGGAAGACAATTTTAAGAAAAGCTTTTCGGTCATGGCATAAACAGATATGGTCAAAGTTAAACGATCTTTTCTCGGACAATCCCATGGCAAAGACTAATACCAGATCTGCCACTTCTCATACTCTGCTTGGTGATCATCATCACCAGACAGGCAAAGCTCTGGTCTATATGGTTATCGCCATGCTGTTATTGCCAGGTCTGGACGCCTTCGCCAAACTGTTGAGCGATTATCAGTCCCCTGGGCAAATTGTGTTATATCGATTCTTTTTTCAGGCCGTCTTTCTGTTTCCCATTGTTTTATATCGTGGTGAGTTGATATCGGCGCTTAGCATCAGCCCGCTTATTCAATTCATGCGCGGTGCGTTAATGGTGCTGGCGACTACTTTTTTCTTCACTGCCCTTAAATATATGCCATTGGCAGAGAGCATTTCGATCTTTTTTGTTGAGCCCATGATCTTAACCATTCTCTCAGCCATCCTTTTGGGTGAGGTTATTCGCACCCGCCGAATTCTCGCCATTATAGCAGGTTTTATCGGGGCATTAATTGTCATTAAGCCAAGTTTTGCTATCTTTGGCTGGGCGGCTATTTTTCCTCTCTGCGCGGCGTTCTGCTTTGCCTTATATGTGGTATTCACACGGCAATTAAGTGGCCGATTATCACCTCTGCCAATGCAATTTAGCGCTGGGGTAACGGCATTAATAGTATCCACCATCATGCTTTGTCTCGGATACCAATTTGAAATTGATTACATCATGCCCGGAATACCGCATCATAGTGAAATATGGCTGGTGGTTGGCTTAGGTGTTTTTGCCACATTGGGTCATATCTTTCTGACCTCGGCGGTGCGTTATGCCGATACTGGCTTGCTGGCGCCATTTCAGTATCTGGAAATTATTAGCGCCATCTTGCTTGGCTATCTGATCTTTTCTGATATTCCAGATCACCAAACCATCTTAGGCTTAATCATTATTATTTCATCTGGCATCTATCTGATGCATCGTGAGAGATTGGCAAAACAAGCTGGCAAAACTCCTTAAGAATAATCACACCCACACCAGCACGCTTTTATTTCTGCAAGAAACCCCTATATAGAAAATGGCAAAAGAATTCCCCAATAGTAGGTTTTATGGAGAAGATGATGATTAAAGGATTACATCACAAGGCTTATCGGTGCCGTAACAGCGAAGAAACGCGCCAATTTTATGAAGATTTTTTAGGTTTATCTTTGGCTGGCGCTCTTGCCATTCAGGAAACCAAAACTGGCCGTGAGACAAAAGTCCTGCATAGTTTTTATCGCATGGATGACGGCTCTTTTATTGCTTTCTTTGAAGCCCCTGATCGCCCCTTCACCTTTACCGATCATCATGATTATGATCTGCATCTGGCCCTAGAGGTTAGCCCCGACGATCTGCATATCATGCTGGAAAAAGGCAAGGCGGCAGGTATCGAAACACGCGGAGTTTCTGATCATGGGTTTATTGATTCGATCTATTTTCGAGACCCTAATGGTTATGTCGTTGAATTAACCGCCAAGAAAGCTGATCACGACACCCATCTTCATGCCAATAACCAAAAGGCCAGAGCTATTCTGGATGACTGGACCAAATCTGCATAAATCTGCGTCATGTAAGGGTTGCCACAGCTAGGGATGAAAACAGGCGTTATTCTTGCCAGTTGATATCACTTAAGGTTTCAAGCGCCGCGCCATTAAAAGTGGATTTTATTGGCGGGGAAAGAGACGTGTCTCCCCATTTTTCTACGATGGCGGCTTGGCTTTTGGCGTCTGAATAAATCCAAACTTCAACCAGCATAAGTGCGTTTTCGCGAGGCTGATAGATCATCACTTTGCAATCTGCGCTGGATAATTCTGGCATAGCAGACTTCACATCATGAACACGTTGTTCGCGTTCACTTTCCGATTTAAACTCTGAAATGATGATATTTTTTATTGCCATGACTATTTAGTTAGTTGATTTTTAATATAATTCAATCTTATGACTAGAGATATTAGGCTTGTCTTAAAACAAGAAATTATAGTATTTTCCAAAAGGATATGTTTTTATTGTAAAAAATAAGTATGATCTTTTGTTAATTTCCGCTATGTTACACCAAATAAAGCGGAAATGTTTTGTTAAATTAATATAGTAAAGTCAGATGACAAAGGTTTGGATATGATTGGCAAAACCCGTTTCATCATTACTGCTGCCTCGTTTATGTTCGCTACATCGGTTTGTGTCGTTTCTGCAAACGCTGGTGGGCTTCCCGGTGCCGATACTGACGGCACGGAAACTGGCACTAATGACGCCAATTCTGCATCACCACTAAACACACCATCTTCTTCGGGCAACGAAGTTCCGGGTACTAGCGCGACTTCAAGCGCCGCAAGCGCAGACGGAGCAACAAACAGCGCAAGTTCCGGCAGTAATGATGGCGGTGACGGCGAAGGCTTTGTTGCTATCGAAGATGACCCTCTCATTGTTGATGCCACCGCTATCATGGATGATGACGGTATGGGCGAGGTATCGGTTCAATGGCAAATGCTGTCCAAAGATGGCGGCTGGATGAACCTTACTGGCGCAACTCAGCAATCCTTTACTCCGCGCCAGATTCATGTTGGTCATCGTTTGCGTGTCGTCATCACCTATGTTGATGGTCAGGGCAATCTCGAAACTTTGATCAGCCCTAGTTCGACTAAGGTTAAAAACGTTAATGATAAGCCATCCGGCGCGCCGATTCTCTTAGGCAACGCCCTTGAAGAAGACGCGCTTGTGGTTGATACCAGCACCATTTCTGATGAAGATGGTATCGGCTCTTATGAGGTGATTTGGCAACGCTCATCCACCCGCACCGAATGGCAGACTTTTCCTAATGCCACGAGTGAGGTTTTGCGCCTTGGTCAGTCTCATGTTGGCTTTTCCTATCGTTCAGTCATTACTTATCTTGATAATCAAGGTACCCGTGAGATTCTGATCTCTAACCCATCTGAAACTGTTGCCAATGTGGACGACCCGGTTGAAGGTGAAGTGATGATTGTCGGCAAACCTCTTGAAGGTTCCATGCTATCCGTGACAACCTCTGGGGTGTCTGATGAAGATGGCATTGCCAGCCTTTCGGTAAGCTGGGAAGCGTCACGCGATGGCAGAAACTGGCGTGCGATTGATGGCTCTAATTATAATCAGATCACGCTTGATCAGGCCCATGTTGGCTTTCAGATCAGGGCCAAGGCCAGCGTAGTTGATACATTTGGTGTGGAAACACTGATTTACAGCCAGCCCAGCAATACTGTTAAGAACGTAAATAACAGACCAAGCGGCAGTATTAGCGTTCGCCGAGTTGGAAGCTAATCTGGTCTAAGTAGCCTTGCTTTTATATTCTCTGGTTTAGACCCCTCGGATCATATCCCCCGGCTTCATTCTGAGAAGCCGGTATGTGATGCAACATCACGTTTTCCGATGCCTCTATCACATCAGCTTTGGCTAAGTTTATGAAATTTTGCGAATCCGGAAATATTTGCATTGACACCGATTCGCATTTCATGTGTAGTGATATCTGAATGTTGTATCCAGAGCCTTATAAATCTCAATATCTGGTATGCGTCTTTCCTGATGCAACAGTTTTCATGCCCCAAAATCATCTGTATTTCCAAGGAGAAAGTCAATGAACCACATCATTGAAGAACTTCACAAGGAATGTTTAATTTTACCCTTTCGCCCAGGCAAGTCTTCGCAAAACGACACATCGGCAACAACCATAGCCGCGCTGGTAGCTGTTACGATCGTGCATGATGAAACCATGTCTGCGGAAGAAAAGCTTCTTGAAATTATAGAAAAAAGCGGTGAGGCCGAAGTGCTTAATAACGAGGATGCGTTTTCGGAATTTGGATTACATCCTTCTGAACAAGAACAGATATCACCATCTGCCGCTAATGATAATTCTCATCCGGTGCAACTTGTCTAGTCTTTCCTCAGGCACCTGATAACTAAAACCAGCCTGCTAGTCAGGTTGGTTTTTTTTACTTCCACCCCTATCCGATCATCGGCAATAGCCCTAACGGATCATGGTTTTTGTTCATGATAATTTGCTAATATGATAGCATGGCATTAATGGTGCTAAAAATGGATTAAGTTCCATCAATATATTTATTTCAGGGGATGAAAACAGCGTTCGATCGATGATCAGTGTGCCTCATATCAATATGCTGCTTTTAGCCATTGGCGGATTACTTCTTGTCTGTTTGATGATGTTTATCATCATCCTGCGTTTGCAGAGAGATCATAGGCGTCTCAAAGCTAAAATAACAGAAACCCATAATCATCTGGAACAGATGGTTGAAGCTCGCACGCTTAATCTTCGTCAAGCTGGGCAAGCCATTTCCGAATCCATTGATTACGCTAGTAGACTTCAACGCGGGTTGTTGCCATCTCCACACACATTGGAAGACGCTTTGGGTAAAGTCGCGGTCTTTTGGCAACCCAAAGATGTTGTCGGCGGCGATTTCTATTGGTTTGGTCGCATCGGGACGGCAAGGGTTTTGGTGATCATGGATTGTACAGGCCATGGCGTGCCGGGGGCATTCATGACAATTCTCGCCCATTCAGTCATTGAACAGATATGCTCAAACCATAACGCCGTGTTTCGTGCAGGAAATAAGCCGCCAAATCCTGCATCTATTCTAAAAGAAATGCATGACGGGATTATACGGCTTCTGCACAGAAACCAAGATGAACACAACAAAACTGACCGTTCACAAAACGGTTTAGATGCGGCGGTGGTGGTGTTATCAGAAGATGAGGATCAGATGTCTTTCGCCGGGGCAATGATTGACCTTTATGTTGTTCCTCCGGGCGGGTTGACCAAACGCTATCAAGGTAATCGGGTTTCCCTTGGTTACGGGCAATACAATCTGCCCACATTAAAAAAGATCAATCTGCCAATACAATCTGGTCACAGCTATATTCTATCTACCGATGGGCTGTTGTCTCAACCGGGGCAAGATAGAGAGTTTGGATTTGGTTATCGCCGCCTAACGGCGCATTTAACCGCCGCCGCGAAAGCAAATGACTCGCCGGATCAAGTTGATATTTCTCCCTCTATGCTAGGGAAAATGGTTATGCGAGCGCTCCGCCAATGGCAAGGCAACCAATCACGGCGCGATGATGTAACGGTTATTATCTTTCAGCCAAAACCATAACTGGCGAAACCATAACTGGCGGGGGGCGCAGATTATCTAGAGCTAGGATATCAAATCATGTTCTGATCTGAGATGGTGCGTATCTCAAAGCGTAAGGCTTGCATTTCTTTGCTGATATCTTCCGCAAACTCATGTGTGATGTCATCATCTTCATCACAGCACCAGACTACCTCAACATCGCTTCCGTTTTTTGCATTTTTATCCATGATATCAAGGATTTCCATAAGTTGCCGCGCTGAACTAGAATTAAAGTAACTCAAATTGATCAAACACTTCAAGCCATGGCTTTTGTCTTTGAAATATTGATTAAGGGCGGCAACAAAAGGCTCATAGAAAAGATTGATATCTTCGGGATAGGACTCCCCCTCAATCACCAGTTGGGCCAAATCAGAATTGAGTTCAACCCGCGGTGTTCTTGAGGTAGCTTCTCTGATAAAGAAATCTGTCATTGCTTGTCTCTTACGCTGTCGCTTTAATCATAAAAAAAACAGACCCATCTTGAGCATGATCCATATGATATTGAGGTGGTGTGCTGGACCTACGCATCATCTCAATCAACCCAAGGCCCGCCCCTTTGCTATCAGGGTCTTTAGGTTGCCGCAGAGCCTTCATAAAGATCTGGCGCAACTCATCTTGAGTTGAGACGGCAAGGGCATCTAGCCTCTGGCTGATATCTTTGGCGCGTTCGGGGCTAATATAGTTCCCGCCCATAATACAAATATTATCATCTTCACGGCTCACCGCCAGCATACCATAGCCAGCGTTGCACCCTTCAACCATTGGTAAGGGTTGCCCTTCATCTCCATAACGAATGATATTTTGCATCATCTCAACAAAAAGAGAAAAAACATGGCGATTCTGGCCCGGCCGCATCGTCAGGTTTTTCATCCGTTGGCGCAGATTTTTCCCAAAGCTTTCGAGAACGTCTTCGGACATATAACCAACATATGTCAGAAAACAATTTTGTTCATGGGTGACGGCGTTGATATTCTTGAAATCGTAAAAATCCAACACTAACCTCTTAATTCTTTGGTTCACCTAAAAAAACATCGCCACAAGCAGAAATGGCCAATTATCTTAATAATGCCACGAAAACTCAGACGATCAAGCCTTTTAGCAGTTTAGGTTCTAGCCTTATGGTATAACATCACCGCGCTTAGCCATCATCCCTGCCTGATCTTGATGAGGTTGGGATGAGGTTAGGATAAGGTTGGGATGAGGTTGCGAAAATTGCTAAAATCAAAAAAAACTTTCATAAAACTGTGATATTTTAACAATCTTGTCATATTTATCAAACACTATATAAACATATCTAATTGTAGAGGCGATAAGATTTCATCATGACAATATCCGATTCATCAGAGCAAAACGCGATCTTCTCATTTGCTGATGGTGAGCTTGGGCCTATTTCCAACTGGTTTATTCGAAGCCTTGAGCGCTTTACAGGTCAGCCACTCATCAAGCAGCTTTATCTGGATTATGTTAATGATAGGCGCCCAGATGAGCTGTTTTGGCAAGACGCTGTCAACCGCCTCAACATAGTACCTAATATCCATTTTGAATCTGGCGCCTATATTCCCAAAACGGGAAAGCTTCTGGTTATTGCCAATCACCCTTATGGTGTGGTTGACGGGCTTATTTTATGTTCTGAAATCTCAAAAGTCAGGTCTGATTTTAAAATTTTGACCCATCAGGTGTTAAGGCAGGCCCCCGCCGTAAATCATCAAATTCTTCCTGTTGATTTTTCAGAAACCCCTGAAGCTCTTAAAACCAATATGGAAACCCGGCACCACGCTCTTAAACATCTTCATGATGATGGCGCGCTGATACTTTTCACATCTGGCGGCATATCTCTAGCCCCGCGAATTATCGGCACTGCCCGTGATAACACATGGAAAAGCTTTACTGGCAAACTGGCGCAAATTCCGGATACAACGATCCTGCCTTTCTTTTTTAGCGGTCAAAACAGTTTGATTTACATGGCTGGCAGAAAAATCAACCAGACGCTTGGCTATTCCCTCATGTTTAGGGAGATTTGCCGGATGATGGGACGCGATATTGATGTCACCATCCGCAAGCCGATCGATAGCGCATCACTCAAAGCTTTCAAAGACCGCAATGAGATTACCCACTATTTGCGCGCCCTTACCTATGGTCAGGACACGTCCTAAGATAAGGCTCCGGGGCTAAGGCTTTCCGCCAAGCATTGCCAATACCGGGCGGCGAGCATGATAAAATACCCCTCACCTTCTGCCCCTTTTAGGGATACCGGGATATGGTCAGAGGTTTGCGCCGCGCCCTGATGGTCTTGGTTTTTCAGAGCAGTGATCCGGTTTGAAGTGCCGATCTGCTTCCCAGCCTCTAGCAAAAGCCCATCAAGCGGCCATTCCAAACCTGTGGAGGCCAAAAACCCCTGCCGAACCAATGGCCATACCGACAGCCTCTCCCCCACAGGAAGCAAACCGTTAAAATCCTTTCGGCAATACATCACCGCATCATGGCGACCGATCAGTATCATCGGCGTCTGGCACCGAGCCAAAGCGTGCAAGGCGGCAAGCGAATGGTCAAATCGGCGACCAAGAAACCCAAACCCCAAACATAAGGGCGCCCGTAAGCAAGACAGCGTTTTTTCAAGATCTGTGCTGTCTTGGGCTGACATGGGGATCAGCCGATCTGATGGAAACTGGCTGGGGTCACTGATCGAATCAAAGTCGCCGATAATATAATCTGGCATAATGCCCATTGATCGTGCCGCGTCTGCCCCGCTATCGGCGGCGATAAGGGGATAATTTGCTAATAAGGGTTGGATCATAGCCGCATCATAGCTACCGCCGCCCATGGCGATCACAGGTTGCGAATAGGTAAGCAATGGCATAGGAGAAACACAATCATCAGTCATGCCAAACCATAACCCCTAGCCATAGGATCAGGCAAAATAAAATCACAATAAATAAAACCCCCGATGCGTCTTTATGCACCGGGGGTCTTAATCTTTAGATGGAATAGGCGTTATTACTTGGATTTCGCTGGCTTCGACGCCGCAAGCTTATCATCCACGCCATCACGGTAAAGCGCCTTACCAAGGGCAATACACATTAATCCCATGACTACCGTAAAGGGCAAAGCCCCGATAATCATAGCATTTCTTAGTGCATCCATAGGGTTGTTTTCCCCTGCCGCCAATATCAGCGTACCGATAACAGCCGTCAGAATAACGCCCCATACAATGCGATGTTTGATGCCTGTTTGTTGACTGCCGCCCGACATGATGGTGTTCATCACCAGAATGCCTGAATCCGCAGAAGTCACAAGAAAGGTCAAAATCAGCACCACACACATCATGGTCATCAAATATAGAAATCCGCCACTAAGCATTTGCCCTAGCGTGGCAAATAGCTGGTTAGTCTGTGACGCATCAATGATTGCGCCTTGCGCCGTGCCGGAAAGTTCAAGATCAATCGCGGTTGCGCCAAGAATTGTCATCCACGCAAAACAGACCAAAGCCGGAGCAATAACACAGCCAAGGATAAACTCTCTTACCGTGCGGCCCTTTGAAATGCGCGCTAGAAACAACCCAACAAAGGGTGAGAACGCAATCCACCACGCCCAGTAAAAGGTTGTCCATGCTGACTGCCAAGCAAATTGACGGCCATCATTGCCAGCATCATAAACCGCCGCAAGCGTGGTATCACCTAACGCTAAGGCATTAGCATCCAGACCAGACTTGAAGCTTTCAAAACTGCCCCAAGGGTTGGTAGCCCCAGCC
>CBFIDH010000043.1:0-12624 GCA_965661405.1 Puniceispirillales bacterium (SeqCode)
TATCATGCTATGGTGGAGAAGGGATCAGCAAGGGATATGACCTTTCAGCTCATGGAAAGGCGATTGTTAAAAGCCATCATGAATCCCGCGATGATCGCCAGTTTTATTTTTGGTTTCTGGATGGTTTTGCTGAACCCGG
The DNA here is from genome assembly GCA_965661405.1 of Puniceispirillales bacterium (SeqCode). Classification (GTDB taxonomy): domain Bacteria; phylum Pseudomonadota; class Alphaproteobacteria; order Puniceispirillales; family UBA1172; genus UBA12202. The sequence goes on from CBFIDH010000043.1 coordinate 140, forward strand.
ATTTGCTTTCTCAAGGCTGGTTTCATGTGAAATTGGTGTTGGTATTTCTGCTTGCTGGTGTTCATGGCAAGTTTTCAGTGATGCGCAAGGCTTTTGCAGAAGGCAGATCGCATCGCACGGACCGTTATTTCCGTTTTTGGAACGAAGTGCCGACAGTATTGATGATCATTATTGTCATCTTGGTGGTGGTTCAGCCTTTTTAACAAGATCAATTGACAATAGTTAATTTTCATATATATTTTTCTAATCTTCTCTCCTTTTATAAAAACATATCTGTTTTTTAACTTTCATGAATCTCCAAGATCTTAAGAAAAAAACCCCAGCAGAATTGCTGTCCTATGCGGAAGAGCTCGAGATTGAAAATGCCTCGACCTTGCGCAAACAGGACATGATGTTTGCTATTCTCAAGCAGCTTGCCGAAGATGATGTCCCGATTTATGGCGGCGGCGTTCTTGAGGTGTTAGCAGATGGCTTTGGTTTTCTGCGTTCGCCCGAATCCAATTACCTGCCTGGTCCTGATGATATTTATGTTTCCCCTAGCCAAGTGCGCCGCTTTAGTCTCCGCACAGGTGATACCCTAGATGGGCAAATCCGCGCGCCACAAGAAGGCGAGCGTTATTTTGCGCTCTTAAAGGTTGAGCAGGTTAATTTTGAGGACCCTTCGGCGGTTCGCCAACGTATTAATTTTGATAATCTGACACCGCTTTATCCTGATGAAAAACTTAATTTAGAATTGCCTTATTCACCAGAAGGTAAGGATTACATTCCACGGGTGATAGATCTGGTCTCCCCTATGGGTAAGGGCCAGCGTGGGTTGATTGTGGCTCCGCCTAGAACTGGCAAAACCATGATGCTTCAATCAATTGCTCATGCCATTTCTACCAATCACCCCGAAGTGTATTTGATTGTTTTGCTGATTGATGAACGCCCCGAAGAAGTGACCGATATGCAACGTTCTGTTAATGGTGAGGTGATTTCCTCAACCTTTGATGAACCAGCAACGCGGCACGTTCAAGTCACGGATATGGTCATTGAGAAAGCCAAACGGCTAGTTGAACATAAACGCGATGTTGTCATTCTGCTGGACAGTATCACGCGTCTGGCACGTGCGTATAATACCGTTGTGCCATCATCAGGTAAGGTTTTGACTGGTGGTGTTGATGCTAATGCTCTGCAACGACCAAAGCGGTTTTTTGGCGCGGCCAGAAATATTGAAGAAGGCGGCTCATTAACGATTATTGCTACCGCCCTGATCGAAACCGGAAGCCGCATGGATGAAGTGATCTTTGAGGAGTTTAAAGGAACAGGTAACTCTGAGGTTATCCTTGATCGTAAGCTTTCTGATAAACGTGTCTTCCCTGCGATTGATATCACCCGTTCTGGGACGCGCAAAGAAGAATTGCTTATTGATAAAGACACCTTGGCAAAGATGTGGATTCTCCGCCGTATCCTCATGCCAATGGGTCAGGTTGATGGCATGGAGTTCCTTATTGATAAGCTCAAGCAAACCAAAAGCAACGAAGATTTCTTCCAGTCGATGAATCAATAAACCCCGGTTTAATACCCTGATATCATGTCACGTTGTCGTGGTGTTCTTTTGGGTGTTCGGTTGGCCGTTCTGTTGCGGCGTTTATGAATATCCTTACCGATAGCTATGTTCATGGGCGATCAATTTTGCCTTAATATTAAGGTTTTTCTCATCCTTTGGTGATATTGATCTAATTGCTCCAAAATTGCCGAGTTCCCCACCTGACCTTGTCACGCGATGGCAGGGATAGATGATAGGGACGGGATTACGCGAACACGCCGAACCAGCGGTTCTTGGGGCTTTGGGTTGGTTTGCCATCTTTGCCAGCTCAGCGTAACTCACTGTTTTTCCATAAGGAACAGATCTTAACACCTCAAGCCAACGCTTTAGGCTTGGGCTACAATCTTTCAGAGAAACAGGAACGCTGAACTCTTTGCGGCTACCCGCGGCATATTCTTTGATCTCTGCGAAGGCTTGATTAAGGATAGCGTCGGGATGATCAGGTGTTGTTTTTTCTGTTACCCAAGTCAGATTTGTAATGGCGTCACCATCCGAAGTCATGGTAATCAAACCAAAATCTGTGAGTTCTGTTTTCGTGTACATGGCTTTTTCTCAGAGTGTTGTTTCAAAGCTGTGTTTGTTCAAAGCTGTGTGTTTTCAAAGCACGGCCTGATGCAGTCAGGTGATAGGGCCCATTCTGATAACAGGATTATGAGGCATAGCTAATGCGTAATCAAGACGAAACTATTTTTGCTTTGGCAACGCCTCCGGGTAGGGCTGCGCTTCAGATTATTCGTCTTTCTGGCCCGGCGACGTCTTTTGCGGTGAAGGCGCTTTGCTCACATCTGCCAGAGCCGCGTCAGATGACTTATACTGCCATGCGTGACGGTGACGGTAATATTATTGATCGCGGCATGGTTGTTTGGTTTCCGTCTCCAGCCTCTCCCACTGGCGAGGATTGTGCTGAGTTTCATCTCCATGGAGCGCCGCAAATTGGCCATTTGTTGATGCTTGCGCTAGAAGCCCAGCCGCAATGCCGCCTTGCTGATCCGGGGGAGTTCACGCGGCGAGCTTTCCTTAACGGTAAGATGACCTTGGATCAGACAGAGGCGCTTGCCGATATTATTGATGCCGATACCATAGCCCAGCATCGGCAGGCGATGGCGCGGCTTGATATGCCCCTTAGTCAGACGACTAATCATTGGCGTCAGGATTTGATTAGCATGATGGCTAATCTTGAAGCGGTACTTGATTTTGCCGATGAAGATATCCCTGATGATCTGGTTGATGATGTGGCATCCCGCTTAGCACGGATGCGCGATGATATTGGGCGTTTGCTGAATGATGCCAATCGTGGTGAGATTATTCGAGATGGTATCAGCGTTGCCCTCATCGGCAGACCAAATGCCGGAAAATCCACATTATTAAATGCTTTGGTTGGTCGCCCAGAAGCCATTGTATCTCCTGAAGCAGGGACAACTCGTGATGTGATTCAAGTGACGCTTAATATATCGGGATACGCTGTTCATCTCAAGGATACGGCAGGCCTGCGGATATCTGATAGCGCCGTAGAAAAAGAAGGCATCCGCCGCGCCAGCGAAACTGCCAGAACAGCAAATATTGTGGTTATGCTGATTGACGCTAATGAAGCTGATAAAATGGCGGTGAAAAAAGCACTGATGGCTGAGGCTGGCCTTAATGAGGCATCATCACGGCCCTACCTTATGCCTGTTATCACAAAATGTGATCTGCTGGATGATAAGGCGAGCACACCAGATTGGCCCAATCATTGGACAGCGATTGCTGCCAAGACAGGCGAGGGACTGGATGAATGGCATGAAGCGTTGAAACCAATTATGGCTGAGCTGGTGGGTGATACAGGTGAGGCGGCGATGATCAGCCGCCAGAGACACCGTCAAGCTCTAGCCGCTTGCTATGACAGTCTAGGTCAGGCCCAAGAGGTGAGTTTGCGCCTCTATCCAGAGCTTTTGGCAGAAGATTTACGCCATGCCGCGACCGCCTTGGGGCGGATTTCTGGACATATTGATGTTGAAGATATTCTTGACGATATCTTTAGCTCTTTCTGCATTGGAAAATAGTAACTTATTGATATTAAACCATTAAATCAATGTTTCACGTGAAACATTGGTGGCTGATGAAAGATGGAGAAACCTTGACCCTGTGAAGGCAAAGGCGTATGGTCAGGCCGATTTTGCCGGATTGGCAATGAGGTGTGGTGATTATGTATTCATTTGATGTTCTTGTGGTTGGTGGTGGTCACGCTGGGGTAGAAGCCGCAGCGTCTGCCGCACGCATGGGCGCAAAAGTTGCTCTGCTCACCATGCGGCGTGATATGATTGGCGAGATGTCATGCAATCCGGCGATTGGCGGCCTTGGCAAAGGTCATCTGGTGCGTGAGATTGATGCCCTAGACGGCCTAATGGCGAAAGCCATTGATGCGTCAGGAATACAATTCCGAATGTTGAACAAATCACGTGGCGCGGCGGTTCATGGCCCACGTGCGCAGGCTGACCGTGCGCTTTATAAATTGGCTATTCAGCAATTACTGGACGATACCCACGGATTGACCGTTATTGAGGCCATGATTGGTGATGTGATCATCAAGGATGGGCGTTTTGCTGGTTTTATCACCGAAGGAGGTGATCAATATCACGCCCCTGCCGCGGTTTTGACCACGGGAACCTTTTTGGGAGGGATTATCCATCTTGGCGCAGAAAGAAGCCAAGCCGGACGTTTTGGTGAAGCCCCATCAAATAAACTGGCCCAGCGGTTGCGTGACCCTGAACTTGGCCTTGCTATCGGCAGGCTTAAAACAGGGACGCCAGCACGATTAGACGGGACAACGATTGCGTGGGATCGCTTGGAAAGTCAGCCCGCGGATGATCCTCCAGTGCCGTTTTCCACCATGACCGATACCATCACTGTGCCTCAGATTGCGTGCGGCATTACCCGGACAAATGTGGAAACACACCGGATTATCAGCGAATCTATCCATCTTTCTGCGGTATATTCAGGGCAAATTGAGGGGCAAGGCCCACGGTATTGTCCCTCCATAGAAGATAAAGTTGTTCGTTTCAAAGAGCGCCAGTCGCATCAGGTGTTTTTAGAACCCGAAGGGCTGGAGGATGACACGGTTTATCCTAATGGCATTTCCACCAGTCTGCCACGAGATGTGCAAGAGGCCATGATTGCCTCAATTGAAGGGTTAGAAAACGCACGGATTATCAGATATGGCTATGCCATAGAATATGATTATATTGACCCAAGGAGCCTTACCCGCGGATTAGCCTTAAAAGCCTTACCGGGACTCTATTTAGCAGGCCAAATCAATGGCACCACAGGGTATGAGGAAGCCGCGGCACAAGGTTTAATGGCTGGTATTAACGCGGCCTTGGCGGTATCGGGACATGATGAGCCCTTTGTGTTAGATCGGGCCACCGCCTATACCGGAGTGATGATTGATGATCTGATCACACGTGGGGCACCGGAACCTTACCGAATGTTCACATCACGGGCGGAATATCGGTTGTTGTTACGCGCAGATAACGCCGATCAGCGGCTGACAGACAAAGGAGAGGCAATTGGTGTTGTGGGATCACAGCGGGCAACGCATTGGGCTGAGAAAAAAGCCCATTTGTTGAAGGCGGAGCAGTGGCTTGATGCCTCAAGCGCGATCCCTTCGGAGCTGGCGCGTATCGGATTGCAGGCTAGTCGGGATGGACGGGCACAATCGGCGCGTAAATTGCTGGCAAGGGATGGGGTAACGATTAAGCAATTGATGCCGTTATGGCCTGATTTTGCCCGTATTCCGGCAAAATATCATGCCCAGATTGAAACCGATTGCCGATACGCGGCCTATCTTGATCGCCAAAAAGCGGATATTGCTGCCCTGCGCCGGGACGAATCCTTACGCATACCGACACAACTCAATTATTGCCAAATTGGCGGATTATCGGCAGAAAGTGTTGATATTCTTCAGCGATATCAGCCAGAAACCATTGGTCACGCCAGCAGATTACCTGGATTAACACCTGCCGCGGTGCTGGTTTTAATTCGTCATATTCACCGAGCCGCCTGATGTTTCACGTGAAACATAGGCTAAGCAATATCAAAATGTCTTTGCGGTCAGGAGTCTAGCACCATGTTGTCTGAAGCAACCACCCGTGAGGAAGTATTGGCGGAAATCGGTGCCACCACTGAACATATTGAGAAATTGGATCACTATGTTGCCTTGCTAGAAGAATGGCAAAAAGGCTTGAGTTTGATTGGCCCCGGAACGATGGATCAGGTTTGGCAGAGGCATATTTTGGATTCGGCACAGCTACAACCTCATATTGATCCGGCAGCCGGGTTAATCATGGATATTGGCAGTGGTGCGGGGTTTCCGGGGCTTGTTTTGGCTATTCTTTATGGTGATCAGTTGAAATACCCGATCAAATTGGTCGAATCTGATGGGCGGAAATGCCGTTTTTTAGAAACCGTAATTGCTGAGACTGATGCAAAAGCCATGGTTGTTCATGACAGATTGGAGCATCTTGAGCTTATGTGGCCTTATGTTATCATCGCGAGAGCGGTGGCGGCGCTTGATAAATTGCTGATCTGGACAGAAAGACAACAACACCCCGGCCTCACTTGCCTGTTTATGAAGGGAAAAAAGGCAAATGAAGAATTGACCGCGCTTAAAAACTATCCGAAAATCAAGGTCACAACTACGCCAAGCATAACCCATCCCGACGGAATGATATTGCGCCTTAATGGGTTTCGTTTGACCAGAACCGTACGGCCCGCAGGGCGTTCCGATAAGAGGCCCAAACAAAAACCCCCAAGCAGAAAGCCCAAAGAAGAAAATAGGGACAGAAAATAAGACATCTGGCGTAAAACAAAGACAAGATCAGCCACACAGAACTAATGAAAGCACCAAAAATGACCACAAGTAACATCATTGCCGTTAGTAATCAGAAGGGCGGTGTTGGCAAAACCACTACCACTGTTAATCTGGCTACCGCGCTGGCCGCCAGTGGGCGCCGTGTGCTTGTGGTTGATGCAGACCCGCAAGGAAATGCAAGTACAGGTCTTGGGGTGGACAGGGATCATCGTGATGATGACCTTTATCAGTTGGTTTCAGGAGCTATTAGTATCAAAGAGGCGATAACGGCTACGGCGGTAGATGGGGTGAAATTGATCCCAGCATCGGCAGATTTATCAGCTATTGAATTAGAATTAGCCAGCAAAGATGATCGCAATTCAAGACTTAAATCATTGATAGCAAAGATAAAAGACAATTATGATTATATTTTTATTGATTGCCCGCCATCGCTTGGCCTATTGACAGTTAATGCGTTAGTGGCGGCGGATTCTGTTCTGATCCCTTTGCAATGCGAATATTATGCCCTTGAGGGATTGTCACAGTTAATGGACACGGTAGAGATGGTGCGGATGGGGCTTAACCCTGACCTCACCATCAAAGGCATTGTCTTGACGATGTATGACAGCCGCAATAATCTGTCTGCCATGGTGGCAGCGGATGTTCGTGATCATTTAGGCTCATTGGTTTATCAAACAGTGATCCCGCGTAATGTTCGGGTATCTGAAGCGCCATCTTACGGTGTGCCGGTGTTGCTTTATGACATTGGCTGTACCGGGTCTGCCGCCTATATCGCCCTAGCTGGCGAGTTCATCAAGCAGGAAAATTAACATGACAAAGAAAACCTCTCAATCAAACTCCAAAACATCCTCCCAATCCTCGCGGCGGGCGAGTGAAAAGGGATTAGGCCGTGGTCTGAAAGCGTTGTTAGGAGATCGCCCTATGCTTGAGGCGGTGACAGCAGATCAAGCCACATCCACCAAGGCCGGCACCGAAGTGACACAGGTTCAAAATGACGGGATGATCGCGATTGAAAAAATCTCCGTTAATCCTTGGCAGCCTAGACAGCGATTTGCCGAAGCGGAATTAGCAGAATTGGCAGAAAGTTTGAAGCAACATGGCATTATTCAACCACTTTTAGTCAGGCCGCATCCGGATGAGCCAGATCATTATCAACTGATCGCAGGGGAAAGAAGATGGCGCGCCGCCCAACTGGCAAAACTGCATCAAGTGCCTGTCGTTATTCGTCAAACTGATGAAAAACAAGCCGCCGAAATGGCGTTGATCGAGAATATTCAGCGCCAAGACCTGAATAACATCGAAGAAGCCGAAGGATATCGGAAACTGATGGATGAGTTTTCGTACACACAAGAGGAACTGGCGGGAGTTGTTGGTAAATCCAGAAGTCATCTGGCAAATACCCTAAGGTTATTGAACTTACCCCAAAAAGTGAGAGAAATGATCGCAAACGGCGCCCTTACATCTGGGCAAGCACGTCCGTTGATTGGTCATGATGAGGCAGTTTCACTTGCAGAAATGATTGTAAAACACGGGCTTAGCTCAAGACAGGCAGAACAACTGGTGGCAAAGCCTAAATCGAAAACATTGAAGCCAGAAAAAACGGTTGATGCTGATCTTAAAGCAATGGAACACCGTTTAGCTGAAGTCTTGGGGTTGAATGTGAAGGTTGATTTCAATCTTCAAACGGAAAAAGGCAAGGTTATGATTTCTTGTGCCTCGCTGGATCAATTTGATGCTCTTATTGATCATTTGATGCAGAAACCATAGCGGTTATCGCCTATGTCCAGCCATCTGACTAATCGCCAGCATGGCTTGCGCGGTTGATGTTGCAGCTTGAATACCTTGACGTGTTTGTTCTTCTGCTTGACCAAGCCGATCAAGGGCTTTGATGATGTTTTGTGATGACCAATGTGATAAATGTTTCGTCACCAACGCTTTTTCATTGAAAAAAATTGGCGGTTTATGCTGGCTAACGGCCTCGCTGGCATTAAGGCCTGACTCCATCATCCCCGCGAGACGAAATAACCTGAGGAAATAGCTCATCCCTGCCCTTAACACAGCCTCTGGGGCGATAGCATCTGCCATGACACGGTCAAATTGATCCCCAACGCTACGAATATCACCTGACGCGGCGGCGGCAATGACATGGGATGTGGCAATCTTAGCGCTATCACCGAGTGCTGAGATCACCATATCAAGATGGATATGGCCATTTTGCCCTGCCATGACAGCAAGTTTTTCTATTTCAGACCTGCTCATCAAGCGATCTGACCCTAAATGGCTGGTTATCCAGTTCATAGCATTGCCGTCAACACGAATGTTATGGGTTGAAAATATTTCATTCGCCAAGGCCGCTAATTGACGTTCTTCGTCTGGATAACAGCCAATTGTTCCAGCTTGAGGTGACGCATCAAGAAGCTTTACCAATTTTGATCTGGTGTTGACGCTCTCTGATGTCATCACGATGATGCTATGTTCAGGTGGCTGATCAAGAAGCCGCTTCAATTGATCTGTTGCGGCATCCGTAATATTGCTCACTCGGACAAGCCTTTTCTCACCCATCGCTGGAATAGCGGCGGCGCTATCATATAATAATGTCGGGTCTGCGGTAATGTTATCGCCTGTGATTTCTGTCACGGAAAACGGATCTTTCAGATCAGGAACATAGTGCTGAGCCAAAGTTTTTGCACGTTCACTTATCAGACCTTGATCCTGACCATAAAAAAGGGCGACCAATAAATTGGGCGGGGGAGAGGTGAGAAAGCGGTCTGTGTCACGGGTGGCGATTTTCATGGACAGCGTTCCTGAAGATTAGTCACCCGATTGATCAAGATTGGTAAAATAGGCCAATAATTCCAGATAAACCTGCTCTGACAATTGTTTAGCAAGACGTTCCTGCGCTTGGGTGGCGGCAATATCCTGGCCGTATAATGACGAAACCGCGCCAAAAGTCGCATTAAGACTAAGGTTTTCAGAAATGATCACATCACCAATCATCTGATCATAAAGCGAATAAGAAAGACTAACGGTCGTTGAGGTCTCGCTTTGGGAATGGGATAATGATGATGTTAGCCGATATCGGATATCACCTTTTGGGTGACGTGCCAGTAACAAATTAAGGTTCTGGCGAAAGATCTGATCGGAACGGCTGGACCCGGTTATGATATCAATCTGGCCAAAGGCGGTAACATCATCAGGATTAAGCCGATCAATAGAGCCGCATCCCGACATGATGAAAGCTATCAATACAATGCCTAAATATCTGATCAAACCAGTCATGATGTCACACTACCACATTGACGATTCGATTGGGAACAACAATGATTTTTTTAGGTTTTTGCCCATTGAGATGTTTGATAACAGACTCAAGCTTCATGGCTTCTTCTTCTACTTTCGCTTTATCCGTATCAGGTGGCAAGTCAAGTGTTCCGCGCAGTTTGCCATTGATCTGAACTGGCATGGCAATAGTTTCAACCACCAGCCAAGCATCATCTGCTTCTGGCCATGGCTGGTTAGCCAAGAGATCGTCATGACCTAGGTGATGCCACATTTCCTCTGCGATATGCGGGGCAATCGGGGCAATCAAACGCGCCAATGTTTCCACACTAAAACGGCGCGCCCAGTTTTGGGATGGCGTATTTTCATCACAAGCCGTGATGGCATTGTTTAGGCTATGAAGCGCTGCCACCGCACGATTAAATCGAAACCTCTCAATATCTTCGGTGATGCCGCGGATAGTGTGATGGGTGATTTTGATCAAAGCTTCGGCTTTGCTATCAATATCTGCTGGCGCATCAGAGCCAGTATCAGCAAAAGGCCGAGTGTCATCTTCATTCTGGCTTAGCTTGAAGATACGGTTTAGGAACCGGCTTGCCCCTTCAACCCCGGAACTCGTCCATTCCATATCGCGTTCAGGCGGCGAATCAGACATCATAAAAAGCCGCGCCGTATCAGCGCCATAGGTTTCAATGATTTTATCGGGATCAATGACATTCCGTTTGGACTTGCTCATCTTTTCGATACGGCCCGCTTTGACAGCTTGGCCACCATCACGTTGCTGCCAGACGTCGTTTTGTTTCTCAACTTCATCAGGGAAAAGCCAGCGGCCTTCGGTATCTTGAAAGGTCTGATGGCAAACCATGCCTTGAGTCATCATACCGTCAAATGGCTCAGCCAGATCAAGATAACCACAAGCTGATAATGCGCGCGTAAAAAACCGAGAATAAAGAAGATGAAGAACAGCGTGTTCAACACCGCCAATATATTGATCCACGGGAAGCCAATATGACATGGCCTCTTTTGAGAAAGCTATTTTTGGATCAGGGTCAGCAAAGCGTAGAAAATACCATGAGCTTTCAAAAAAAGTGTCAAAAGTATCTGTTTCCCGCGTCGCCTCACCACCACAATCCGGACAGGTGATATGTTTCCAACTGGGGTGATGATCAAGCGGATTACCAGGTTTATCAAATTGAACATCTTCCGGCAGGGTGACGGGCAAATCTTTTTCTGGTACAGGCACCAAACCACAAGATGGGCAATGGATAATAGGAATAGGGCAACCCCAATAACGTTGCCTGCTAATACCCCAATCCCGCAGACGCCATGATACCTTGCCTTCACCTTTGCCAAGTTCTTCTAGTTTGGAAATGGCGGCGGCAATCGCCGATGGCACATCCATGCCATTAAGGAAATCAGACTGATAAAGCACACCATCACCAGTGTAGGCAATATCATCAACGTCAAAATCAGCAGGATCAGTATCTTTTGGTAACACCACAGGGATAACAGGCAGATCATATTTGCGAGCAAAATCAAGGTCACGCTGATCATGGGCGGCACAGCCAAACAGCGCGCCTGTACCATAATCCATCAACACAAAATTAGCGACATAGACCGGCAATTTCCAGTCTGGATCAAAAGGGTGCTGGACATGAAGTCCAGTAGCGTAACCCTTTTTTTCTGCCGCCTCAATCATGGCTTCGGAGGTTCCCATGCGATTGCATTCATCAAGGAAGGCTTGTAATTCAGGATTATTCTTAGCTAACGCCATCGCCAGAGGATGCGTAGCCGAAATAGCCATGAAACCAGCACCATAAAGCGTATCAGGTCGCGTGGTAAAAACCTCAAGATGCTGAAACTCAGAAAGGGTTTCCGACGCCGCCGTTTGCGCCAAATTAAACTTTACCAAAGCACCTGTCGAACGACCAATCCAGTTATGTTGCATTAAACGCACCCGATCAGGCCAGCGATCAAGCGTTTCGATGGAATCTAGCAAATCTTGTGCAAATGCGGTGATTTTCAAAAACCATTGGGATAATAACCGCCGTTCAACAGGCGCACCAGAACGCCAGCCACAACCATTGACAACCTGCTCATTGGCAAGGACGGTGTTTTCAACAGGGTCCCAATTCACCCAGCTTTCTTTACGGTAAGCCAGTCCTGCCTTGATAAAATCAAGAAACATTTTTTGCTCAAACTGATAATAGCTGGCATCACAAGTCGCAAACTCGCGCCGCCAATCATAGGAAAGCCCCATTTTCCCAAGCTGATCCCGCATGGCATCAATATTGGCATGAGTCCAGCGCGCTGGATGATCACCGCGCTCAATAGCGGCGTTTTCAGCAGGCAAACCAAAGGCATCCCATCCCATAGGATGAAGCACATTAAAGCCTTGGGCGCGTTTGAAGCGAGCAACCACATCACCAAGCGTATAATTCCGCACATGACCCATATGAATGCGCCCCGATGGGTAGGGAAACATTTCAAGCACATAATATTTGGGGCGAGTGCGGTCTAGTTCAGCATGAAAACATCCGGCTTCAAGCCAGCGTTCTTGCCACTTGCGTTCAATTTCAATGGCGGTATAGCGCGTCATGGCATATCCAAAAAGAAAGGGTAAGTTCCTGAAAAGTTATTGGGCTTCCTCAATATTAGCGGAACGAATCTCACGTGCGCGGGTGAGAATTAAATCTTCCATACGTCTGGAAAATTCAGCATCCTGTCCAATATCGGTCCATGTTGAACCTTGTTTTTGCTGAACATAAACCTGAA
>CBFIDH010000044.1:0-12267 GCA_965661405.1 Puniceispirillales bacterium (SeqCode)
TATCAAAAAATTAACGCTGGTATGACAATGGCAGAGTTCAAGTGGATTTTCTTTTGGGAATATCTGCACCGTGTTCTTGGGCGGCTGATCGGGCTTGCCTATGCTTTGCCTTTGATTGTCTTTGCCCTGCGCCGCCGACTACCGCAAGGGTATCGCTGGCGCTTTTTTATCCTCCTTGGTCTAGGCGCCGCGCAAGGCGGCATTGGCTGGTGGATGGTGAAATCCGGATTAATTGATAACCCCTATGTCTCACAATATCGGCTGGCGACACATCTTGGCATGGCGCTTACCATTTTAGGCGTTTTGGTGTGGACAATCGCTGATCTGGTTTATGGTCGCGCCGGCGCGCCGAGAGGTCATGTTGCTGGCGTGATCGGGGTTTTAGCCATCACCATCATTGCCGGGGCTTTTGTGGCAGGCATGAACGCGGGGCTGATCTATAACGAATATCCCCTGATGGGGGGACAATTCATCCCTATTGAATATGGGTTTTATGGCGCGGCAGATGCGTTCGAAAATCCAGCCTCGGCCCAATTCCATCACCGCTGGCTGGCGGCTTTGGCGGTGCTTGGGGTGGTAAGCCTTTGGTTCAGGGCGAGAAAACATGGCCTAACCATTCCTGCGCTAGTCATGCTTGGGGTGGTAGGTTGCCAATTCGTGCTTGGTATTTTGACCTTATTATACCAAGTGCCGGTCAGCCTGGGCACATGGCATCAGGCAGGCGCGGCGGCGCTATTGATCACGGTGTTGTGGGTGGCGCATGGTTTAACACGCGCCCCACGCCTCATTTCGAGTTAATCGCTAGCTGGTTTTATGGGTAATTGTTTGCGGATATGCAATTCCGCTAATTGCTTATCATCAACTTCAGACGGTGCGCCCATCATCAGGTCTTCGGCTTTACCATTCATCGGGAACAGAATAACCTCCCTAATATTTGGCTCATCCGCGATCAGCATAACGATACGATCAATGCCCGGTGCGATGCCGCCATGGGGCGGTGCGCCGAACTTGAATGCATTGATCATACCGGGGAATTTGTTGTCCACGACCTCTGGCCCGTAACCTGCGATCTCAAAAGCGCGGTACATGACTTCTGGCAGATGGTTTCGGATAGCCCCTGATGACAGCTCAATCCCATTACACACCAGATCATATTGCCATGCCTTGATATCAAGAGGGTCCATGGTGTTAAGGGCATCAAGACCGCCTTGTGGCATGGAAAACGGGTTATGCGAAAACTCAATCTCGCCGGTGATGCTATCGCGCTCATACATGGGGAAATCGACAATCCAGCAAAACTGATAGCCATCACCTATTAGCTCTTTTTCTTGACCGATACGCACCCTTGCCTTGCCAGCCAGAGACGCCGCCTCGTCAGCCTCTGCACAAGCAAAGAATAACGCATCACCATCTTTCAGTCCCATCTGGTCACGCAAAGCAAAGGCCAGATCATCACCCAGCGCCTTTGCCACCGGGCCACGAGCTTCACCCTCAGCATAGATGATATACCCCATCCCCGGAGCGCCCTCACCTTGGGCCCAACTGTTCATGCGATCAGCAAATGCCCGGTTGCCACAATCTGGCCCCGGAACTGCGCGAACGGCCGCCCCACCTGCCACGGCTTTGGCAAAAATGCTAAACCCTGAATCCCGGAAAGTTTCGGTAACATCTTGAATCTCTAGAGGTATTCTTAAATCCGGCTTATCCGTTCCATATTTCAACATGGCATCCGCAAAAGTAATGCGCTGAAAGCTTGAGGCGATATCCTTATCCGTGAACTCCGCAAACACACCAGCGATCACAGGTTCCACCGCTTCAAACACATCATCCTGTTCGACAAAACTCATCTCAAGGTCAAGCTGATAGAACTCACCCGGACTGCGGTCCGCGCGACTGTCCTCGTCACGGAAACATGGGGCAATCTGAAAATAACGATCAAACCCGGATACCATAATTAGCTGTTTGAACTGCTGCGGCGCTTGCGGCAGAGCGTAAAACTTCCCCGGATGCAGGCGTGATGGGACAAGAAAATCCCGCGCCCCTTCAGGTGATGAGGCGGTTAAGATCGGTGTCTGAAACTCCGTGAAGCCTTGGGCAATCATACGGTTGCGAATAGATTGAATGATCTGTGACCGCAGTAAGATATTCTGATGCGGACGGGCGCGTCTTAGGTCAAGATAGCGATAGCGCAAACGTGTTTCTTCGCCCGCATCCTCATCTGAATTGACCTGAAGCGGCAAAACATTAGCGTGTGAGAGAACCTCAAACGCATCAATACGCACTTCAATCTCACCCGTTGGCAGGGTGGAGTTAACCGTATCAGGATCGCGCTTAACGACCCTGCCCTTTATCCGTACGACAGATTCGACCCGCGTGTCTTCAACCATAACAAAACTAGCATCAGAGCTATCCGCTACGCATTGAGTGATGCCAAAATGGTCACGCAAATCAACAAATAGCAACTGACCGTGATCACGCTTGCGGTTAATCCATCCAGATAGAGTGACCGTTGTCCCGACATCATCAATGGTCAGGGCATTACAGTTATGGGTGCGGTACGCGTTCATATCTTTTCTCCGCCAGCGGCAAGTTAAGGCATCCTCGCCCCTTATCTATCGTGATGAGGGGAGGTCATGCAAGCGCTTTTGCATCAAACGCGTTTTACGAAAGATCAGCCACGGCGACGGCGACGGCGCGGCGACTCCCCTGAAGGATGATCTCCTGATGGATTTTGAATATTTTTCCATGGCTTCCCAAGTGTTTTTTCAAGCCTATCAGCATCCACAGGTTGCGGCTCTCCAGCGGCGTTGAGGGCATCCCGCATCGCCTTGATATGATCAGGCGTTGTCCCGCAACAGCCGCCAATAATCTCAACCCCAGCATCACGCGCAAAAACCGCATAATCAGCCATTAGCTCTGGTGTTCCATGATAATGGATATGCCCATCAACATATTCCGGAATACCGCAATTACCTTTGGCAACACGGTAAATACCGTTCCGTTTTGGCATCGCCATCACCGCGTGCATCAATTCAGATGGGCCAATACCGCAATTAGCGCCAACCGCAACAACATCGCGCTGATAAACCTGTTCAGCAAAATCCGTGGGATCAACCCCCATCATAGATTTTCCAGCGGTATCAAAAGTCATGGTGGCACCAACAGGCAAGCCTGTTTTCTTAGCCGCCTCAATAGCAGCAAACATTTCTTCAAATGAGGAGATCGTCTCAATCCACAACATATCGACACCTCCCTCAGCCAAGGCCATGGCTTGTTCCGAAAAGGCATCAACCGCTTCGTCATGGGTTAATGCACCAAGAGGCGCAAATAGCTCACCCGTAGGGCCCATGGAACC
The DNA here is from genome assembly GCA_965661405.1 of Puniceispirillales bacterium (SeqCode). Taxonomy (GTDB): domain Bacteria; phylum Pseudomonadota; class Alphaproteobacteria; order Puniceispirillales; family UBA1172; genus UBA12202. The sequence continues at coordinate 3,356 of CBFIDH010000044.1, forward strand.
TGCGACAATCACTTCACGCCCTGTGGCCTCTAACTGATGATTGGCTTCTTCTCTGGCAAGGCGCGCGGATGCCTCGTTTAATTCTGCCACCCGATGCTCGGATTGATGCAATTTGAGACGATGACGTGTACCGCCAAAAGAATTGCTGAGAATCATATCTGATCCTGCCTCAATAAAGCGGCGATGCAGACCTGCGACTAATTCCGGCTTTTCCAAAGACCATAATTCCGGCGGATAGCCTGTTTCAAGACCAAGCATGAAATAGTTGGTGCCAGTGGCACCATCCGCCAGAATATAACCTTGCTGGTCTAGCAAACGATCAAGAATAAACATTTTTACCCCCGTATTAAAGATCTGCGCATCACAGGCTTGTTTCAGGCCAATTTGCGGCGACGCTGGCGGCGACTACGACCTGTCGCCGAAGCGCGGCGGTCATGCAAGCTATCGAGCAGTTCCTGTTGTTCGTTGCGATCAAGACTGCGCCATGACGCAATTTCTTGTCTGCTTCGATAACAGCCACTACAAAATCCGCTAATCGGATCAATCTGGCAAATACTAATACAAGGAGAAGGAAGGTGATCCGATTTCATTAGTGTTCATCACCTATAAGCTGGTGAACCTTAGGCTAGCATTTAGGCTAGCGTTTAGGCTGCCGTTGCGGCTATTGCAGCATTGGATACTGACTCCGCCAGTTTGTCAATCATTTCATCTGCCTTGGCATTCTGTCCTGCCAGAACCAGATAATCATGACGCACAGCCGCATCACTCTCGCTATCATATTCCATCGCAATCAGATCAAGCGAGGCCGCAAGTGTGATCCCACTACCGATCAAAAGCACAGGAGCATCTTCACGAATAAATGCCGACATAATCCGCTTCGCGTGGCTGTCAGTTGATAGCACCTTAGTATGGTTTTCACCATGTGGAACAATCATCATATCATAATCTACCGCCAAGGTTTCGCGCCAGATCGCGTCAACCGAATATGACAATCCCCATGTCACACCTGACCAGCCGTTAATTAAACCCATTTCCTTTGACACAAGATGCGTTACCGCGCCAAGTGCCGTTAATTTCTTTTGCAGATTAATAAGTTGGGTTTCCAAAAATCCGTTGGTGATGAGAATAGCAACGCGCTTGCCCGCTAGCGGGGAAATAGACATACATAACTCCTTATTTTTCTGTTCAGAGAGATCAACAATGCCTCAATCCAAACAACACATGAATGTTGGCTTTATATATTGGTTATGACGGTAAAGATCAATAGCCTGAGGTAATTTGTCCCCCCAAGGAGTAAGAAATCATGCCTTTCCTCATATAAACTGATACCACAGGATCAAGACAAGACTCGCATTTTATATTAGAAATATGTAATGCACCTGACCAACTTACATCCGGCAAGGCGGATTGATCGTGTTATCCTTGCAATCGTTTTACCCCTGTTGGTTGGGTGCGGGGGCGGTGGTGGGTCATCCGTCATCGCCCCACCTATTAGCACGACCAATCTCAGCAGTCAGGTGGCGGCAAATCAGATTAATACCGATCAATTATTTGCTAAACTAGGCGGTGAAGGGGAACGCTGGATTGCTATCATGGATAGCGATAGTCTCAATCTACGGTTAGACGGGAATGCCGAAAACGCTGAGGCTGTTTTAAGGAAACTGCCGCCTATTGCCCCTTATGTCACACCAGATATTACCACGCGCTATTCGCGTTTTGGCACGCTTTCGCTAGGGCTTGACCAACAAGCGGATGATCCCGGCAGAATTCCTGTTTGGGGATATTTGTCCGAAACCTTACCTGTCACAGATATGACTTATGATATGACCTCGCTCTGGCATTGTGTCGGGTGCGGAGGTATTTTTAAAACACGTACCGGAACCGCGCGAGGTGACCTAACCCTGATGCCGGGAGACAAGCGTGCCATCATAGATCTCATTGGTGACGATCTTGAACTTACGGCGGCGTTGCAGCTTGATAAAAACAACCAATTTCATCTCACCGGAGATATTGACCTTCATTATGAGGGCGCAAAACAAAACCCTGATACGCAAATCATTACCGGAGCGGTATTCGGGCCTGATGCCAGCGAGGCAGGTTTGGTGTTCGGAGTCCAGACCGATCAGGGGTTATTGTTTAGCGGAATGGCCATTGGTGCATCACAATGAACGCCTTAGATGCCTAACGAGCCATAACTGTTGACCACTCTTTCAATAGCGATCTTCATTGCCGCGATACGCATATTTGGCACATCGGGATTGGTGTTCCATTCACGGCTGATATTGGCATAGGCTTCACGCATCGTATCTTCAAGGCCAGAGCGTACCAATGTTAATTCGGTTGACCCGGTCAAGGCCAGTTGCCGCTGTTGTTCGGGAAACGGTTTTCCGGTCATCATCTCAACGCCCTGAATAATGGCATTGAAATGATCATGGCTTTCGCGTCTTTGCATCCGGCCGAATCTAATATGGCTGAGATTCTTGATCCATTCAAAATAGCTGACAGTCACACCGCCAGCATTGGCATAAAGATCAGGGATAATCACGATGCCCATTTTGTTTAGGATATCATCTGCCTCTGCGGTGATCGGGCCGTTAGCGGCCTCAATGATGAGGGGGGTTTTAATCCGCGCGGCGTTGGTTTTTGTCATCACCATTTCCATCGCGGCCGGGATCAGGATATCGGCGTCTTCTTCTAGCATTTCCATACCGCTGGGGGTAAAGCCGTCAAAGCCCTCAATACTGCCGTGAGCTACCATATGGTCTTTGAGGGCGCGGATATTAACGCCCTTTGGGTTCACCACCGCCCCGCCGCGTTCCAAAACATGGGTGACCATGGCTCCATCTTCTTCGGACAGAAACAACGCGGCATGATAGCCAACATTGCCTAACCCCTGAACGATGATGCGCTTTCCATTGAGGCCTGGTGTTAGGCCTGTTTTCTTGACATCTTGAGGATGATCAAAAAAGGCACGCAACGCATATTGCACACCTCGGCCTGTGGCCTCAACCCGGCCTTGTATTCCGCCCTTGCCCACTGGTTTTCCCGTCACGCAAGCCCAAGCGTTAATTTCAATCGAGTTGAGGCGGCGATATTCATCTGCCATCCATGCCATCTCACGCTCACCTGTTCCCATATCTGGGGCAGGAACATTCTGTGACGGGCTGATCAAATCACGCTTGGCTAATTCCTGTGTAAAACGGCGAGTAATGCGTTCCAGTTCCGCTTCGTTCCAGTCTTGGGGGTTGATATAAAGTCCACCTTTTGATCCCCCGAACGGCACCTCAACCAAGGCGCATTTAAAGGTCATCAACATGGCCAAGGCCTCAACCTCCTCAAGGGACACATCAAGGCTATAACGAATGCCGCCCTTAACAGGCTCAAAATGTTCACTATGAACAGACCTATATCCGACAAAAGTCTGCATCTTGCCGCGAAGCCTAACGCCAAACCGAACGATATAAGATGAATTGGTTACTTTGATTTTCTGATCTAAGCCGGGGGCCATAGGGATAAGCTTAGCAGCTTGATCATAAACTTTTTCTACTGACTGAAGAAAGACATTGCTCATCGGTGCTGATCCTCTTTCATAAGAAAATATCCATTTTAGAATTATCACCCTTTATAACACGAATTGGCGATTGCCTATTATGAAAATGGGCGTATGGTAATTGAGATAAGACTAACCAAATGAAGCATATCTCTTAATGGCTTTTCGACCCCCCATTCGCATTGCTTCTGGTGGCACCCCCGGCGGTACCACACTTGGGGTTATTTATGGAATGAATAGCGCCTCCATGGCGGTGCTTGGGTCTTTGGTTTCACTCGTTGGATTAGCTGTTCTTGATGATGATCGGGTGATGCTGTCACTCAGCCTCTTTATCGCCGCCTTAATGTCTTTGCCATTAGTCCTTTATACGGGCAGCCTGATCAATTTGTTGACGCGGAAATATGTTTTCACCATCGGTGTTGGCATGGCTATCATAAGTAACTTTCTCTTTATGGTGGACACGCATTGGGCTTTTATTATTGCCAATACCTGCCGCATGGTTGGGGCGGGATTGATGATGATGTGCATCTCGCTTTACACTATGGATTTTATTCCGCGAAAAAAACTAGCTAGCGCCGAGAGCCGGAAAATTATGTTTTCTGGTCTAGCTTGGCTGATCTTTCCGTTTCTTGGCACTTGGATATGGGTAAATGTTGATAATCGCGCACCGTTTATCTTGTCGATGGCGCTTGTTAGCATCTTGATTGTTGTGTTCTGGTGGCTTCGTATTTCAGAAGCTGAAAATATTCGTCCACCTGATGCCAAGAACCTGAACTTTATCCGCAATGTCCGAACTTATTTTTCAAATCCGCATATGCGGGTGGCCTATCTGATCGCCGTGGCGCGATCATCATCATGGGTCGTCTTTTTTACTTATGGGCCTATTTATTTGCGCGATGCCGGAATTGCCCCCCAATGGATCGGGCTTTTTATGGGAGGCATTATGTCGGTTCTGTTATTTTCCGGACGCTTTGCCCATATTGCCCAACTGATCGGTATCCGAAAGACAATCTTGTTCAGCTTTATGCTTGCTGGAAGCAGTATGATTATTCTAGGGCTTTTGCCTGAACCAACCATCTGGGGTTTGCTGTTATTACTGCTCGCGTCACTAGGGTTTGATATGCTTGATATTATCGGAAACATTCCCTTTATGCGCATGGTAAGCCCCAAAGTCAGGGTGGAAATGACCAGCGTTTTTTCCACTTGGCGGGAAATGTCATTTGTTGTTACGCCGGGGCTGGCAACACTCATCTTGATATTTACCGATATCAGTGGGCTATTTGTTATTCTTGGTATTGCGCTCTTTGTCGCCGGATTACTGACCCGGACTATGCCTATCCGGGTGGATTAATTGGCAGCCGTTGCCTCCATTTCTTTCTGCAAACCGGCGCGAGTGGCAATCACACCTGCCACAACAATCAGCAAAATTCCGATAATATCCTGCATCCCCAAATACTGTTTGAGGAAGACCCAAGCCGCCAACCCCGCAGAGATCAAAAAGAAATACTCAAAGACATTGATATAGGTTGGATCACCAACCTGATAGGCGCGGGTCATAAACCACATGGCAATGGTTGAGAAAAACGCCTGTGCAAAAACCAATCCGAACACCGTGAGCGTAACCGTTCCCCACGCCGTAGTGATAAATGGCGTCAGTTGATCGTTAGGTTCAACCGGATATATCGCCAGCAAGAGAGACGCGATACCGCCGCCAATTCCCAAAAACACAAACCCCATCGCCGACAACACCACCGGGTTTTCTTCGGCACAATAGCGTTTGGTTAAAATATTGCTTAGCGCTAAAAAGGCACCGCCGCAGACTGGCAGGATATGCATCAATGAAAAATCTGTCCCGTTTGGATCAAGAATAACCAATACCCCGACCGAGCCAATCGCCACCGCGCTAATACGGCGGATGCCGATATGTTGCCCAAAAAACAGCCATGAGAAAATCAACACAAAAATAGGACAGGTGAAAATTCCAGCCCCCGTTACCGCCATAGGAAGAAACGACAAAGACGAGAAATAAATCAGCATCGATACCATGAAACAGAAATTGCGAAGCATCATAAACCATGGCCGAATGATGGTTAGGTTTGAGCCAACAAACCATGCCACCGCCAACATCAACGGAACCGCAATCAGACTGCGCAACAAATGAAACTGGCCAACACCAATGCTATCTTCAAGCATCACCACCAGCGTATCATTAGGGCCAATAATCGCCATCGCGATGAGAATATATATTCCGCCCCAGATTTCCCCAGATTTTTGTTTCATGGCGCGATTTAACCACCTTCTCGGCGACTAAATTCTTGGCGAATAGCATCCGTATGCTGGCCTAAATCTGGTACATCCGTGGCGGCGACAATATCGCCATTGATTAACGCTCCGGGGGATAGAATTTGCATCTCCCCATCTGATGTTCGCATGGTCATATGGCGTATCTGAGGGTGTTTTACCAAATCTTCCATGGTGCTTAATCGGCCAAAGGCAATATCTGCCTTTGTCATAATTTCTGCCAGCTCATCACGTCCATGGCGGGCAAACGCGGCGGTAATCTTTGCGTCAAGTTCTGGCCGATTTTCCACGCGTGAAATATTGCTGGAAAACTTGGGATCATTAGCCATCTCCGCATCACCCATCACATCTGTGCAAAACTTGACCCATTCGCGTTCATTCTGGATAGAAAACAAAATCATGCCGCCATCACCACAAGGATAAACCCCATAAGGCGCAATCGTCGGGTGATGCAGACCGGGACGCTTAATATCACGCCCGCCATATTTATGCTGAATATAAGGCACATTCATCCAATCCGCCAAAGCGTGAAAAAGAGATACCTCTATGCCCCGGCCCTTGCCTGTTTTAGCGCGGCCAATAAGAGCCTGAAGAATAGCCTGATATGAGGTCATGCCAGCGCCAATATCACAAATAGAGACCCCAACCCGGCCGGGGGATTCCGCCGAGCCAGTGATGCCTGCCATGCCAACCTCAGCCTGAACCAACAGATCATACGCCTTCATCTGATGATAAGGGCCAGATTCGCCATAGCCACTGATAGAACAAGTGATTAATCTGGGGTGTTCCCGCCGCAGATCTTCCATATCTAGCCCAAGCCTTGCGATAGCCCCCGGCATCAGATTCTGAATAAAGATGTCTGCCTTAGCAATCATCGTTTTGACCAAGGTAAGATCGGCAGAGTCTTTGAGGTTGAGTGCCACCGATTCCTTGCCCCGGTTAAGCCAGACAAAATATGAACTCGATCCCATGGCATCAGCATCATAATTACGGGCGAAATCACCTTCGGGTCGTTCAATTTTAATCACGCGCGCGCCAGCGTCTGCCAGCTTGCCAGATGCATAAGGCGCGGCGACAGCCTGTTCAATTGTGACAACGGTGATGCCAGCTAAATCTTTATCAGTCATAAAAACATCCTGTTCATGTATTCAATCTAACCCATTCTTTCATCAAGAGATCATCATGATGATATCATGGATCTTATGATTTGTTTTATTAAGCCTGATTGGGAGGCTTGTTCTATACATTCACCCCTTTGATCGCCCCAATAACAGCATCCGTCACTTCGCGCGTGGTGGCTTTACCGCCAACATCCGGGGTTAGGATACCTGCCGCGCACACATCCTCAACCGCTTTCATAAGCATATGAGATGCCCCGGCATGACCAAGATGATCCAGCATCAATGCCGCCGTCCAAAAAGTAGCAACCGGATTAGCTATCCCCTTGCCCGTAATATCAAAGGCTGAGCCATGGATAGGTTCAAACATGGATGGATATCGGCCTTCGGGATCAATATTAGCTGTTGGGGCAACACCTATGCTGCCTGCCAGAGCGCCTGCCAAATCTGATAACACATCCGCGTGCAAGTTCGTGGCAACAATCGTATCAAGGCTTTGGGGATCAAGCGTCATGCGTACCGTCATAGCATCGACCAGCATTTTATCCCATGTGACTTCAGGAAACTCTGCCGCAATCTCGGCCGCTATCTCATCCCACATCACCATTCCATGTCGCTGGGCGTTAGATTTTGTGACCACCGTCAATGTCTTGCGGGGGCGTGATGCAGCTTTTTCAAAGGCGAAACGCATCACTCGTCTGACGCCATGGCGCGTAAAGACCGATACTTCTGTTGCCACTTCTTCGGGCAAGCCGCGATGCACCCGGCCGCCACTGCCAGAATATTCCCCTTCGGAGTTCTCACGGACAATCAGCCAGTCCAGATCACCGGGGCCAACATGACGCAAAGGTGAGCTGATCCCCGGCAAGACTCGTGTTGGCCGGATATTGGCATATTGATCAAATCCCTGACAGATCGGTAAGCGCAAACCCCATAGCGTGATATGGTCTGGCACATCCGGGGCGCCAACAGCACCAAAAAAAATCGCGTCAAATGGTTTCAGTTGTTCTAGCCCATCAGACGGCATCATCTGACCATGCGCTTTATAATAATTAGACCCCCAGTCAAAATCCGTCACCGAAAACCGGAAACCACCATCACGACCAGCAGCCGCCTCCAGCACCTCAAGTCCGGCACTAATCACCTCAGGGCCAATACCATCAGCAGGAATTGCGGCAATGTTATAATTTATCATATTGATCTCTTAAAAAATAATACCTGAACATTATTGGGTGAGTGTAACCATTATGGCGATTTTGGCAATGCCATCATCTCCCCCATCATTGGCTAGGTTAAAGGAATAAAGGATCGTTTTTTGAATTAAAGCCCCGCAATAAAACGGCATAATTCCTTAGCAATGATATCACCAGCCTCAAGCAAGAGAGAATGCTTATAGTGGGGCAAAATAACCAGTTCTGATGATGGCAAGGCATCGGCGATCTGTTGATTAAGTCTAGGGTTACAGCCGCCGTCATGTTCCCCTGTTAAGACCAATGCCGGGGCGGTAATCTGATCAAGCCATGGCCCCATTTCTGTGCCAGCATAAATGCGGAACACATTGAGAAATACCTCGGCGTCTGTCTCCACCACCTGTTTTAGCCGCGCCTTCACCACATCAGGGTGACTGGTAATAAAATCATCGGTGAACCAGCGATCAGATAAGGTTTCTAGAACTGGCGGAATACCTTTGTCTTCCATCGCCTTCACCACAGCCCAAACCTTTTGGCTATCATCATCGGTACGAAAGGCGGCGGTTGATAACAACCCCAGTGATAGCACTCTTTCCGGATAGGCGCGTGCATAGGCCGGGCCAATCATGCCGCCAAGCGAGTGACCAGCTAGATGCATGGCATCAATTCCGGTTTCTTTCCGGATGGCCTCAAGGTCTTCCACCAGATGATCTAGGCCAAACTCCCCATCACCTTTTGGCGACGCCCCATGAC
>CBFIDH010000045.1:0-11943 GCA_965661405.1 Puniceispirillales bacterium (SeqCode)
GTGCAGATGGCTGGCAAAAGCGTTAGCGATAGTCGATTTTCCAGACCCACTAAGACCTGTGAACCAAAACACTTTTGAGCTATGCCCATTTAATGCTCGGCGTGCTGATTTGTCGATATCCAGATGCTGACGATGGATATTTGCTGCCCTTCGTAAGGCAAAATGGATCATACCAGCGGCAATGGTTTGATTTGAAACAGGGTCAATCAGAATAAAGGCACCCAGTTCAGGTGTTGTGTGATAGGCATCAAAACATACTGGTTTCTGACAGTTGATCGTCACTCTGGCGATGTCATTTAATTCCAGCTTCCGCGCCGCCAGATTATTGCCAGTGTTGATATCCAGTTTATGCTTGATGGAAAGGACCCTAGTTGAAACCACCTGTCCACCTATTTTCATCAGATAACTTCTTCCAGCTATGCCTTCAGCATCACTCATCCAGACCAGATCAACCTCAAATTGGTCGGCGACTTCAACAGGATGATCACGCGAGGCAATGACCTCACCACGAGAAATATCAACCTCATCCGACAACTCAAGCGTGACAGAAAGCCCAGGTGAGGCCTTTTCAAGTTTTGTTCCAGCTAGCCAGATATTTTTAACACTTGTGCTAACCCCTGATGGTGATATTCTCACCGCCTCACCCGATGATACAGGTTGCCGTAATACGATGCCGCTATAACCGCGGAAATTGGAATCCGGACGTATCACCAATTGTACTGGCATGGCAAAGCCGCCTGTTTCAGGTTCTAGCCGATTTGGCACTGTTTCCAGTTTTGAAATTAGAGTCGGGCCTTTGAACCAAGGCATAGCTTTTGAACGGCTATTGATATAATCCCCTTTCAATGCCGAAATCGGAATGGCTGTTATATCTGCAAATTGTAATGGTTTTGCAAACGCCCCATATTCTGTGACGATCTGATCAAAGACCTCGGCGTTATAATCCACCAGATCCATTTTATTGACAGCCAAAATGATCTGGCGGATGCCCATGAGGTGACAGATATGCGAATGGCGCCGGGTCTGTTCCAACACGCCTTGCCTAGCGTCAACCAGAATGATGGCAAGTGAAGCCGTCGAAGCGCCAGTAGCCATATTGCGAGTATATTGATGATGCCCCGGCGTATCCGCCACGATAAAGCGGCGGCGATCTGTGGTGAAAAATCGGTAGGCGACATCAATCGTTATCCCCTGTTCACGTTCTGCCGCCAGACCATCCACTAATAACGCAAAATCAATATCCGCGCCTTGTGTGCCATGTTTTTTTGAATCAGATTTGAGACTTGCCACCTGATCATCAAATAGGCTCTGCGCCTCATAGAGAATGCGCCCAATCAGAGTTGACTTTCCATCATCTACCGAACCACAAGTGATAAAACGCAAGGTATCTAGTTGAGACTGATTTTTCAGGTACGACTTCATATTGACGGTATCAGTCATATTAAAAATACCCCTCCTTTTTCTTTTCCTCCATTGAGGATTGCGCGTCCCTATCAATCGTTCGGCCACTGCGTTCGGATGTCCGCGCCGTCAACAGCTCAAGAATAATATCCTCAACACTGGCGGCATGGCTTTCCACCGCGCCTGTCAAAGGATAACAGCCAAGGGTGCGGAAGCGCACCGCTTTCATGTCCACTTTATCTGATGTCGTCAGAGGCAGACGTTCATCATCAACCATGATGAGACTGCCATCACGATTAATGACTGGTCTCTCTGCGCTAAAATAGAGAGGAACAATAGGAATATGTTCGCGATGGATATAAGTCCAGATATCTAGCTCTGTCCAGTTTGATATAGGAAAGACACGAATAGATTCCCCCTTCGCCACACGAGTATTAAAAAGATTCCAGCATTCCGGCCGTTGATTTTTTGGGTCCCATTGGTGGGTTGCCGTTCGAAAAGAAAAGATCCGTTCTTTGGCTCGACTTTTTTCCTCGTCTCTCCGCGCCCCGCCAAAAGCAGCATCAAAGTGATGCCAATCAAGTGCCTGTTTAAGCCCTTGGGTTTTCATAATATCTGTGTGAATGGCTGAGCCGTGATCAATAGGATTAATGCCTTGCTTTATGCCGTCTAGATTTTTATGAACCAGCAACTCCATCCCGTAAGCATCGGCGATCTGATCACGCATCTCATACATGGCGCGAAACTTCCATCCCGTGTCAACATGGAGCAGTGAAAATGGCGGCTTACCCGGCCAGAAAGCCTTTCACGCCAGATGTAGCATCACGGCGCTGTCTTTTCCGATTGAGTAGAGCATTACCGGGTTCTGTGCTTCGGCGACAACTTCACGGATAATGTGGATGCTTTCCGCTTCAAGTTGATCAAGATGAGAAAGAGGCTCGGTTGGTGATGTTGATTTTATGGCATCGGTCAGAGTGAGCGCGTAGCGTTCCGGATAAGCAAGAGCCGCCAGCTTAATTCGGCCTGACTCTCTAGCGGTTTGGCGCCACGCAGCTAATGGCCCATGAAGATAAAGCCGGATAGGCTGACTGAATTGAGTCGCCAAACCATCAATAAACTCTTGCAAATGGTCGGCGTCATTCTGATCTTCTCTAGCAAAACACCAATATCTAGCACCGCGACCATCATGGGCACAGATCATGGCAGGATCATCATTAGGGCGCCAATGTTGAACAATCAGCCACTTTCCCCGTTTTGATTGAATGGAGGCAATATCTTGCTCAAGCAGATTTTTCAACAGCTTCTTGCCATCAGAGTCAACAACATCTTTCAGCCCAATCAAGGGCGGAAAATATGATGTCTTAGCGTATAGTCTTTCTAGTTTTTTCTTTCCCGCCGCGTCATCGGCAAAGCCAAGATGACTAGCAAGGGTATCACGTGTCCAGAATGATGGGGCAGACGAGGAAGGATTAACAAAAGGAAACATAAACAAATGTCGCAATAAATATTAATGGTTAAAATAAACGCAAATATACCATTAAATTACTCATAATTATATTATCATTTTATAATATATAATATTACGACACTTTAATTTAGTGGGAAGGGTTTTATTCTTCTAAAAGACGCGCTACCGGGCGAAAGGATTTTCGGTGATATGACGTCACGCCATAAGTATCTAGCGCAGATTTATGGTCAGCCGTGCCATAACCTTTATTGTTCTGCCATTGATAGTTGGGATATTCTTGGGCCAGTGCCATCATTTCCTGATCACGGTCATATTTCGCCATAATCGCCGCCACCGCGATAGACAGCACATGACCATCACCTTTTACCACAGCTTCCACATGGGTGTGTTCTGCCTCTGTTGTCAGATCAGGTGTGATGGAGCCATCCACAAGCAAAACCGCATAATCCCTGCCATGTGTCAGGGTTAATTTATCCGCCGCCATTTGCATGGCCCGAAAGGTTGCCGGAAGAATTCCAATATCATCAATCTCTGCCGCGGATACGGCGGCGGTGGCCAGCTTTAGCTTTGTGTGGTCTTTTGCCATGTCTTTTAGCTGGCGGTAAATTTGCTTGCGACTTCCCTCGCTTAGAGTTTTGCTATCGGCAATGCCAGCTGGCAGATCATTAACAGCATTAGGGGCAATCCATGCCGCGCCAGCCATCACAGGCCCTGCCCACGGGCCGCGTCCTGCCTCATCAAGGCCGATGACAATGCCATTAGGATAGGCGTTAAGCCAATGCTGTTCTTGTCTGAAATCTGGCTTTGGCTTCACGATATCATTCCGCTAGTGATGATGATGTTTTGCCATCATCGATGGTGGCTATCAAGACGATCTGCCGCCAATCCCCTGTTCCATCAGACGCGGCATGATCTCAACAAAATTACATGGCTTATGCCGAAAATCCAGCTGGGCCGATAAGAGATCATCCCACCCGTCACGGCAGGCAGATGGCGATCCCGGAAGGGCAAAAACATAGATGCCTTTAACCACACAAGCCATGGCCCTGCTTTGCATGGCAGATGTTCCTATTTTCTGCCAGCTGATCCAGCGAAAAGCCTCACCAAAACCTTCGATTTCTTTGTCCATAATTTGTTTTAGCGCTTCGGGGGTGACATCGCGACCTGTCAATCCTGTGCCGCCAGTGGTAATCACCGCATCAATGCCGCCGCCTGATGCCCAAGTGAGAATTTGATCACCTATTGCCGATATATCATCTGTGACAATCGCCCGATCTGCTAAATGATGGCCTGCCTCCGTGATACGGCTAGCCAGCGTATCGCCAGATTTATCATCCTGAAGGGTGCGCGTGTCAGATATCGTCAACACCGCGATGGAAATAGGCTGAAAAGAAACAGACGGATCAATAGCCATGATAAGATGTTTATTCCGAACAAAGATCAGATAGGTTGGTGATTTGGCAATTAATATCGCTAATATTGTCAATCACCGCGCCATCACCTGCGGCTAGTGATGCCACGGTTGGTGCATTCTTTCCCATCAATTTGCTGTAAATCCAAAGATTGGTCATAACATTTTTGACATAAAAACGGGTTTCCCGCGCGGGTAGAGATTCCAGCAGAATCAGTTGATCACCGCCATGATCAATTTTTTTCGACCATTTGCTCAGATTCCCTGGTCCTGCATTATAAGCAGCCAAGAGACGGATCAAATCACTATCCACAATCGGGGCTTCCAACAAATAAAGGATATAATCCTCACCTAGACGGATATTTACTTCTGGGATCAGCAGATCATGGCGCTTGGCATTCCGATAGCCGCCATCACGCGCGATATAGGCCGCGGTCGCAGGCATTAATTGCATTAATCCGCTGGCCTTTGCCCATGATTTTGCACGTGGATTAAAACCTGATTCCTGCCTCATGATAGCCAATAGTAAAGACTGGTCCACCCGAATAGGCATATCAGTGGTGAAATCTGGAATGGGGTAAAGCCCTGCGTACCAATTACGGCCTGTGTCTTCGTTGATAATCCCTGCGGTCCGGAAAGCTAATCCAGCCATATGTGTTTCTGCCGCCAGTGCCATCAGTTTAGGCTGATCTTGGACGCTATGCTCATCCCAAAGATAGCGAAACTCGCGGCTGGCGTGATAGGTCTCACCGACTTGCAACAAGGCAAACGCTCGCCGCCCACCTGGTAAGCCATTCAACCAGTTGATGTAATTCTGATCAATATTAGGCAAGGAAAAATCAAGGGTGATATCCTGACCAAGTGCTTCGGCAGCTAGCATACCATAAAAGGTGTCTTGAAACCGCGCGGCGCGTTCCAGATAAAACATAGACTGGTTTGCGTTACCATCCCGAAGATCAGCCCGGCTTGCCCAAAATGCCCCGGCACTCGCTAAAGCATGATCATGTTCGATATTGAGATCAGCCAGTTTGTGCATATAGCCTGACGCCTGCTGCATTTTACCCTGCCGCCAAGATGCGATCCCAGCTACCCAATACGCCCTAGGAACATCATCACCAGCAAGTTCAAGCGCGTATTCGGCCTGTTTTATCGCTTCACTATCCTTGCCATAGATAAAATAACCATGGGCAATATCTACCCTAAGCACCGCCTCTTCGCGTTTTGTCAGATAACGCAGGTTGTTTTTATCAGCCAGAATACGGACACCTCCTGTCGGAAAGCCGGAACGAATCTTGCGGCGAACATCACGGGCAATAGCGCGTGTTTTGGATGGCGAAGACCGATTTTCGGTGCTTATAGGAAAGCTGATATAGTGACCATCGGCTTGGGTGCGTCCATACCCGTTCAAATAGCCTTTTTTAGGTTCTTGAGGATTTTTATAATTCGCGGGTTGGCGTTTTTTTGCCAGCCGATAAATGCGTGTTGCAGAAGGGTGGTCATTATAAACCGCCAGCCAGTCCCGCAATTCGGTATATTTGGAACGCCAGCCTGTTGGATGCAGATAGCGTTGCGACAACACCCGCCCCATCAGCAAATCGCTTTCCAAGGTTTTAATAATCGCGTCCGCGTCTTTCCAGTTCTTATCCTGTTGCAAGGCAAAGATCTGCTGATAGCGTTTCACATCCGCATCGGATAATGGCTTTGGCAAATCCACCTCTGCCAATACCGGACGCGCCAGTACCAGCATCGCCACTAGAATAAGAGGCGTAATGAGGAGGCGAATAGCAGATCTATTCAGAAGATGTGATGTTAATAATGTCATAATGTCACTTTAGCATAGATCATATCGCTAATTCTTTCATCTTTTTTGCTATTAAGCGAAAATCTTTCCACGCCAGCGCCTTTTGTTGGGGTGAGCGTAGCAAATAGGCCGGATGAAGCGTTGGCATAACAGGCAATTCTCTTCCATCACCAGTATCATAATGATGCCATGAGCCGCGTAATTTCAGAATACCCATATCCGTTGCCAGCAACCCTTTTGCCGCCGCGCCGCCAAGACAGACCAGAATATCTGGCTGAACCAATTGAATATGACGTCGCAAAATCGGCAGAAACTGGGCTGTTTCTTCGCTTGTTGGGGTTCGGTTTCCGGGAGGGCGCCATAAAATGATATTCGTGATATAAACGGCCTCTCTCAAAAGACCAATAGATGCCAGCATCTGATTAAGCAACTGACCGCTTACCCCAACAAATGGCTTGCCTTGGCGATCTTCATCTGCCCCCGGAGCCTCACCAATAAACATCATTTTTGCCGCCGGATCACCATCGGCAAATACCATCTGGGTTGCCGTGCGTTTTAGCTCTGAGTTGCTATTTTTTTCCACTTCTTGGCGCAGAGCATCAAGCGTGGCGCAATTCTCCACATCTAGCGCTTTGTCCGTTGATTTGGTGGAAACGGGAGGGGCAGCACTGGAAAGATTAGGGTTAGCAGGCGCGGATGATGGCGGAATTGATGGCGTTTGGCTTTCGGCAGATGACCTCGTCACAGGCGCATGGACCGCCGCCGGGTCTGGCTGATCCAAAATAGCCTCATCAGCGCCCATTTCGACTTGCCAGCGCAAGGTTTCCAGCATCTGCTGAGCCTCACTCATGTTCGCAATTGGCTGAAATGACGATTTTTCATCATTTTCCGGCGTCAACATGGTTTTTAATTCCCTTCTTTGCCACTTATAGATAGAGTATGAAGGTACAAAAAGCCATAATAATGACCATAAAATGATAACATTTAGGATGACTTGATGGAAAATAATCATGAATGTTATCTGAAATGGTATGTGGAAATAGCAAACCGAGATATAGGGATCAGGTTATGATGGAACGCGAATCAATGGAATTTGATGTGGTGATTGTCGGGGGAGGCCCATCAGGGCTTTCGGCAGCCATCCGCCTAAAACAACGCGCCGCCGAGGAAGGCCGCGAGGTTAATGTCTGTCTGATTGAAAAAGGGGCAGAAATTGGCGCACATATCCTGTCTGGTGCTGTGCTTGAACCGCGCGCCCTTAACGAATTGTTGCCAGATTGGGCCGAGCGCGGCGCACCTCTGGATACTCCCGTCACCAATGACCGCTTTATGTATCTGACAAAAACTGGCTCTTTCCGCCTGCCAACACCGCCACAGATGAATAATCACGGCAATTACATTATCAGCCTTGGTAATTTTTGCCGCTGGCTTGGTGAGCAGGCAGAAGCCATGGGTGTTGAAATCTATCCCGGTTTTCCTGCCGCCGAAGTCCTTTATGACGAGGCTGGACGCGTTCGCGGTGTTGCCACAGGTGATATGGGGCGCGATAAAAACGGTGATCCCACCGATGCGTTTGAGATCGGCATGGAATTGTTGGGAAAGCAAACCATCTTTGCTGAAGGTTGCCGTGGCCACCTGACCAAAACGCTGTTTGAAACCTATGATTTACGCGAAGGCAAAGACCCCCAAACCTATGCCATCGGCATCAAGGAATTATGGGATATTGATCCAGCTAAATCCGAGCCGGGTAAAGTCTGGCATTCCGTAGGCTGGCCTGTGAAAAGCGATGTTTATGGCGGCTCATTCCTTTATCATCTCAATGGTAATCAGGTGGCTGTTGGATATGTTGTGGGGCTGGATTATAAAAATCCGCACTTGTCCCCATTTGAGGAGTTTCAGCGATTTAAAACTCATCCCAAAGTACGGGATGTGTTTGAGGGAGGCCGCCGCGTATCCTATGGCGCGCGTGCCCTCAACGAAGGTGGGTTTCAATCCATCCCGAAATTGACTTTCCCCGGCGGCTGTTTGGTTGGCTGTACAGCTGGATTTCTTAATGTGCCAAAAATTAAGGGCACGCATACCTCAATGAAATCAGGAATGCTAGCGGCTGATGCGGTGTTTGATACCCTAGCTGATGAAGCCACAGGTGTTGAGCCTGTTAGCTATGGGGAAAAAATTGAAAACTCATGGTTGTGGGATGAATTGCATCGGGTGCGGAATATTCGCCCCGGCTTTAAGCGCGGTCTGTGGTTAGGCATGGCTTATGCCGGTCTTGATACCTATATTCTCCGAGGTCGGGCGCCATGGACATTCAAGCATCACAGTGATCACGATCAGCTTCGTCCAGCGGTGGAAATGCCAAAAATTGAATATCCAAAACCAGATGGTGTTGTCAGTTTTGATCGGAATTCCTCTGTTTATTTGTCAGGAACCAATCATACCGATGGTCAGCCTGTGCATCTTAAACTGAAAGACCCAGCGGTGGCTATTGATCATAATCTGGCTATTTATGACGCCCCAGAACAACGGTATTGTCCGGCTGGCGTTTATGAAATTGTCAGAGATGATGATGGAAGCAATCCAAGGCTTCAGATCAATTCCCAGAATTGCGTGCATTGCAAAACTTGCGATATCAAGGACCCCACCCAGAATATTACTTGGGTCACCCCCGAAGGTGGAGGCGGGCCAGCCTATCCTAATATGTGATATTGCAATAGGATTTGGCAACAGGCGCTTTCCTCGCCATAATGGGGTTATGTTTGGCAACCCCGTTATAAGATGTAATGTGCAATGATGGTGACTCGCCGCCATATCTCTCTGAGCTTTTCGCTTTTATTAAGCATGACGCTTGTCGCTTGCCAAACGGCAAGCTTGGATAACCGCCCACGTCCCGTTTCTCAAGGCGTCATATCAGAGGTGACATCAGCGCGTATTCAGAATTACCAATCCGCGGCCTTTTTGATTGGGCAGTTCTCACTCAAAAAAGGTGATTTAGCCACTGCGGCAAATGCCTTTACAAATGCGCTGGCAAGAAATCAGAATGATGCCTATCTGTTGAAATTGGCTTTTCAAACACAATATTTTAGCGGTGATATCGAAGCGGCAAGCGATCTGGCGGCGCGGATTGAACGCGGCGATAAACAGGTGATCATGTCAAGTGAGCCTGCCGCCGCCCTCGCCGCGATGCAGCAAGATTGGGAAGCTCTTTATGCGCTGGCTGATCATCTTAAATCCGATGCACAGTCTCATACTATTGGTACGATCATGGCGGCATGGGCGCTCGCCGCGCAAGGTCAAGGTGACGCTGGTCTGATTATGCTGAAAGAAATTGATTTTTTTGATGCCAAAGAAGACTCCATCACGCTCCTTAGTCAGCAAGCCCTAATGGCAGAATACACGGGACAAGAGGAATTAGCCGTTTCATTGGCGCTTGAATTAGTGGATAGGCAAATCTCTGATCCGGGTGTTGTGCTTACGATGGCAGGCGTGCTTCTTCGCCATGATGAGGCCGAAACCGCAAAAGAATGGATAGCTCGTTTAGGCCCTCGTTTCCACAGCAAACGTATTCTCAGTGATGTGGAAAATGGCAAATCTAGCCTCCTATCCACACCTCGTGAGGTTGAGGCCATCGCAACTGGTATCGTCACTAACCAAACTGATCCCACGACCAGATGGAATCAGCCGATCTCACTGGCTCAACTTCATCTGGCATCATATCTGGATAGCGGAAATGATGAGGCCAGATATTTGATAGGTGTAAATTATATCGACGCTGATCTGGTTCATGACGGGGTTACGGTTCTCACAACAATTTCGCCAGACAGCCCATGGTATGAAGAATCCCGGCTAATGATCGTTTCTGCTTTGCGATATGATCCCGATCAGTTGCGCTTATTGCGAGAATTGTTAAGCACATTGATTGATAATGATCCGGATAATTATCTGCTTTGGTTAGAAAAGGGATTAACAGAACAGGCAAATGGTCATGAAAAAAAGGCACAACTAGCGCTTCAGAAAGCTATTGATCTGGGTTTTGAAAATGGGCGCGCTTATTATTTTCTTGCCATTGCCCAAGCCAACCAAAACATGGTCGAAGATGCCGAAGCATCTTTTCAACGATCTATCGCCCTCTCACCCTTTAATGCTTATACGCATAATTATTTTGGCTATTGGCTCATTGAACAAAACCGTAATCTGGATGAGGCAAAAGCCCTAATCCAAAAGGCGGTAGATAAAGACCCTGGTAATGGGGCTTTTGTCGACTCACTGGGGTGGGTCTATTACAAGATCGGGGATATGAAAACGGCACTAGTGTTTATGGAAAAGGCAGCAACGCTGACTCCTGATGATCCTGTTATCACTGAACATCTTGGCGATGTTTATTGGGCGCTAGGCCGGAAAGATGAAGCGGTACATGAATGGCGCAGGGCAAGATTATTTTCCCCTGATGCCGCGCTTGATGCCGCCATCCTTAATAAAATACAAAAGGCATTATCCGATGACTGACCATCTTGTTATCAATGCGCCAGCCAAGATCAATGTCAATCTCAATATCACTGGCAAGCGCGATGACGGTTATCATCTGTTGGACTCCATCGTTATTTTTGCTGGGCTTGCAGATCGCCTAACCATCAGCCTTGCCGATAGAGACAAGATTATGATCACCGGGCCTATGGTCAACACCTCGGCCAATGCACTGATAAAAGAAAACTCTACCATCCACCAAGCCAGAGATGCGTTTCGCGCCGCAACAGGTTGGACAGCGCCAGTTAGGATTGAGGTCGAAAAGCATATTCCCATCGCCGCAGGATTAGGCGGGGGGTCTGCGGACGCCGCCGCGACTTTGCGCGGCATGGCAAGTCTGGCGAATATCCCTTTAGGTGATGATGCGCTTTTCAAAATCGGGCTTATTATCGGCGCGGATGTTCCGGCCTTACTGATGAGCTGGCAGTCCCAAATGCTACGGATGGAAGGGATAGGGGAGCGTTTAACGCCTATCTCATTAAACGCTCATTCAGGTGAGCGGCTAGGGATATTGCTAGCCAATCCGGGGGTGGCGGTTTCCACCCAAGAGGTGTTCTCGGCTTATGCCAAAAGCGGACAAAGCTTTTCACCAGCATTGCCGCTATCCATGATAGAAGGAAAAGATATCAGCGGCGTCATCCTGTTGGGAAATGATCTAACAAAGCCAGCCACTGCTATCACCCCTGTGATTTCAGATTTGCTATCCCTCATGAACACATTATCCCATAATTTTGGTGGTTATGGCGCGTCCATGAGCGGCTCTGGCGGCACTTGCTTTGCCATATTTCCAACACCAGCCAAAGCAATTGAAGCAGAAGCGGCATTCACATCCGCAACCCAAACCCTTAATTACTGGAGCTGGTCTGGTGCAATGGCATCTCCTTCAGAGGGGTTTTAAGGGCTGAGCAGAAAGACCGATGCTAGTTTTTGGATATGACTTTATAGAACAGCGTTTACGAAATCATAAAATAAAGGTGATGATTGTTCCTAAATTACTCTTGAACAGAACAAATGTTATCGTTATGTTGCAAAAACTTATTAATGGGGCGTAGCCAAGTGGTAAGGCAACGGTTTTTGGTACCGTGTACCGTAGGTTCGAATCCTACCGCCCCAGCCAAGATTTCTTAACTTCCCGATTTTCCAGATATTTTAGAAACTTTGATGGTGACGGATGGGCCGTGGCATTAAGCCAATCGGTATCCGCCATCAGTTGTCAGCAAAAGAGGGGCATCATCAACGGCGCGGATTTTTTGCCGCAAGCGATAAACATGGGTTTCCAACGTATGTGTCGTGATGCCTTCACCATAACCCCATACTTCTTCAAGCAAAGTTTTTTTA
>CBFIDH010000046.1:0-10200 GCA_965661405.1 Puniceispirillales bacterium (SeqCode)
CACCCGCACCTCATCACCATATTTTTCACCAAACAAGGCCAGCGCACCTTCGGCAATCGCGTCATCTTGGGTCATGATGCGCGTCGTTACCTCACTATTCATCACCAACCGGTGATTAACCATGGCCTCAATCGTAGCCAGTTCTTCGGCTTCAACTTGACGAGTATGACTAAAATCAAAACGCAGACGGTCAGGGCTAACCATTGAACCTTTCTGCATCACATGGGTGCCGAGAACTTCACGCAAAGCCTCTTGCAAGAGATGCGTTGCGGAATGGTTGCAACGCAAAAACTGGCGGCGCCTGTCATCAACCTCAAACCGACAGGCCTGACCAACCTGAACGGTATCGCTTGCGGTGATGGTATGAAAAAACACTCCAGAAGGTGTTTTCCATGTATCCGTGACTTGCGCGATCTCCTTGCCTGACGCCTCATCATAAATCACGCCTTGATCACCAATCTGACCACCAGACTCGGCATAAAATGGTGTTTGGTTAGCAACCAATGTGGCCGTTTCCCCTGCCGCGATCTTATCTGCTTCTGCCTCGTTCTGAGCAAGAGCCAAAATGATGCCATTAGCGGTGGTGGTGGTATATCCCAAAAACTCGGTGGCGCCAGTGTTATCAGCGATATTCAGATAAAGAGGTGACATCCCCTTATCGCCAGACCCTGACCACGCTTTCCTTGCCATAGATTTTTGCTTTTCCATCGCTTCATCAAAACCAGCCTGATCAACATCCCAGCCATGTCCACGCAACACATCTTCGGTCAAATCAATTGGAAACCCATAAGTATCATAGAGCTTAAAGGCCACCTGACCATCAAGACGCCCGGCGCCGGGGTTTTTCTCAACCTCATCCATGAGGATACGCAAACCCCGATCAAGAGTTTCCTTAAAGCGCGTTTCTTCAAGTTTTAAGATTTCGGTCATCAAGCTTTCGGCACGTTTCAGTTCTGTGTAATGCCCACCCATAACCTCAACAAGCGCAGGCACAAGTTTATACATTAAGGGATCACGGCAACCCATCTGATGCGCGTGACGCATGGCCCGGCGCATAATACGCCGCAAGACATAACCACGCCCCTCATTAGAAGGCAAAACCCCATCAGAAATCAGAAAACAAGATGAGCGCAAATGATCAGCAATCACGCGATGCGACACCTTATGCTCACCATCGGCATCAACCCCGGCATGACCTGATGAGGCCGCGATCAAATGCTGCATCAAATCAATATCATAATTATCATGCTGCCCTTGCATAATAGCGGCAATCCGTTCAATTCCCATGCCGGTATCAATAGAAGGACGCGGCAAAGATACGCGATCATCAGGGCCACGCTGTTCAAATTGCATAAAAACGAGATTCCATATCTCAATAAATCTATCACCATCTTCATTAGGGGAACCGGGAGGACCACCGGGAATGTGATCACCATGATCATAAAAAATCTCAGAACATGGACCGCATGGGCCAACATCACCCATAGACCAGAAATTGTCAGAGGTAGCGATGCGAATGATCCGATCATCAGATAGCCCGGCTATTTTACGCCAATAATCCGCGGCCTGATCATCATCATGATAAATCGTGACCAGCAATTTGTCTTTTGGCAGGCCATAGTCTTTTGTAATCAGATTCCATGCTAGCTCAATAGCCTGATCCTTGAAGTAATCACCAAACGAAAAGTTACCCAGCATTTCAAAAAAAGTATGGTGTCGGGCGGTATGACCAACATTTTCTAAATCATTATGTTTTCCCCCTGCCCGCACACATTTTTGCGCGGTCACAGCACGGGGAATATCGCGGCTTTCGGAGCCGGTAAAAACATTCTTGAATTGCACCATCCCTGCATTGGTAAAAAGCAAGGTCGGGTCATTATGTGGCACTAATGAGCTTGAAGCGACGATCTCATGATCATGATCGGCAAAATAATCAAGAAACGCTTTGCGAATTTCATTAACGGTAAGCATGGCATTAAATCCTTCCCCATCCATCACATTTAAGAAAGATCGCAAGTTTTGTCCAGATTTGCTTCATCTTATAAATTAAATATTCCGTCCGGCAAAGCCGTTACTTCGTCGCAGACCATATGATAACCACCATGAGAAAACAAAAAGAGGCCAAAACAAAAGGTAACCAAAAAGAGGATATCGTTACGATATCCCCTTTGCAGATGAGTTTTTATTCAGGATGAGATGACAATTTCAATATTTGATTATTGTGATGCTGAACATAACTGTGATGCTAAACGCCTTATCTGATGCTTAACTCTCTGCCTCATCATGATCAAATGTGTCATCGTCACCCTTAGCCGCCGCTTCGCTTACCGTGTCAAGCAGGACGGTTTCAAATAATCCCGCGTTTTGACGCAACGCGTGTTCCACATCATTTGCGATATTGGGGTTTTCCATCATAAAGCTTTTAGCGTTTTCACGCCCCTGCCCAATGCGTTGACCTTGGTAGGAATACCATGATCCTGATTTTTCAATGAGGTTGGCGGCAACACCAAGGTCAATCAATTCACCTGATTTGGAAATTCCTTCTCCATACATGATATCAAACTCAGCCTGACGGAACGGGGCCGCCACCTTATTTTTGATAATCTTAACCCTCGTCTGGTTACCAACGACTTCATCTTTATCCTTAATGGCCCCAATGCGGCGAATATCAAGACGCACGGACGCATAGAATTTGAGAGCATTACCACCAGTGGTTGTTTCCGGGTTTCCAAACATGACCCCAATTTTAAGGCGAATCTGGTTAATGAAAATCACCATACAATTTGATTTCGCTATGGTTGCGGTCAGTTTCCGCAATGCCTGTGACATCAAACGCGCCTGAAGCCCAACATGGGTATCCCCCATTTCACCTTCAAGTTCTGCCCTTGGTACCAACGCGGCAACCGAATCCACAACAACGATATCAACTGAGGTTGAGCGCACCAGAGTATCAGTAATTTCCAGCGCCTGTTCACCGCTATCAGGCTGTGAGATCAGCAATTCATCCAGATTAACCCCAAGCTTACGCGCATAGGACGGATCAAGAGCGTGTTCAGCGTCCACAAACGCACAGACACCGCCAGATTTCTGAGCTTCCGCCACCGCATGAAGTGCCAGAGTTGTTTTTCCGGAAGATTCAGGGCCATAAATCTCAACAATACGGCCACGTGGTAATCCACCAATTCCTAGCGCGATATCAAGCCCTAAAGACCCGGTTGAGACGGCATCGACATCAACTGCCGTATCACTCTGTCCCAATTTCATGACAGAGCCTTTACCAAAGGCCTTTTCGATTTGACCAATAGCGACTTCCAATGCTTTTAATTTTTCTGTTTTGCTAGGGCTCATTTTTATCACATTTTTTTCTGTTGTTGCGATTGCTGACATTGATTGTCTCCCTGTTGTGTCATGATCAGAACCTGCTGACAATGGCTTTTTCAATACTTCACTTTCAATACTTCAATAGCCTTGTCCGGTTGCCGACGATTTCATCAATACATCTTCATAATTTCACTATATTCACGATTTGTTCTCATTTGCAAGCATTATTTTCACGTTTTGTTCTCATTTTGAAAATAAAAACGATGCATGCAGATAATTAAAGGCAGATTATCCGGGTATTTATCTGGAATTTATGATTTGGAGTTTATGCGAAGATCATGACCTATTCGACGGTGGCGGCATCTTCTTTCACATTCAAATCCAACAATGGAAAGGTGATCCAAAATCGGCATCCCTGCCCCGACAGATTCTCGGCCCCATATTCACCACCCCAACGGTCAACCGCATAGGCCACCGATGACAATCCAAAGCCACGGTGCCTGTGATCATTTTTGGTGGATATGCCGGGCGAAAACACTTTACTCAACTCAATCCCTTTGATTCCCGGCCCATTATCGGCAATCGATAGCTCACACCAGCCATCACGCTGACGAACTGAAATGAAGATAATGATATTGCCGTCACCTGTTTCCATAGAGTTCCGTACAAATTGCAACAAGATGCGATGCAATAAGACCGGGTTGATGAAAACAGGCGGGGTAATAATAGTGCCAATTTCAATAGTCACCGTGTTTGAGGTGACAAGGGACAGGCTTGGAATAATGCCGTGCACAAGTTTTCCAGCTCATACTGGGTCATGATCACTTGGCTGTCTTCGCTGGCGCTATCTCGCGTTAAATCATTGACTAAGCGAGAGGCCAGCGTGATATGATTGCGAATCGTTTCCAAAACCTGACGCGTGTCTTCTGGCTTAGTGTTAGGTTTTTCTAACTGGTCACATCCAGCCAAAATTGCCATCAGGTTATTATTGACATCATGCGCCAAGCCACGAAGAAGAGCATCCTTATCTGTCTCTAGGATTTTGGAATATTCTTCAGCTTGTAAAGCCGCCGATTCGCCTTTGGTATTTTTATTTTTGGTCTTCAAAAACATTTCCTATCTGTTCTAACGCCAGCAGAACCAATAATGATAACGCTAAAAAAGCTGACAGGATGACTAACTGATTACTCAGTCCAGATTCTTAAGATAACAACAAAAAGTTAATAAATAGTTAACGGCACGAGAGATTCTTGCACACCGTACAATAAAATATTAATGGCAGGCACAAAACCGCGCCTAGCCAATCAAAATAGAGAAACCAATAGGGAAAAAACCCCTAAGGTCTAAAATCATGTCACTAAGAGATTAGTCGTCGCGATGGGTGCGTTCATTACGCTCATGACGCTCTTGGGCATCAAGAGAGAGGGATGCAATTGGCCTTGCCTCAAGACGTTTGATAGAGATCGGCTCATCCGTTTCCTCACAATACCCGTAAGTGCCATCATCAATTCGGCGGAGGGCCGCCTCAATCTTTGATAGCAGTTTGCGTTCCCTATCGCGTGTCCGCAGGCGAATAGAGGTATCGCTTTCCACTTGAGCGCGGTCTGTAATATCCGGCTTTTGCAGATTTTCTTCGGACAGATTGTTTAGGGTTTCGGACGCTTCGGAAAGCAGTTCTTGTTTCCACTTGATCAATTTCTGACGAAAATACTCAATCTGAACAGGATTCATGAAATCTTCTTTTTCGGAAGGTTTGTAATCCTCCGGAAGAATAATAGCGCCGTCTGCGGCCTTTTTTTCATCATTTTTCTTGGATTTGCCTGCCATGGTCAACCTCGATTAAAATCTTGCTGAAGGTATTAGATATCTTCTGATACCTCCCCTCATAATTTGGTGTTCTTATCGAACACATACGAAATTCAAAGGGTCTCACTTGGGTCTTGGTTACGCTCTACAAGGCGGCAATATATTTATCTAACCATGCCAACGCAAGAGCCTAAATGACAAATTCACAGAAATTTTACAATCGTTAACGCCAGTTTACACATTAGCTTTCGCACATATCACGAATTGTTGATTTGCTAATGAATTAGATAATTGGAATATTAGCCCAAAGCATAGGTGGAATAACAAATGAAGGAGCAGATTTCATTAATTGCTTAATAGGTTTTAATCATCCTGACCGCATTAACCATCATGCGACCACTTTGAGAAACCACCACGAGAAACCACGATGAGAGACCACCACGAGAAATGAAG
Organism: Puniceispirillales bacterium (SeqCode); assembly: GCA_965661405.1. GTDB lineage: Bacteria > Pseudomonadota > Alphaproteobacteria > Puniceispirillales > UBA1172 > UBA12202. The sequence continues at coordinate 5,581 of CBFIDH010000046.1, forward strand.
ACAAACATTGAATTTTGTTTATTTTGAGGAGTACGAACATGAATGTATTGATCATTGAAGATGATCCTATGATCGCAAAATCCCTGTCACTTGCATTAACGGATGAAGGTCATCATTCGAATATTTGTGGCACCGCCGAAGAAGGTTATATCGCTGCACGAGATCATTTCCGCGATGGAAGTAGTTCTTATGACGCCATTATTCTTGATATTAATCTGCCTGATGGGGACGGTATTAAGCTTTCAAAGACATTGAGAAGCAACAAAATTTCAACTCCTGTTCTGGTGGTATCTGGCCGTAAATCAACAACGGATAAGGTCGTGGCTTTACGTTCTGGTGCGGATGGTTATCTGACCAAGCCTTTTGATCGGCAAGAGCTGGTCGCCAATCTAACAGCGATTGTCCGGCGCTATAATGGGCATACGGATTCCATTATTGTCACCGGGCCAATCTCCCTTGATCTTAGCACCCGGTCTGTCACGGTGAATGGCGATAAAATTGATCTCACAGGCAAAGAGGTGCAAATCCTTGAATTGCTGTCGTTACGCAAAGGTAGCATCGTCACCAAAAGCCAAATCATAAACCATCTTTACGAAGGACGGGATGAGCCAGAATCAAAGATCATTGATGTGTTTGTCTGCAAATTGCGTAAAAAGCTGGCTGAAAAAGCGAATAATCGCAATTATATCCACACCATCTGGGGGCAAGGCTATGCTTTGCGTGATCAGCCAGTTCTCTTGAATTAATTTCTGATCTCCTCGACAAACAGGCTATCTTAGCCATATGATCCTCACAATATGTTGTTGTGAGGATTTTTTATGATTAGCCAGAGATCACATTATATTTTGCTTCAACCGGGGGATTTTGTCCGTCTTCAAGGCCGGGATGACTGGGGGCATGGGCAGGTGCAATCTGCTATCGGCAATAAAATCACGGTTAATTTTGATCACGCGGGCAAGCAAATGATCAATAGTGACCACGCCGTGCTTATCCCGGTTAAGCGAGATGACTTGCCCAACAGAGATCAGTCATAACAGATCATCAAAGTTTATTTTCCCTCAATCCCCTAGCAACCCTTGCCTTTCTGGTCATAAGGCATCATATCTGATGGCATGACAGTTAAAGCATATCCAGATGATCATCCCAATTTCCCACGCCACCCGAAAACTGGCATTTTGCTAGTTAATTTAGGAACGCCTGATGGGACGGATTACCGTTCGATGCGGCGTTACCTGAAACAGTTTCTATCGGATCGCCGTGTTGTTGAGGCACCCCGGCTGTTATGGTGGTTTATTCTTAATTGTATTATCCTCATTCGTCGTCCATCGCGTTCGGGTGAGGCCTATGCCCGCATCTGGCTAGATGATGAGGATGGCTCACCTTTGCGGAAATACACTCGCCTGCAAGCCGAAAAGCTCTCAGCCATGATGACCAAGGATGGGCATAGTGCAGATCATATGATGGTCACTTGGGCGATGCGTTATGGCAATCCCTCCATCCCTGATCGGTTGCGTGAGCTAAAAGACGCCGGATGCAATCGGTTATTAATCGTGCCGCTTTATCCACAATACGCCGCCGCCACCACGGCAACGGTTCAGGATGAGGTATTTCATTGGATGATCAAACAGCGTTGGCAACCTGCGGTTCGCACCGTTGCCCCATGGCATGATCACCCGGTTTATATCAAGGCCCTTGCCAATAGCATCAAAACTGGCCTCAAGCCCTATGCCAAAAAAGATCAGCCAGAGGTGGTGTTGGCATCGTTCCATGGCATTCCAGAGCGATATTTTGTGCAAGGTGATCCCTATCACTGCCAATGTATGAAAACCGCGCGGCTGTTGCGAGATGAGCTGGGCTGGTCTGATGATAAGTTTAAGGTCAGCTTTCAGTCGCGGTTCGGTCGTGAGCCATGGCTTAAACCCTATACGGATGAAACGATTGAGGAACTTGCCCATGCCGGGGTAAAGCATATGGCGATACTGGCGCCGGGGTTTAGTGCCGATTGTCTGGAAACCTTGGAAGAGCTGAACATGGAAGGCCGCGAGGAGTTTTTGGAACATGGCGGCGAAACCTTTACCTATATCCCCTGCCTCAATGACAGTGATGATGGGATGACCGTGATCAAGGCCTTGGTGGATGAAAATATCGGCGGCTGGCTGTAAGCTTTGACGCGGTGCTTTTCTGGTCTTTTCAGTTATCAGAAATGCTGTTATAACCGCCCCTAGCGCGGTCGTGGTGTAGTGGTAGCACAAGAGCCTTCCAAGCTCTTAGGGCCAGTTCGAGTCTGGTCGACCGCTCCAAGAATGGGAATATGTTATGGCCTTGACGGCTCCCCTCTTTCTGATCAGCTTGATTTGGGCTAGATCACATAAAGGACAACGACATGACCACGGCCAAGGCGAAATCCTGTCCTTTTTGTTCGGAAACCATCCTGCTAGAGGCGATCAAATGCCGTTTCTGCGGTGAGATGCTGGACAAAGCTCCCCCTGATCAGATTATTGAATACCGGATTTCCACCCCTTTGCATCAGACCCACGGCCTCGGCGTGGCGGCGTTTGTGATTTCCATTGTGGGGCTGTTCTTCACCTTTTTTATTCCTTTTGCGCTTCAGATCATCAGCCTGATCATGGGGCATATCGCGCTTAGCGATATCAACAACAACCCCCAGAAATATTCGGGTCGCGGTTTGGTGATTGCCAGTTTGGTGATCAATTACTGTGTTATTGGCCTGTCGCTCATGGTGGTTGTGATGTTTGGCATGATCATTGCCGCCTTTTTATAAGCCCCCCTTTTCGCGCTAGCGTGGGGTTTTGGCGTCTTTCCGCATTAATTAAAAATTAACTTTTGTCTGATATTCGTGAATTGGGATCAATACCAATACGAAAGGCAGAGGCATGAAAACTCAACCAAGTAAATTACAGTATATCGGCGTTTGGTTACTTGCTGGATTTATCACTAACATTTCATCATTTCTTATACGAGAAACTCTTGGGATTAAATTGATCAATACTAGAGATGATATTCTGCCAATTTTTTTCCTTGGGTTCACTCTCACAACGATCTTATCAATAGGTGTTTTTATATTTATTTATAATATGTTCTCAACTTTGAACATTAAGCACGTCATGCCTTACCTCTATGTCTTGGGTGGGTTATTTACATTTCTAAAATCAGGCGTATTTTTTCGTATAGCATCGTCAGAGAATGTATCAGAACTCCTTGGCTTCCTTCCCATTTTATCTTTCGTTGTTTCTGTTTTGTGCATTCGTGCCTATTACATTAACAAACCTGATAGATGGTATTAGTCATGAGACCAATCAGGTTTATCGCAATAATAGTTTTCACCCTCGCCTTAACCGCAAACATGGCTAAGGCTGATGATTATCAAGATTATTTAGGTGGGGCAGTGGCTTCTCTTGATGGTGATTACACCACGGCGTTGGAGTTATGGGAATCGCTTGCGGAATCTGGCAATGCCAACGCCCAGTCTCAACTAGGGTGGATGTATGACAATGGCGAAGGCGTGGTGCAGGATGATAAAGAGGCCGCAAAATGGTACCGCATGGCGGCGGAACAGGGTAATGCCTATGCCCAATTTAACCTAGGGGAGATGTATCGCGAAGGCGAAGGCGTATCACAGGATGATAAGGAGGCCGCAAAATGGTACCGCAAGGCGGCGGAACAGGGCAATGCCGATGCCCAAACTAACCTAGGGTGGATGTATGACAATGGCGAAGGCGTATCACAGGATGATAAAGAGGCCGTGAAATGGTATCACAAGGCGGCGGAACAGGGTAATGCCTATGCCCAATTTAACCTAGCGCTTAAGTATGAAAAGGGCGAAGGCGTATTGCAGGATTACAAAGAGGCCGTGAAATGGTACCGCATGGCGGCGGAACAGGGCAATGCCGAAGCCCAAACTAACCTTGGAGCAATGTATGCCAATGGTTATGGCGTGGTGCAAGACCATAAGAGGGCGCATATGTGGTGGAATATCGCGCGATCCAATGGGGAAAAACAACTAGCTAGTGAGAATATCGAAAAACTAAGCCGGATCATGACCCCATCCGATATTTCAAAGGCGCAGGATATGGCTAGACGATGCGTCGATTCCGGCTATCAGGATTGTTAGGGCAACGCCCCCCTTTTCCACACTACACCCCCTTTCCCACACTAAGGACAAAAAGCATGAAAAAACTTCTTTTGATGTTGGCACTCATGCTGACCTTAACCGCGAACATGGCTAAGACAGATGATTATCAAGATGGGCTTGAGGCTTATTTTGATGGTGATTACGCCACGGCCTTTGGGTTATGGAAACCGCTAGCCGTTTCTGGCCATGCCAAAACCCAGTACAACCTAGGGATCATGTATGGCAAAGGCAAAGGCGTATTACAAGATTACAAAGAGGCCGCATCATGGTTCCGCAAGGCGGCGGAACAGGGTATTGCCATTACCCAATTTAGCCTAGGATATATGTATCACAATGGCGAAGGCGTGGTGCAAGACCATAAGAGGGCGCATATGTGGTACAATATTGCGCGATCCAATGGGATTGATCTAGCCGGCATTAATATCGAAAATCTTAGCCGGATTATGATCCCATCCGATATTTCAAAG
>CBFIDH010000047.1:0-9623 GCA_965661405.1 Puniceispirillales bacterium (SeqCode)
TTTTAGGAGACGATAATGAGTATGCGACCAAAGGATATTCAGGACAGCATCAAGATTGCACTTGATGCCGCCGATGCCGCAACAGATGTTACCGCGGAATACGGCAAGATCAAACGCGACAATCAGATGCTGGAGGCCAGTGTGAAAAAAATTCATCGTTCCACAACCATTATCTTTTTCAGCGCGGTTATTGGCGTGGTCGTAACATCCATATTTGCTGGTCTGATCTATTTCCGGACAATGTCTGATCTCAATGCGATCACCAGCACAAGCCGTGAGGCGTTGGTCGTATTTGCAGAAAATGTTAATGATGTGAACACAACACTCAATAATCTTCAGTCCGCGTTGAAAACACAGCAATCTCTGGTTGCCCAGAACAATCAGCTGATTTCAGAATTGCAAAACTTGAATGGCAGTATTGAGCTAACCCGCGATGCTATTGTCACTAAAATGCAGGAAACCACTGATAAAGTCTCTGCCAGCAACAGAGCGCTAACCGATGCCGTCAGCAAAGGTTTGGCAAATGAAATCACAGGCCAGAATAAGCGCGTCATGACCCAGCTTAACACCATCGAAGCAAATACCATGGAGGCCATCACCAATATGGCCACTGGTATGGATGATGGTCGCCAACTGAACGCCATCTATACGCGCCAAGGTGAATTGCTGGATTTGCTAAATAAAATGATGTCACAGAATATGCTCATCATGCAGCAGATTGAAAGCAGCAAAAATGATATTACCTTTCCCTAATGAATAAGTTATGTTCCGGCATGAAAGGAATGGATCATGCCTGATGAAACTGTTGAGGCTGGACACGGCGAAGATTTAAACGCCTTTTCCAGCCTTCTCGTCATAAAAGAGATTAATGCTATCTCTCGTGCCCGTACTTTGCGACTGGCACAAGGTGACGTTATCTTTGGTGTTGATGGCGGTATCTATAAAGATGGCATCATTGAGTTCCAGAATCTTATGGAAGAATGTGATGAGGATGAAGGTGTCGTCCTCACCATCTTGCGTAAGGGCTGTATTTTTAATGTTATCGGCTATGGCCCTCTTGGGATAACATTAGAGTTTCCTAAACCAGAAGAACTGGAAGATATCATCAAGAATATCAAGTCTTATAGCTTTCCCCTCCGTGAGGAATTGATCGTTTTTGAAGTGTTAAAAGATCTTTATCGGCGGTGTGAAATTATTGACACCTCGCCTGATCCTATGGCCACCTATGCTCCACCATTATGGCTGTTACAGAACCGTCTGATGGAACCTCTGCTTGCGGTTATGGTGATCTATGCAATCACCTTTGCGGTGCATTGGGTGCTTTTTGTCATGAGCTATATTTTGTTAGCGCTTTATTTTAAGCGCGGGTATCTGATGATGCTACGTAGCTTTATCATTTATAAAGAATATCAGATGTGGATGGTGATCGCGGCTCGCGACCTCAAAGAAGTGCAAGGGATCATCCGCAAGATTGATGGGAAAACGCGCTTTAGAAACTCCCTTGTTGGTGATCCTGAAACAGACCCAGAGCCTAAGAAAAAGAAACGCAAGCGGTCTTCTATCCCCGGCAGATAAGCGCCTCTTATCTTTACCCTCACAAAACGACCTGCCCGGCGATGCCATATCTTAGGATATCGGCATTGGTTTTGTTTTTGGTGAGGCGGATATGCTACCCCTCATTTTTCCCCCCTCTCTCTAGCCTTTATGGGGCAGAGCCTCCTATTAGGGCGATGCTCGGATAGAGGAAATGGCATCCCTTATTGTCAGATCATGCCATGTGGCATTGGCCTATTCATGGCAAGAGGTTAAGGCAGTAAGGCTTGCTCTTATGTGTAGGGGGGGCAGAGAAAAAGGCTGAAACCGTAGTTTGATTTCAGCCCCTCATGCGGCGAATAATGATCGCTTATCTCTAGTTTGGCGCTTACCTCTAGTCTGGCGCCTATCTCTAGTCTGGATTGATTAGTAATTGATCTCAATTTCAATCCGGCGGTTCTTAGAACGGCCATCTTCAGTTTCATTAGTGGCCACTGGCTGAGCTTCGCCATAGCTGATCGCTTCCAGTCTCTGGCCTTGGATGACACCAGTATCTTCAAGCGCCTGCACAACACTAGCAGAACGTGCCGCGGCCAAATCCCAATTATCCCGGAAATTAGAACCAAAGATCAGAGGCACATCATCTGTGTGACCTGATACCTTAATTTTACCTGTTCCCGTTCTGCTGCTTTCAGCAATCTTGTTCATGATATCTTGCGCTTCTGGCGTGAGATCAGCTGATCCGGATGCAAACGCCCCACCGGAACCTACCGTTACAATGACCTTATCATCAATGCGTTCAACATCAACAAGACCCTGACCAATCTCCTCATTAAGAGCGACTTTAAGTTCATCTTCTGCAATTTCGGCACGGCGATTGGCATTTTGCGCGGCCTCACTAGCTTCGGAAGCGGCTTGAGCCATTTGCTGTTGCTGGCCTTCGGCATTTTCAACCGCCGTAATCAGTTGCTTTAATTTTTCTTCGAGGCCGCCAAACAGCACCTCTTGATCTGCTTCTCCCCCTGATTTCTTGGCGGCTTCTAACGCATTCAGGGTTTCTTTTAATAACTGCGGCATACTTTGTTGCTCAGCATCTGTTGCCGTGAAGTTCACAACCACATTTTCACCCAAGGTTTCCACCTCAATATCACCACGGGCAATAGCATCCTCAAGCGCTTTGAGAATATCATCAGCGCTACCATCACTGCCTTCACCCTCATTAGTTTTCGTCTGAACTTCGAGATCTGGCTTAGTGATATCGGTGGTTTGCTGGGTCATATCCTGAGTCAAGGAAGGCGCAGGTGACGGGCTGAAACTTAATGATAGAACTGTTGTCCCCTTTGGCTGTTCAACAATAGGAATAACACGCTGAACACCAAAAGCGTTTTTCAGCGAACCTGAAATTTGTTTGAACTTCGGAACATTAAACTCAGCAAAAGACAGAATCAGAACAAAGAAAGCCATCAGCAAAGTTGCCATATCGGCAAAAGTCGCCATCCATGCCGGCGCCCCTACGGGAGGGCATTTGGGACATTCTTCGTCTTGCTCTTCTTCTTCGACTGCTTCTTCATTTTCCTGAGCCATGATGCGTTCCTTTTCTCATACCGCGATGGGGCAGAAGCGTGACCTTTTAGGCCGCCGCTACGGCTTCCTGCATCTTAGGCGGCAAGTTGGAGATCATCTGATCCTGAATGTTACGAGGTGATTCCCCGCGAGAAATATTCTTAAGACCAAGCACAACCATTTCGCGATAGATGGTTTCGTAAGCGGTATAGCCTTCCAGCTTCGTTACCATTGGCGCAAACATAATATTAGCGATAAATGCCCCATAAAGCGTAGTTAACAAAGCCACAGCCATAGCAGGACCAATGGCTTTCGGGTCAGCCATGTTACCCAACATAAGAACAAGACCGATCAACGTTCCGATCATTCCCATCGCTGGGGCGAGGTCCACCCAAGCCTTGATCACGCCCTGATTGGCCTCATGCCGTGATCGCATGGCTTTAATCTCTTGGTTTAACTGCGCGGTTAACTTCGCCTCATCAGCGCCATCAACCAGCATCTGAAGTCCTTTGGAGAAGAACTTATCTGGAACATCTTGTCCCTCAAGGGCCATCATGCCGTCTTTTCTGGCAATGCCAGCTAGCTCAACCATGCGGATAACCAACTCATCTTGTTTTTTGACAGGCGGGAAAAAGGCTTTTGCCATGACGCCGAAACTGCCGAGAAAGACCCCTAGGGGGGCGGTGTACATGACGGCAAAGAATGTACCGCCAAACACAATAAGAATTGAGGGAACATCCATAAAAGGGCCAATGCCACCCCCGGAAATCATAGCTCCGAGGATCATCCCAACAGCACCTAAAAACCCAACTAATGATGCAATATCCATAACAAAACCTGTGATGATTGTTAAAATCTCTTGGGCATATCTGCAAGATTGATACCAACATTTATCTTATCGATATTATTGGTCTAAAAGTTGCAGTGTCCCTTTTGTTGAAAACATCATATTATATTTCTATAATATTTGAAATGGAGAGTATTTATGTGGCTCACTCGCATTTTTAATCACACGATTATGATCGCCTTCTGTCTTGGCCTGTTTTGTGGGATGGTGCGTGTAAATACTTCCCCTGCTGTGGCGTCAACACAGTTTATCATGCGTGATCATATTGTTATTGATATTAAATCTGGCGTTGAGTGGCTGCGTTGTAGTGTTGGCCAGACATGGAATGGCAACACTTGTGTTGGGACAATCGTTAAGCTTAATCATGATCAGATCAAAGAGGCCATCCTGCTGGCCAATGAACAATTAGGCGGAAATTGGCGACTGCCTGATCTAAAAGAACTCGAAGGATTGGTCTGTCATGAATGTGACAGCGTCAAAATTGATCTTGATGCTTTTCCCAATACCTCAGCTGAACCTTATTGGACAGGTCAGAAAAATCCTTATGCCAGCAGACATATCTATACCGTTAATTTCTTCACAGGTTATACCTATGGACGGTTTTTTCCTTATCAAGAAATGGCGGTTAGGCTTGTTCAGGATCGTTAGCGGCACGGCGTTTTTGTATCCACCAAAACAGCAACTTGACGAAAAAACCAATCCCACCCACGATCCAGATCGCCGCGGCAACGCGCTCTGCGCTAAGAATATTAAGAAAATGCAACTTATCACCAGCAATAAGCCCGAATAAAACAAGCATCACCACTACCACCATAAACAGGCGAATAATCCGGCAACGCGGGCATCCAGTGTCACGACTTGGGCGTGTTTTGCTAACGGTAATCAGGATAACCTCCCGTGATATCGGGTCTTACACTATTGCCACTTATGACACATCTCGTTGCAACATTCATACCAAAAATGACGCTTTAGGTCACGCCGAAAACTTGACGCCATATTAATACTTTATTAACTAATTAACCATAATATGTTGAAATTATTTATTATAATTCATTAATATTTGACAATCTGATGCGTCAAATGTTTATTTTGCTCATCGTCAGGATTTACTTCATCTTTTCGCAATAAGGGTTTCCGAGAATAATTCAGAGACCCGAATATTTAGGATGGAGGATCAAGATGCAGTTAATGCCATCAATACGAGCGAAGCAGAAACAGTCGCTTATCATCACCCCGCAACTTCAGCAGGCGATCAAGCTTTTGCAGATGACAAATCTGGAAATTCAAGCCTTTCTGGAAGATCAAGCTCTTGATAATCCTTTTCTTGAAATGACAGGGGATGAAGCCGCGCCGCACACTGATGCGTTGGACCCTGCGGTCGAAAATAACATGGCCGAGGCCGCACAAGACGATAACCTTCCCTTATCTCTTGCTGATATGACACCAGAAAACAACGCTCTTGCTGATGATCCTACCGCCCATAGTGACCTTGATAACCGCTATTCTTCACTGGATGCTCCGCAAAAATCTCATAGCGATTATGATAATGAAGGCGAGGATAGAATGGGGCGCATTGCCAATCCTGAGCCCGGCCTTCACGCCAAGATTGTTAAACAGATTAATTTAGCGATTGCCGCAAAAGATCGGGCGATTGCCTATGTTCTCACTGATATGCTGGCCCCGACCGGGTGGCTGGAAACGCCACTTGATCATATTTCTGACACCACTGGCTTACCGCTTGAGAGACTAGAAGCGGTGCTTATGTCCCTGCAAACGCTTGAACCTGTTGGCGTGTTTGCCCGTAACCTATCAGAATGCCTAAAGATACAGGCCAAAGATGCCGGGGATTATGACGCCACCATGGCTGTTGTGCTTGATCATCTGGATTTACTTGGCAAGGGTGAGATTGGCCCACTGGCTCGCAAGGCTGACTGCTCACATGATGAGATTCTCTCTGCTCTGCGGTTGATCCGCAGTTATAACCCAAAGCCGGGTGAAGCTTACAGCAATGACCTGCCACCATTAGGGGAACCTGATGTTGTGGTTCGGAAAACGGCTGATGGATGGTCTGTTGATCTTAACCGTTCTACCTTGCCTTCTATCCATATTCGTGAGGATTATGCAGATGAGATCAGCGCTAAGCTTACTCGTGATTCTAAAGCCGAAGAAGATGGTTTTGTTGCAAACGCGGTGAGCTCGGCACGCTGGCTGAAGCGCGCGTTAGAACAGCGCAACACCACCACCTTGAAAATCTGTGCCGCGATTATCAGCCAGCAACAAGATTTCCTTAATTATGGGATGGAGGCCCTCAAGCCTATGTCACTGAAAGTCATTGCCGAGGCGGTTAGTATGCACGAAAGCACGATTAGCCGTGTCACCAATGGCACCGTAATTAATACCCCAAGGGGAACATTCTCTCTCAAAGCCTTTTTCAGCGTTTCCATTGCTTCGGATCAAGGCGAAGGCGGGATGGCGGCGACCGCCGTTCGAACCCGTATTCGCAATCTGATTGATGGTGAAAACCCCAAAAAACCAATGAGTGATAGTGATATTGCCTCTGTGATTAGCGATCAGGGCATTACTCTGGCGCGTCGGACAGTAGCCAAATATCGTGAGATGATGCGTATTCCATCATCATCAGAACGCCGCCGTCTGGCACGGATGCAGATGATTGGCTAATCGCTTCTGTTAGTCATTGGTTAACAGGATATTTTGATTATCGTGACCGTGTCGATAGTTTCAAATGCGCGCTCAAAAAGGCTTCGCTGGTCTGACCAAAATCCTTGAGATAATATGACAAAGGAACCGTTTCTTTTTTGGTAACGTTCTCATCATCATCATAATGGACAACATCGACAGCCATCGTTGATAAAGGGTTATCGTCTGTTGTGATGAATCTGTTGGCAATGTCTTCGTTCATGGCTTACTCCTCTGAAATATCCTTTCGGATAAAAGGTCATATCGCCAATTTTGCATATTCCGTGCCAAATACAGGTTTTGCTTATTGCGGTGATAAAATTATATCCCCAGCCTTGCCATATCATTAATGAAATCCCGATGCGCCAATGGCATCTGCTCAAGACGCTGAAACAAAAGCTCTCCGGGAAAGGTTTTGATATGGGTGCGTCCTGCAACAATGGCCGTATGCGTCCAGATTGCCCCTGCTAATACCTCTGGCAGTCCAAAAAGTTGATCTGCCTCATAAATACGGATTGCGTTTTCACCTGCCTGATCAAGGATGAAAACAGCGCCTTTCTCTACCAGATAAAACCGATCCGCTATCTGTCCTTCGCGGAACAGCACCTCACCATCAACCATCTTTAGCATTGAACAAATGCCTGTCATACCATCACCATCGCAACACCCTTAGTAATGGTCTGATATTTTTTGATAGCATCAGCCGCCATAGAACAGGCAAACACCCAACTGGTGCTATCTTCATCATTCCAATGATGTTCTATCAACGGGCGCGGCATCACCAGAACTTCACATGGGCTAGTGGCGATGACATTATTTTCATAGGTTTCAAGCCCAAGAAAAGACACCAGACTAACAACATGACCAGAGATAAAATTCCGCCCATCAATGCCCCTGGTTTGCCCACGGGCAGTGCCTGATAACAGGTAATATGCCTGATCGGTTGACGCGCCTGCCTCAATGACAGGCTTGCCTTTAGCTATGATCTGTTTGGGATGCGCACGCGTGATGGCATCAACCTGCAATGGCATTTTCATGATTTCATCCTTCATATGAAAAACGACTGATCATGAAAATTGTTAAGCCAGATGATGAATATTAATAGACTTTTATGCTGTCGCAACCACTCCATAAAATAAGGAGGCAACGTGATATGACCAAATGCTTATGTTCTTTGGTGGTCTTTGAGAATTTTCATCAGAGCATCCACATGCTGTTCTGATAAATGAAACTCACGCCGCATTTTTTCAATTTTCAAAATCTCATCATCAGACAGCACACCATCGCTCAACGCAGAAGCGATCTCGGCCTCAAGCATTAGTTTTCGCTGTGACATCTGGTTTGAAAACGCCGAGGCCACGATACCTGTCAAGAGGGCGACAACACAAACCCCCATAAGCGCGGTAATAGCACCTACGACCTGCCCCATCGGGGTCACCGGGGATACATCACCATAACCGACCGTCGTCAGTGTGATCAATGACCACCACATCGTCTGAGGGATAGATGAAAACTTTTCTGGCTGAGCTTCGTTTTCCAGCAGATACATCATCGCACTAGACATAAACAGCGCGATTAAAAACAAATAAAGCGCCGCGCCAAATGATCCGATCTCTGACCGGATGGCTGACACCAAATCTTCAAGGGCAGACGAATAATGGGAAATTTTAAAGAGCCGGACTAGCCGCAGGGCGCGCAGCCACCGCAAATCCATCTCACCCATCAACAACGGTAATATGCTCGGCAATATCGCCAACAGGTCAATGATCCCTGTAAAACTAAAGACATAGCGAAGCCGCCGCACCAAAGGTGAGCTAGACCCACTGGCCTCATTAGCACCACTTGCCCATATCCGCAGGATATATTCTGATCCAAAAATTGTTACTGAAAAAAGCTCGAATATCCAAAACAGGTTTTGATAGGTGGAACCATAATGCCCGACCGATTCCATACAAATCGCAATCACATTGAGAATAATCAGCAAACCAAGAAGACGATCAACGATCCGGCTCGTCTTATCGCCTTTGCCGCCACGCTCCAGAATTTGCAGCATACGCTGTTGTGAGATCATAAAACTTCTAACTCTCAGACTAACCTAATAAGCCTTAGTATAATCACAAATGCTGGCGGCTTCAATCCGAACGAAGCTGATCTGCTAATTCCATGTTCTCAATACAGCGTTTAGTGAACTCCATCACATAAGCGCGACCATAAAGCTGTGACATCCGCATGATGCCGAAACGCGCCGACGCCAGAGCCACAGCCTTAGGATCACGGCGAAGGCCAGCCACCATATGCAGCAATTCTTCAATGTTATCGCGGATATTTTCAAGCCGATGAATATCTTTATCACTAAGCGTGGAATTATCATCATCAAGCATTTTATGAAACTCAGGACGACATTTATGTAGATAGATGACTTCACCCATGCGTCGCCCTTTCCTGTCTGGTGGTAATTATATATACGACATGGCTGGCGACTTATTTACCTCACCTTATCATTTAATTTTTACTGAATCTGGCACAAGAATTGCTGATGCTTATCTATGAGCAACATATTTTCACGATATCGACTGCCCCTTATCGCCACATTAATAAGCATGATGGCAAGCCCTGTCTTTGGTCAAAATAGTATCCCACGCGAACAAGATAGCGGTCATGACAATGATTGCGAGGAACTAACACGCGTTGTTGAAAAAACTTTTGCCCTGCCAACAGGCATCCTGACTTCTATCAGCAGAGTTGAGGCTGGACGTGTCATGGAAAATGGTGAACAGCGTGCTTGGCCTTGGACAATTAATCATGCTGGCAAAGGTGTGTTTTTCGATAATAAGGATGAGATGCTGGAATATGTCCGCGACCATCTGGATGAGAGTGAACAAAATATAGATATTGGCTGTATGGAGATTAATCATTTCTGGCACGGCGATCAGTTTCTTGATCTGGACGAAATGGCCGACCCATTCACAAATATTGTCTATTC
>CBFIDH010000048.1:0-8257 GCA_965661405.1 Puniceispirillales bacterium (SeqCode)
CCGCAACATAAATTTCTCCAGAAGCTGATTTCTCACCCCCAGATAGATTTTTATAGTGGTATGATTTAGCCGTCCCCTTTGTGAAGCGAAATGTTCCCCCAGCAAGTGGATTAGAAATATCCTCTAACAGCAACTCGCCAAATACACGGCACATGGATTCACGCACTGCACCAATCAACTCTTCGCGAAGAGCTATGACTGTCTTTGAAGCATCCTTTTCACTATAAACACTTGATGTTGTTTTATAAATTAGTAGCTGATAATTCTCAGAATTAACTGAATCACCATCCATCAAAACTTTACTTAACAAGTTATAGAAGGGTGAAGCAGGTCGCTCAATGCTACCGATGCTGAGATCTTGATCATTACGATAAGCGCTGAGTACATATAAACTATCTTTCGAAAAACTGATGCCGCCATATAATTCAAATTCTATCCTTGTTCGGGGCGCACCCTCTTCTAAAAACTTGCCAATATACTCTCTATGACGTTAATTGATAAATATGTCGCGCCCATGGATTTGTCTATACTGTCCCAAAAACCTGTCAAACAGAGATGACTTTCCACAACCATTTGGGCCTACCAGCACGACGAGCTTTGCGGTTTCAGGAATATCCTTAATTGTAAGGTCGGTAAATCGTCTAAAATTCGTTAAATGAATGCTTTTTATGCGCATGTCTTGTTCTCTCATGCTATTGTTTTTATTTAGTTTACCAGTTGTTAGTGGAGCGGACAATAGACAAAAACTAAAGAGTTTAACGTGTAACAACCATCCAAAAGATTTAAAAAATCAGCAACTACGCATCTGCGTTTGTAAGGGGTTTTTTAAGACTGCGGCAACAAACTAAAGCAATACAGAAACTAAATCTGTCATATTTGGTTATAGTTGTTAATAATTCAGAAAGTGAATATGGATTAATCCAGCCCCATTCAAATAACGGCAAATCTGATCATCTTGTCCAGAAGAATAGACAAGAACGCCCCAGAAATCATAAGCTCATGCTTGACGTCAGCCTGACTAGGCTATATGAGGTGGACATTAATTTATGGCGGGTGTAGCTCAGTCGGTTAGAGCGCCAGATTGTGGTTTTGGAGGTCGCCGGTTCAATTCCGGTCACTCGCCCCAGTTTTTTTAATGTGGTCAAACGCTTGGCCACATCTTTTTTGATTTGAATGTAATCTTTGATGTTGCCTTAAAACCTTAACAGGGCCATCTATCATAACAATACAACAACGAGGCTATTTTAACCATGGGTGTGAAGCAGATACTGGAAGACGGACTGAAGCGGGAATTCGAAATTGGTCTGACCGCAGATGAAATCAGCAAGAAAATTGATGACCGCATCGCAACATTGGCTACTCAGGTTAAGATGCCTGGTTTCCGCCCCGGTAAAGTTCCGGTGAGCATTGTCAAAACCCGTTATGGTAAGCAAGTTCTAGGTGAAGTGATTCAGGCCGCTATTGATGAAGCGGCGAATACGATCATCACCGAAAATAATTTGCGTCTAGCGACAAACCCAGCATTGAATATCACCGAATATGAAGAAGGTGGTGATCTCAAAGCCGTGATGGCGATTGAGATTATGCCAGAAATTGAAGAAGTTGATCTCAAAGGTCTGGCTGTTGAAAAATGGTCAGTTGCCATTTCCGATAAAGAGGTTGATCAAGCCCTTGAACAACTGGCAAACGAAAACCGTCCCACCAAACCGATTGCAAAGCCAAGGGCGGTTAAAGACGGTGATACGGTTGTTATTGATTTTATTGGCCGCATTGATGGTGAGGCTTTTGAGGGCGGTTCAGCCGAAGGTCATCAGCTCAAAATTGGCTCAAACAGTTTTATTCCGGGGTTTGAAGAAGGCCTTATTGGTGCCAAGCCGGATACATCACTTGATGTTAAGGTTCCTTTCCCCGCTGATTATCCTGCCGCCCATCTGGCTGGCAAAGATAGCGTCTTTGAAGTTAAGATCACGGAAATCCGCGAAGATGATGATGTGAAAATTGATGATGAGTTCGCTAAAAACTTCGGCATGGATGATCTTGCCGCGCTGAAAACAGCGCTGATGCAACAGATGCAACAGCAACATTCTGCGGCGACCCGTAATCATACCAAAACCTCGGTTCTGGATGCTCTTGATGGGGTCTATGGCGCGGTCGAAGTTCCAGAGACGCTCTATAAGCAGGAATATGATCAGATCTGTCATCAGTTCTATCCTCACGCCCATTCGCATGATCATGACCATGACCATGGCGATCACGAAGGCCATGACCATGCCGCGGATGAGGGCATGACAGATGAGGAAAAAGAAGAAGCCAGCATGATTGCCCATCGCCGGGTGCGTTTGGGCATGGTTTTGACCGATATCGGGCAAAGGAACAATATGCAGGTGACGGATGAGGAGCGTAATCGCGCGATTTATGCCGAAGCTCAAAAATACCCCGGTCAGCAAAAAGAAGTGTTGGAATATTTTTCTAAAAATCCTCAAGCCGCCCAACAATTATCCGGCCCAATCTTTGAGGAAAAGGTCATTGATTACATTCTTGAATTATCAACAGTGACAGAGAAAACCGTTTCTGTTGAGGAGCTTTATGCCGAAAATGAGTTTGAATCGCTAAAAAAGAAGAGCCGCGCGGCCGCGTCCAAATCAGGCGGGGCAAAGAAAGCCCCTGCAAAAAAGGCAGAAGCGAAAAAGACTCCGGCGAAAAAAGCAGAAGCAAAGCCAGAGGCTAAAGATGCTAAAAAGCCAGCCGCTAAGAAAACGGCCAGCAAAACACCTGCCGCCAAAAAGCCAGCTTCTAAAAAGCCAGATACTAAAAAGAAAGATAGTTGATCTTGCAACTTTTCATATCAGTCTTACTTCAGATAAAAGCATAACAGGAATGATCCATGTCACATGATCCCACTACTCTTTCCGCGCTCGTCCCCATGGTGGTGGAGCAATCCAGCCGTGGTGAACGCGCCTATGATATCTATTCACGGCTTCTGAAAGAGAGGATCATTTTTGTAAATGGCCCTATTGATGATGCCGTATCATCGGTGGTTTGTGCCCAGCTTCTGTTTCTTGAGAGTGAAAATCCGACTCAAGATATTTCTATGTATATCAATTCTCCGGGCGGTGTTGTGACCTCTGGTCTGGCGATGTACGACACAATGGAATATATCCGTCCAGATGTTTCGACCGTATGTATTGGTCAGGCGGCTTCCATGGGCTCGCTCTTGTTGACGGCTGGTGCCGCTGGCAAGCGTTACAGCCTGCCAAATGCCCGGATTATGACGCATCAGCCTTCGGGTGGGTTTTCTGGTCAGGCCTCAGATATTGAGATTCACGCTCGTGAAATCCTTAATATCCGTGAACGGTTGAACGGAATCTATGTCAAGCACACTGGCAAATCGCTCAAGGATATCCAAAAGATCATGGAGCGCGATACTTTTATGACCGCAGATGAAGCCAAATCATTCGGTTTGATTGATAATGTTGTCGATAAAAGGCCAGCACCAAAGAAATAGTCTTTCTTTTCCGGTAATTTTTAAGTGAATTCAAAAAAGGCGTTGATAGGGTGGGTTGATCCTGCCTAGAATAGCCTTTGAGGAGTATATTATGTCCACTTCAGGTAATTCCGATAAAAATACGCTATTTTGTTCCTTTTGCGGTAAAAGCCAGCATGAAGTTAAAAAACTGATCGCCGGGCCAACTGTGTTCATTTGTGATGAATGCGTTGAGCTTTGTATGGATATTATCCGCGAAGAACATAAATCTTCATCCACGCGGTCATCGGATGGCGTACCTACCCCTAGCGAGATTTTCAGTTTTCTGGATGAATATGTTATCGGCCAGCAAAGAGCCAAAAAGGTTCTTTCCGTTGCTGTGCATAATCATTATAAGCGCTTGGCCCATAATGACAGCCCCGATGATGTTGAGATTTCAAAATCCAATATCATGCTGATCGGCCCCACAGGTTGCGGCAAAACTCTCTTGGCGCAAACCTTGGCAAGGGTGCTGGATGTTCCCTTTACCATGGCGGATGCCACCACCTTGACTGAAGCAGGTTATGTTGGTGAAGATGTTGAAAACATTATTCTTAAACTGCTTCAGGCTGCGGATTATAATGTTGAACGCGCCCAGAGAGGCATTGTCTATATTGATGAGATTGATAAAATCTCACGCAAATCTGACAACCCGTCTATCACTCGTGATGTCTCAGGTGAGGGGGTTCAACAGGCTCTGCTTAAAATTATGGAAGGCACAGTCGCATCTGTTCCGCCTCAAGGTGGCCGGAAGCATCCCCAGCAAGAGTTTTTGCAAATTGATACGACCAATATTTTATTCATTTGCGGCGGTGCGTTTGCCGGTCTTGATAAAATCATTGCCAATCGGGGTAAGGGGACTGGCATCGGTTTTGGTGCTGATATTGAGGCCACTGATGACCGCACGACAGGTGAGCGTCTGGCCGATATTGAACCTGAAGATTTGCTGAAGTTCGGCTTGATCCCTGAATTTGTAGGCCGCTTGCCTATTCTTGCCACGCTGAATGATCTTGATAAGGACGCCTTGATTCGGATTTTGACAGAACCGCGCAACGCCTTGGTTAAGCAGTACCAATCCTTATTTGCCATGGATGATGTCAATCTGGAGTTTCGTGACGATGCTCTTGATGCCATTGCTGATAAGGCTATTAAGCGTAAAACCGGGGCGAGAGGTCTTAGGGCTATTGTTGAACAAGTCCTGATGGATACGATGTTTGATATTCCTACCGAAAACAATATCAAGGATGTGATTCTTAATCGTGATGTCGTTGATAAGGGAAAACAGCCTATTTTGGTTCATGCTGATGTGTCAGCGAGTGAAGCAGACGGGATGGCCTGATATCCGAATTCATAAGATTATGCCGTCTTAGGATGGATTGCATCAATCTTGAATTTGCGCCACCATTACCCATATAAAGTTAACTAACTCATTTTTGATACAGGCGCATCATGACGGATACTGAAAAAACTGAAATCGAAGCTGGTCAGCACACATTTCCCGTTCTTCCTTTACGGGATATCGTGGTGTTTCCCTATATGATTGTTCCCTTGTTCGTCGGACGGGAGAAATCGGTTAGGGCGCTCGAAGATGTCATGAACAAGGATAAACAAATTGTTCTTGTCACCCAGCGTGAAGCCAATGAAGAAAACCCCACTGATGGTGATCTGTTTTCTGTTGGTACGCTTGGGACTGTCCTTCAACTTCTGAAATTGCCAGATGGATCGATCAAAGTTCTGGTAGAGGGACACCAAAGAGTTGAGGTTACGCGTTTCGTTGATAACGACAAGTATCTTGAGGCTGAAATTAAAGATGTTCAAAATATCCGAAGCGCAGATGATGTTGAGATTGAGGCACTGGGCCGAACCACGCTCCAACAGTTTGAGCAATATATTAAGCTGAATAAGAAAATCCCGTCTGAGGTCATGGTATCTTTCAGCCAGATTGAAGACGCTGGTAAATTGGCAGACAGCATTTCATCGCATCTGGTGGTGACCATCGCTAATAAACAGGAACTGCTGGAATTGCTAGATGTGAGTGACCGGTTGGAGCGCATTGGAGAGCTGATGCGCGAGGAAATTGGCGTCATGAAGGTTGAGAGACGGATTCGCAATCGCGTCAAAAGGCAGATGGAAAAGTCGCAACGCGATTATTATCTCAACGAACAGATCAAAGCCATTCAGAAAGAACTTGGCGACGGCGAAGATGGTGGTAATGAGATCACGGAACTAGAAGATCGCGCCAAGAAAACCAAACTGTCCAAAGAGGCAAAAGAGAAAGTTGAAGCTGAGCTTAAGAAACTCAAGAATATGAGTCCGATGAGCGCCGAAGCCACAGTAGTGCGAAACTATATTGATACTTTGTTGTCTCTGCCATGGAAGAAAAAATCCCGCATTAATATTGATATTAATGAAGCCAGGAAAGTTCTTGATGAAGATCATTACGGTCTTGATAAGGTCAAAGACCGGATCATTGAGTTTTTAGCTGTTCAACAGCGTATGAAAAAAATCAAAGGTCCTATTCTTTGTCTGGTTGGCCCTCCGGGTGTTGGTAAAACCTCTCTTGGGAAGTCTATCGCACGTGCAACAGGACGGAAGTTCACACGCTTTGCCTTGGGCGGCATCCGAGATGAGAGTGAGATTAGGGGGCATCGCCGCACTTATATTGGCTCAATGCCCGGTAAGGTGATGCAAAGCCTTAAAAAGGTAGGTACCTGCAACCCTCTGATGTTGCTTGATGAAATTGATAAACTTGGTGCTGATTGGCGCGGTGATCCGTCTTCTGCTCTGCTTGAAGTGCTTGATCCGGAACAAAATTCCACTTTTCAGGATCATTATATTGAAGTTGATTTTGATCTGTCGGATATCATGTTTATCACCACTGCGAATACATTGAATATGCCGCAACCTTTGCTGGATCGGATGGAAATTATCCGTATTTCTGGATATACCGAGGATGAAAAGGTGGAAATTGCTAAGCGGCATTTGATACCAAAACAGATCAAGGATAACGGCCTTACCCTCGATGAGATCAGCTTTAATGATGATGCCTTACATTACATCATTCAGCGTTATACGCGTGAAAGCGGTGTCAGAAATATTGAACGCGAATTGTCAAAAATTGCCCGTAAAGTGGTCACTTCTATTGTTAAGGGTGATACCAAAACAGTTGAGATTACCCCCGATAATGTTGAGGAATATCTCGGTGTGCCGAGGTTCCGCCATGGCGAAATTGAAGGCAAAGATATGATTGGTGTGACCACTGGTCTTGCGTGGACAGAAGTTGGCGGTGAGCTGCTCAATATCGAGGCGGTAACATTTCCGGGTAAAGGTAAGGTCTCGTCAACCGGAAAACTGGGCGATGTGATGAAGGAATCTATTCAAGCGGCGGAATATTTCATCAAAAGCAGGGCGTCGGTTTTGGGTATTTCTTCCGATTCTCTCTCTAAAAATGATATTCATGTCCATATTCCCGAAGGCGCGACCCCTAAAGATGGGCCTTCCGCTGGCATTGCTATGGTGACCTCAATTGTCTCAGCTTTGACCGGAAATCCGATCAGAGGTGATGTGGCTATGACTGGTGAAGTCACCTTGCGAGGTCGTGTTCTTCCTATTGGAGGTCTTAAAGAAAAGTTAATGGCGGCGGTTAGAGCTGGCATAAAAACAGTAATAATTCCAAAAGATAACGTCAAAGACCTTGCTGATGTGCCAGAAAATGTGAAGGAAGTTTTAACAATTAAGCCTGTTACCATGGTTGATGAAGTTCTGGTTAATGCGCTTTTTGATAAGCCTATTGCATTAAATATTGAGGGTGAGAATATCCCGGCAAAAGTCATGTCTGATGATGCCAGTGATACGGTAATAACGCATTAATAATGATTTCAGAGCAATCTTATTGTTGTTTGCTAGCAAGAATTGGCATAATATAAATCTTCAACACACGTAATTAAACCCGAAACTAAAACATGGGGGTAACATTGAAAAAGAATGATCTAATTGCAGATATTGCAAGTCGTAGTGGCCTTTCCAAAACTGATGCTGGCAAAGCACTTGATGCTGTTCTCGATTCTATTACTGGAACACTTTCAAGTGGTGGTGAAGTGCGCATCATTGGATTTGGTACATTTTCTGTATCTAACCGCGCCGCTACTACTGGCCGTAATCCTCGCACAGGTGCTGTGATTAATATTCCAGCCTCCAAACAGCCTAAGTTTAAGGCTGGTTCACCATTGAAAGATGCTGTGAATAAGTAATTTTACTTGATTTTTAGCATGGGGCCGGGCATATATGTCCGGCCTTATGTTTTTTAGGTTCGGGCGGTTAGCTCAGCTGGGAGAGCGACTGGTTTACACCCAGTAGGTCGGGGGTTCGAACCCCTCACCGCCCACCATTATCATCCCATGTAATCAAGGGTTTAACAATGATTGGCTGTTTTTAAGCTAATCATCCTTCGTTAGTTGTGAGCGTATTGTGAGCAATAGAACGATATTAAAGCGAATAATCTGAGTAAATACGCCTGTTATGACTTGCTAGCTGGCAACGCCTGCTTCTCGTGCTTTAATCCTGTCGGAAACCACCCTCAGAGAGGCGAGGAGTCCGCCAGATTCCTCAGTCAGCAATTCCTGCTTTGGCTTGCCCCAACCCCTGTCTAACAGCGCCTGAGCGGCCGTTCCGCGCACCCGCTCATCCTTGCCATGCCTCATGAGCTCAACAAGCGTATCTATAGCCTCGCTAGTG
>CBFIDH010000049.1:0-3212 GCA_965661405.1 Puniceispirillales bacterium (SeqCode)
TTCTCAAGCAAGCTTACAAAGCTAACCCTTTGTGATGGATCAACAGGGGCTCTCACCTTAATGGATGAGCTATCAAGGGAAACGGCAACACCTTCACCAAAAATCTCATTAATGGTTTCTGCGATATTGGTGGATGTGCTGAAATCCCCCCGGTGCAGATTGAGAATGATATTCTCAGAGCTTAGAAATGGGGTGTCCACCATGCGTTCCACCACCGCCCCATTGGGAATACGGCCTACTGTGGGGATATTTACAATGACGGATGACCCATCATTGCCTGTGACCCCTAATCCGCCAACCACCAAATTGCCTTGGGCAATGGCGTATGTTTCCCCATCCGCGCCCAATAGAGGCGTCATCAAAAGCGTGCCGCCACGAAGCGATTTTGCCGCCCCAAGGGTGGAAACAGTAATATCAATATTTTGCCCCGGCTTGGTAAATGGCGGCAAATCCGCAGTGATCATCACCGCGGCGGCATTTTTCGCGCTAAGGCTTGCCGAATCAATATTGATCCGAAATTGTGAGATCAGCGATTCCAGCGATTGCTGGGTTAGGATAGATGATCCATCACCAGTTCCGGCAAGACCAACAACAACGCCATAGCCGATCAATTGGTTGCTGCGAACGCCAGCAATTGAGGTCATATCCTTAAGCCGGTCAGCGTTAGCGTTAAAGGCGCCAATGACCATCATCATCAGCGCTAACGTAAATCTTTTACCGTATGTTATCATCATGACCGTCCTTGCCCTTTTAGAAAGGTGAAATGGCACGCAGCCCACGCGACAACCACCCTTGGCTGACGCTATCATGAACTTGACCGGCACCAATATAAGTGATTTGAGCGTCTGCAATTCGGCTCGACAGAATAATGTTATCTTCAGACACATCTTCGGGACGGATAATGCCGCGTACCCGAACATACTCATCACCATTGGTAAGGGTCAGTTTTTTCTGTCCGCCAATCTCAAGATTTCCATTGGCATAAACTCGCATTACTGTCACCGACATTGAACCTGATAAGGTGTTGGATTGTGATGCGGTTCCGCTTCCGGAAAAGGTCTGTGCCGTTCCACTGGTCAGTTGCCCTGCCTCAAATCCCCCGGTTAAAATATTAGGAAGACCGGTGGGCATAGTCACATCAAATGCATCAGATTTGCTGCTTGCCGCGGAGTTCGACTTAGTCGCGCTAAAGGTTTCTAGCATGGTGACATTAATAATATCACCGACTTGTTTGTTGCGCCGAGTAGAGGGGAAAAACCCTTGCCCATTGCTGGAGTAAATCGCGCCAGTTGGGGTGGCTTCTACCACCTCAACGCTTTCTTGAAAAATAGGCTCAAACTCTTCTGAGACAACATTTTCCACATAGGTCGTGCAACCTGATAGAACCGCGCCAAGGGTAAGAAAAACAAAGGTTAGAAATCTCAAATTACGCATGACAGTGATCTTTTGCTATCCGAAGTGATCATGAAATCTAGAGGTTCTGAGAGATAAAGCGAAGCATCTCATCAACGGAGGTGATGGCTTTGGAGCTCACTTCATAAGCGCGCTGTGTTTCAATCATGCTCACAAGCTCTTGCACCACATTCACATTCGAAGACTCAAGCGCCCCTTGGATCAATTTAGCAAAGCCCTGTTCGGTAGGATTAGCAACCACGGGCGCGCCGCTGGCGGCGGTTTCTACATAGAAACTTTCACCAATAGGCTGAAGCCCGCCGCGATTGGTGAAATCAGCAATCGTGATTTGTCCTAATTCCTGTGCGCCAATTTCACCAGCAATAATAGCGCTGACAATCCCATCCCCAGAAATATTGATCTGGGTTGCGTTTTCAGGGATTTGGACTTCTGGCTGTAACACATAACCGCTTGAGGTTGTCATAATGCCATCGGAGTTTTGTGAAAAGGCACCGTTTCTGGTATAGCCAAGGCGACCATCAGGAAGCAAAACCTGAAAAAAGCCAGACCCTTCGAGTGCTACATCCAAAGAATTGTCCGTTGTGATCAAGCTGCCTTGCGAGAAAAGTTTCTGTGTGTTGAGAGTACGAACACCAGTGCCAACAGCAAAGGCCGATGACAGTTCTGTGTCTGCTGAAGTCTGATCACCAGCCGAGCGGCGAACTTGATAAAGCAAGGTTTCAAAATTCACTCTATCTTGTTTAAAACCAGTGGTGTTAACGTTAGCCAAGTTGTTGGCAATCACCTGCATACGGGTTTGCTGGGCATTAAGACCTGTCTTCGCGACGTGCATTGAACTGGTGGACATGGGTGAAACTCCTAAAAAGAAATCTGCTTTCTAAAGGAGTTGCAAAAGCCATGCCAAGGCATAGCTTTTTGAAATGTTTAGCTTGGCATTTTCATAAGGCTTGAGCCGCCACGGTCAATTTCTTCGGCAGCTTTAACAAGCTTAAGATTAATCTCAAAGACGCGCTGGTCTTCGATAGAACCAACTAGCTCTTCCATCAGATTCACATTGCTCATCTCTAGGAATTTATTTACTACTCTTGGCCCTTGGTCTGCCACGATGGCAGATCCATCTGTATATCGAATTTCACCATCCGGGAATTTTTTTAGTGGCGCTTGAGGCGTAACAAGGCCAAGTGTAGCCACGGTTTGATAAGTGCCAGGCTCACTATTGATAGGCTGGATAATAATTAGACCATTTTCAGTAATGTCGATTGTCCGGTAGGCCGGAATAGAAATAGGCTGAAGATTGTTGTCAAGAATGACGGCACTAGCACCGTTAGTTAAAAACCCATCGCTTCCAATACTAAAATCTCCACGACGAGTTAGAGCATTGCCTTGGTCCGAAGCCGTGACAAAATAACCATCATCACGAATGGAAACATCTAATGGGTTTCCTGTTTCGCTCATGGCTCCAGAAGATGCGTCAAACATATTATTATCATCCTTGACCGAAAGCCCGCGCGTAACATGGGCTTCCATGGTTTCAAGGAAAGCCGTGCCAGATGTTTTCAAATGATAATCCGACCGATACCCGGGAACACTGCTGTTGGCCAGATTGTTTGACCTGATAAAGGAATTATCCTTCACAATGTTAAGGGAATTAAGGGCGGTATGTATCAGTCTATCCATCTGGCTATCCTCGCTTTGCTTTCATCTCATCCGACTTACATGCGGATGTTAATGATGGTCTGGGTAAGACCTGTTGTGGTTTCAATCGCCTTGGCAGAAGCTTGGAAGTTTCGCTGGGCGGT
>CBFIDH010000049.1:3222-7327 GCA_965661405.1 Puniceispirillales bacterium (SeqCode)
TTCTTCGGTGATATCCACATTTGAACGCTCAAGCGAACCTGAGAGGATATTACCAAAGCCTTCTGATCCAGCTTCACCAACCTGCGGCGTACCAGAAACAGCGGTTTCCGTGTAGGTCGCGTTACCAATCTGTTTCAAACCGTTCTGGTTGTTAAAGTTAGCCACAACAATCTTACCAAGTGGATTGTTTTGCCCGTTGGTGTAGTTGGCTCGAATTGTTCCTGAGGAGTCAATTTCAATACCGTCCAAACGGCCAGAGGTGAAACCATCCTGTTCCACGGTAAGAACCGAGAACGGCTGGGCAAGCTGGGTTGAGGTAGAGAAATCAACATCTAGCGAGATGGAGAAACCTTCTTCCTGCTTTTCATAATGAACAAGGTTCTTTGGGCTAACCAATTTACCGGTTTTATCAAAGGTCAATTCCCCTTCATCAATGTAGAGAGGGTAATACCCTTCCACCATGCTTGCCGGCGGGTTTGTTACGACTTCGCCATTGGCATCGACATAAAGCGCCACCCCATCTTCATCGGTGGCCTGAACCAGATTATAAATCTCTGGTACTGAACCCACGCCAAGCGGAACATCGTCAAGGCCAAGTCTGGCCGCGCCTTTTACCTTAATCGTTGAGGTGGAACCAGTTGTGCCAGTTGAGAAAGTGAAACTGTTCGATTCACTGCTATAAGTAACGGTAACGCCGCCAACGGTTTCACCAGATTGAGGGTCTACCATCTGATTGATACGGGTTTGGAGGGCATCAGCAAGGGTGGTGCCAACATAAGACGTCGCAGGGACTTCGATAATGCCGCTGATACCATTGACCGATACGTTAAAGATGTTATCGCCATTCTGATTAGACAGTTTGAACACATTGGTAAGTGGTTCATTAGCACTTGCCCCTACCGCTTTGGCTGAAGTCGCCTTCAAGCCAGTGCCAGCGACATAAAGGAAGCCATTTTTGGTTTTCCCTACGCCAAAGAGCGAGTTGTCACCATTACCAATGATGGTAGCGTCAACATCATAAGGTTGTGACACGCGAGCGCCAGTTTCTTCACTAATAGCATAACGCCCAACCTGAATATTTGAGGCATTCTGTTTATTAGAAACACCGATCGCGCCATTAGCATCAATTTCTTCCCCAGTGGTTCCACTGGAAATGCTAAAGTTCTGAAACTCAGAATTATACTGAACTTTAATGCCATAGCGCTTGTCGTTTGGCTGAATTTCCTCACCCGTGGCCACAAATGGCTCACCATGAAGAACCTCGCCGCCGCGAATTTGGACGCGTGGGGCATTGTCAGAGTTTGATAGACCTAGATTGTTAACGCCAGTTTGGGAAGCTAGACCATAGACAGAGAAAGAGTTAAAATTACTGTCTGTGCCTGAACCCAGAACCGTCCGGTCAACCTCAAAGCTTAGCCTTTGATTGATATCGTCATAGCCAACTTTAACAGGCGGGTCTTTTTCATCCACCCAATCAATGCTTGATTTGGAAAGACTTGTGGTTGTCAGACTAGCTGCTAATGTACCGCTAGCAATATCTGTTGGGGCTGCGTTACTTTCACCTGTAATGGAGGCGGCTAATTGGGCTGTGGCATCATTTGTTGATACCTTAAAATCCGACATATCATCACGGCTAACCTTCATAGAAGAAATAGTGGTGTCGTTAATCCCATTTGTATTATCTACCAGCCTAGCATTTGAGCTATTCCAATTATAACTTTCTTCACCATCATCGTTATATGCAGTTGTGCTATAAAGCACATCTCCTGCGGCATTTAAGAAGGTGAAGGAAAAGCCTTTAAGATCAGTAATGGTCAAGATTTTATCTTTGACAGCCTCTAATCCTGTGCCTGCGTTGTCGTTAGCGAGTGCAGCGGCTTCGACAGAGAGAGAATTGGTTCCATCCGAAAAGGTTAAATCAATTTCTGCGCCAGTAGTTAAGGCATCCTTTTCAGTGATGACCATAGGATGGATGAGGTTTTCAAGGCCAAGTTTGCCTAAATTCACCGCCAGAGAATTACTAGCCTCAGAGCCATTATTGATTAACCAGTCTTTTGCGATAAAGGCACCAGAGCCAGTCTTTGCTGTTGACCCTTGGGCTTCTCTAATAACAATGTGTTGGCTGCTATATTGTTCCTTTGCGCCATCATAGACCGGGTATGACCCTTCAAAAAAGGCTTCCACAGTAGGTTCTTTGGATGATGGGCTGGTAAGCACATATACGCTGTCTGCTGATGTTTTGGCGATGCTGAAGTCACCTTCAGAAAGCGCAAGGCCAGATGTGCTGACATCAATATATTTATATTGCGTCACGCCATCTTGAGCTTCTGCAGGAAATAGGCCGGTAGAATTGATCACAAAACTGCGGCCATTAAGTTCACCAGAAAAGCTATCATCACCTGCCAACAAAATAGATTTGCCTTGTTGATAATCGGCAAGATCAGCGTTAGTGCCTGTGCTTGCCTCAAGGAAAATACGCAAACGGTTCGCCGTTGCGGTATATTCAATGAAATTGCTTTCATTTCCTGACACATCATTCAAAACGGAATGCACGCTTAGAGTTGGCCGATTGCCTTGGAAAGAATGCACCATATAATGCGTGTCGGTCGGGTCATCTGCACGTTCAATTTCAACAATTTGGGTATTTTCATACACATTAGTGATGGCTTCCCCGCGCGCTTTGGTAAATTGCAAATTGCCGATGCCAAGAGGATCATCATTATATTGACGACCATATTCATTTAGCGTTTCGTTTATGCGGATTTGCGTATGCGCCAGGAATTGTTCTTTGGTAAAATCTGGTGAAGTGCCTTCAATAGCGAAGTCATCCCCAAGAGATTCGGTCACATAGCTATCGGTTCCAAGCAATTCAACCGAGATTTTGTTAGATAAGGAGCTAACGGCCCCATCGGCACTAATGCGTTGGAAATCAATGGTAATTGAATCGTCAACATTTTGCTCAACCTGAAACTTACGGTCATCACCGTAAGCCGCGTTGATAGCACGCTCAACTTCTGCGGCTAATTGATCAGCATTATAAAAGCCGGGGTTAATGTCAATGCTGACAGGCTGGTCAGAATCATCCACATTAACAAGCAAGAAATCTTTACCCCAATAAACATCCCCATCTGATCCTGCCTCACGTGTGGCTTTGAATTGCAGAGGATCAGTAACAATCTCAACAAGTTTGTCGCCTTCTTCACCAAAGTCAAAACTTGTGGCTTCACCGCTAATTGTAGCAGGCTGTGAGGGGACGAGGGTTTGCAGATCATCTAGCTTATAAAGAGGCGCCCCTTTTCCTTCGATAAAGTAGTTATCATCTGGGATGCTTGTGGTCTGCTGACCGAAGCGGTCAACGAAAATCTGCTTGCCTGCATCATCCACCGCGCTCACCAGATCAGGATTAATGATCGTGTCATTAATCACCAGACGTGTATCATATTTGTTGGTTGGGTCATCGGCTGATGCGGCTTGTGTCTTAATAAAATAAACCGTCGCAATCGTTGGGTTACCCAAATCATCAAAGATGGTGATGGATGTTGAATTGGTAAAGGTTTCCGGATCATTCGGGTCAAAACTGTATCCATCTTGAAACTGAGGACGTTCAGTCACAACATCCGAGGCCGCGTTGACGTTCACGCCAAGCTTAATATTTGAGGTCGCTTGCGGATCACCAGATGTTACCGGCAACTGCAACGGTACCGCGCTATCAAGGTCTTTGGCTGTTACAGAACCATCAGTGTTGACCGGATAGGTCAAAAGATACTGGCCAGCGGAGTCAACAACATATCGGTCGTTATTCACATTCAAGGACCCGTTTCGGGTATAAACCGTCTGGGCCGACGTCAGCGATGGTTTCAACGCAAAGAAACCCTGTCCGGAAATCGCAAGGTCAAGCGCGTTCAGCGATGCGGCAATGTTACCCTGGGTAAACTGCTGTTTAATGCCTTTCAGAATGGTACCTGAACCAATTGATGAGGACGCATTCTGCAATGGTGAGGTAGCAAAAATATCACCAAACTCAACACGACTTCGCTTAAATCCCGTGGTGCCAACGTTGGCGATATTATTGGATGTTGCCGAAATGTCTGCTGATGAACCATTA
>CBFIDH010000050.1:0-7133 GCA_965661405.1 Puniceispirillales bacterium (SeqCode)
CCCAAGACGAACGAGTCCATTAATGACGCCGCCACCGGGCTGGAAATTGAGTTTATTATCACAAATGTCGAACCAGTTTCGGAAATCGCCCAGCGCATCACCGCGGTTTTGATTTATCAAGACAACCCCTTGGCAAATGCGCCAGTGACCTTATTCATCCGAACCCCGGACAGTCAGGTCATGACCAAAGATTTGAAAACTGATGATCAAGGTCTCATCACTTTGGAGGCCCAAACAGGCGCATATTATATGCTGGATCATGTTCTGTTCCGTCCCATCGCCCCGGACGCCGACCCCAAAGGCGCGGTATGGGAAACGCTGTGGGCGTCGCATAGTTTTTTGGCTTTGCCTCACCCGCGTTGATCAAGGGCCGATCGTTTTAGTCTGCCGAAGCCGCCAGCTTTACCGCCAGGTTTGCCGCCAGCGTTTGGTCTGCCGCCTGTTTTAAGTTTGCCGCCGGGCGCGCCGTGTTTTTTGGGTTTGCCAGATTTTGCCGGGTTAGGCTTGGCCCAACCTGCCTTGCTCACTTCGGTTTTACCGCCAGTTTTACCGCCAGTTTTGGCATCTTCAAAACCACGTTTGCCGGGCTTGCCGCCAGTTTTGGCATCTGCAAAACCACGTTTGCCGGGCTTACCGCTTTTTTTGAATTTAGGCTTATCACCTTGATCGGCGTTGACCCGCGTGTCAAATTTTGATCCGGGTTTTGCGCTATGTTTAGGCTTTGGCTTTGGTTTAACACGAAGGCTTGGCTGATGGCTGTCATCTGAGCCAGCTTCTTTTGCCCAAGGTTTATAGGATGATGGCTTATCTGATCTCGGTTTATCAGCTCTGGGTCGGTCACCGCGTGGGGGGCCATCGCTTCTAGCGCGTTTTGGGGGGCGTCCGCGTCCCAACCCCTTACCGCCGCGCCCACCGGGACGATCAGCACGTGAAGGTGATGGGATATCGGCAACCAGTTGACCATCGGCATCCGTGATGATCAGTTTGCCGCCAGCAACACCCATGATAGGGCGCAATTTACGACGTTCATCCGGGGCGCAAAACGATATGGCTAATCCGGCTAGTCCGGCGCGGCCTGTTCTTCCGATACGGTGAACATAGGCTTCAGGGGTATCGGTCAAATCAAAATTGACAACCAGCCCTATCCCGGCAACATCAATACCACGCGCCGCTACATCTGTGGCGATCAGCGCCTTTAATTCACCTCGACGAAACTTGTTCAACACTTTTTGGCGCAGTCGCTGGTTCATATCACCATGCAGGGCATCAATGGCGTAACCGTCTCTTGCCATTGCTCGTGACAGCGTATCTGCTCGCCGTTTTGTCCGAATAAAGACTAGCACCTGTTGGTCTGGTCTTTCATCTAGCAGGGCGGTCAGGGCCTCGCGCTTGTCGTTTTCGGGCATAAGCATAACGCGCTGGTTGATTTTCTCGGCAATATTTCCGCTCTGCGGTGCTTTGACTTCAACAGGATCGGTAAGGAACTCTGCGGTCAGTTTTCGAATTTCTGGCGGCATCGTGGCTGAGAAAAGCATGGTTTGGCGCGGGCGCGGTAAAGCAGAGGATATCCGTTTTATCGCCGGATAAAACCCTAGATCAAGCATATGATCAGCTTCATCAAGGATGAAATGGGTGATGCTATCAAAACGAAAAACACCGCGCTTGACCAAATCTTCCAGCCGTCCTGGTGTCGCAACAACGATATCTGATCCTTTATTCAGGCCGCGAATTTGCTCATCATATCGGGCGCCGCCAAAAACGGTCATATGGCGAAGATTCATATCGGCGGCCAGTTTGCGGATATTTTCTTTGATCTGAATAACCAGCTCACGCGTGGGCGCAAGGATCAATGCACGCGGGGAGCCGCCGGGCCGTGTTGCCTCCCCCATATTCAAATGAGTTAATAATGGCAAAAGGAACGCGGCGGTTTTGCCAGTTCCGGTTTGCGCCAGCCCGACCAGATCACGACCTTTCAATAGAACAGGAATAGTCATGGCCTGAATAGGGGTCGGCGTTGTTAAGCCTTCGCGGGCAAGCGATTCCATCAACAACTCATCCAGACCAAAGCTGGTAAAAACTTCACTGTTGCTTTCGTTGGATATAGGGTCAGAGCCTTCAAGCGAAGGGTCGGCAGAGGCAGATAAAGGTGGTGTCATGGGTCTGGTTTCTAGCTCAATGGCTGTCTATTGGCTATGGATCAACCGCATCAGGTACCATAACACTAGCTTCTCATGCGCCTTTCTGGGTAATTTGTCAATGCGTGGCTTGTGGTTTGGCCCTGCATGGAAAATCCAATAGATTGCGAATATCAATGAATTATGCTTACAGTAATATCAATTTCATTCAATCACCACTTATGATAAATGCTCCTTTCATCTGAACGGATGATTTGTACATATAGTGTATTAGATAGAGTGCGCAGATGGAAGTATTTGACACGGTGATTATTGGTGCTGGATCGGCTGGATGTGTGCTGGCAGGGCGGCTAGGTGAAGATAAGCGGAAAAATATTCTTGTGCTTGAGGCAGGCGGCCCTGATCGGTCTCCATGGGTGCATTTGCCGATTGGTTATGGCAAGACTTTCTATCATCGGGGTTTAAACTGGATGTACGAAACCGAGCCTGAACCGGGGCTGAATAACCGGATAGGCTATTGGCCTCGCGGCAAGGTTGTTGGGGGATCAGGCGCAATTAATGCTATGGTTTATGCTCGTGGCCTGCCTAATGATTTTGATGATTGGGTGACGGCTGGCGCAGAGGGATGGGGCTGGGATAATGTTAGCGATATCTATCAGGCGATGGAAACGCAGATTGCCCCGAACGGTCAGAAGACAGGTAATGGCCCGATGACAGTTCAAGATGTTTCTGATCAGAGACATCCCTCAAACCGCTATTTTTTTGGTGCCGCTGATGAGTTGGGTATCCCCCAACGGGATGATTATAATCAGCCGCCTTTTGTCGGGGCCAGCACTTATCGCATTAATACCCTTGGCGGGCGGCGCAATGCTTCCTCGCGTGCATTTCTTAAACCAGCGTTACGACGCGGCAATATTACTCTCCGCACTCATGCGTTGGTTGATCGCCTTGATTTTCGTGATGGCCGGGCGGTATCCCTATCCTATTCTTGGCGAGGCAAAACTCATCATGTTGCCGCTAACGCTGAGATTATTCTTGCCGCTGGTGCGGTTGCAAGTCCGGCCATCCTTGAGAGGTCGGGGATCGGTGATGGCAAACGGTTAGCCCAACATGGTATTGCCTCAGTGGTTGATAACCCTAATGTTGGCGCGCATCTACAAGATCATATCGGGGTGAATTATTATTTTAAGGCAACTCAGCCAACCCTCAACAATATCTTGCATTCGTGGCCGGGACGGATTAGGGCGGCGCTTCGCTACGCTTTGACTCGGCGCGGACCATTGGCGTTGTCTGTCAATCAATGTGGCGGTTATTTTCGCAGTGATCCGGCTTTGCCATGGCCTGACCAACAGCTTTATTTCAATCCGGTGACTTATACGACCACACCTTCTGGTACCCGAACGATCATCAACACTGATCCTTTTCCGGGGTTCATTATTGGTTTTAATCCGGCGCGCCCCACCAGCCGTGGTCACATTCATCTTCGTTCTGCCGATGCCGCCGCCGCGCCAGTGATTACCCCTAATTACCTGACGACACAAGAAGACTGCCAGAGCATTATTGCTGGCGCTAAATTATGCCGTGATTTCGCCATGACCGATAGCCTCAAAACCTTGATTGATCAGCCATTTGTCAGCGATATTACCTGTATGAGTGAAGATGAAATGCTGGAAGATTTCCGCGACCGATCTGGCACAATTTTTCATCCTGTGGGAACTTGCCGGATGGGGCGTAATGCCAAAACCGCCGTTGTTGATAATCATTTGCGTGTTTTTGGCATAGATGGCCTGCGGGTGGTAGATGCGTCTGTGTTTCCAAATATCACCTCTGCTAATACCAATGCGCCGACCATGATGCTGGCTTGGCGTGCTGCTGATTTGATCAGCAAGGAGAACAGATGACCGCTGTATATACCCCTTCGGGCGCGATGATAGATTATTATGACGCCGGAGAAAATGATCTCGGCCCCCGGATCACACGTCTGGAAACCTTCACCACACCTTTGATTGGGTTTGTCCGCGTGACCACCGAAGATGGCCAGACCGGATGGGGGCAGGTATCGACTTATAACAGTGATATTAGCTGTCAGGTTTTGCATCGGCAGGTCGCACCATGGGCGCTTGGCCGAGGGGTGGATGCCTTGGAGGAGCTTATTGATCTGATCCCATTAAGGGAACATAAGTTTCCCGGAACTTATCTCTGCCGGGCTTTGGCAGGGTTTGATACGGCGGTTTGGGATTTGCGCGGCAAAATGGCTAGCCAGCCTGTTGCGGAATTGCTTGGTGGTCAGGCAGGTGAGTTAAGAGCCTATGCCTCGTCAATGCGCCGCGACATCACCCCTGAGGATGAGGCGGAACGGCTTTTGCGGCTTCAAGGCGAGGCTGGGTTTGATGCGTTCAAGGTGCGTTGCGGTGCGGAATGTGGCAATGACCGTGATGAGTGGCCGGGGCGTAGTGAGGCGATCATCCCCTATATTCGCAAAGCATTAGGTGATCAGGTGAGTCTGTTGGTTGATGCCAATTCAGGCTTTACCCCGGCACGCGCCATTGCCATTGGGCGTCTTTTAGAAGACCATGGCTATGAGCATTTTGAAGAGCCATGCCCCTATTGGGAGCTTGAACAAACAGCCGAGGTGACAAATGCGCTGACAATCGCTGTGACCGGAGGCGAGCAGGATTTTGATCTGCGCCAATGGCGCCGCATCATCGGAATGCCAGCGGTCGATATTGTACAACCTGATATTATGTATCTTGGCGGTATTTGCCGCACCATGCAGGTGGTGGAAATGGCGGCTAAGGCTGATTTGCCTGTAACACCTCATTGTGCGAATTTATCCTTGGTCACGCTGTTCACCATGCATCTGATGCGGGCGATACCTCAAGCAGGAAAATACCTAGAGTTTTCTATCGAAGGCCCGGAATATTACCCATGGCAATATGATATCTTTGCCAATGATCCATATCAGGTTAAGGATGGTAAAGTGACTGTCACAGATACGCCGGGCTGGGGTATTGATATTCATCCCGAATGGCTGGCCAGATCACAATATCAAATGAGTGAAGTCACATCATGACAAGGTTTAGCATAGATCATATTTCTGATCCTCTGCGACTGGCAAAGCTAATTGAGGCACTGATCCCTGTGATGGACGCGGCAGGTGATGCTATCATGATGGTCAAAGAGGCCAGCAAAGCAGATGACAAAAATCAAAATGTGAAAGCAAATGAAAAATCAGATGGTAGCCCAGTAACATATGCAGATGCCCGTGCCGAAGCGATTATTCTTCCGGCCTTGGCGAGGCTAGCACCTGATATTCAAGTCATATCAGAGGAACACGCCGCCAGTCATGGTCTTGCCCCGACCGAAGCTTATTTTCTTGTTGATCCCTTGGATGGTACAAAAGAGTTTATTAAATCTGATGACCAAGGTGCTTTTACCGTGAATATCGGTTTGGTGCATCAATCTGTGCCTGTTATGGGTTTGGTGCTGGCTCCTGCGCGGGAAGCGCTTTATTGGGGATATCAGGGCGGCGGTGCGTTTTGCCGGTCTGGCGCAATCTCTGGCCCAATATCGGTAAGAGATGTGCCGCCATCCGGAGCAGTTGCCGTGGCCAGCGCCTCGCATCGTGATGCCGAGACCGACGCTTGGCTGGCGGAACATGGGATTAGCCAAACCACTTCAATTGGCTCATCACTCAAATTTGCACTTGTTGCCGCCGGGCAGGCAGATGTGTATCCCCGGTTTGGGCCAACAATGGAATGGGATACCGCCGCAGGTGATGCCGTATTACGCGCCGCAGGTGGCAAGGTTTGCCGCCCTGATGGAAAGATGTTTGCCTATGGCAAACCAGAGTGGCGGAATGGCGGCTTTATCGCGTCAGGACGTTTTGAGACATAAAGTCATCTGCTGGGTCAACCGCCATGGCTGGCAAGGCTGTCATCGGGGACATCGCCGCGTTGGGTCATGGTGTAATCACGCAGAACATTAACCACGCAAATACGATAATCATCAAAGATATCTTTTCTGCCGCGTGCTTGAGCCTTGCGGTGTTCCATGACATTGCGCCAACGGTCAACCGCCGCTTCGTCTTCAAAAAACGATATGGACAGATATTTTTCAGGATTGGTTAGGCTCTGAAACCTCTCAACACTGATAAAACCTTCTGTGGCTTCTGCAATCGGACGGATTTCCGCCGCGATATCCAGATATTCATCCATTTTGCCCTGTTTAGGGAAGACTTCAAAAATAATGGCAATCATTCTTGTCTCCTTCTATTTTTTTGTGATGACTTGCTGGCTTAAATGCTACTCCCTCGCCGCCAGACGCGCAAGTTATCCTGCCATAACCACGCCCCAAATCAAACGACATCCTAACAGAATAAGCGCAATATGGGCGATATGATAAAAGCCTTTATCTGTCATGCGGCGGTTAAGCCATTTCCCTATGCTTACCCCAATGGGGATAATAGGCATCAGAACAATCGTAACAAATAGCGTTGATGGGGTGAACATTCCTAATTGAAAAAAGAAAGGTAGTTTCGCAACATTGATGGAAAAGAAATACCAAGCACTTGTTCCCACAACAAGATAACGGTGCATCTGCATCGGCAGAAGATAAACCTGAACAGGGATGCCTCCGGTTAAAGAAATAAAGGACGAAAACCCAGATAAACTACACCAGACCGCCGCGCGTGATTTCAAACGTCCGCGCAAATGCCGCGCTTTCTGGCGTGGGTTTGATAGGAGTGATGGGGATTTCACACGATACCAATACCGCCCACCAATAAACAGAGCAATCAACCCAATCAGGGCTTTGAGCATGGCGTCATTGATAACGCTGATCAGAATATAACCAAAAATCTGACCAACCACACCAAACACCACCATCCATAATAGCACCCGCCAATAACTGTATCCTCGCCAAATCCAGATGGCCCAAATATCCGTCAACAGATAAAGCGGCAAAAGGATCGCAAGGGTTTCGCGCGCGGGAAGAATG
>CBFIDH010000051.1:0-7129 GCA_965661405.1 Puniceispirillales bacterium (SeqCode)
ATAACAGCCTGCACCGCGGCACAGCGCCGTTCAAACTCTGCGTTGGTAAATCCTCTTGGCGGAGGTGATGTCACAAGATCTGGCATGATGGCTACCTTGAGGGTGAAAGGTTAAAGCGTTGTCGTTAAGATGTTTCTAAAATCAGATATCGTTTTCCAAGGTCATATCCTGCCATAAAAAATGGAGCAGGAAAAGCACCAGCCCCCCAATATTACCCCAATATTATAATGATGAGGCCGTCTCTAGATACGGGCGCGCCAAGGCGATCACATGGTCTGGTGTGATATCATTAATGCTACCCGGAACACCAATTCGGTTAGGGTCTTCGGGCCAGAGTGATGCGATGAGATTGGAATCCAATACGGGTAACAGGCTGGCATAAATCCGGATCGCACGCAGACCTGTGGCGGCGGCGATATTAATTAGGCTGGTATCGTTTCCAATATAAAGCTTGGCAAGTTGATGAAGGCCGACAACAACACCAATAGATTGATCAAAAACGAGCTGAACCTGCGGCGGCGCCTCCCCCAGATGATCCATAATCCGATCACCGATCACACGCTCATCAGGGCTACCGCAAAGCACGATATGCAGATGTGGGAAATGCGTGACGATCCAGCGGATAACCGTTGCAAAATGTTCTGGCGCCCAGCGGCGTTCTTCGCCCGTGCATCCCACCCCCATCATAATGACAGATTTACGATGTGGCAGAACCGCCTTTGCCGCCGCCAGTTGTTCATCTGTTGCGGCAAGATGCGGATGCGTATCCACAGGTGATATCCCTCGATCTGTCATCAGCCGTGACACCGCCTCACGTGGGTGAATACCGCGCATCTGCCGCGATAGGGGCGAGGCGGCAGATAAAAACCATTCCTGCTTTCCCAACCCAAATCCAAAACGGCCTTTAATCCGTGCCAGCCAAGCGGCGGCGGCATATCGCCAACTGCGGTGAAGAATCCATACCTCATCAGGGTTGATCTGGCGCATTTCTGCAACCAATCTGAAAAATCCGATCACCCCATCATGACGACCTTTGCGTCCGCGTTCCGAGCGATGAAGCGGTCGCAAATCAAGATCATGTTCCTGCATAATAATATGGGAATGTGATGATGTTTTCGCCATCAAGACAACATCATGAACACGAATAGCCTCATCTATCCATGGCTTGACCCAGATCATATCGCCAATACCGATCATAGGCTGAATGATAAGAATCTTTCGTCTGTCAGACGGAGAGGTTTGGTCTGTGGATGGCGATGGTGTCATCATAAGGTTTTGCTTGCTTCATGCTTTCAGATCAACAGCCTTAGGCGGTTTTCTGAACAACAATTTCGATTTGTGCCAGCGCATTACTTTTGGCGGTCTGGTCAATGGGATAGCCGCGCGAAAGTTGATAAAGAAAAAATTTCTTTCGCCATTTGGGATTAGATAATCTGCGAGCAATACTAGAGATTTGGCGGTTCAAAAAGGTGCGATGATTTTTCGGTGTCTGGCCTTTTGGGAATAACAGATCATAATCATAATTCTCATCATAAAGGCGATGTTCTATGACTTTTGCCTTGGGCAGCGCCTTACTTTCGGCCATGATATCAATAGATACTGGCGACCAAGACTCCTCACCGCCAAGCCGGAAAGTAGCTTTGTGATCATGATTAAAAATCGACGGCCAGTGAAACTGCTCATAAAGGTCTTCATGGGGAACAACCGTGATCATGAACCCGCCCGGCTTAACCAACGCCCACCAGTCTTTGAGGGCTTGTTTGGAGTCATGCATATGTTCAAGGCAATGGCTGGAATGCACGGTGTCATATTGTTCAGGTGCCAAATAATCAAGAATGTGATTGGCATCACCCTGATGCTGATCAAAAATCTCAGCGTCAGGAACCACAGGATCAGCACCAGCACCAATATCTATAACCCGGCCTTTTAGATAGGCATCATAAAATGCCTGTGATCGTAATGCATTGGTCTTGCTTGCTTCTCTGGCCAAGAGAGTTCTCCCTTAAAAATAATGGTCACGGCAGATAACGAAAAGTCGATTAATGCGATATCCCACGAAATATTATCGTTCAGCACAATGCTTATAGCGGCAACCTTATGGCGGCAACATAGAAAACTCATCATCAATTTTATTATTAAAAAATATATGGTATCTATCAACCACATTATTAATTTTCCCTTTTTTAACTTTACGTTGTTTTTGCATGAACATTCTGATTACTGGTCACAATGGCTTTATTGGCCAAAATCTCTATCGTGCGCTTTTAGAGATGGGATATGAGATCGAAGGATGGGAATGGGGCGATGACGCCCAGCCAGCAACACCTCTGCCAGAAATAAAGGGACGTGATCTGGTCATTCATCTTGGCGCGATCAGCTCCACCACTTATGCGGATGTGGATCAGATCATGACCCAAAACACGGATTTCAGCATCTGGCTTTACGAA
This sequence comes from Puniceispirillales bacterium (SeqCode), assembly GCA_965661405.1. Classification (GTDB taxonomy): domain Bacteria; phylum Pseudomonadota; class Alphaproteobacteria; order Puniceispirillales; family UBA1172; genus UBA12202. Next base: position 2,448 of record CBFIDH010000051.1, read on the forward strand.
CAATGCCAGCATCATGGCGTGAATTGGCACTATGCCTCAAGCGCCAGTGTCTATGGCACGCTAGAGCATTTTCAGGAAGACGGGCCGTTTCAACCGCAAAGCCCCTATGCGTATAGTAAATATCTGTTTGATCGTCATGTGATGAAAAATCCAGCGAAACATATCACCACCACCGGATTTCGTTATTTTAATGTTTATGGACATAAGGGCGAAGAACATAAAAACGATATGGCCAGCCCCTATACCAAGTTTATCAAGCAAGCCGAAGAAAAAGGCACCATCACGCTTTTTGAAAACAGCGATCAGTTCAAACGCGATTTTATCAGCGTTGAAGATGTCGTCACCGTGCATTGCCGCCTCATCCATAATACCGTCAGTGGTGTTTATAATATCGGCACAGGTAAGCCTGTCAGTTTTCAGGATGTTGGTGAAGCCATTGCCCGAAAATATCAAGCCAGCATCACTTATATCCCTATGCCAGAGACACTTCGCCGCCAGTATCAAGCCTTTACCTGCGCTGATCTAAGCAAACTTGATCGTCTGATTGATATGAACTGGACAGATATCAGGGATTATATCGAAACCCATCTTCCCTAACCTCAATATCCCCCTAACCTCAAGGACCCTTTGATTATCACTTGAGTTAGCACATCCGAAAAGACAAGATAGGATCATGATAGAACAGCGCAACTGGGATAGCATTGTGATTGGTGGCGGCCTTGTTGGTCTTGCCATCGCCTATGGTCTTGGTCGCCTTGGCCGCTCCTGCCTCGTGCTTGATGCTGGTGATCTGGATTTCCGCGCCTCACGCGGTAATTTTGGGCTGGTCTGGGTACAAGGCAAAGGATCTGGCTTTCCGCCTTATGCGGATTGGTCCATGTCTTCGTCGCAATTATGGCCTGATCTAGCCGCCATGCTGCATGAACAGACAGGCGCGCCATTAGCGCTGGAACAAAAAGGCGGGCTTGATGTCTGCCTGACTGAGGATGAGCTTAACACCCGCACCGCTGAATTAACCACTCTGAGCCAGCATCAAAATGGCCGCTTTCAATTCAAGGTACTTGACAGGCAAACGCTGGCAGAAATTCAGCCGGGTATCGGGGATGTCGCCGGGGCAACTTGGTCACCACATGATGGTCATGTCAGCCCACTTTATTTGATGCGTGGGTTACATGACGCGATCCATCACCAAAAGGGTTATGTCAAAACCTCTTGCCCTGTCACAGCGATCACCAAAACCGGATCAGATATTCGGGTCACCACCACAGATGGAGATGTTACCGCGCCGCGATTGGTTCTGGCGGCAGGGCTTGGCAATCGTGATCTGGCCCCGTTGATTGGTCTGAAGCAAGCGGTCAAACCCCAACGCGGTCAGATCATGGTGACGGAAAAACTGCCGCTTCAGATGCGTTATCCTATGGTAACCCTGCGCCAAACCGCCGAAGGGTCTATGATGATCGGTGATAGCCACGAAGACGCCGGACTGGATGTATCCTCAACACGTCCTGTAATGGCAGAGATTGCCAGTCGTGCTGAACGCATCCTACCGGCGCTTAGCCATGCCCAGATTGTTCGCAGTTGGGCCGCGCTTCGGGTCATGTCACCTGATGGCTATCCGATATATGATCAATCCCCTGATATTCCCGGAGCATTCGCCGTGACTTGTCATAGCGGTGTGACTCTCGCGGCGGCACACGCATTTGATCTGGCTAGATGCGTTCATGACGGGCATCTTGGCCCGCATCTAACCTCATTTTCAGAAAGGCGATTTGATGTTTCGGCGGCTTGATGATCCTCAACTTGATCACCCTCAAGAGAAGATCACTATTTTCTGGGAGGATCGCCCCCTCACCGCCCATAAAGGTGAGCTGGTAGCCGCCATATTGCTACGCCATGGGATCAGCACCACACATCATGGGCCAGTGACCGGACCGCGAGGGCCATATTGCATGATGGGGGTCTGTTTTGACTGTCTGGTGGATGCTGATAACCGGAAAGCCATTCAATCCTGCCAGTTAACAGCCGAAGATGGGATGCGGCTAACCCCCCATCACAACACCGCGGAAACAGGACAAAACCATGATGCCTGATTATGATGTGATCATCGTTGGCGCAGGTCCAGCCGGAATGGCAAGCGCTATCACGGCACGGCAATCTGGTTTAACAGTGCTGGTGCTAGATGATCAGCCTGATCATGGCGGGCAGGTTTGGCGAGATATCCAACAGAACAACCAGCACCGTCACAGCCGCGCTTTTCTAGGTAAAGATTACTGGAAGGGAGCCAAACTCAGCAGTAGTTTTCAGAAATGCGGGGCTGAGATTAGGTATCAGGCCGTGGTCTGGCAAATCTCTGATCCTTTATCTTTGAGTGTGACCATTGCTGGCGTAGCACAAATCTTATCGGCGCGTGCGATTATCCTTGCCACTGGCGCGTATGAACGCCCTGTTCCCCTGCGTGGTTGGCATTTGCCGGGGGTCATAACGGTCGGAGCCGCCCAAACCCTATTGAAATCTAGCGCAAGCGGGGCGGATGACGCCGTTTTTGTTGGTACGGGGCCGTTATTCTATCTGACCATCACGCAATATCTTGACGCTGGCATATCTATTGCCGGTGTTTGTGATACAGGCGCTGGACTTGGCTCGGCCTCAACTCTTGCAAGTCTACCGCTAGCTCTGGCCCAGCCGAAAATGCTGATGAAGGGTCTTGGTTGGCTTCGCCGGATCAAGGCCCAAACCCCATATTATGCTCATGTCTCTGATATCCAACTTGAAGGCAACACCCATGTTGAGGCAGTGAGCTTTTGCCATGATAAGTCCAGAGGTAAAGGTAAAGGCAAAAGCAAGGGCAAGCATAGGACACGCATCCCATCCTCTCATGTCTTTCTGCATCAAGGGGTCATTCCAAATGTCAATCTTAGCATGGCAAGTGGATTGGCCCATCATTGGCACCGCCGCCAGATGTGCTGGCATCCTGTCAGTGATCGTGATGGCGCTTCCTCGGTTGAGGGGATTTATATCGCAGGTGATGCTGGCGGCATAGCAGGAGCTGACGCGGCGGCGGCATCCGGACATATCACCGCCAGCGCCGTGGTAAAAGCACTAACCGGGGCGGCGGTTCCGTCAATCACATTATGGCGGCATCGGATGAAGCGGATGCAATACCGCGCCTTGAGGCCATTTCTTGATCAGCTTTATGCACCCTTAGCAGAAACGCTAACGCCAACAGATAAAGACACCATCATTTGCCGTTGTGAAGGATTAACCCAAGCAGAGGTAATGGCCGCTATCGGTTTAGGTGTGGCAGGCTCCAATCAACTTAAAGCCTATTGCCGTGCTGGCATGGGGCGATGTCAGGGAAGAATGTGTGGATTGACGATACAAGCATTGCTCGCAGCCCATCACAAAACCCCTATTCAAGATATGTCATATTATCGGATTCGCCCCCCTGTTCGGCCTGTGACCATCGCGGAATTGGCGGCGTTACATCACCTTGAGGATGAGGGATAATAAGGGTTATTTTGATTTAGCGACCATACGGTCACGCAAGCGGTAATACTGCATCGCTAATGGCAAAAACCACGGCTTTCCCCAATAAAACGGTAAGCTTCGCATCGTTGGACTAGCAAAAACGCTGTCGCCTCCCTCACCTAGTATCATCGCCGCCGCTTTCTTGCCCAGCCATGGCGCCCAAACCGTCCCCGACCCACATAGCCCAGCCGCATAAATAACCCCATCATTGACCACCAATTTAGGAAGTTTATCAAACGGAAACGCCACCGGACCTGCCCAATGATGCGTGATGCTAACATCACCAAGATCAGGAAAGATTCCCATTAATCCAGCCTTGAGATGAAGCCGTGATTGGCGCGGATCATTGCTATAACGTCGCCCACCTAGGAGAATCCGCCGACCATCCGGGGTTGGCCGGTAGTAGTATCCCAGATGCAAGGCTTCACCAAACATATTGAGGCGCGGCATCAATGCCCGAACCCTATTAGCCCCCAAATCCTCAGTCACGATGATTTCTGATATCACCGGAATTAACCGCCGTTGCAACCACGGCAATCCTTTATCGGTATAACCGTTTGTGGCAACGATCACATGATCAGAGGTGATGAGGCCTCGGCTTGTCTCAACATGGAATTGTCCAGATTTCCGGCTGACGCTGTTCACGGCGGTAGCGGTGATGATGGCGCCGCCTGCCTCCTCTACCCGGTCTGCTAGGCCAAGCAAAAACTGGGCGGGATGAATACTGCCAATATCCGGCCTTAACACCCCTGCCTGATATTTCCGGCTAGCCGTATGATCAGCCATTTGCCGCCTGCCTAGCACACCCATTTCAATGCCGTAACGCTGGTTTAGGCGATCCGCTTCGCGTTGCATGGCATCCGCATCAAATCCTTGAAGATAGCCCACCACTCGACCAGAATTCTGATGCCCGCAAGCAATCCCCTCACGCTTGATCATATCTGCTAGGTCTGCTCGCGCCGCTACCGCCTCTGCCTCAAAGGCATCGGCCTTATCTGGGCCAAAGCGGCGTGTCAACTGCGAGCGTGACAGGTGCAGATTGCCGCTAGTGATGCCGCCATTGCGACTAGACGCGGCCTCACCAATACGCGCTTTATCTAATACGATCACCTGTTTTCCGGCCCGAAGCAATGGCAGGGCGGCAGCAAGACCAG
>CBFIDH010000052.1:0-6055 GCA_965661405.1 Puniceispirillales bacterium (SeqCode)
GTTGTTCTGTCATACGCCCATTTCCAAACTTGCGAAAGCGGCAAAGTTTCTATATTATCATCAGTGGGCCACCTCTCCCCAACGAGAGGCAATTATCTGTAAGGATAACTAATTATGACTTATGAAAAACCGGCTACGCGGCCGGTCAATCCGCGTTTTTCTTCGGGTCCCTGTACCAAAAACTCAACTTACACTCTTGATCATCTGGCAGATGCCTATCTAGGGCGATCGCATCGCGCATCTGGTGGCAAGGCCAAGTTGCAAGCCGCGATTTCTGGCACCAGAGAGCTTCTGCAAGTGCCGGATGATTACCGTATTGGCATTGTTCCGGCATCTGATACCGGGGCGGTTGAAATGGCCATGTGGTCATTATTGGGGGCGCGTCCTGCCACTATTGTTGCTTGGGAAAGCTTTGGGCAAGCGTGGGTCGCGGATGCTGTCAAACAACTAAAACTTGATGCCGATATCCGCACCGCGCCCTATGGCGAGATTGTCGATATGGCAGGGCTTGATTACGACCGGGATATTGTTTTCACATGGAATGGCACAACTTCGGGCGTTCGTCTACCCGCAGGAACACGCCTGCCATCTCACCGCAAAGGGTTAACGATTTGTGATGCCACTTCGGCGGCGTTTGCCATGGAATTGCCGTGGCAAGATTTGGATGTGACCACGTTTAGTTGGCAAAAAGTGATGGGCGGTGAAGCGGCACATGGAATGCTGATCCTCTCACCTCGCGCGGTGGAACGACTGGAAAGCTGCACGCCATCATGGCCCATCCCCAAAATCTTTCAGCTCACCAAAGACGGCAAGCTGATTGAGGGTATTTTTTCAGGTGACACGATCAACACGCCTTCCATGCTGGCGGTTGAGGATTATTTAGTGGCTCTGTCATGGGGGCGGTCGGTTGGCGGTCTGGATGGATTGATTAAGCGGTCGGATGCTAATGCCAGATTGATCTGGGATTTCTGTGATCAGCGTGATTGGATATCAAACTTGGCTAATGACAGGGCGATCTTTTCCAACACCTCGGTCTGCCTAGTGTTTCAGGATTCTGCCATTACTGATATGGCTGGTTTCGCCAAGTCTGTTGTTAAACGACTGGAAAACGAAGGCGTTGCCTTTGATGTTGGCTCTTACCGCAGTGCCCCTCCGGGGCTTCGGATTTGGTGCGGCAGTACGGTTGAAACCAGTGATATTGCGGCTATGTTGCCGTGGCTTGACTGGGCCTATGCGATGGAAAAAGCGGCGTTATCTGCCGCGGCCTAGCTGCTAGCAGGCTTGCTCATCTCTTGGGATATATATTCTCAATTTCAATGAAAAATAAGGGAGGCCGATATGGCACCTAAAGTATTGATATCAGACAAATTGTCTGACGCCGCCGTCCAGATTTTTAGAGATCGCGGCATTGATGTGGATTTCCTTCCTGATCTGGGAAAGGACAAAGATAAATTACGGGAAATGATTGCTGGTTATGATGGCCTAGCTATTCGTTCTGCCACAAAGGTAACGGAAAAACTGCTTTCTGCTACTGATCGGCTGAAGGTGATTGGCCGCGCCGGGATAGGCGTTGATAATATCGACCGTCAGGCGGCATCCCGAAAAGGGGTCATTGTCATGAATACCCCCTTTGGCAATATGATCACCACCGCCGAACACGCGATTGCCATGATGTTTGCTGTGGCTCGGCAACTTCCAGAGGCCAGCGCATCTACCCATGCCGGAAAATGGGAAAAATCACGGTTTATGGGGGTTGAGTTAACAGGCAAAACCCTTGGCGTCATTGGCGCAGGTAATATTGGCGGAATTGTCTGTGACCGCGGCAAAGGGCTAAAGATGAAGGTGATCGCCTATGATCCGTTTCTTGGTGAAGACAAAGCCAAGTTCATGGGCGTGGAAAAAGTGGAATGGGATGATTTGTTGGCGCGTGCCGATTTTATCACCCTTCATGTGCCGTTGACCGATCAGACAAAGAATATATTAAATCGGGACAATCTGGCTAAAACCAAGCCGGGGGTTCGGATCATTAATTGTGCGCGTGGCGGGTTAATTGATGAGGCGGCCTTGGCTGAGTTTTTATCTTCTGGTCATGTAGCAGGCGCGGCTATTGATGTCTTTGCGGTTGAACCGGCGACAGAAAACCCTCTCTTTGGGCTACCGAATGTGGTTTGCACCCCCCATCTTGGGGCGGCAACTGTTGAGGCACAAGAAAAAGTGGCCTTGCAGGTGGCGGAACAAATGTCTGATTATCTTCTGACAGGTGCGGTATCAAACGCTATCAATATGCCATCGGTAACCGCCGAAGAAGCAAAGGTGATGGGGCCATGGCTAAAGCTGGCAGGGCATCTGGGTGATTTTGTCGGTCAGATGACGGATGAGCCGATTAAGAGCATTGCGATCTGTCACGATGGATGCGTGGCGGAAATGAATCTCTCTGCGCTGAATTGTTCTGTTATTGCCGGAATTCTCAAAAGCGCAAATCCAGATGTGAATATGGTATCCGCGCCAGTGATCGCAAAGGAGCGCGGTATTAAAATCAGCACCACTAATCAAGATAAATCCGGCATCTTTGAGGGGTATATCAAGGTAACGGTGGTGACGGATAAATTGGAACGGTCTGTTGCCGGAACGGTATTCAGTGATGGAAAGCCGCGATTTATCCAGATCAAGGGGATCAATATTGATGCCGAGATTGGCCCTTATATGCTTTTTACCACTAACGAGGATATCCCCGGAATTATCGGCACACTTGGTAAAACGCTGGGTGAGAATAGCATTAATATTGCTAATTTTACCCTTGGCCGTTCCGCCATTGGGGGGGAGGCTATCGGGCTTCTTTATCTTGATGGGCCAGTCACCGCGCCTGTTATTGATGAGTTGAAAAACACGGGCCGTTTTCGTCAGGTCAAACCTCTGGAGTTTCTGGTTGCTTAAATCTGGTTGAGCTGATGAGGGTGATGGTTAATTGCCCTTATCGGTTGCCAGCAAAATCTTTCCTCGGTGGGTGGCGGCTTCCATCATGTGATGCGCCGCCGCCGCTTCATTAAGAGGAAAGACGGTATGGGTGGTTGTTTTGATAGTACCGTCAGCGATTAACGGCCAAACCTGATGTAGCAATTCTTCAGCGATCACAGCCTTAAAATGGTCAGGACGAGAACGCAAGGTTGAACCTGTGAATGTCAGCCGTTTCAGCATCACAGGCATCAGATCTATTTCCATTTTTGAGCCATGGTTAAAGGCGATCTGAACAATACGGCCATCTGCCCGTGCGGCTTTAATGTTGCGCGCAATATAATCACCGCCAATAATATCAAGGATGATATCCGCACCGCCGGCAGCGCGGGTAATCTCAACAAAGTCTTCGTCTCTGAAATTAATGGCGCGTGTGGCACCAAGGCTTAAACACCAGTCGGCTTCTTCTTGACTGCCAACCGTGGTCAGCACCTCATAGCCCATAGCGGCGCCAAGCTGAATAGCTGTTGAACCAATACCGCCAGCACCGCCATGAACAAGGAACCGCGTTCCTGCTGGCCTTGGCATCTGGTGGAAAATATTGCTCCAAACCGTGAAAAAAGTCTCTGGCAAGCCTGCGGCATCAATCATGCTTATCCCATCTGGCACAGGCAAGACATGATCTGCCAAGACAGCAACATATTCCGCATAGCCGCCGCCATTGGTCAAGGCCGTCACGTGATCACCTTCGCGCCATCTGGTCACGGCGCTTCCGGTAGCGGCTATGATCCCTGATACTTCAAGCCCTAGCAGATCAGAGGCACCTTTAGGAGGCGGATAATGCCCACGCCTTTGCACCATATCGGGGCCATTTACCCCTGCCGCGATGACCTTAATTAAGACTTCATTTTCAAGAGGTGTTGGGCATTCGCGTTCACCTTGTATAAGAACCTCTGGCCCTCCTGATGCTGTCATTTCAATGACTGATATCATGGTTTTTGCGTTCATGGCCCACTCCTCTAATTGATGTGGCGAATTTTTAGCAATTATATCCTGTTTTGCAACAATAGCCTTGCTGAAAGGCTTTATTTTAAATAAAGAATGAAATGATATTTAATGAAGACATTACAGGATTTCTTCTTGTGGTATACATAATAATCTAGTTATGATGAATGAAATTCTGGTATGCCAGTCGGGGTTAATATCTCGCACCGAAACGCTTGGAGGATGAGCATTGGACGCTATCATTGATGAAAATGGTATTTGGAAATCCGCTAGAGGTAAGGGTCGCAAAACCCCTAAAGGCCGTCAGGTCACGGACCAAGCTTTAGCTGAAATCCGTTCTCTTTTGGGTGATCGCCCCCGGCGTCATGATATGCTGATTGAAGATCTGCATCTGATCCAAGATAATTACGGTCATTTAAGCATAGCGCATCTTCACGCGTTGGCTGAAGAGTTACGACTTGCCCAGACTGAGGTTTATGAAGTCGCCACATTTTATGCCCATTTTGATGTTGTGGATGAGGGGGAGGCGCCGCCGCCTGCACTGACCATCCGGGTTTGTGATTCTCTGTCTTGTGAATTGGCAGGGGCACAGAACTTAATAAAAGCATTGAAAAAAGGTCTTGATCCAACTGAAGTAAGGGTTCTGCGTGCGCCATGTATGGGACGGTGTGATACGGCGCCAACGCTTGAACTTGGTCACAACCACATTGATCATGCCACAGCAGAAAAAGTTGAGGCCGCTATCGCCGCCGATGATACCCACGCGCATATCCCAAATTATCAGACATTGGATGCCTATCGCCAAGAAGGTGGTTATAATCGTTTGTTGGAATTGCGTGAGCATGGGAATTGGGAAGAAGTTCAGGACACCATTAACCAGAGTGGGTTGCGGGGTCTTGGTGGAGCAGGGTTTCCATCTGGAAAGAAATGGGGCTTTGTTCGCGCCGCCGATGGGCCGCGCTACCTAACGGTGAACGGGGATGAGGGCGAGCCGGGAACATTCAAGGATCGCTATTACCTTGAGCGCACACCTCATCTTTTCCTTGAAGGAATGCTGATCGCCGCGTGGGCGGTTGATGCCGAAAGATGCTATATCTATATGCGCGATGAATATCCGGCGGTATTGCATATTCTGGCGGATGAGATTGCTCGACTTGAGCAAGCAGGAATTGTCGAAAAGGGATATATTGATCTGCGCCGAGGTGCTGGAGCATATATCTGCGGCGAAGAAAGCGCGATGATTGAGTCTATTGAGGGCAAACGCGGTCTGCCGCGTCACCGTCCGCCTTATGTGGCTCAGGTAGGGCTATTTGGTCGCCCAACATTGGTTCATAATATTGAAACTCTTTACTGGGTGGCGCGTGTCTGCCGTGAAGGTCATGAGATTCTATCATCTGTGGAAAAAAATGGCCGCAAAGGGTTGCGTAGCTATTCGGTCTCTGGCCGTGTGGCTAAGCCGGGGGTATATCTCCTGCCAGCCGGGTCAACCGTGATGGATATTATTGAGGCGGCAGGCGGCATGATGGATGGTCATGTCTTTAAGGCATATCAACCCGGCGGCCCATCATCAGGGATATTGCCAGCCTCACTTTCGGATGTTGCTTTAGATTTTGACACTCTTCAGCCGCATGGCAGTTTCATTGGTTCTGCGGCGGTGGTGATTTTGTCGGATCAAGATCAGGTTCGTGACGCGGCCCTTAATATGCTGCGCTTTTTTGAAGACGAAAGCTGTGGGCAATGTACACCTTGCCGGACAGGTTGCACAAAGGCGGTGCAATTAATGCAGGCCGAGCAGTGGGATAAACCCTTGCTTGAAGATTTATGTGAGGTCATGGTTGATGCGTCTATCTGTGGCTTAGGGCAAGCGGCGCCAAACGCCATTCGTCTTACCATGAAACATTTTGACAGCGAAATTAGCTAAGGGTCAGATTATGCCAGACTCACTCCAGATTAAAACCGTCACCTTTACCCTTGATGGAACATCCGTGTCAGTGCCGGAAGGCACTAGCATATGGGAAGCCGCCAAGGCTCAAGGCAACACCATTCCCCATCTTTGCCATAAGCCCCAACCGGGGTATCGGTCAGATGGAAATTGCCG
>CBFIDH010000053.1:0-5653 GCA_965661405.1 Puniceispirillales bacterium (SeqCode)
AAGTTCCGCCCCTGTGTTTGAAGCGCGGATTAACCACCATCCATCATCAGTCGTGACGCGGATACCATCAATGGTGTTGACCTCAAATCCACCGGACTCAGATTGGGCAGTAATGGCGTCTGCAACGGCTTCCACAAGACCAAATTTTTCTGTCTCAAGGCAAGGAATACGCAATTCTGGTGTCGCAAAAACCGTTGGTAGATGATCAACAAATTGTGTGATGTCCTGACTAGTTTCAGCCATTTCCTTTAGGACGGCAACCGCCGCCAATAGGGCGTCATCAAATCCATACCAGCCATCCGCGATAAAGAGATGCCCACTCATCTCACCAGCGAGAGGGGCAGAAATTTCCTTAAGCCGGGTTTTCATATGACTATGGCCTGTTTTCCATAATTGCGGTCGACCGCCTTTGGCACTTACCTCATTCAGAGCGACTAATGAGGATTTAACATCAAAAATAATCTCTGCCCCCGGATGACGACGCAACACCCCGCCAGACAAATAGGCCGTTAGCACATCTCCAGCAACTTGCCGGCCTTTAGCATCAATTAATCCAATGCGGTCACCATCACCATCAAACCCAATGCCCATGATGGCGTGATGATCAGACACCGCTTGACGCAACAGATGCAAGGTTTCGGGATCAACCGGATCAGGGTGATGATTAGGAAAAGTGCCATCAATATCAGAAAACAAAACATGATGGGTTCCGGGCAAAGCCGCGGTTAAGCGTTCCACCATGGGGCCAGCCGCGCCATTTCCGCAATCCCACACAAAGGCCATATGATCAATGATGCTAAGGTCGCCAGCATAATCAAGAAGAGCATCACAATATTGTTTTTCTATATCCATGGACTGATAACTGCCGCCATCAGCGCCCTTAACCCCGTCTGCCATGGCCTTGCCAAGAGCTTGAATATCGTCATCAAAAAAAGGCTGATGCCCTAGCACCATCTTAAAGCCATTATATTGTGGCGGATTATGTGAGCCGGTGATTTGTATCGCGCCATCCGCATCTGTGATGCGATCAGCAAAATAAAGCATGGGTGTTGGGCCAGTGCCAATATCGGTCACCGCCATGCCGCCATCGGTTAACCCTTTGGCTAGATGTTCTGATAGCATGGGGGAAGATAATCTGCCATCACGGCCAATGATGACCGTCTTACCGCCTTTGGCGCGGATTATAGCGGCAAATCCAGCTCCAATGGCATAGGCATCGTCACCTGTCAAAGTAGAGTCAATGATCCCCCTGATATCATAAGCTCTTAAGATCGTGGGATCAAAATGATGCTTGATCATAAAGCAAGACCTTTGAGCCAGTGTGTGATGTCCTTTCCTAGATCATCGCGCGAGATGGCATAGGCGATATTGGCTTGAAGAAATCCTAATTTTGATCCGCAATCAAACCTCGTGCCTGAGAACAAGTGACAGAAAAAAGGAGCTTCACCAATGCGCCGGGCAAGCGAGTCGGTGATCTGTATCTCGTCACCCGCGCCGCGTTCCATCCGGTCAAGATCGTCAAAAACTCCGGGCTCAAGAATGTAACGCCCAACCACAGCAAGGCTTGACGGAGCTTGATCAGGGTTTGGTTTTTCCACCAATCCCTTCACTTCGGTTAATGATCCGTGGGTTTCGCCAGGTGTAATAATCCCATAAGAAGCGGTTTTTTCAGGCGCAACTTCCATCGCCGCCACCATATTGCCGCCTTTATCCTGCCAAGCGTCAACCATTTGCTTGAGGCATCCTTTACCGTCTTGTGCTGGCTTAATCAGATCATCAGCAAGAAGAACGGCAACGGGTTCATCCTTAACATAATGCCGTGCGCACCAGATCGCATGACCAAGTCCAGCAGGTTCTTGCTGGCGGATATAGGCCACAGACCCCGGAATGTGCATCATAGCGCGAACAGCGGCCAGAGCATCATGTTTGTTACGCTTTTTTAAGGTATCTTCAAGTTCTGTGGAATGATCAAAATGATCTTCAATCGCTGTTTTGCCGCGTCCTGTGACAAAGATAAACTCGGTAATACCGGCTTCGGCTGCTTCCTCGACCGCGTATTGGATCAGCGGCTTGTCCACCACAGGCAACATTTCTTTGGGCATGGATTTGGTCGCTGGCAGAAAACGAGTGCCAAGGCCGCCAACAGGAAAGATGGCTTTAGTAATGTTCGTTGGCATCACTCGCTCCCAATATTGAAAGATAATGAAATGATGAGTTCATCGTCTTGTTTCTTACACCAATTTGGCCTGTTAATGCAATGAACAGGATGGGTTAGGCGTTATTTCCATGCCAGCGGCGATACCATTCCACAAAGGCAGGGATACCATCCTCTATCTTTGTTCGCGGCTGAAATCCGGTTAATTCTTGAATCGCTGTGATATCGGCGGCGGTGGAACGAACATCACCATCTTGCATTGGCAGATATTCCTTTACCGCTTTGATGCCGATAGTGTCTTCAAGAACAGAAATAAAATGCTCAAGTTCCGTTGGGTGATTATTACCGATATTAAGGACACGCCATGGTGCCATGCTGGTGGCCTGATCTTGGGTTTTGCTATCCCAATCCGGATTAGGTTGAGGCGGCAGGGGAATGAGGCGAATGATGCCGTCAATGATATCATCAATATAGGTGAAATCCCGGCTCATCTTTCCTTCACCATAAACTTGGATCGGCTCTCCCTTCATGATGTGGTCTGTGAACCGCCAATAGGCCATATCGGGCCGTCCCCATGGGCCATAGACTGTAAAAAACCGTAAGCCTGTGCAAGGCAAACCATAAAGATGGGCATAGGAATGTGCCATCGCTTCATTGGCTTTTTTGGTGGCGGCATAAAAACTGACAGGGTGATTAACCGCCTGTTTTTCAGAAAACGGGTAATCGGTTGAGGCGCCATAGACCGAAGACGACGACGCATAAATCAAATGTCCCACATGATAATGACGTGAGGCTTCTAGGATATTGAAAAAGCCTGTCATGTTGCTGTCCATATAGGCGCTGGGGTTGTCGATGGAATAGCGCACCCCGGCCTGCGCCGCGAGATGGATAACACTTTGTGGCTTGATACCCGAAAAAAGGGCCATAACGGCATCATGATCAGCCAGATCACAATGCTGAAATTGGAAATGCGGATGGCTAAGTTGGGTCAGCCGATCTTTTTTGAGGCGAAGATCATAATAAGGGCTCATGTTATCGACTCCGATGACATGATGGCCCAGCTCAAGCAGATGTTTAGTCAGATGAAAACCAATAAATCCGGCCGTGCCGGTGATCAGGATGGTGGTATCTTTAATCATGGATTTTCTTTAGCAGAATTTGAAAATAGCGTATAGGATTTATAACCCCCATTCCAAAAATTATCATTTTTATTGATATTATCAAAACATGATTTGGCATCTGTTTGTTGGCACTAGCCAGCATGAATTATGCCCATGTTTTTTTATCGTCTTTTTCCAATCCAATCTTCAGCGCCTTCTTTTATAAACTCGCCCGTATTTAGCTCGCGGAACGCGGTTTGCAATTCTTCGCGTGTGTTCATGACAATGGGGCCATGCCATGCCACAGGCTCTCTCAAAGGGGCGCCGGAAATCAGCAAGAACCGCACTCCCATCTCACCAGAAGTAACAACCACCTCATCACCTTCGCCAAAGACGACCAGTGTCCGGTTGCCGGATTGATCGCGTATCTTTAGCTCCTCTCCCATAAACTCTTTTTCAACATTCACGCCGAAAGGTTGTGACGCATCAGCGAAATTTGCACTGCCTTCAAAAATATAGGCAAAGCCTTGGCGCCGCGTGTCAAAAGGAAAGCGTTTGGTCGTGTTTGCTGGCATGGCAATATCCAGATAACTAGGATCAGTATCAATGCCGTCCACAGGCCCGCGATACCCGCGCCAGTCACCAGCGATCACCCGGATATGCGTTCCATCATCATCAGTTAGGCTCGTAATATCCGGTGATTTGATATCCTGATAGCGCGGCGTTGTCATTTTCTGGTGGCCAGGTAAATTGGCCCAGAGCTGAAAGCCGTGCATTTCGCCTTTTGCATTACCGCTTGGCATTTCTTGATGGATAATGCCAGAACCTGCTGTCATCCACTGAACATCACCATCACTTAGCACCCCGCGATTACCCAGACTATCGCCATGTTCCACATTACCTTTCAGCACATAGGTGATGGTTTCAATGCCGCGATGCGGATGCCATGGAAAACCGTTCATATATTTTGCTGGATCATCATTGCGGAAATCATCCATCATCAAAAACGGATCAAATGGCTCTGTGTCACCAAACCCAAACACACGGTGCAGATGCACGCCAGCGCCTTCGAGATGTGGTTTGGCTTGATTGGTCATTTTAATAGGGCGAATAGACATAATCCTGCTTTCACAAAAACTTTTAGTATTACTGATATATAATGAATATGCCGATTAACAAGAATACCGGATCATCAAAGTGATGTTAGTTGCCCTTTGAAGAATAACCAAAAGCCTCAACCCACGGGGCTAGCAAGTCTTCGGCGTCTTTCAAAAACGGTTGATAGCGGCGCCAGCGGTCTATGGCTATGGTATAAATCGGCTGAACAACCTGGCGATAACTAGGTGTGGCGATCACCTCTTTTGCTTCTGCCGATTTCCAATGTTCTAACACTCCATCATGCCAAGGCAGATCAAGATATGACAGAAGTGATCTCAGCACAGGTTCCCGATCTTCAACCAGATCTTCGTATGTGATGGTGATATGATCCAGCTGATAGCGATCAACGCTATTCTGCCAAATGGTCATCGTGGCGTCATATAAGGCGGCCGCAGTTTTGATTTGCGTCATCGCCGCCATCGCAGCGTTAAGCCGAAAGTTTTGCATATATCCGCTAAGCACAGTATCCATGGGGTGACGCAAGCAAAAGATAAACCGCGCTTTTGGAAAGACTCTTGCGATCAGGGGAACCTCAACAAGATTAAGGGGCAAGCGGTCAATCATGGCGCGCGGCTTTGGGTTAGGTGTATAAAGCGCGATCCCTTCCTCATAAGTGTCTTTTAATGATGTGACCGTTTGCTGATCCAACTCTTCGATAAACGGGATCGTTTTGTCTATCCCAATCTGGTCGCGCATCGCTTCCACAAAACCCTTTTCCTCAACAACATGAAGATCAGGATGTCCAGATAAAATGGTATCAAGCAAGGTGGTGCCGGAACGAATAAAGCCAACAATAAAAATAGGCTGTGAGTCGGTGTCCTTAGCGGTGTTTGTCCATTTTTGGGTGGTATTGAGGGAGGTGATGTCCTTTGCCCTTGCCACTGCCCGTGCCAGATAATCATCACCTTTTTTGATCATGGCTTTATGACCGGCGCGGCTAAGGGCGTTCATGGCATCAAACATTTCCATGGCATCTTTTGAGGCACCGCTATAATCAAAGCATTTGCCGCGGAGTTCATAAAACGCTAGCACACGCGAAGGACTGATAGCATCAGGGGAAATTTGATCAAGCCACGCTTGAGAGGTTGCTATATCATTCTGGCGAAAGCTGTTCAAAGCATGAAAATAGGATAAATCCGGCGCGGTGATATTCCGTTCTGAGACAACATCAAGAAACTGATCCAGAGTATCAAGCCGATTATGCTGGTCCAGCAACTCACAGCGGTTAAGGATAATATCC
>CBFIDH010000054.1:0-5040 GCA_965661405.1 Puniceispirillales bacterium (SeqCode)
TATCTGAATTACAGAATTGAGATTTATTAGCATAACCTTCATAAATTTCTACAATCTCCTCATAAGAATCAAGAAAGTCAGATGTTGATGCTGCATAAGCATTAAATGACGTTAGTAAAAATAATAATGTTAGAAATTTTCTCATAATACACTCCTCACAAAAAATAATATTTTAGATATAATTTAGATTTAGACAAAGTCAATTTTACTAATAAATAATTTTTATAATACTTAATGATTGAACAACATTTGCTCCTCCTAAAGACAACAAAAATGAGAATGAAAATTTAAGGATAGCCATTTATGTTGTGCAACTTGGCGACCTGATGATTACCTAATATTTGATTGATGACGGTCCCTATGATATTTTTGATGAATATAAACGAGCAAGTAAAGAAGACTTATGAAAAATCTTGATCCTATAAATTACGTGTCTTCATCTATTCATTCCTCAGATGTGGATAAGATCTTTGCGTCAAGCTGGCAATTACTTGGCCCCTCCTCTCGACTTTCTAAACGAGGTGATTATATAGCCACTGAAATAGCGGGAAACAAAGTCTTTGCTGTCAGGGCAAAAGATGGAATTCGCGCATTCCGCAATGTGTGCCGCCATCGCGGGGCTCGCCTTCTGCCTGAGGGATCAGGCCGCTGTCAAACCATCCGCTGTCCGTATCATCAATGGGTCTGGAAAGAAGATGGCTCCCTTTTGAATGTTCCATGGTGGGGAGACGATCCAGATTTTGACAAGAGCGATTGGTCTCTTGATACATTAGATTTATGTGAGTGGCGTGGATTTTTATTTATCTCAATATCACCCAAAATGTCCCTTGAGGATCAATTAGGGGCGGTTGTTTCCGAGATTGCGAGTGAACCTATTGAGCAGTATAAATGGGTGCATGAAGAAAGATTAGTCTTTGATGCCAATTGGAAAATCTACACAGATAATTTCGTTGAGGGATATCACATTCCCGGCATCCATCCCAAATTTCATAGCGCTATTGAATTTGAAAAGTTTGAGACTGTTGCGTTGGACGGGATGGTGAGGATGACAGCACCGCCGCGTGAAGAGTTATTCTATCGTGGCAAATGGCTATGGATGTGGCCTAACTGGACTCTGTCTCTGTTTGATGGAGGGATGAACACCTCTCGCATCAATCCAATTAATCATCAGCAAACAGAACTGATTTATAATTTTTACTTTGAAGATATTTCTGAAGATACTGCGTCAAAGCGCGCAAAAGTCATCGCAGATAACCTTGAGGTGATACGAGAGGATTTTGAAGTCTGCGGCGCTATCCAAAAAAACTATGAGAGTGGCGGATACAGATCAGGGCCGCTTTCTCCACGCCACGAAGCTGGCGTCGCGTATTTTCAGCAAAAGTTACTAGAAGCTGGCGGAAAGTAAAGAAGCGGCAAACCATAAAATGAGAGTCGTGGAAACGGTCACTTAGCTCGCGGTCTGGTCATAAGAGAAAATACCACCCCTGCATATATAGGGCAGGAGTGGTATCTAAAAGTTAAATAGAAACTTCTGATAAGGTGATAAGCAATATCATGAAAAGATATTATTCATCAGCTTCAGTATAGGTGAACTGAACTACCAACAGACAAGCTGCGGTTGCAATCATGCCGATAAAGATCTGTACAACGACCCCAAGCATAGGGGCGCCAAGCAATAGAATGACAGAGATCGCATTAAGGGCAACCATGACATAATTAAGGATAGAATTTTTCTTGTTGAAAAAGTGAGCCAGCAATACCCCTGCGGACACTATCGAAATGATGAGGAACATGGTGTAAAACCCACCATCTGACCCACCGAAAGCAGATACAAATGAACCAAACCTATTGGAGCCTTCGGCCGCGGCTAACGCTGCTAAAATACCAACAATTATTCCAACTTTAGTAACCAAAACATTACCCTCGCTATAATATAATTTGTAGATATTACTATGAGGTGTTTATAATTTTGTAAATAAGTTTTTTCTAATTTAGAATAGTTTGTCATAAGGGTAAACATAAGCAAACCGTTCCGATCAAAAACTATTTGCACAATCATAATTCTGGGAAACACCCCCTAAAGTTGCAGGTAGAATTACTGGTAGAGTTGCTGGGTAGTGTTGAATTATGACACAGGCGCATTAGTTTAGATGTGTGAAGTTAAATTAGAGACAAAGAAAACCATAATTATTTTAAACCATAACCATTTTAACTGGCGGAGATAAAATATGACGGATGGAATTAAGCGCGTCATTTATATTTCTGACCACAAAGATTATTCCAATCAAAATTTGAAAGACATTATCGAGGCATCCCAGAAAAACAATCCGCTTAAAAATGTAACGGGTTGTTTAATATCTGGAAATAGTGCCTATCTGCAAATTCTTGAAGGCCCAATATCATCTGTTGATGAACTGTATTCAAAAATTAAAAAAGACAAAAGACATAGCAATATTAAAATGCTTATCGAAGAGCCCATTAACTCCAGATTATTCTCATCTTGGTCGATGCGGCTTGACCCATTTAACAATCTGATGTGGTCAGAAGAAAGTTTGAGTAAGGGTGATTTTTCTAATCTGAACCCGACTAAAGCGATCAATATCTTCACAAGAATTAGTGAAGATGGAACCTCTATTTTTTGATCGTTTTCTTATCTTATTTTCCATCTGGCCAAGAAATTGTCCTTCATGAATTCCAGATGAAGATTTATTCAGAAACACCTTCAGCGATCATTAAATCCGTGTCGGAACATTGTTCTCTCACCGTCTTTGCAGCCTGATACTCCTCGCTGTGATAAAAGGTATTTGCCGCTTCTTTGCTGTCAAACTCAATCATCATGACAATGCCTGTGACGTCACCTTCTAGCCTATCTGCCACAGGGCCCCGTGCCAGAACTTTACCGCCATATTTTTTAATAGCCGGCCCTGCCATGCCAGAGAATTCTTGGAACTTATCTTGATCCGTGACTCTGATATTAGCGACCAAATATCCTTTAGACATGATGACCTCTTTCACTGTGATATATTAACTAAAGATTACATTTAGAACCTTAGCGATAGGCAAGACATTCCGCCATCAATTTTGGCACATTCGCTATTACCTACCGCCAAGATATCAAAGCCAGCGGCCTTGAGCATAGCTTGGGTTTTAGGAAAGCCTTCGGGCATAATGATATAGTCGTTATATCGGATCATATTAGCTGCGGGCTCTTCGCCTTCCGGCACCAGTAAAATCTGATAGCCATCAAAACATCCACTGGATGCCAAACGCTCGGTTGATAGAATACAATGGTCGTCAATCAGGCTGCAATCCGTTTTGAAATGCAAAACATCAGGTGGCGTTTTCAACATCCGCATCTGATAGCCATACCGATCCAAAATGGCTTGCAAGGCATTTGCCCCTGCTAGATTTGTCCGCGCCGACAGCCCCACCAGCACTTCAGATGGTGTGGTCAGAATATCGCCCGCCTCAATAAATCCATCCGTAATATCAGCAATGTTTTGAAATAGCGGGGAAAGCGTATCCCGCATTGGCGCGACCTCGCCCCTTCGGGTTTCTGCACCGGGGCGCATCATCACGGCTAGGTCAGGCAAACAAAGGGCGGTATCTTCGACAAATTGCCCATCTGGAAAATCAGATAAAGCTGATAATTCGGTCACTTCTGCACCAGCGTGCCGCAAGGCATCAATATAATCGCGGTGATGTCTTGCCATGATATGAACATCCACCTCGCCCATATCCTGCGCCCTTAAACCATCAACAGCAGAAGCGGCAGGACAGCGCGTGATTGCAGAGGCAAAACTTGTCGCATAACTTGAGGCTGGGCTAGGAATATGTTGGGGCATTGGTATGGTCATGGGGCTTCATTCTTACATAGATGGGGTAGATTGTTCAATGACATTTGATCCTTAACACTGCTAATTATATGATATAAACCCCCAAGCTGAAGACTTTAAGTGACCACAATTTCAATATAAGTTAGCGGCAAGATATGATAATTATTTTGCTTTAACTCTTGTATATTTGTAAATAAAATTAATTTTAGAGATATGCGTGTTTCTGAGCGTTTGTATAGCCGCTCTCATTAATATCTAATTTGGAAACCGCAGCTTAAGATATCAAATTCATCAAAGATCTATTCACCTTCTAAATGGAGACACTCATGAATGAAATGACATCAGGCAAAAGAATGTCCGTACTGAAAGAATATTCAGTTGTTTTTACTGACCGCTCGCTTAATTCCATGTCACAGCCATTTCAGGAGGTCATGCGAGGTCTGCATGAGGAGTTAACAAAAGTTTATCACGCCGAAGGATGCGTATTGGTCCCCGGTGGCGGAAGCTATGCCATGGAAGCGGTCGCAAGGCAATTTGCCCGAAACGAAGATGTGTTGGTGGTCAGAAATGGCTGGTTTAGCTATCGCTGGACGCAAATTTTCAACCAAGGTGTCACCCCTAGCCATGCAGAAATTGTGAAGGCGCTTCCCGATAGTGACGCCAAAGATCAGCAATTTAGCCCTGCCCCGATTGAAAATATCTGCGACCAGATCAGATCTGTTAAGCCTCGCTTGGTTGTCTCGCCCCATGTGGAAACCTCGGCAGGGATGATCATGCCAGATGATTATTTGCGTCAAATTGCCAAAACCGCCCATGAGGTTGGGGCATTATTTGTCTTGGATTGTGTCGCCTCAGGGACTCTTTGGGTTGATATGGCCGATATTGGCGTTGATGTTTTGATCACCGCCCCGCAAAAGGGATGGACCTCTACCCCTTGCGCTGGTGTTGTGATGATGTCCAAGGCTGGTCTTCAGCGCCTTGAGGAAACCGAATCTGACAGCTTTGTTCTTGATCTCAAGAAATGGCGTCAGATCATGGAAGCTTATTTGAACGGCGGCCATGCCTATCACACCACCATGCCGACCGATGGATTAGTCCAGTTCTATGATGCCTTGATGGAAACTAAGGCATTCGGGTTCGCCAAAGCCAAAGAAGCACAGATTGAGCTGGGGACGAAACTCCGTCAGATTATGGAACAGCGCGG
>CBFIDH010000055.1:0-5002 GCA_965661405.1 Puniceispirillales bacterium (SeqCode)
GATATTTTTGCTCTCAGAGATCATTTAGGTGGCCGTGATTGGGTTGATATCACGCATCAGGTTCAACGTATTCGCATGATCAAATCACCTGATGAGATCAAAAAGATCAGCTATATTTGCCGTCTCATATCAGGGGTGTTTGCTGACATTCCCGATTGGGTGAAGCCGGGATTGCCCCTATCAGAGCTATTTCGTGAGTTTAAGCGCCGCGCCCTTGCGGCAGGGGTTGATGATGTGAGTTATCTCGTTGGTGCCGCCGGGTCTGGCGGCTATCACGATATTATTGCGCCACCAAATGACCGCCCTTTGGCAATAGGCGATATCATGATGCTGGATACCGGATCGGTATGGGACGGATATTTTTGTGATTTTGACCGCAATTTTGCCCTTGGAGATGCCAGCCCTGCTGCCCAAGAAGCGCATCACCGGCTTTATGACGCGACCGAGGCCGCGATGGCGGTAGCAAAACCAGGTGCGACACCTGCGGATTTATATGCCGCGATGGATCAGATTCTGCGCCCTGATGCGGCGTCTGGCGGCGGAGATGATGTTGGCCGTTATGGTCATGGCCTTGGGATTCAGCTAACAGAACCGCCATCACATACGGCTTGGGATCAAACAGAACTTGCGGCGGATATGGTGCTAACGCTTGAACCATCTATGATTTATGATGGCGGGTTTCTCATGGTGGCAGAAGAAAACATACGCCTTACCGCCGATGGGGCAGAATGGCTGACAATAAGGGCGCCGCGTGATCTGCCCATCATTTCGTGACTGTAAGCCCCTATGGAACCATTAGGCACGACACCATAGAGATATGCGATACCATCTGCTTTGATATTAATGAGACGTGGCCTCGCCGATGAAATGGCAGACAGAATAAACGGGTAACAAAATGCCATCACGGCCTCTCGTTACCCGCTATTAAGATGTTGTTTTATTCGTCAATCGTTTCCGGCAGGATCAGATTGAGAACAATAGCAATTAGTGCCGCTGGCAACAGCCCTGAGGTCAACAACACTTTGGCTGTACCTGACAGATGTTGCATAGCCTCAGGTTCCATTTGAAGCCCAAGCCCGATCGACAGCGATATTGCAAAGATAATCAGGTTACGCCGATTCCAGTTGACACTAGACAGCATCGAAACACCTGCCGCGGTTACCATGCCGAACATGACAATGACCCCGCCACCCAACACTTCAATTGGAATGGTAGAAATGAAGGCGCCAACCTAAGGGATAAGACCAGCCAAAATCAGCAACAACGCACCTATGCTGACAACATGACGACTCATGACACCAGTCATAGCAATCAGGCCAACATTCTGACTGAATGAGGTGTTAGGCAAAGCCCCAAAGACCCCGGCTACTGCACTGCCAAGACCGTCGGCATAGGTGGCTCCTTGAATTTCTTTATCGGTAGCTTCTCGACCAGCACCGCCCTTAGCGATTGCTGACACATCGCCAACAGTTTCCACTGCGGAAACAAATGACATGGCACAGAAACCGATAACCGCCGCCGCGGTCACCTCAAAGCCGAAATGAAATGGTGAAGGCAACGCTATCACAGCGGCTTTTCCGATATTGTCAAAACTGACCATACCCAGAGCATAAGCCACGAGATAACCTGCAATGATCCCGATTAATACCGCGGCAATTGATAGCATTCCTCGCGCGAAGAATTTGAGCAACAGCGTCACCACAATAACTACCCCGGCCACCGACCAATTTAAAAGGCTACCATATTCTGCCGCTCCACTTGCTTTGGCAGGAACACCTCCGGCAGCGTATTGTATCCCGACTTTAATGAGTGCCAGCCCGATCATTAAAATAATCAGACCAGTGACCATTGGCGGTAAGGCAAAGCGGATGCGACCAATAAACAATCCCAGAATAGTATGGAAAATCGCACCAATGACCACTCCGCCCATCAACACGGCCATGGCATCAACTCCCTTGCCAGCTACTAGCGGTACCATGATGGGAATAAAAGCAAAACTGGTGCCTTGAACCACTGGTAGGCGTGATCCAACAGGCCCAAAACCAATGGTCTGAAACAGTGTTGCAATACCAGCAAAAAACATACTCATTTGAATCATGTAGATCATCTGTGGAAAATCTGGTGAGTTTGAACCATAGCCAAACCCTGCCGCTCCACAGACAATAATCGCTGGGGTGACGTTGGAAATGAACATTGCCAGAATATGCTGGATGCCAAGTGGGATAGCCTGACCTAAAGGCGGCAGGTAATCCGGATCCCGCAATTGTTCTGCTGTTCCGTAAGAAGTATCATTAGCCATAAGTGTCCTCCTTTGCTAAATTGATACACACATCTGGCTTAGAAGCTTAGATTTTCACGTGACAAGGCTATTTATAGTATAGGCTTCTTCAAACCAGTGTTCCTGAAGGTTTGTGCCATCGCCAATGCGATCAATAACGGCAAACAAACCGGGAGCTTTTAATGGGGTAAGTACCCCATGCCAAATGTTGATATGGATATTAATTCCTGTGTGTGGAGCGGTCAAAAAGGCGCGCGGCGCGGCAGGTTTGCCGTTATCATCTGGCGCGACAATGACCAGAAACTCATGTTCGTGCATCGGCAGAAACGCCTGACTTCCCAAAGGGTGGCGTTCCATCATGGTCAGCGTATAGGGTAAATCCCGCGGGGTAGCATCAAAAAGGCTGATCCCTGCTGTTCCGCCATCGGTGAACGCCAACTGTGCCAGATCATGATGACGGCCGCACATACCCTGATTAATCATCTGATCGGGGCTAGATTTTAAGGCAATAATATCACCGAAAGGTGCAAACGCCGCGGCGCTGATAGGTTCGATACGGACAGTATGGTTTGCGCCGCCAGTCATGATGTACTGTTACCGCCAAATGGCCGAAGCGGCATATGGCGATTGACATCCTTATAGAGCAAATAGCGAAAGGGCTCATCCCCGGCGGCGTAGCAAGCTTGTGGGCAAAACGCCCGAAGCCACATATAGTCCCCGGCCTCAACCTCAACCCAATCACCGTTGAGATAATAAGCACCCTTGCCTTGAAGAACATAAAGCCCGTGTTCCATCACATGAGTTTCGGCAAAGGGAATAACACCCCCCGGTTGAAAGGTCACGATATTGACGTGCATATCGTGGCGCAGATCATCTGGCGCAACAAAACGGCTAGTGGCCCAGACACCATTCGTATCCGGCATAGGGATTGCGGTTACGTCTTGATCCGAGGTAATAAATGCCTCTGGCGCGGCGATCCCGTCCACCTGCTGATAGTGTTTTCTGATCCAGTGAAAACTGGCGTTGGTCGCGCCCGTATTATGGAGCGTCCAGTTTGTTCCAGCAGGCAGATAGGCATAGCCGCCAGCCGATAATTCGGCGGTCTTATCACCGTAACTAAGCTTAATCTGACCATCGACGACAAAGAGAATATGCTGTGCCAACGGGTCATCGTCAGGACGGGCAGAACCGCCGCCGCCGCCAACTTCCATAATATAATGTGAGAATGTTTCCGAAAAGCCAGTCATGGGCCGCGCTAAGACCCAAAGCCGGGTAGCTTCCCAAAACGGTAAAAAACTGGTGACAATATCCGTCATCACATCGCGCGGCATAAAGGCATAGGATGTGGTGAATACCGCGCGATCTGCTAGGCGTTGGGATTGGGGCGGCAATCCCCCTTTAACAATATGATAAGATGGGGTTTTCACAGGCAACCTCTTTTTTCATTGCTGGAATCATAACATTTATTTTGCTATCAGACCATATCGTTCAATCTGATGAGAGCAATTTTCTCCACTTGGCGACACGCCTCGGCAAACTCGCTTTTGGCATCGGCGTCCACTCGGTGAGTGAACGCGGTCAGAATTTCCGCCTTTGTCATCCCTTTGACGGCAATAATAAAGGGGAAGCCATACTTGTCCTGATAAAGGGTATTGAGATCAGTAAAGCTGGCACGTTCCGCATCAGTGAGAGCATCCAGCCCTGCTGAGGCCTGTTCATCAGTACTATGGGCGGTGAGCTGTTTTGCGGCGGCAAGTTTCCCGGCTAAATCAGGATGCGCCCGTAATACGGCCAGCCGTTGATCGTGGTCAGCAGAGCGAAAAACACGGCAAAACGCATGATGAAGCCCGGTTGCGGTATCATGCGCCGGGCCTAACTCCAGATCAAAGGCACCTTCAGCAACCCAAGGGGAGTGTTCAAAAACATCTGCAAATCTGGCTACGAAATCTGATTTTGTCATGGCACTAGGGCGGTTTCGCCATGTGGTCATATCAAACGGATGATGATGATGCCAGTGATGGGCGATATCAATCCGCCGTGGGCACCACACGCCGTCATGACCTTTGATATAGTCTATGAAGCGGCGCAAAGACTCCACACGCCCCGGACGCCCGATTAAGCGGCAATGCAACCCGATAGACAGCATCTTTGGCTTGCCTTCGGTGCCTTCACGGTAAAGGGCATCAAAACTGTCGCGCAGATAGGCATAAAACTGATCCCCGGAATTAAACCCTTGAGGGGCAGCAAAGCGCATATCATTGGTGTCTAGGGCATAGGGGATGATCAAATGCGGGGCATCGTCATAAATATGCCAATAGGGGAGATCATCGGCGTAACTATCTGAGATATAGGAAAAGCCACCTGCCGCACATACCAGATCAACCGTATTCATTGAACATCGCCCGGTGTACCAGCCTTGTGGGCGCTCGCCTGTGACCTCGGTATGCAGGGCAATGGCGGCGGCGATATGCTCGGCCTCCTCCTCGCGGGTGAAATCTTTATAATCAACCCATTTATACCCATGGCTGGCGATTTCCCATCCGGCGGCCTGCATCGCGGCAACTTGGTCAGGACTGCGGGCAAGCGCGGTAGCCACGCCATAAATGGTTAACGGAATATCAACAGAGGTGAACAGATCATGCAACCGCCAGAACCCGGCTCTAGCGCCGTATTCATAGATGGATTCCATGTTCCAGTGGCGTTGATTGGGCCATGGCTGGGCGC
>CBFIDH010000056.1:0-247 GCA_965661405.1 Puniceispirillales bacterium (SeqCode)
TTCCAATTAGCATTGACTATTACATCCGTTTCTTCAACAAGTTCAACATTATCCATATCAGGTAAAAAATTTCGCATTTCCAGCTCTGCGCCTACCATCATTTCAGAAATGGGCAGTGCATTATCATCCAGCGTGATAAAAACCCAACCAGCAAAAATCTCTAGACGTACTTTACGAAGGCTATGATCTTTTTTGCTAAAGCTATCCAGATGCTCCGTTCGTGGTGCAGCCCGTAAATCCCCATTTA
>CBFIDH010000056.1:257-4187 GCA_965661405.1 Puniceispirillales bacterium (SeqCode)
TTCGTTCATAAGACGGTTGCCTCGATGACGACAGACGTTGTGCCAAGCATAAATATTTCCGTCTTTTTCTTTTGTGATGACAACACTTTGTTCAAACACATCTTGGACAACGTAAGAGCCGGGCTCTTTAAATTCATTAGCATGGCCAACGAAATGCCAGCAGTTCATAAAGATATTTATCTTTTCTTGTTCAAAAATATCTGGTGAATAAAAGAAAGGTGCTGGAAGGGATTGGCCATTGACGGGATCACTATAGTCCCATTTTAAGTCTTTATGGCTCATTGAATTCTGAAAATTACCCATAGTAGTGCCTCGATAATCAACTTATATCTAACTGTGGTAGAACCAAAATATAAAAACAATACATAATTTTAAATTAGCTAAGAAATAGAATATAATAATGTTAACTTCATACTCAAAGTTTTAGTCTTGAGCTGACACACAATATACAATCTCATCCTCAACGCCAAGTGGATGGAAATAATAAGCTAGGTTCGAGAACCAAGATCCTTGGAAACAGTCACTTGAGCCTCGAAACTCGGACCTTGGATCTTTGGAAATGGTGCTGGCGGAGTGGGTTCGAAGCCCATTTGAAGCACCATTTCAAGACTGTTTCCAGTAATATCAACATGTTAGCATGTTCTGGATATTGGTCAACTATCAAAACCTTACCTGCAACCTTGCCTGAACCAAGTTCCGAGATTCGAGAGCCAAGTTTCGGGTAGCTTGACCCTTGATTTTAGATCCCAGAGCCAAGATGCGAGGGTCTTGAAGCTTTGCTCGGGGGTCTGGATCCTTGAACCTTGAAGCGCATTAGAAGTACATACGACGCAGGATCGAGCAGCTTAATCATTAAGAATTTGCAATGCACAAATTTCCTCTGTTGGGTAAGGCATCATTTTGAAAGTAGCATTTCAATAATACCAGATTTGGCATCCATAGCTTCTACAGCGCATAAAATAAGCCCCTCTGACTTATCAGAAGGGCTTTTATCCATAAATAAAGCCAAGATTATTAGGCTTTTGAAGTCATCCGTAAATAAGGCAGCTTGGCATCAAAGGCACCAAACTTTTCTTTTGCCTGCATATCATCCAGGCTAAGTGCGATAACCACATCCTGACCTTCTATCCAGTTTGCTGGAGTCGCAAGCGGCTGACCATAGGTTTTTTGCAGAGCTTTAAGCGCGCGCAGGATTTCGGCAAAATTTCTCCCAACAGACATTGGATAAGTCATGGAGAGTTGCAATTTTTTATCTGGGCTAATTATGAAGACAGATCGAACAGAGGCAGAATCAGCTGCCGTGCGGCCATCTGGCAAATAGGCGTCTGCTGGCAACATATCAAATTGTTTTGAAACCTCTAGCGAGGTATCTCCGATAATAGGGAAAGAGGCCTTAGCACCAGAAACTTTTTCAATATCTTTTTTCCAGCCCTTATGCTCTTTCACATTATCAACAGATAAACCAATAACCTTTGTGTTATGGGCTTCCCACTCATTTGCTAATTGAGCGACCGCGCCAAATTCTGTGGTACAAACAGGGGTATAATCTTTTGGATGGGAGAATAAGATTGCCCAGCTATCGCCAATCCAGTCATGAAACTGGATAACCCCTAAATCTGTCTCAGCCCTAAAATTTGGCACAATATCATTTATTCTAAGTCCCATTTTCTTCTCCTATTTATGAGGTTGCATCTATTTTAAAATTATGGTTTCAGCAAATTTAGCAGGTCTTTTTGATTTGCAGTGATATCGGCAATTGTGACTTTATCCATTTCGTCCATAAAGCTTTTCATCGCTCGTATCAGGGTCTGGTTTAATTTACATTTGCTGATTAGAGGGCAGGTATTAGTCTTGCTGTTAAAACATTCAACCAATTCTAACGTATCTTCTGTTTTCCGGATCACTGCGCCGATGCTGATTTCTTCGGCGGGTTTGGCTAGGCGAAACCCACCACCACGGCCACGAACAGAATGGATAAAACCCCATTGTCCTAATTGATGAATACATTTCACCAGATGCGCTTTTGATATCTGAAAGGCATCAGCCACCTCTTTGCATTGGCAAAGCCTATCAGAATGCAAATTAGCAAACATCAATGTGCGAAGTGCATAATTTGAATATTGGGTTAGTCTCATACAATGCTCCTTAAAGATATATAGTTTATAAAAGTTTTTTCTTGTATTGTAAAGATATATAGTTTATATAACTTATAAAATATGGTTAATTTATGATTGTTGAGGTGTGCTATGCTAGGAAATAAATTACCTGAAATTAAACCCTACTATGACGAAGATACAAACACGGTAAGCTATCTTGTTATCGATCCGGAAACAAAAGCTGCCGCGGTTGTTGATTCTGTGCTGAATTTCGACTATGCCGCCGGGGCAATTTCCTACGAGCAGGCTGATGAGATAATAAAAGAGATTAAGGGCCGTGGCTTGCGGCTGGAATGGCTGATAGAAACCCATGTACATGCTGATCACTTATCGGCCGCCCCTTACATTCAACAGGAATGTGGCGGTAATATTATGATCTCTGAAGAGATTCGCAGTGTGCAAGACATATTTGGTAAAGTTTTTAATGCAGGCACTGAATTTGAACGCGATGGTAGCCAATTTGACCGTCTGTTAAAAGATGGAGATGATTATTCTATCGGTAATATCAGATGCCAGGCTATTCATACACCTGGCCACACACCAGCTTGCATGGCGCATGTCATAGGCGATGCGGTATTTGTTGGTGATACGCTGTTTATGCCAGATGGAGGAACTGCCCGTGCTGATTTTCCAGGCGGGAATGCCAGAACGCTCTATCGTTCCATCCAAAAAATTCTGAGCTTGCCAGAAGAGACACGTGTTTTTGTTTGTCATGACTATCAGCCCAATGGCCGTGCCGTTGCATGGGAAACCACCATCAAAGACCAGCTAGAAAGAAATATTCATATTGGTCAGGGTGTGAGCGAGGATGAATTTGTTCAAAATCGAGAAGCAAGAGATGCAACATTAAAAATGCCAAAGCTGATCATGCCCTCCATTCAAGTAAATATGCGGGCAGGCGATATGCCAGAGCCGGAAGATAATGGCGATATTTATCTGAAAGTGCCGGTAAGTGGGCTTCGAAAATAGCATGTTACAACAAACAAGGTTTAAGATGTGGTTTAAGGATGAAGGGTTATGGAATATAAACAAGTAACAGAAACAGTTTGGGTTTCGGCGCAAATTTCAGAAGACGATATTTCAGACATTTCAAAACAGGGCTTTAAGAGCATTATCTGTAATCGCCCCGATGATGAGGTCGGAGCTATTCATCATGAAAAGCTCGTTAAAATAGCTAAAAAGCATGGGATCACCTTTTATTATATTCCTGTATCATCTAACGGGATTGCTGATGGGCAGCCAGCAAAAATGGCAGAATGTATAGCCACTGCAAAAACGCCTATTCTGGCATATTGCCGTAGTGGCATTCGCGCTTCTAACCTTACCGCTGCTGCGATGGCTGAACGAACTAATTCAGTTTCCACCTCTGCTGGACATGTAGTGATTGTCGGGGGTGGTGCGGCGGGCATTGCCACAGCTTCCAGCCTGTTTGAGCGTTCTTCTGCTATTCAGGTCACCATTATTGAGCCAGCAGATGTGCATTATTATCAGCCGGGCTGGACAATGGTAGGGGCAGGGGTTTTCAGTCAGGAAAAAACGGTTAAAGCAATGGCTGGACAAATACCAAATGGGGTGAAATGGGTTAAGTCCCCGTTAAGGGAGTTTAAGCCGGAACATAATCTGGTAATTGCGGAAAATGGAGATGAAATTACCTATGATCAGCTGGTTGTCTGCCCTGGCCTCAAACTGGATTGGGGAGCGATTGAGGGGCTGGAAGATACTTTGGGGAAAAATGGCGTTACCTCCAATTATCGCTTCGATCTTGCCCCCTATA
>CBFIDH010000057.1:0-4066 GCA_965661405.1 Puniceispirillales bacterium (SeqCode)
AAGAACTGCGGCGATGGAAAATGGGGAAGTGATGTATGCGGCCTATAACGCCATTCCAAATATTGATGCCGTTCGTCTGAAAGAGCGCGATGATATTGGTGTGACAACAGACGGTTATTCCATGATTAACCCGATGGCTTTGATTGAGTTTAATACTATTGATGGGCCATTTGTTGATCCAGCCATTAGACGTGCGATCTCAACGGCTATTGATCGGCGTTTCATGATTGATACGATCTTCTTTGGTTATGGAAAGCCAGCAACAAGTGCATTAAGCAGTAACTTCAAGGCGACCAATTTGCACGCGGCAATGCCGAATTACCCTGAAACAGGTGATGTCGCGGCGGCTAATGCTATGCTTGATGCCGCGGGATACACCAAGGATGCCAATGGTGTGCGGATGCGCGCTATGTTGGATATCATTCCTTACGGTGAAGACTGGCGCCGTGCTGGTGAGTATCTCAAGCAGGCCATGGGCGATATAGGGATCGAAGTCGAATTGCGTTATGAAGATGTTCCAACTTGGTTGAAGCGTGTTTATCATAATTATGACTTTGAAATGAACATCAACTATTTCTATCAGTTGCCTGACCCTGTTCTTGGTGTTCATCGTCACTATGGGACCAATCAAATCCGTCAAGGAACCCATTTTGTGAACTCATCACGTTACAGCAATCCTGAACTTGATGCGCTGCTAGATTCTGGCTCTAAAGAACCAGATGCCGCTAAGCGGACAGCAACATATAAAGAAGTTCAGGAAATTCTGGCTCAAGATATGCCAGTTGTTAACCTGTTTGAGCTTGAGTTCCTGACAGTCTACAACACCCAGCTAAAAGGGGCCTATGGCTCTGCGATGGGTGCTTATGGCTCGTTCAGAGAAGCGTGGCTTGACGACTAAATTTTGAGTTATCGAGCCAGTATCATGCTGGCTCGATACCTTTTCTTTATAGATTTAAATTTCATGGTTTCCATCAATTATGACGCGATCCAGCAAAATCTTTAAATTTGTTTTAAAACGATTGCTTCAGGGTATTCCGATTATCCTGGCTATTGTTATTATCAATTTCTTTTTATTAAACTTAGCCGATGGTGACGCTGTTGATGTCTTGGCAGGTGAGGCGGGATCAGCAACACCAGAGTATATGGCAGAATTAAGAGCCAAATTTGGTCTTGATCAACCGCTTCCTGTTCAGCTTATGGTGTATTTGAAGAATGTGGTCATGCTTGATTTGGGGTACTCTTTCCGTCATGACATGCCTGTCAGCGAACTGATTGTAGATCGGTTTTGGCCAACCGCTTTGTTAATGGTTAGCACCATCATATTAGCGGTGGGATTTGGTATCCTGCTTGGGCTTCTGGCTGCGATGCGCCTAAACACATGGAAAGATGCGGTGATTACCGTTTTCGCGCTCATTACTTATGCGACCCCATTATTTTGGGTTGGCCTAATGATGATTGTGGTGTTTTCACTTAATTTAGGGTGGTTTCCTACAAGCGGAATGGAAAATGTTGCCGCCTTTTACGAAGGCTGGGATCGGGTGAAAGATATCGCGGTTCATCTTGTCTTGCCTACGATCACTCTATCCCTTTTCTATCTTGCGCTTTATACGCGCATGATGCGCGCCTCAATGCTAGAGCAATATGGTCAGGATTATGTGATTACAGCACGTGCCAAAGGGTTAACCGAAAGGCGTATTACTTTTGTTCATGTGTTGCGTAATGCGTTATTGCCGGTGGTCACCATGGCAGGTGTTCAGGTTGGCGCATTGATCGGGGGGTCAGTGATTGTGGAATCAGTTTTTGCATGGCCGGGTCTTGGGATGCTGGCTTTTGAATCCCTTTTTGCCCGTGACCTTAATCTGCTGCTTGGCATTTTTCTCTTATCTTCAGCTCTTGTGATCGTTGTGAATTTGATCGTTGATATCATTTACAGCCTGCTTGATCCAAGAATAGAGGTATCCTGATCATGCGGGATTTTTGGAACCGGTATAAGCGAAATCGCTCTGCTGTCTTTGGGCTAGTGGTTATCTTCCTTGTCATACTTATGGCGGCGACTGCAGATTTGCTCTATGCGTTTGATCCCTTTCGGCTTGCTGGAAAACCGTTGTCGTCTCCGGGAACAAATGGCTTTTTACTAGGAAGCGACTCCCTTGGCCGAGATGTTGCCGCAGGCATTGTTCATGGAGCTAAGACCAGCCTTTTGATCGGGCTTGTTGCGACATTAGTTGCCGTGTTTATAGGGATTTTATTTGGTGCTCTTGCTGGCTATTATGGTGGGCAGATTGATAATATTCTGATGCGAGTCACAGAAGTTTTTCAGACTATTCCATCTTTTATTTTTGCCATTCTTCTGGTTGCAATATTAAAGCCCTCAATTTACAGCGTTGTCATCGCTATTTCGGTAGTGTCTTGGCCGGGTGTTGCTAGGCTGGTACGAGGCGAGTTTTTATCCCTTAAAAATAGAGAGTTTGTACAAGCTTGCCATACTCTTGGCATGAGCGACTTGCGCATTATGTTGCGAGAGATTTTACCAAATTGTTTAAGCCCAATTATTGTTATTGGTTCCCTCATGATTGCAACAGCGATTTTGATTGAAAGTGGTTTGTCTTTTTTAGGTTTGGGTGATCCTAATATTATGAGTTGGGGTTTTCAAATTGGGGCAGGTCGGACAATGCTGCGATCAGCTTGGTGGGTATGTACTTTCCCCGGTGTTGCTATCCTGATAACGGTTTTAGCAATTAATCTGGTGGGCGAGGGCTTGAATGACGCACTAAACCCTAGGTTAAGAGAAAGAAATTGAAACAAAAACTTCTTGATATTGCTGATCTTTATATTGAACTCCCTAAAGGGGCGGACCGCCAATATGCTATTCAGAAAGTTAACCTTGAGCTGAAACAAGGGGAAACGCTATGCGTTGTTGGTGAGAGTGGGTCCGGAAAGTCGTTAACGGCGCGGGCGATTATGGGGCTTTTGCCGCAACCCCATGTGCGTGTCTCAAATGGCGAGATCATATTTAACAGCGAAGATATCACCAAGGTCAGTTACGAGCGGTTGAGGGAGCTGCGCGGAAGCGAAATATCCATGATTTTTCAAGAGCCCATGACGGCTCTTAATCCGGTGATGTCTATTGGTTCTCAAATTGATGAGATTTTTCGGTATCATGTTGATATGTCAAAAGCCGATCGTCAGAAGCGCGCGGTTGAATTGCTTGATGATGTCAACCTTCCTAACCCAGAACAGATCATGCGCGCTTATCCGCATGAGCTATCTGGGGGTCAACGGCAACGAGCAATGATTGCCATGGCGCTTGCGCTAAAACCGCAAATTCTCATTGCAGATGAACCCACGACCGCCCTTGATGTTACGACTCAGGCGCAGATCCTAAAATTAATTAAGGATATGCAAAAAGTTTATAATACGGGGGTCTTGTTCATCACCCATGATTTTGGGGTTGTGGCTGATATCGCTGATCGGGTTATGGTGATGCAACATGGGATTGTTGTGGAGAGCGGACCAGTTAAGCAGGTGCTAAACAATCCTAAGCATCCCTATACTAAGGCGTTGATCAGCGCTGTACCAAGTCTATCCCCTCGCAAGGCCAAAACCATATCCAAAGAAAAAGTGCTAGAGGTGCAAAACGTTTGTAAAACCTTTGGTGGTGGTCGGGGGCTTTTTGGGTTTGGTCGTCCATCACGGCAAGTTGAGGCCCTAAAAGATGTCACTCTTGATCTTTATAATGGGGAAACCTTGGGTGTGGTGGGTGAAAGTGGGTCGGGTAAGTCTACTTTGGCGCGGTGCATTATCCGATTAATGGATACGGATTCTGGAGCGATTACGATTGAAGGCACTCAGATTAATATGCTGAAACGCAAAGCCATGCGCGCATGGCGAAACAAAATTCAGATGGTATTTCAGGACCCATTTGCTTCTCTTAATCCTCGGATTAAAGTTGGTGATATTATTGCTCAAGGGCCAATTACCCAAGGTATAGATCGTGAAGAAGCGACTAAAAGGGCGCGCGAGCTGATTTCGATTGTTGGTTTAGATGATAAATCTTTTGATCGTT
>CBFIDH010000058.1:0-3925 GCA_965661405.1 Puniceispirillales bacterium (SeqCode)
GAGGCATAGCCCTTGGTCACCGATTTTAGGCGATCATAAAAATCAAATACCACCTCGTTAAGCGGCAGACGATATACCACCATGGCGCGATTGCCAGCATAGGTCAGGTTCACTTGCTCACCCCGGCGTTCCGTGCATAGCGTTAAAACAGAGCCTAGAAACTCATCCGGGGTCATAATCGTTGCCTCAATCCATGGCTCCTCAATATGACTGATCCGGGTAACATCCGGCATATCCGCAGGGTTATGGAGCGATAGCTCCGTGCCATCGGTTTTATAGATATGATAAACCACCGATGGGGCGGTTGCGATTAGCTCTAAATTGAACTCTCTTGCTAGGCGCTCGCGGATAATTTCCATATGCAGCAAGCCCAAAAACCCACAGCGGAAGCCAAAGCCTAGCGCCGCAGAGGTCTCAGCCTCAAAAGAAAAGGACGCATCATTGAGGCTAAGCTTTTCCAGCGCGTCACGCAGATCACTGAACTCACCAGCATCAAGGGGGAAAAGCCCACAAAACACCACAGAAACAGATGGCTTAAACCCCGGCAGGGCTTCGCTCGCCGGTTTGCGATCATCGGTGATGGTGTCACCAATCTTGGCGTCCGATACGGTCTTAACACCAGCATTGATAAACCCGACTTCACCGGGGCCAAGCTGATCAACACTGGCAGGTTTTGGGCCAAAGACACCAACACGTTCGACCACATGGCTGGACCCTGCCGCCATCATGCGAATTTTCATGCCCTTTTTCAAAACCCCATCACGAACCCGAACCAGCGTCATCACGCCAAGATAGGGATCGTACCAGCTATCCACCAGCATAGCCTTAAGCGGCGCATCAGCATCACCTTCCGGTGCAGGAAGCCGCGCCACCAACGCCTCTAACACATCTTCAATACCGATATTACTCTTTGCCGAAGCCTCAATAGCGTCACTAGCATCCAGCCCGATGACTTCTTCGATTTGCGCGCGAACCCGATCAGGTTCCGCGGCTGGCAGATCAATCTTATTGAGAACGGAAACAATCTCATGATTAACGTCAATAGCCTGATAAACATTGGCAAGGGTCTGGGCCTCAACACCTTGCGAGGCATCCACCACCAAAAGCGAACCTTCGCAAGCTGCCAGTGACCGCGAGACCTCATAAGCGAAATCAACATGACCGGGCGTATCCATAAGGTTTAGGATATATTCCTGACCATCACGGGCTTGATAGTTAAGCCGAACTGTCTGCGCCTTAATCGTAATGCCGCGCTCACGCTCTAATTCCATGTTATCAAGCACCTGATCTTTCATCTCCCGATCAGTCAAGCCGCCGCAATATTGAATCAGACGGTCAGCCAAGGTGGACTTACCATGATCAATATGGGCAATAATCGAAAAATTACGGATGTTTGACAGCGCTACCATGTTTGGGACCTTATCATAAACTCATGTCACTCATAGCGATTTCCGGCGCATCGCGCAACGGTCAGATTGACACGCTCATCACCTCACGATAAAAAGGGGGATGTGTTCATTATTGCAAAACACCCTACGACTAATCTGCCCGGCTTCTGCCCTAAGGAATGGCCGGAGTCGGGATTTATAATATTTTCCTAGAATATCTTTCCTAGATTATCTTTTTGGGAATTTTCTGGGGAATATTTCTGGGAATATTCCTGGTTGGACGCCGTAGGCACCACCAATTTTGCCGATCACATACATAAATTAAAGCAGGTTTATCATGACCCCGACACCATCAACTGCATCTGTTGCTAAAACAGCTAACACACAGCAGAGTTTCAAAAAATATCGCCCCTATCAGCCTCTTGATCTCAAAGATCGCCATTGGCCTGAGGAAACCATTACTTCTGCCCCTATCTGGTGCAGTGTGGATTTGCGTGACGGCAATCAAGCCCTGATTGAGCCTATGGACAGCCCACGCAAAATGGCTATGTTCCGCCTGCTCGTGGGGATGGGATTCAAAGAGATTGAGGTTGGGTTTCCATCCGCGTCCGAGACAGATTTTAATTTCTGCCGTGAGCTGATTGAAGGTGGGCATATCCCTGATGATGTTACCATCCAAGTTCTGACCCAAGCTCGTGAGCATTTGGTTGATCGGACTTTTGACGCCATCCAAGGGGCAAAAAGCGCCATTTTGCATATCTATAACTCTACCTCTACCCTGCAACGCCGGGTCGTCTTTAAGGAAAGCCGTGAAGGTGTGAAACAGATTGCCATCAACGGCGCGAAAATGGTGGCAGACCGCATCGGGCGTTTGAATAACACCCGGCTTCAGCTTCAGTATTCGCCAGAATCCTTTACTGGTACAGAGCTTGACTACGCGCTTGAGGTTTGTGAAGGGGTTATAGATATCTGGCAACCTACACCAGAAAACAAAACCATCATCAACCTGCCTGCGACGGTGGAAATGTCCACGCCCAATATCTACGCGGATCAAATTGAATGGATGTCGCGCCGATTTACCCGCCGGGATAGTATCGTGTTGTCTTTACATCCACATAATGACCGGGGCTGTGCCATTGCCGCAACCGAGCTTGGCCTGATGGCAGGTGGTGACCGTGTTGAGGGGACTTTGTTTGGTAATGGGGAACGCACGGGCAATGTGGATATTGTGACGCTGGGCCTTAATCTTTTGACCCAAGGCATTAATCCTATGTTGGATTTTTCAGACATTAATCATCTGATTGAAACCGCAGAGTTCTGCAATCAATTGCCTATACATGAACGGCACCCCTATGCTGGCTCGCTTGTTCACACCGCGTTTTCCGGCAGCCATCAAGACGCTATCCGCAAAGGCATGGATGCCTTAGCTGAAGATAGCGAAAAGCACTGGGAAGTGCCTTATCTGCCTATTGATCCATCAGATATTGGCCGAACCTATGAAGCGATTATTCGCGTCAATTCCCAATCTGGCAAAGGCGGTGTCGCCTATCTTTTGGAAATGGATCATCATATCAAACTGCCTAGAGGAGCCGAGATTGAATTGAGCAAAGCTGTTCAAAAGGTTGCGGATACCACAGGTCAGGAAATCACCAGCGCCCGTATTTATGATATTTTCATGGATGAATATATTAACCAGAATGGGCCATTCACGCTGATCAGTTTTTCCAGCCAAAAATCAGCAAGTGGCAAAGATCAGGAAGATATTTCCGCCACCGTCAATTATAAGGGCGAAAATATCAGCTTTGAGGCCACAGGCAACGGCCCCATTTCCGCCTTTGTGGAAGGGATGCGAAAACAGTTTGGATTAAACTTCAGGCTAAAAGATTTTGGCCAGAATACCCGAAGCGCTACATCGAAAGCGGAATCTGCCGCTTATGTGGAATTAGAAGTGCCAGATCATGATAACAGTCATGTTTTTGGGGTTGGGCTAGATACCTCAATCACCCGCGCCCCGATCCGCGCTGTCATTTCAGCGATTAACAGGATGAAACAGGATTAAGCCGAATAAAACACGCCAGCATCACCTCAAAATGGGCGGTGCTGGCACGAAATCTGATGGTTTTATCAGATTGTTAAGAGCGCAGAACGCCGCCACAATGCTTTTCTACCGCGGCAATGATGGCGCTGGAGGTAGCTTCAATCTCTGCCTCAGTCAAAGTGGCTTTCGTTGGCTGAAGAATGACAGATAACGCTACGGATTTCTTGCCCTCAGGGATACCTTTACCAGCATAAACATCAAACACCGTAACCTCGGTCACCAGCGGTTTGCCTGCCCCGCGCATGGCACGGATCAGGTTTTCTGCGGTAACGCTTTCATCCAGCAAAAAGGCAAAATCACGCCCGACAGGTTGAAAAGGTGATAATTCTGCCACCGGCCGTTGAGCTGTTTTCTTGCGCGGCATCGAAACCGCATCCAACATTACCTCAAATCCGGCAACGGCACCTTTATGATCATCCAGATCATGTTCAGCAATGAA
>CBFIDH010000059.1:0-3851 GCA_965661405.1 Puniceispirillales bacterium (SeqCode)
TCAGGCCAGTCTCACTATCATTGTAGCGGTGGCCATTATTGCAATTGCTATGCTCTTATCTGTGGCGGCGATGACAATACTCATCCGCGTCACGATCTGGCGGATGATTGATCAGGTGTTGCCGATCTGGATATCGTGTTTTGCGCTGGAAATCCTTTTTGTTTTGCTGGTGCGCTTGCCCTATTCAGGGGTATTCCTGATTTTTGCGGGAGGTGCCTCGTTTTTAATGATTATGATATTAGCGTTTATTCTTTCCAAGGTGAACCGAATGCGAGTCTTGGTGCTTGATGGGGTTAACGCTGGTGATGTTTCGGCTCATGGGCATATTCGGCTTGATTATTCCGATTTGGCAGGACAGGCGATAACCATTGATGCGGTGGTGGCAACGCGTGGGCAAATGCAAGACCCGTCATGGCAGGGATTTTTAACCACGATTGCTTTACACCAAATCCCCGTCCTCACCGACAGTCGATACCGTGAGATCACCCAAGGTCAGGTCAATCTGAACGACACCGACGCCGCAGAACTTATCCAGATGCCGCCTGTGCGGCGCTATGCGCTGATTAAGCGGCTGATAGATGTGGTAATGGCATTACTGGCTCTGGTTGTTCTCTCACCATTACTGCTTTTGGTAGCCTTATTGATCCGATTGGAGACTCCGGGCAATTCTATTTTTGTTCAAGAAAGGGTAGGTCTGACAGGGCGACCATTCCGGATGCTGAAGTTTCGGTCTATGGTTAATGAGGCAGAAAAAAGTGGTGCTAAGTTTGCGGCGGTTAATGATAGCCGGATTACCCGTATGGGCCGCATCATAAGGCCGAGCAGGATTGATGAATTGCCACAACTGATTAATGTGCTGTTTGGTCAGATGAGCTTAATCGGTCCACGACCAGAACAACAGGCCATGGTTGATCAACTTGGTGCTGAGATACCGCTTTATGATTTTCGCCACGCCGTGCGGCCTGGAATTACGGGCTGGGCACAGGTGATGCAGGGTTATGCTGATGATGTTAAATCAACAGATACAAAACTGTCTTTTGATCTTTTTTATATCAAGAATATTTCTTTGATGATGGATATCGTTATTTTCTTTCGCACCATCCGAACCATTCTAACAGGCTTTGGTGCGCGTTAGAAAACCCCTAACTAAAACTCATACTGTTGAAGCGCGTGAATATCTCCCATGAGATGTTCCCGCCCTTTTAGACCAGTTAATTCTATGAGAACAATATTGGCGGAGATATTGCCGCCTCGCGCAGTGATGAGATGATTAGCGGCGGCGATAGTGCCGCCAGTAGCCAAGAGATCATCGACCAAAACAATCGTCTTTCCCTCAATCTGGCGATCTTCTTGAATGGCCAGACTGGCCTCGCCATATTCCAGCGAATAGGAACGGTCAATCACCTTGCCGGGCAATTTGCCTTTTTTGCGAATCATTAATGCGCCAACCCCTAGAGCTAATGCAACAGGTGTGACAAAAAGAAAACCGCGGGCATCAATTCCGGCGATCAAATCAGGGCGATAAGGTTCTGCCAATGCTGCTAGTGCCGCGACACAGTCTTTGAGGGCGGCGGCA
Source organism: Puniceispirillales bacterium (SeqCode) (assembly GCA_965661405.1). Lineage (GTDB taxonomy): Bacteria > Pseudomonadota > Alphaproteobacteria > Puniceispirillales > UBA1172 > UBA12202. The sequence goes on from CBFIDH010000059.1 coordinate 1,577, forward strand.
TCTTCGAGTACGGGCGAGATATCATAAAAGGTTATCCCCTCTTTGGGAAAACCGGGGTATTTGGTGATGTGACGATTAAGGTCAAACACCGATCTATGCCCCCTTTAGTTCCAGCCGGCGGCGATGCAACACAGGTTCAGTATAACCTGATGGCTGTATTCGCCCTTCAAAGACCAGATCACAAGCTGCCTTGAAGGCCACGGATTGATCAAAGTTTTCTGCCATAGGGTGATAATCCTTATCATCTTTGTTCTGGCGATCAACCACAGCGGCCATGCGCTTCATAGTATCCATGACCTGTTCTTTTGAGGTGATACCATGGTGAAGCCAATTGGCGATATGCTGGGCCGAGATTCGCAAAGTTGCCCGATCTTCCATCAGCCCAATATCATTGATATCTGGCACCTTGGAACACCCCACACCTTGATCAACCCAGCGCACAACATAACCCAAAATTCCTTGGGCGTTGTTATCCAATTCTTGCTGAATATCGTCGGCGGAATGGTTGCTTTGGTAGTCAACCGGAATGGTCAGCAAATCTTCAAGTTTGGCACGGCGCTTACCTATGAGGGATTTTTGCACATCAAACACATCAACCTGATGATAATGCAGGGCATGAAGTGTCGCGGCGGTAGGTGATGGTACCCAAGCGCAATTTGCACCTGACTTAACATGACCGATTTTCTGCTCAACCATGGCAGCCATCAGATCTGGCATGGCCCACATCCCTTTGCCAATCTGCGCCTTGCCAGACAGACCACAAGCAAGGCCAATATCAACATTCCAATCTTCATAGGCGGCAATCCATGTTGTGCCTTTCATCGCCGTTTTGCGGATCATTGGCCCAGCTTCCATGGCGGTGTGAATCTCATCACCAGTGCGGTCAAGGAAACCTGTATTGATAAAGACCACGCGTGAGGCGGCGGCACGAATACATTCTTTGAGATTAACCGAAGTCCGGCGTTCTTCGTCCATAATACCAATTTTAATCGTATCAACAGGCAAGCCAAGGACGCGTTCGACATGGACAAAAGTCTCGTTTGAGAAAGCGACTTCATCAGCCCCGTGCATTTTTGGTTTAACAATATAAATAGACCCGGTACGGCTGTTGCGATATTTGCCTTTACCTTTAAGATCATGAATAGCGATAGCGGATGAAATAAAGGCATCCATAATACCTTCAAAAAACTCATTGCCGTCATCATCAAGAATGGCAGGGTTTGTCATCAAATGCCCAACATTACGAACCAGCATCAAGGATCGTCCCGGCAGAACCAATGGCTTGCCATCAAGACCTTGAAACTCAACGTCGGGATGAAGTTCCCTTTTTATGACTTTGCCATTTTTGGTGAAATTTGCGGTCAGTTCACCTGTCATCAATCCTAGCCAGTTGCGATAGGCATCCACTTTATCCTCGGCATCAACGGCGGCAATAGAATCTTCAAGATCAACAATCGTTGTTAATGCAGATTCAACAACAACATCATTAATTCCGGCCTTATCTGTTGACCCGATTGTTCCGCTGCGATCTATGATCAGTTCAATGTGAAGACCATTGACGATAAGCAAAATGGATGTAGGGTTGGCCGGATCACCACACCAGCCACGAAGTTGACCAGCATCGGCAAGGTTTGCTTTATCACCATTTTCAAGGTTTGCTACTAACTGGCCATCGGTGATGGCATAATGGGTGGTGTTAAAGTGACTGGCGCCTGATAGGGGGATAACCTGATCAAGATGGTCACGCACAGAGGCGATCACTTTATCGCCGCGGGCTTTATCATACCCGGCGGCAAGTTTATCTTCACGTGGGATCGCATCCGTGCCGTAAAACGCGTCATAAAGACTGCCCCAACGGGCATTAGCGGCATTGAGAGCAAAACGAGCATTGAGGACAGGAACAACAAGCTGTGGCCCAGCGACGGAGGCCATTTCTTTGTCAACATTGCTGGTAGTAATTTCAAAATCAGGTCCTTCGGGAACCAGATAACCGATGTCTTTTAGAAATGCGGTGTATTCATCTATATAATGGGTCTTGCCGCGGCGGGCAATAAACCAGTCATCAATTTTTTTCTGAAGCTCTGCCCGAAAGGTTAGCAAGTCACGGTTTTTAGGGGCAAGAACGGCGGCGGCATCCGCCATACCTTTCCAGAAATGATCAGCCGTAATACCAATATCACTTAGCACCTCATCATTCACAAAATCATAGAGCTTTTTGTCAATGCGAAGCCCGAATGAGGTTGCCCGTTGTGTCATGCTATACTCCTAAGACTTA
>CBFIDH010000060.1:0-3232 GCA_965661405.1 Puniceispirillales bacterium (SeqCode)
AATGATCAAATCAGCAATCATCTTGTCATCGTCATGTTGGCGCACTCTGGCCGCCAGACACCACGGCAAAAACTCAGGATAGGCATTAACATCCGAAACCAGTTCATAAAGATGTTCTGGCAAATGTGGAACCAGTCTTTCTTCGGAATGTTTTGTCATTATTTAATCTTATTGGCCTTATCGGCCTTATCGGTCAGACGGCGTTGCCGTTCGGCTTGCAATTCGGCGAAATCAGCATCGGCATGATATGAAGACCGCGTAAGTGGTGTCGCGGATATCAACAGAAAACCCTTGGCCTTACCTTGTCTGGTTAGGCTGGCAAACTCATCTGGTGTCCAGAAGCGGTCAATAGGATGATGCTTTGGCGTTGGCTGAAGATATTGACCAATCGTCATAAAATCCACATCAGCACTTCGCATATCATCCATGACTTGCAAAACCTCATCTTGGGTTTCTCCTAACCCCACCATAATCCCTGACTTGGTAAAAATGGAGGCATCCAGCTTTTTAACCTGCGAGAGGATATGCAAAGAATGGAAATAACGCGCCCCCGGACGAACCGACGGATAAAGTCTGGGAACGGTCTCAAGGTTATGATTAAAAACATCGGGGCGTGCCGCCACAACAACCTCTAGCGCGCCCTCTTTTTTGAGAAAATCAGGTGTTAAAACCTCAACCGTTGTCGCAGGTGAGTTCATCCGGATTGCGGTGATAACACGTGCAAAATGATCAGCCCCGCCATCATTAAGATCATCACGGTCAACCGAGGTAATAACAACATGGGCAAGGCCAAGCTTTGCCACCGCGTCTGCCACTCTTTCGGGTTCATGCGGATCAAGCAGATCAGGCTTTCCCGTGGCGACATTGCAAAACGCACAAGCACGAGTGCAAACAGAGCCAAGGATCATCATAGTAGCGTGTTTTTTTTGCCAACATTCACCAATATTTGGGCAAGCGGCCTCCTCACACACGGTTACCAGATGATGTTCACGAACAATATCACGAGTATCTTCAAAAGCTTTTGATTGCGGTGCTTTCACCCGAAGCCAATCTGGGCGCTTTGGTTGCGGCTGGTTTTGGTTTTTAGCTTTTTCGGGATGCCGTTCAGCCCCGCGCAAACCCTGACCGCGGAAAATCACTTTATCATTGCTGTTGTCATTCATCATAACGCTTGTCTAAATCCCGTCTGCGATAAAGGAAAGTTCTTTTTAATCCCTTAGCGCCCTTTTCTAAAAATGAATAACCTTATCAAAAGCATCCAGAACGGATTCGTGCATGGCTTCGGATAAAGTAGGATGCGGAAAAACGGCCTGCATCAATTCCACTTCCGTTGCCTCACATTGGCGTGCGATCACATAACCTTGAATTAGCTCTGTCACTTCGGGGCCAATCATATGGGCGCCCAGAAGCTCACCTGTTTTCTTATCAAAGATTGTTTTCACCATGCCGTTATCATCACCAAGCGCAAGTGCCTTGCCATTACCGCGAAACGGAAAGCGGCCTACCCTCAGATCATATCCAGCATCAAGGGCGGCTTGTTCCGTCAGGCCAATACTTGCGATCTGTGGCCGGCAATAGGTACACCCCGGAATATCACTGGCTTTCATGGTATGACCATCGCTTTTACCAGCGATATGTTCCGCTGTGATGACGCCTTCATGACTGGCCTTATGGGCAAGCCACGGCGCCCCGGTCATATCCCCGATAGCATATATGCCATCAAGATTGGTTTGACCAAATCCATCGGTGACGACATGACCACGATCCAGTTTTACCCCTGCTTCTTCAAGACCTAGGTTTTCGACATTAGCCTCAATTCCAACGGCTAGGATCAGACGCTCAGCCTTTATTTCTGTTTTCTTGCCGCCGACAGTGACATTTGCCTTGACCGCGGATGCGGTGGATTTGCTGGCAACGACTTGTTCAACCTTTGCCCCTTTGTGAATGGTAATCCCTCTGGCGGTAAAGGCTTTCTCGGCTATCGCGGAAATCTCTTGATCTTCAACTGGCAAGATACGGTCCGCGGCTTCAATAACCGTGACCTTAACACCCATATCCGCATAAAAGGACGCAAACTCCATCCCGATAGCACCTGAGCCAATGATCATCAGGCTGGCAGGCATGGTTTTTGGTGTCATCGCATCACGATAGGTGACGATGTTCTCTCCATCTGGGGTAATTCCCGGTAAATGCCTTGCCCTTGCACCAGTGGCCAGAATAACCTTGCCAGCGACAATCGGATCACCTTTATCCAATGTGATGTGCCAATCATTTCCTGTTTTATGATGCAATCTGGCCGTCGCCGCATAGACGGTGATCTTGTTCTTTTTCATTAAATGGTTAATTCCAGCGGATAATGTTGCCGCGACATCGCGTGACCGTTTGATCACTTTTTCCGGATCAAAGCTTAACTTTTCTAGCGTAATGCCAAATTGATCCGCGTTCGCCGCCAGATGATAAATCTCCGCCGCGCGAAGTAAGGCTTTGGTTGGAATACAGCCCCAATTAAGGCAAACGCCGCCCATATTCTCGCGCTCAACCACAGCGACTTTCAGCCCAAGTTGGCTGGCCCGAATAGCCGCAACATAACCGCCCGGCCCACCGCCGATGACGACTAGATCATATCGTGATTTATCAGCCATCAGTGTCTCCTAGATGAGGGCAAGCATTGGGTTTTCGACAATAGTCTTGAACTCAGCCATCCATTTTGCGCCAACCGCGCCATCAACAACTCGGTGATCACAGGATAAAGTGGCCGTCATCATTGTCGCGGTAGTAATTGCCCCATCCTTGACCACAGGCATCTCTCGTCCAGCCCCGATAGCAAGGATAGCCCCATGCGGCGGATTAATCACAGCAGTAAATGAGGAAATGCCAAACATTCCCAGATTGGAAATGGTGAAACTGCCGCCGCTAAAGTCATTGAGTTTAAGGCGACCTTCTTGGGCTTTTTTCACTAAGTCCCTCACCTCACCTGATACCGAAGTCAAGGATTTCTGGTCAGCCTGCCAGACAATTGGTGTTACTAAACCCGACTCAAGCGCAACCGCCACCGCGATATCCGCATGATGCCATTGTCTGATATGATCACCTTCCCATGAAACATTAACCTCTGGCACTTTCATCAGACAGGTCGCCGCGCATTTGATCAGCAGATCGTTAATAGTGATTTTGGCACTATCTGGCTGGGATGAGTTGATAGATTTTCTTGCCGCCAGCAAGGCATCAAGCT
>CBFIDH010000061.1:0-2867 GCA_965661405.1 Puniceispirillales bacterium (SeqCode)
AGGTCAGCATTATGAAAATAGGGTTTATCGGGCTTGGCAAGATGGGCTCTGTGATGGCTCCGCGCCTTGCCGACTTAGCAACGGAATTGCTTGGATTTGATTTAAACTGGCAATTGCCAGCAGATAGTCCGGTTCAACCTGTATCATCACCCATAGCATTAGCCGATTGCGATATCATCTTCACCATGGTGCCAGATGGCAATGCTGTCATGAATATTATCAAAACGCTGTTGAGTGCCGGGACAAATGCGCTTTTGGTAGATATGTCTTCTTGCCATCCTGACACCAGCAAAGGGCTAGCCTCATTGTTAGGGGACAGAGGAAATCGCGTGCTGGATGCGCCTGTATCTGGCGGCGTAGCCAAAGCCCAAACAGGCGAGCTGATGATCATGATAGGCGGTGATGAGGCGGATTTTCAACGCGCTTCCCCCTTCCTTAAGGCGATGGGTAATCCGGTTCATATCGGCCCGGCCGGGGCAGGCTATGCAATGAAAGCGTTAAATAATTATGTTTCGGCCGCCGGTCTGGTCAGCAGCTTTCAAGCGCTTGCGACGGCGAAACAATTTGGCATTGCCCCAAATGCGTTTCTAAAAGTGATCAATTCCTCAACTGGTCGCAATAACACAACAGAGGTGAAAATTGATAAGTTTGTCTTAACCGAAGCTTATAATTCGGGTTTCGCGCTTCATCTGATGGCAAAAGATGTGTCTATCGCCAGCGATATTATCACCCAGAATGGCTATGCTTTGCCCCTGACTGGTGATTTGGTTAAATATTTGGAGGAAGCGTTGCACCACTTGGGGGAGAGCCCAGACCATACCGAGATTTATCGTCATCTTGAATGGTTGGCTGATAATACCGAAGGGCATTAATTTTGCCGTGAAGGCAGAGATGGGTCAATTGCTCCCTGATAGATATTTCATTTTATTGTCAGTACTTCCGCATTGGGCAAGAGGCCGTTAGTTTCATCAGATAGGCTCAGCAAGATAGTCTAACTAATTTCTATCAGCACATCATTTATATAGTCGATATTGCCTTATCCTGTCTGCGATCACGGAAATATCGCTGCGCGGCGAGTATGCATTCTAAGGCTGACACGCCGACCGCTACTACCAACAAAAAGGGGATGCCTTTTGAGGTGATAATCCAGCCGGCAATGAAAGGAAATCCAAAAACGCCTATGAAATAGGAAAAGCCGAATATTTGCATCGTTTTGCTCATTAGCTCTGGTTCGGAATCATTTGCGGCCATGGCTTTGACAATAGGATATGAGACCCCATAACCAATTCCGAACAATATAGCCCCTAAAATATAAAGAAACGCGCTATCGGTGAAGAGGATAAAGATCAAAACGCTTGTGACCATAATTGCTAGCAACAAGGCGATAATGCCATAGGGGGCTTGCCCACCAATGAACTCGGCAAACAATATTCGGCAAATAATCACCGTGGCAGTATAAGCAAAAAAGTAATTTGCATAATCTAACCCGTTCTGTTGTGCATAAATGGTCTGGAAGTTGGTTACTGCCGCAAAAACCGAAGCACCTAGCCCGACCATAATTATCGGACGCGCGGCTCGCGAGCATAAGATAGCCTTAATAGAAATCCAGTCTAATCCACTATCAACATTAGCGCTATGATCAAGCGATAACATAGCGAAGGCTCTGCGAAGCCCAATAAAAATAACGCCGCTTATAATGCATAATACCGAAAAAAGTATAAAGGTAATGTTGATTGAATAGCCCGCCTTAACAAGATAGTTACCAAATACAGGCGATAACCCGAACCCTGCCATGATAAAAACAGATAATAAGGTAAAAATACGTACCCTATCTGATTTTTCGGTAATCTCGGTTAATACAACTGGTGTTAGAACGTAAAACATCGCCCACCCAATCCCCAAAAGAATACCTGCAATGTAAAGCCCTGGCCCGATGGTTGATATATAGCCAAATAGAAATAACGAAGCAGAGATAAACACCGAAGACAGCCCTATCGTGTTTATTCGTCCAAGCAAAGCGGTAACATGACTAAGAAAATATACCGTGACCAGCGTGGCTATCGTGGTTGCCATAAGAACATTGCCGACATCTTTTTCATCGGCTCTAAATTCTTGGAACAATAATGGAAGAAGAAAGGTCAAACCATAAGTTCCCGCCTGCAGAAATGTTGCAAAAAAATAGAATGACAAAGTCAAAGGTCTATTCATAAGTCGTTTCTCCAATGGTTATATTTTCCGGAGCGAAGCAGGTGAAACCGGGTTGATATCAGCATAACTTATTGGCGATCCCAATGGTATTGATGTGCCATCTATTGTTAGTGTTGGAACATTGAAAAGATCAGTTCCGCTGGGTGTTGCGTGATAGCCTAGCTGTTTGATCCTAGCGCCTTTGTGCTTCTCAACGCGCTTAGTACACGGCCTCATATAGTTGGCATCGTGCTGCTGTATCCAAATCAGCCAGATGGGCAATTTCACTGTCCTTATGTGCTTTATAAACGCTGGCAAATGTGTCTGGGAACCAGCCTCGCACGGTATCGTTTTCGATAAACCGATTTAGGGCCTCATCCAAGCTTTCGGGCAAGCGAACAAAGCCTCGGTCTGATAATTCACTGGCGGATAAAAGCGACAAGTCTTCTTCGGTGGGCGTTGGGGCTGACAGTCCTTCTTCAATACCCTGACAGCCAGCATGGATCACCGCGGCAAGGGCAAGATGAGGGCAGGCCGCCGCATCAGCGGCGCGATATTCAATATTATACTGCCTTGCGATATCGGTAGGCTCTTTGGCGGTAACAGGGCAAATCCTGAGTGAGGCTTCCCTATCCCTAAAGCCAAGATTATTAAACGCCGCAGACCAGCGATGAGGTGTT
>CBFIDH010000062.1:0-2447 GCA_965661405.1 Puniceispirillales bacterium (SeqCode)
AAACCATCCAGAAACCAAAAATAAAACTGGCAATCATCGCAGGATTCATGATGGCTTTTAACAAACGCCTTTCCATCAGTTGAAAGGTCATATCCCTTGCTGATCCCTTCTCCACCATAGCGTGATAAACATAAAGCCTCGGCAAATAGAGCAAACCAGCCATCCACGAAATAATCGCTAAAATATGAAAGCTCTTAATCCAAAGATACATCATGTCATGTCCTCATGTTTTCTGGCGCAGATGCCGCATTAATTCATCAACGTGTTCAAGGGGGGTAAATTGACCAATACCATGACCCAGATTAAAGATATGGGGGCGTTTTGAAAACGCGTCACAAATCGCGCTTGCAGATGCTAACATAGCCTCACCGCCTGCTTCTACCGCTAATGGGTCGAGATTACCTTGAACAACCACATCACGGGGAAGATGCGCGTCTAGCCATTCGGCAGATACCGTATGATCCACGGCCAATACATTGCATTTGGTCACATGAACATAATCGTCAAAAGCATCAGATAACCCTTTAGGAAATGCGATGATAGGTTTGGATATGCCCCTTGACCTTACCCCGGCAATGATTCGGGCCACAGGTTCAACAATAAAACGCTGCCGCAAATATGATGGGACAACACCTGCCCAACTATCAAAAATCATCAGGATATCGGCGCCTGCTTCAGCCTTCATGACCAAAAGATCAATAGAGTGATCAACAAGGGCTGTGATCAGGGCATCATACGAAGATGGGTCTTGCCAAAGCCATTTTCGGGCAATGGCAAAATCACGGCTACTGCCGCCTTCCATCATATAAGTCGATACCGTCCACGGCGCGCCACAAAATCCAATAAGGGCTTTATCTTTATCTAGGCCAGCTCTGGTCTTGCGAATGGCATCAGCAACTGGGGTTAAGCGTGACATGATCACATTGGGGTCTGATAGGTTTAAATCCCCCGGATGCGGTAAAGGGTCAAGTAATGGGCCAACACCTGTTTTAAAACGAACATTTCTGTCCATTGCCCATGGGATCATCAAAATATCAGAAAAAATAATAGCAGCATCAAAGCCATAGCGTGTGATGGGCTGTAAGGTGGCTTCTGTGGCCTTATCGCTATCAAGACAATAGCTGATAAAATCTGTCGTTGTTTCGCGCAAAGCTCGATACTCTGGCAAATACCGACCAGCTTGTCGCATAAACCATATAGGCCGTTCAGAAGTATCGCCATGGATGGTATTTAGGATGCGCATAAGTTCTACCATTATTTATATTTATATATTTATATAAGGTTGTTGTTTGTTGTTGCCCACTGGGAAAACGGTATTTCCAGTAACTATGATGGTTATCCCCGAAGTTATACGGAAAGACAAGGGCAGATAGTATATTGAAATCTTGTCATTTATTCACTTATCCCCAATCTTTATCAGGCATCATAAAAATTTTCCACAACATGAAAAAACTTGTGGATAATAAAACAGATGATGAGGATGAAAAGATCTGACAATGTATTTAGTCATGTTATCCCTAGTTTTTCCACAGGCTATTCGCATTAAGCATTGCGTTAAAAAATCCGTCTGTTTTAATACATCAATAAGATTGATTAATCAGAGCCTAAGTTAAACATGAACGCAAAACAGCAAATCCATATCCATCTTGTATCTGATTCAACAGGTGAGACAACACATCAATTAGCTCGCGCGGCGCTTGGCCAGTTTCCCAATACCCAAACGACGGAACACGTCTGGACACTTGTCCGGACCATGGAACATCTTAGCAACATTGATGAAATGATCACCGAAGTTGGCGGCGTTGTTCTCTCTAGTATTTCCAATCCTGAGATTCGTGGTGAGCTGGAACAAATCTGCTTACGGCAGAATGTGCCGCATTTAGGCATCCTTGATCATGCTCTGCATATTCTATCACAGAAACTAGGCAAACCTGCCAGTGGTGGCGTCGGGACACAACACCGGATGGATGAAGCCTATTTTCACCGTATGGAAGCCTTAGAGTTTGCTGTTCATCATGATGACGGTCAGGGCATGAACGCTTTAAAAGATGCGGATATGTTATTGGTCGGTGTGTCGCGTAGCTCAAAAACCCCGACATCAATCTATCTGGCAAATCGCGGTTTCAAAGTGGCAAATTACCCTCTTGTTCCGGGCATTACTCCTCCCCTTGAGTTGATGACAAAGCATAATATTATGATTATTGGTCTCATCAAAGAGGCGCGGCGGCTCTCGCAAATCCGTCAAAACAGACTAGAAAGCATGAAAGATAGCACCAACGAAGATTATGCCGATATCCGAAAAATTAACGAAGAATTAACACAAGCCAGACGTCTTTATCAGGATCAAGGCTGGCCTATTATTGATGTTAGCCGCAAATCCATAGAAGAAACCGCCGCTGAGATTATCAAAATCTATCAAAAATGGCGTGAGAATAATGATCATGGCT
>CBFIDH010000063.1:0-2357 GCA_965661405.1 Puniceispirillales bacterium (SeqCode)
CACAAACTCACCAATTTGACCATCTTGCAACGCTGTTCCATTCATTCCAACATATAGCCCATTAACCGAAACAGCAATAGTCACAGGTTTATTTTTTTCAACCAGATAACGAGGCTCCAGCTGGCGCGCACGAATAGGGTCTGCGGCGTTGATAGGGGTGCGGATACGCCGCCCAATCACATCATCAAGATTGATAAAAAGACCGTAATTTTGCTGGGCGCTGACAGGGATCATGACCAGATCATCTTTGGTGATCATTTCCCCTTTTGTCATGCTCTGGCGCAGGGCAACCGCGCGGAGATTACTAGATTTGGGCGGCAAAGGCACAGCCTTGCCTGATGGGGGCGTCGCAACAGCAGGCGTAGTTGCGGCAACAGAAGTGGAAGTCACCGCTGGGGCGGTAGGGCTAGGCATATGATCATCATCAAGCACCATCCGCACCATAAGCCGCCATTGGTCATTGCCGGGGCAGGTGAGTTTTAAGGTTTTCCAGTTGCTAAAGAGGGGGGCAATATCAAGCGCATCATCACAGGCAAGGAACTTCTGTTCCATCTTAATCATGGCCTCACCCTTGATATTGTTTTCTTTAAGGTGTTGGCGGATTTGGGTGTTGATATCTGCCCCTGTCATCATCTCGGATGTATATCCGGAAGATGAAAACAAAAAGCAAAAGAACAGAACGGAACTAGCCCTAGCCGCCAAAGAAGTAAATGTCATTGCTGATGCCATTTTGATTTGCGGGTTGATCTGTGTTGCCTCCCATAATCATATCCCGAACTTCGCTGAGTGAGGGCAGATGAAGGGTTTTATCAGCATAGAGATAATGTGGATTGTCGCGCACAAAGGCGTGTTTGTTTTTTAGAACAATAGCCATTTCAATAAAACGCATATTTAATCCGCTTCCGGAATAATGCTTATCCAGCACATGACTTAAAGTCTCACCTGGCTGAACTTTATGGGTGGCTGAGTAGTTTTCATCCTGAACAAAAGGATTATCAGATGAACTGCCTCGGCCGGAATAGCCCTGATATTCCAAGACAACAAAAGGCTGTGACTGGGCATGGGCAGATAGCGGCAACAAGGTTGTCAGCGAAGACATAGCCACAACACTGGCCAGAAATAAGGGTTTGGCATTGATCATTGTGACAACTCCATAAACTCAACGGATTTTCCAACTAAAGGGGTAGTATCGCGGCTTTTGTCCAAGGGAACAAGATGAGCGCTTTGGTTGGTAAGATTTGTAACGCGTAATACAGTCCAGCCCGTTTCTGATCCATTGGTTACGGCTAAAGAATTTTCATGAAGCCCCTGATCACGACCAAAGGGAACGGAAAGTGTGTTGCCGACAAGGGTCAACCGGGCGGATAATGGCTCGCAAAGCATAGCTGATATCGTCTGGTTGGCAACCATGGGAACAGATTGTGACATCGCGGCAGCCAATTCTGTGCGAGAGGCGCGTGATAGCTGATCTAGCGTTTTAAAAGGTGTCGATATCTTGAGGGGAATCTCTGTGGTAACCGATTTGCTAAAGGCTGGTTCGTAGGTTCTGCCATGAAAAGCATGAAGCATCACTGTTAGGATCAGCCGATCCTGTCTGTAAACGCCATTGGCAGATTTCTTATGTTCCATAATTATCTCTGGATAAATGGCAAAATCACCATCGGCAACACGCGTTTTCCCATTGGTCAGCGTCATATAGTCGAACTCATCATTGCCTTTGGCTAGGTTAGCTGGCGAAAAGGGTTTGTTGCTTGCGTTGACCAACGTAAGTCTGGGATCATCTGATAATCTGGTTTTCAACTCTTTTGATAAGACACGGCTATATGCCGCGGTCCAAGCAGGCACTTTTGGACTGGTCTTGAAACGGGGTTGATAGATGGTTGCGTTGGCCATCGCACGCTGACAGGTGCTTTCTGGCTTTTGCCCAATTACAGCACGGATGGTCACTGAATAATGGGTTTCGTCCTGAACCTCATTAACAATGGTGTAGTCCATAATTGTGCTGGCAGGTCTGATAACAAAATGGTCACTCAGACTGGTATCTGTGCTAACCGAAGAAAACCCGTCAATCCGTGCGCCGCCCTGAAGTGCCGCCAAATATAAAGCGTCTTCAAGGGCCAGCATTCGCGCTTCTTCAGCGGTAGAAACGTGCTGTATCACCGCGCGGCCAGTAGCCTCAGTAAAGCTTAAATCAGCTTTAACAGGCTTTGGCATCAATGCCATCACCACAAAAATCATCAAACCCGCAGATAAAGTGCCCGCTAATAAACGGAACAAGCTAGCGCGTTCGTGATCCCTCTGAAGATGGTATGTAAAGCAACCGGCAAAAGACATAAGACACTATCCTCTTGGGATTA
>CBFIDH010000064.1:0-2161 GCA_965661405.1 Puniceispirillales bacterium (SeqCode)
CTTTTGACAATACGCGACTGTAAGCCGCCGTCCAAGCAGGGACATTGGGGCTGGTCTTGAAACGAGCTTGATAAATGGTTGCGTTAGCCATTGCGCGTTGACAAGTGCTTTCCGGCTTTTGACCAATCACGGCCCGGATGGTTACGGAATAATGGGTATCGTCTTGGACTTCATTAACAATGGTGTAGTCCATAATCGTGCTGGCAGGTCTGATGACAAAATGATCGCTCAAGCTGGTATCTGTGCTGACAGAGGAAAACCCGTCAATCCGGGCGCCGCCTTGAAGCGCCGCTAAATAGAGCGCGTCTTCAAGCGCAAGCATCCGGGCTTCGTCTGCGGTGGCTTCATGCTGAATGACGGCGCGTCCGGTTGCCTCGGTATAGCTTAAATCTGCCTTGGCGAGTGGCGCCATGAATACCATCACCGCAAATATCACCAAAACGGCATATACCTTATTGGGCAAATCCCAGAAAAGGCTAGGCTGTTTGATATCCTTATGAGGATCGGATGTGAGGAAAGCGGCAGATGTCATCAGATGATATCCTTTTGGGATCAGCCAATCCGTCTGGCGCTATCCATAAGATAGGCAATCATATCACGATCAATTTCCAGAACGATTTCGTAAGTATCACTTCCGGTCGGATTGATGCGGACGGTTCTGGCCCCGCGAATAGTGCCAGTGACAATACCGCGGAAAGTATCATTTTGTACCATCAGATCAATGACGGTGGTGGAACTATCGACTTGCAGGCCATGAATTTGTTCTGCCAGATCACGCATCGCTGCCATGCGGGCGGCGCGAATTGCCATTAACCGTTTCTGAGCATCTGATCTGCCAGGTTGTGATGATATCACGGCATAACCAACCGCAGACAAGGTCGGGATTTGGTCTGCCTTGGCGTCCAAAACCTCTTTCACCGCTTGAAGCGATTCCGTCTGACTCATATCAAGGTCGGTTAGGCTAGAATTGAGCTGAGCCGAGGTAGCACCATCTGACTGAAGGATCACTGGCACCTGACAGGCACCAAGTAGAGCCACCAAAGGTAACATCACAAGCGGCTTCACTTTTAATTTCATCATAATTTTCTCCATCCGTGAGAACAGGTTTCGGCAAAGGTTATGCATAATCTGTGCCAGCCTGATCATCCCAAGAAATCGACGCCTCATCGCATCATGGCACGGCTTTTGCCTGTCTCTTTATATAAGGCGCGGTTCGCCGAATGGAACACAATGATGACGACGATGATAAAACGATTGAAAAACAATGAGATGAGATGTTTTCTCAAGGTCAATAGACGGGCGCTTTGTCAGTTTTCTGACGGCGGTTTCTTGACAGGATGTGATGATCATTCGGCTTATCTTGCTGGCATAAACGAGGTGATGTGATGGATATGGTGATGCAGCGATTGAATATCGCCAATCTGAAAAATATTCTTGGCAGCAGTATTCTGCCAGTTGGCATCCTTATTCTTGTTGCCATGATGGTTGTGCCTTTACCGCCAGTATTATTAGATGTGTTTTTTATCAGCAACATTCTGGTGTCTTTGCTGATCCTGATGGTAGCCATGCATACTTATCGGCCGCTTGAGTTTTCTAGTTTCCCTAGTTTGTTGTTGATCGCAACAGTATTGCGTTTGGGGCTTAATGTTGCCTCAACCCGAATTGTGTTGACTGAGGGGCATACAGGTAGCAACGCCGCAGGCGAGGTGATCGAAGCCTTTGGTGCTTTTGTTATCGCCGGAAATTACGCGGTTGGGATATTTGTATTTGTCATTCTCATTATTATTAATTTGCTGGTGATTACGCGTGGTGCCGGGCGGGTATCAGAAGTATCCGCCCGTTTCACTCTAGATGCTATGCCCGGCAAGCAAATGGCGATTGATGCCGATCTTAACGCCGGAGTTTTAACAAACGAAGAAGCCAAGCTGAGGCGTGAAGAAATTTCCAGCGAGGCAGATTTCTACGGATCAATGGATGGTGCGTCAAAGTTCGTAAAAGGTGATGCCATTGCATCTATCCTCATCTTGATCATTAATATTGTTGGTGGGTTGATTATTGGCATTAGCCAGCACA
This sequence comes from Puniceispirillales bacterium (SeqCode), assembly GCA_965661405.1. GTDB lineage: Bacteria > Pseudomonadota > Alphaproteobacteria > Puniceispirillales > UBA1172 > UBA12202. The sequence goes on from CBFIDH010000064.1 coordinate 2,074, forward strand.
GCCTGCCGATTGGTATTGCCGCGGAAAACTATATTCTTTTATCAATCGGTGATGGTTTGGTTGCCCAGATCCCATCGCTTCTTTTGGC
>CBFIDH010000065.1:0-1963 GCA_965661405.1 Puniceispirillales bacterium (SeqCode)
CAGCAACTGATTCAGCAAAACATTACCCGTTTCATAGTATTGCGGCTCAGGGTTTTCTACGCGTTCTTCGAGCTGTACCACTGCCTTTATGTTTAATGAGGCAGCAATAGCCGCAGTTAATCTGACAAAGTTAGATTGGACTGCGCCAGTCACGAGGATAGTATCTGCGCCTTGGGCAATCGCGGCGCCAAAATAATATTCTAACTGCCGTGATTTATTTCCGCCAAAACTTGGGCCTGCTTCATCGTCGCGTTTAATCCATAGATCAATGCCCATGCGCTCAGATAACTGATTTAACCGTTTTATTCTGGTTGGCCCATCAAGAATACCTTGTCTGGTAAGATTAGCGATGTTGTCTTCGATAGATGTGTTTCGCATTAATCATTCTTTGAATTAGAACACTTGCCTGTCAAATCATTATGGAAAGTTAATGTTTTATCCCAATGGTATTGCCACCATTGCCCAAAGAACTTTAGCCGGAATTACAAATATTGAAAGATATTTTTGGTGGCAGGGAATTCATGGGTGCGACTGTTTTCACTTTCACAATTTAGTTTCTTTAATTCTCTTTCGGTGGAAGGCGTATAATCCGGAGGCAACAATGATAAAAACACCCAAAATAGTGTTGGGAGTTGGGATATCGCTAAACATAACATAGCCCAGAAGGGTCGCCCAAATCATGCCTGTGTACCTGAATTGCGATACTAGGCTAATTTCACATACCCTCATGGCCATTATACTAAAGAGGTAACCGACGAAAACAGCAATACTGGCCGAAAAAACCAGAATGACGGTGCTTGCATCAAGAGCTTTTACTGAAGCGAAAGGCATGGCTATCGCTGACATAATGGTAACGCCTATAATCGTCACAAAGGTAACCAACACTGAAGGAACTTCAGGGGGAAGCTTCCGGGTGACCATCTCTCTCATTGTCACAAAGATAACGGAGAGAACAGCGTAATATGAATAGCTTGAGAAACCCTCTGCGCCAGGATTGATGACGATAATCACACCTATTAAACCAATGATGATAGCTGTCCATCTTCGGTATCCTACCTGTTCATTTAAAAAAAGTGCCGCTGCCATCGTCACGGTAAGCGGCAGTATTTGAATGATTGCCGTTACATTAGGCAAAGGAAGATGCTTTAGAGCATAGAGAAATGTTATTGTGGCCATCACCTCAGCAAACCCTCTCAGCATCATAAGGTTCCAAGTTAGGCGAGAATGATTAAGGATTTTCACCCTCTTAATTTTCATAGCGATGAAAAGAAGAGGCAGGCAGAACAAGGCTCTCAGAAAAATGATCTCAATAATTGGGTAAGTGATGAAAAGTGATTTCATTAATGTGTCATTAACGACAAAGCCAAACATGCTGACCATCATAAAGATGACACCTTTAGTATTATGAGTCATGGTCACACAAATTTCTTTTTAGGAAACACTGGTGAGAGATTGAGCCTTTTTTACAAATTTGGGAATACAATTTTTCTTGTGGGTAAAATAAGCGACAACTGATGCGGTTGGATATTCTTAGCGGTGCGGCAAAGCCTATTGAAATTATTTACAATCTTGACGAGACTAAGACCAATTAATTTTGCATCAGAAAAGTATAGGTTAGATAAATGGATGTATTAGATTTATTGAGTAAACACCGTTCGATTAGAAAATTCAAATCGGATGCTATTGATGATCACCTTTTTGAAAAAATCATTCTCGCAGGTCAAGCCTCTGCCAGTTCTAGTTTTATTCAGGCCTGCACGATCATTCGCATCACAGACGCAACCAAGCGCAAGGATTTAAGAGAATTAGCAGGCCATCAGGCCTATATCGAAGACGCGCCCGAGTTCCTGGTCTTTTGTGCAGATTTAAGTCGCTCTTTCCAATGCTGCCGACAACATCATTCAACCCCAGTAGAGGGGCTGACAGAACAATTCATCATCGCAACGGTGGATACAGCGATAGT
>CBFIDH010000066.1:0-1924 GCA_965661405.1 Puniceispirillales bacterium (SeqCode)
TATGGATTATCGACCTATAATAATCATTCTGATGGAAGCGGCATTTGCCATGCCTCGCATAAAAGGCCATTGTTTAATTTGCGCCCCGGCTACATCACTTTTGGTGAAGCGGAATGTTCTGGCCTCAGGCATTTTCAGGCTGATAGCCATCTTATCTCATGGTTACATAAGCATAATATTGATTATGATATTATTACCGATGATGAACTTGACCGTGAAGGGATTGATGCCATAGCCGGCTATGCCGCCGTCACGACCGGAAGCCATCCCGAATACCATACCCGGAAAATGCTGGATGCGTTAATGGCCTATCGTGATCAGGGGGGGAATTTGCTCTATCTTGGCGGAAATGGCTTTTACTGGAAAATTGTTCGTCACCAGCAACATGATGACCTCTTAGAGATCAGAAGAGCAGAAGACGGGCTTCGAGCCTGGGCATCTAATCCAGGTGAATATTATCATAGTTTTGATGGATCATATGGGGGATTATGGCGGCGTAATGGCCGACCACCTCAACAACTGGTTGGCATTGGATTTACCGCACAAGGTGTATTTGAAGGCCACCCCTATAAACGCACCTGTTATGATCCAGAATTTGACTGGCTTTTTGAAGGAATAAATGGTGATGAGATCGGCAATTTTGGTTTTAGTGGAAATGGGGCGGCAGGGTTTGAGTTAGATCGCGTTGACCCCAACCTGGAAAATAGCCACAACATCACCTTGCTGGCACAATCCTTTGCTAATGCGTTTATGCTTGTCCCAGAAGAACATCTTACGCATCTGACTAATTTGTCAGGTGGCAGCGAAGACGCCGCTAAGCGTGCTGATATGATTTATTTCGAAACCCCTTCTGGCGGCAAAGTGTTTTCCGTGGGGTCGATTACCTTTTGCGGCAGTCTACCTTGGAATAATTTTGATAATAATGTCTCGCAGCTTCTTTTGAATGTGGTTAAGCGCTTTACAAATTAGTAATGCAGATCACGCCTGCTAGGCAAAAGCGCGATATCCTTAAAGCGTGGGTCTGCCGATTGATCCTAACGCCGACTCAACGCTCATGCCAATGCGAATGCACATGGCTTCATCATGCGGTTTAGCAATAATCTGCAATGAAAATGGCAAGCCATCTTTGGATAGCCCCGTCGGTAGGCTTAACCCACAAACCCCAAAATAATTAAATGGCCGGGTAAAATGCCCAGGTGCCACCGCTTGATCCGCATCATTGATTTTTGGGGCAGTGGTCGTCATTGATGGGGTAACGATAGCGTCAAACCTTGCCAAAGATGACATGAACACAGCCATATGCTCTCGCCTCTGCTTGAGTAGATTGAGATAATCATGCGCTAGTCTTGTTTTGCCAGATAGCACGCGCTTACGGACATCTTCGTCAAGTAAGGCCTCATGATCGTCATATAATGCCCCATGATTATTATAGGCTTCGATCGCTGTAATTTCACCATTCCAATCGGCACATTGCGCATAGTTAAACGGGGCGGAAAAGACTTCAATCCTTGCCCCAAGAGACTTTAAGATATCCAAAACACGATCATAATCTGACAGAACTTCAGGGGTGCAATACGCTCTCTCAGTGTCATTGATCACGCCAACGTTAAGCCCTGCGATGCCTTGCGCCGCTTGGCCAAAAAGCCCTTGGCTTGTCTTCATATCATGGTCGATATCTGCACCAGAACGACCCTGCATCACTTCATAGAGTATGATCGCATCAGTGACCGTTTGCGTGATAGGTCCTGGGGTATCAAGGGTTTGTGATAGAGGCATAATGCCATCGCACGGCAATTGCCCTTCGGTCACCTTGAGCCCGGTCAATCCACAGAACCCAGCAGGAAGGCGGACTGATCCGCCTGTATCCGAGCCTATTCCACAGACAGCCATTGCCGCTGATGTCGCAACCGCCGAACCAGAAGAA
>CBFIDH010000067.1:0-1787 GCA_965661405.1 Puniceispirillales bacterium (SeqCode)
TGCGGTATTCGCTGATCATGCGCCAGAACGCGCCAGCGTCAGGCGTGCCAATAGGCTTGCCTTCGTAAATCACACTGGTACAGCCGAACAGCAACGGCGCATAGCAAATATAACTATGCCCCACCACCCAGCCAACATCCGAGGCCGCCCAAAACACCTCATCAGGTTTGACACCATAAAAATGATCCATGGTCCACATCAACGCCACCATATGACCGCCATTGTCACGCACTACACCCTTGGGCTGACCCGTGGTACCAGAGGTATAAAGAATATAAAGCGGGTCTGTCGCGGCAACGGCTACCGGAGGCTGTCGCCAACCGTGATCTCGGGCTTCTGCCATTGCGGCGGCGTAATCATCATCACGCCCGGCGGTCAGCTCACATTTCAGGGCGTCACGCTGAAGGATCAGGCAGAGTAATGGCTTATGTTCAGCAAGCTCAATCGCCTTATCCAGCAGGGGTTTATAGGCAATCACGCCAGATGGCTCAATTCCGCATGACGCCGAAATGATCGCCTTGGGTGTGGCATCATTGAGACGGATAGCCAATTCCGCTGGCGCAAAGCCGCCAAACACCACCGAATGTACGGCCCCCAAACGCGCGGTCGCTAACATGGCGATCACGGCCTCTGGCACCATGGGCATATAGATGATCACCCGATCACCTTTGGTAATGCCGCGATGGGCAAGCGCGGCGGCTAGGGTTTCCACCTCATCCTGTAATTCGGCATAGGAAATCTTGCGTTTTGTGTTGGTCACGGGGCTGTCATAGATCAGCGCGACCCGCTCGCCATGTCCGGCGGCAACATGACGATCAACGGCGTTATGGCAAGTGTTGGTTTCGCCCCCCGGAAACCAGCGACCAGAAATCCCCAACTTGGCATCAAAGCTGGCATCCGGGGCTTTATACCAGTCAATTTTCTCAGCCAGTTTTAACCAGAAACTTTCGGGATCAAGCTTCCAACTATCATAAATGGCCTGATACTGTGACGCCATAATATCCTCACTATCGTCTTTATTTTGCAGGATATGATATCCTCAAACAACATTAATGCTGCTTTTGCTTTCGGGCAAGTCTGGTGCGATAAGTCTGGCGGGGTGATTGGAAAATTTCTCGCAATCTTGACCCTTTGCCATGGGGGGAGTAAGAAAAATTATGTCAAAATCACCGCCACCACAGGAACAACTATCTGAAAACCCTGCTCTGATATCTGATCCGCGCCGTGTTCTTTTGATGGCGTTTCGTGATGTGATTGGTATTCCGGGGCTTGGCCTCTTTTTCAGCATGGTCGGATTTGCCGCTATCGCCAGAGAAGCTGGGTTTGATTTGGCGGCGGCATTGGCAACCAGCGCCCTTGTCTGGGGGATGCCGGGGCAGGTGGCTATGGCCAGCCTTTATCTCGCCGGGGCATCGGTGGCGGTCATTGTCATGGCGGTGGCTTTAGCCAATATGCGAATGATGCTGATGGTGGTTTCCGCGGTGGATTTGATAGGCTTTCGCCGCTATGGCGCTGGATTGCTAAAACAGCTGATATCGGTTCATTTTCTAGCGATTACCACTTGGATTCAATTAGCGGTAGTGCGTGACCGGGTGGCTGATCGCGCCATGTATATCTATTTTCTTGGCTTTGCCTTACCGCTATATGGTATTGGAATGCTTGGCACCTTGCTGGGCTTTTATCTGATTGATGTGGTGCCGATATGGTTGCTGAAGACGATTGTTTTCACCACCCCGCTTTATATTCTGATGATGGTTGCAAAAATTCGCTCCTTGCTGTTTCGGCAG
>CBFIDH010000068.1:0-1641 GCA_965661405.1 Puniceispirillales bacterium (SeqCode)
AGTCAAAACCAAGCCTATCAGCCAGTTTTGCCTGATCAAGCATATCCTGATAAACGCGATCTCCGCCGTAATGTTTATCGGGATAATCCGACGAAAGCTGAATACAAAAATCCATATCTTCTTTGTCCTCTTTAATCTATCAAAAGTATCGGATGAAAATTGCAAAAGACAAAGTAAAAAATTCTTGCAATATGAGGTGGAATAGATTGTCCTATCGTCACCTAAAAAAGAGCATCATCATGTCACGCCAACACGCCATTATCTTAATTCTATTAGGCGGCAGTTTTATGAGTCTGGTCGGACTCATGATGCGCCTGCTTGATACTCAAGATGGTATGGTCATTCTATTTTATCGCTCGATCAGCCTTAGCGCTATGGTGGCGATGGTTGCGTGTTTGCGGCGGCGCATCTCACCACTTGCTTTTCTGCGTCAGCTTGATAGCACCGATATGGTGATGGGGCTTGCTTTGGCGATTGCCTTTATGACTTATGTCTATGCCATGTTGCTCACCTCAGTGGCGTCAACTTTGTTTTTGCTTACCACTACCCCTTTTATGGCGGCAATCATTGGGTGGGTATGGATCAATGAACGCCCTCATCCTTTTACTTGGCTGGCTATGATCGCGGCGCTGATCGGCGTTGGGATGATGATTAGTGATGGGCTTGATCTGGGCCGAACTAACGGCAATATCGTGGCCCTCATATCGGCGTTATTCTTTGCCATTATGCTTGTGATCGCGCGGAGAAGCCGCAAGGCTGATGTTTTGGGTGGTACTTTTTTTGGCGGCGTATTTTCGCTTATTCTGGCTGGCGTGGCCGCGGTGATAGTCGGTGGCGGGTTAACGATTTCCGCTAGTGATCTGGGGTTGGTTTTGTTTATGGGCGCTTTTACCATTGGCATTGGAATTGCGCTTGTTACTTGGGGGACACCCCATGTTCCTGCCGCCGAGGTTAGCTTGCTGGTGCTGATCGAATCTGTTCTTGGCCCATTATGGCCATGGATTTTTCTGGGTGAGGCTATGTCAAGGCTTGAGGTGATTGGCGGCATCATCGTGATGGGTGCGGTTGCTATGCTGGCCATCAAAAGCAATCCGTCCAGCCCAAAGGCTTAATCCCTATCGTTCTCTTTATTTCTTCACCGATTTATGTCACTAGTGAGAGAGAAGTTAGGTTAGAGTAGGATCATGACAGAACCCCACCCTATTGATGGGTTGATATCCCTTATTAGTGAAGGCAAGTTTCAAGACGCGGAACACGCCACAAAAACGCATCCTGATCTGGAGCAATCTGATAAATTATGCAACATTCTTGGTGGGGCGCTTTTTTATCAAAACAGGATTGATGAGGCAGAGGATTGGTTTCAGCGCGCCATCACCCTCAATCCCAATTATGCGCGGGCATGGGTTAATCTCGGCAATGTGTATAAGCAAAAAGGTGATTTAACCAAGTCCCTTAATGCCTATTATAAATCGCTTACCCTCGATCCTAAAGATACTAATACTTGGTTTCATTTGGGATTAGCGCATTCTTCTCAAGGTGATTTAGAGAAGGCTGAGGACAGTTATCAAAATGGTCTGATCAATCAGCCCTCGCATTTAGGTTGCCTGATTAATCTAGGCGTTTTGATTAGTGGCAAGGGCC
>CBFIDH010000069.1:0-1113 GCA_965661405.1 Puniceispirillales bacterium (SeqCode)
TGGGATGCTGGCGGTGATGTCCTATTACCGCGAATTGAATAAATCGCCTGATCATATTGAGGAACAGCTTGAAGAAGGCGGTGATGAGTCAAGCAGCGAGGAGATCAATCTTTCTGATATTGCGGATAACGCGGCCATTTCCATCATGCTAGGCTATGGCCTAGTAGAGATGGTTAATGACAGAGATGGTGGCCTGTTGAGCGCAAGAGTGACAGGCATCCGGCGCCGGGTTTCAAAGGCACTAGGCTTTATTATTCCATCGGTTCGCATCAGAGATGACCTGACCCTAGAGGCGAATACCTATCAGATTAAGTTAGGCCATACGATTGTCGGCGAAGATCAAGTCTATCCTGATCGCAAGCTGGCTATTCCTGGTGAAGATACCAATCTGAAATTGGACGGCATCAGTGTTAAAGACCCGACCTTTGGTATGGATGCAATCTGGGTTAACGCCAACCAAACGCGTGAAGCAGAAAGCAAGGGCTATGTTATTGTGGCGCCTGAATCTGTACTTGCTACGCATCTGAGCCATCTGATCTATAAATATGCAGGTCAGTTGATTGGGCAGGACGATATTCAAGAACTTCTTGATAATTTGGCGAAAACAGCGCCAAGTCTGGTTCAGTCTGTGGTCCCTAAGCTGATCCCACTGCATAATTTGACAGGCGTGTTAAGAGCGCTTCTTGAGGAGCGCGTGCCGATTAGTGATATGCGCCGTATTCTTGAAAATATAGCGCATCTGGCGGCTCGGAACATGAGCATTTCAGATATGGCAGAAGCCTTGCGGCCGGTTTTAGCAGGAATGCTAATTCAGCAGGTCGCGCCCCTCAATAACCCATTGCCAGTGGTCACGCTGGCCTCTGATCTGGAAAATATGCTGATTACTATGCAGAAGCAAAGTGGTGAGGAAGGGTTAATTCTTGACAATGATTTGTCACAAAAACTGCTGACTCATCTGAACCAGATTAATGACGATATGTCATCAAAAGGCAAGCAGGCGATCCTTGTCGTCTCGCCAGTGATCCGCCGGTCTCTATCCAGTCTGATCCGCCAGCATATCGACGATATGATTGTGATCGGATTTACCGAAATCCCTGATAACCGCAAGATTGA